>NZ_CP010817.1:2032267-2709689 GCF_000833025.1 Myroides profundi
TCTCGCATATTATTAATATTTAATACAGCTATACTTAGATTTCCTACAGCTATAGCAGGTAAGATTACCCAATAATCAAATACTTGACCGTATAGATAGAAAGATCCCAACACACTCACTAAACCAAAGAAGATAAATACAAATAAATCTCCTAATCCTTTATAGCCGTATGCTCCTGATCCTACCGTATATTTAATAGCTGCTGCAACACAAGCTACTCCTAAAACAAAGAAAAAGATAGAAGTGAAAAAATTATCCTTACCAAAGGAAATATAAATTAGAACTAAAGCAGAAATAAGCGATAACAATGAAGTAATGATTACTCCTTGCTTCATTTCCTTAGGAGTGATTAAACCACTCTGTAAAGCTCTCTGTGGGCCTATACGAGTTTCATTATCTGTTCCTTTTACTCCATCTCCATAATCATTTGCAAAATTTGAAAGAATCTGAAGTAATAAAGTTGTCAATATTGCAAAGGAAAAGATACTTAGAAAAGAAGTATTTGTAGAAAAATAAGGATATGCACATGCACTACCAACGATTATTCCAGAAACAGAAAGAGGTAAAGTACGCAATCTTGCAGCACCTACCCATGCTTTAATTTTTATCATCTATATATTTAAGTAATACTAAAAGCTTATTGCATTTAGAAAGGTATTAGAAGCCAAAATTAAATAGAATTTATGAGATACGATAACGTTTGTACGAGTCTATCTACTAATATTTATACTATCGCTTAGCCAATAAGTTTTAGCTTAAGATATTTATGTGGTTTGGCGAAGGTATAATATAAAGCATAAAGTGGATTCGCTCCTTTTACAGAGAAAGTCAAAGTTTGATCTTCTGCTATTTCAAAAATAATAGCATTAGAGGTGTTCCAATCTATTTTAGTACTAAGAATATGTTTACCTTCTGAAATATCAAAAGTCATTTCTGTTCCATTAGCTATAGACCCTATTTTCTCTCCATCTAAGAAAATAGTATAATTTCTAAATCGTTCTACAAATGCCTTTTTTCTTCTTAATATTAATTTTGCCATTTTCTACTGTCTCCTGGTTTGTAGTAAAGTTAAAAAGTTATTCAAGAATTAAGGGTATAAAGTCAGAAGTTATTTAAAAACTTTTTAGAGTAGTATTCTACTCTGTTTATTCTCTTTTAAATCCCTATATTTCATCCTATAATAATAAGTTATAATCACTTATTAATTATTATAACTTGTTTATTATCAGCATATATTACATATTATGTAAAGTAATAATTTAAGTAAATAAGAAGCTTAAAATCTAATCTATAAGATTACCAATATAGAGGATTTGAACCAGATAAGGGAGTAGAATTAGCTAATAAACACTTCTTTTTTAAATTAAGAATAAGGTTATTTTGAAAAAAAAATTAGCTTTATTACAATTCAGTTAGATACTAATAGACACTGATTTAATAACTATCTAAATAAAGTTTCTTCGGAGAGTCATTGGGCACTCTTTGGATGTTCTTCGGAAAAAGGGCCTCTGTTCCGAAGAAACACTGAACTTTACCGAATACCTTCCGAACAAAGAGGATATTGAAATATATTACATTACTAAAAACCAATGAGTTACATCTTTTAAATTGCCTTTTTTTGTAAAAAAGTGGAAGTTTTTGGACTTTTTAGGAAAATAATGCCAAAATATTCCATCTAGACTTCACCTATAATTAAATTTTAGTATACTTCCCTCCTTAGCTTATATAAAAAAGCCATCCAATTTTTGGATGGCTTCTATATCTCTAGAGTTTATTAAATATAAACTACTATGGAATCCATTTTTTAGGGAAGTTAGGCTTTCTCTTTTCTAAGAATGCATTTCTTCCTTCTATAGCTTCATCAGTCATATAAGCCAGACGAGTTGCCTCACCTGCGAATACCTGTTGACCTACCATTCCATCGTCTGTTAAGTTCATCGCGAACTTAAGCATCTTGATAGAAGTAGGTGATTTAGCTAATACCTCTTGTGCCCATTCATAAGCGGTATCTTCTAATTCTGTATGAGGAATAACAGCATTTACCATTCCCATTTCGAAAGCTTCTTGAGCAGAATAGTTTCTACCTAAGAAGAAGATCTCTCTTGCTTTTTTCTGACCCACCATTTTAGCTAAATATGCAGAACCATATCCACCATCAAAACTTGTTACATCAGCATCAGTTTGTTTAAAGATAGCGTGTTCTTTACTCGCTAGAGTCATATCACATACTACGTGTAAGCTATGCCCTCCTCCTACAGCCCATCCTGGAACTACAGCGATTACTACCTTAGGCATAAATCTGATAAGACGTTGTACTTCTAAGATATTTAGACGATGCATACCATCATCTCCTACATATCCTTGATGTCCTCTAGCCTTTTGATCTCCTCCACTACAGAATGAATAAACTCCATCTTTAGGTGATGGCCCTTCTGCAGATAATAATACTACTCCGATAGATGTATCTTCTTGTGCATCATAGAATGCACGATATAGTTCACTAGTTGTTTTTGGTCTAAAAGCATTGCGAACCTCTGGTCTATTAAAAGCAATACGAGCTACTCCATCACACTTTTTGTATGTAATATCCTCAAACTCGATAGCTGTTTCCCATTGAATCTTACTCATAATGTTTTTTAATTTAGGGTAAAAATAACCTATTTTTTGCATTATATTGCCATTCCAAAACATTATAATCCATGAAAAAAACACTATTATCCCTATCTGTCCTATTTCTTGGACTAGGCGCATACGCTCAAAAGTATGATTTTCAAAACATTGTAGATATTCAAGGTACACCTGTTATCAGTCAAGGAAAAACAGGAACTTGCTGGAGCTTTAGTACTTCTTCATTCTTAGAATCTGAAATAATTAGAAAAACCAACAAGCATATTGACCTTTCTGAGATGTATAATGTCAGAAATACATACCCTAAAAAAATAGAAAACTATATTCTTAGACAAGGAAAGACTCAATTCGGTGAAGGTGGTTTAGCTCACGATGTGATTAACAGTATGAGAGATTATGGATTAGTTCCTGTAGAAGCATATTCTGGACTAGTAGGACAAGAAGCCTATGATCATAAAGAGTTGTTTAAAGTATTAAAGAGTCTAATAGATGCTTTTGCTAAGAGTGACGCTCCTATTTCTAGTAATTGGAAAGAACTAACTGAACACGTACTAGATATGTATATGGGAAGTAATATTAAAGAGTTTACTTATCAAGGCAAAAAATATACTCCTGAGAGTTTCTTGAAAATGACTACCCTTAATCCTGATGATTATGTAACAATTTCTTCTTTCCAAAATAAAAAGAATTATTCTTCGTTTATTCTTAATATTCCAGATAATTTCTCTAATGGTAGTATGTATAATCTTCCACTAGAAGAGTATATTGCTAATATTGATTATGCTTTGGATAATGGCTATACGCTCTCTTTAGATTGTGATGTTTCAGAAAAAACGTTCTCTGGTAAATATGGAATTGCTTTTATTCCAAATGACAATGCTGATACAGAAAAAGGTTTAACAGAGATTATTAAAGAGAAAGACATTACTGCTGATTACAGATTACAAGAGTTTTATAACTTTAATACCCAAGATGATCACCTAATGCATATCGTAGGAAAAGTAAAAGATCAAAAAGGAAATATTTACTATAAAGTTAAAAATTCATGGGGACCAAATAGTGATCGTGTAGGAAATGATGGTTATATTTACATGAGTATTCCATACATGAAGTTAAAGTCTATTTCAGTGCTTTTACACAAAGATGGATTACTTAAAAAAACGAAAGAACAATTGAGAATACAGTAGTTATAAGATATTAAAATAAGGCCAGTTATAAAATCACTCTAACTGGTCTTTTACTTAGAAGAACGAATGATTAATAAAAGATATTTTGCAGTAACATTAATAGCAGCATTATCATTATATGCTTGCCAAGAGAATAAAGAATTAGCTACAAATATTCCTATCATAAAAGAACATAATGTACGTGTGGATAACCCTTATAAGGTGGAGTTTCCAGAAGTTACTACAGATTATATTTTAGAGAAGGCTCATATTATAGAGAATTTTTATAACGATAATATTAATAAAAACGGATATACAGGTAGTTTCTTAGTGGCTAAGAATGGTCAGATTATTTATGAGAACTATTCTGGAGTATCAGATAGAAGCGGAAACGACTCTATAGGAAGCGAGACCTCTATGCATGTTGCTTCTGTTGGTAAGGTTATCACAGCCGTTACTATTCTAAGATTAGTAGACAGTGGTAGATTAGACCTTAACCAGAGCGTATCTGAGATTATAGAAGGATTTCCTTATCCTGAGATAACGGTAAGAACCTTATTAAGTCACAGAAGTGGTTTGGGGTATTATGGATATTATAAGAATATCTGGGATAATAAAACCACTGTTACAAATGAAGATGTAATAAAAGTCATTAATAAAAAAAGAGTATCACTAGACTTCACTCCTAATACTAAATTTACGTATAGTAATACTAACTATGTATTATTAGCGTCTATTGTAGAGAGAATCACTCAGAAGACATTTAGAGAAGCTGTAAGAGAGTTAATCTTTGATCCGTTAGAGATGAACCACAGTTTTGTTTTCGATGATTTAACCAAGAAGAATGAGGTAACACAATCTTTCTCTGGTGGGAAGAAACTAATGAGATGGGACTATATGGATGGAACTTATGGAGATAAAAACATCTATACCACTCCTAGAGATTTTCTGAAGTTTGATACTGCTTTATATTCTGATAATTTCCTAAGTGCTGATCTTAAACAAGAAATGTTTAAAGGATATAGCTTTGAGAAAAAAGGAAATAGAAATTATGGGTTAGGAATAAGATTATTAGAGATGGACAATGGCGATATGTATACGTATCACAATGGCTGGTGGAGAGGAAATACTTCTTCATATATAAGACTAGCTAAAGATAATGTATGTATCATCTTGTTCTCTAATAAGTATTCTACATTGACTTATAAGACTATTCATTTATCTCATCATTTTGGAGATTATCCCGTAGGAGATATGGAACTCTAAAAATATAGATTATGAAAAAAGCGAACATTATTTTCGGTACAGATTATGCTATTTGCCAAGCTCCTATGTTAGGAGTAGCTACACCAGAGATGGTAGCAGCAGTAAGTAACTCAGGTTGTATAGGTACACTTCCATTAGGTGGCTTCCCTCCTGGCTTAAGCAGAGAGTTAATCAGAAAGACGCAGTCTTTAACAGACAAGCCTTTTATCGTTAATATGTTCCTTAATCCTATAGTTGATATTGATCAAAGAGAGATTGATGATATGCAACATACATTAAGTGAGATAGGCAAGGAAATAGGATATTCTCATACTACAATTACCGACTTTGATCAAGAGACATATCAGGGTAATCTAGAAGTAGTAAAAGAACTAGGCCTTCCCTATCTTGCTTTTACTTTTGGCTGTTTTACAGATCAAGAGATAAAAGAACTACACGACCTAGATATATATTTAATAGGTACAGCTACTACAGTAGAAGAAGCTATTTATTTAGACGACAAAGGCATCGATGCTATTATTCTTCAGGGGATCGAAGCAGGAGGTCATAGAGGCACTTTTCTGAAAGACTCTTTAGAAGATAACCTCCCATTAGAAGAATTGTTTAATAGCGTATTACCTATCGTACAGAAGCCTTTATTTGTAGCAGGTGGTTTATACGATGGGGTAATGGGTAGAGATTATTTAGATAAGGGAGCTGCTATGGTATGTTATGGCTCTCTATTTATTACAGCTGACGAAAGTACAGCTATGGACTACCAAAAAGACCTTTTACACAAAGGAGAAGCTGTAGAAACTGTTTTAACGAAATCTTTTTCTGGTAAATTTGCTAGAGGTATTCTTAATAATTTTGTGAAAATGATAGATTATGATAATAAAAACATACCTTTGTATCCTATTCAAAATATTTTAACACAAAAATTAAGAAGTTTTGCTAAACAAAAAAAAATTCATAATTTTAATTCTCTTTGGTGCGGAACTAATGCCCATTATGCCAAAAGAGATTCAACGTCAAAAATTATAAATAAATTGATTAAGGAAGTGTATGACTTATAGTTTTCAATATCGTTTTTTAAAGAATATAAACTTAGAGGAGCTTTTATCTGTTTTTAACAAGTCTTTTTCAGATTATACTGTTCCGATGAAATTAACATTGGAGCAATTAAAAGACAAAATTAAAGCAGAGGGTATTGATTTAACAATTTCTGTAGGGGCTTTTTGTAATAAAGAATTAGTAGGATTTATTCTTCACGGTAAGAATAATGACTATCTATATAATGCTGGTACAGGAGTATTGCCTTCTTTTAGAGGTAATAATCTTACTACTAAGATGTATGATTATGCTATTCCTTTATTTAAGAGCTTTAATATGCGTAAAATCAACTTAGAAGTAATCAGTTCTAATGAGACCGCTTGTAAGTCATATCGCAAGATTGGTTTTAAAAAATGGAGAGTAGTTAATTCTATTAAGGGAATCACTAATGTTAAGAGCTCTAAGTTTGAAGAAATAGAAGGTTTGCAAATCAATAATTTACCCTATTATGAGTATCTTATCTATTTTGCAGAGAAAGATATTATTCCTACATGGGAGAATAACGAATTCTGTGTACACAACTTCGAGACTACCCTAATTATGCGCAAAGCAACTATTAATGGCACTACTACTGTAGGATACTTAATCTATGACCAACGCATTAATAAGGTGCTTCAGGTATGGGTAAAAGAGGGATATAGACGTAAGGGAATAGCTTCTTATCTTATTAAAGAATTAATAGGTAATGATAGAAACTTCTATATTACAAATATAGATGGACAAAACTTCGGTATCCATTCTTTCTTTAAATCTATAGGTGGAGAACCTTATCTAGAACAGGTAGAAATGGAAATGTACTTATACTAAAATTACCCAAACAAGTAAGAAGTCATACTTAAAGATCCACCTACATATTTATCATTAAAGATGTGGATGTTATCACTACTATTTGTCAATCCTAGAATATATAATAACGGATAATAATGATCAGGTGTAGGTACTGCATATTGCATACTTACACCTTTATTTTTATAATCTAATAGGTCTGTAAAAGACCTATTGAGTATTGCCTGCTTTACTAATTCATTACTCTCTATCGCCCAATCAAATGCATAATTGTCTTTATTCATATTATGCCAGTCTAGAGCAGATAGATTGTGTACGATATTACCACTTCCTATGATCAATACTCCTTTTTTTCTAAGGGCTTTTAATTGTTTTCCTATTTCTAGGTGATATTCAGGGCTTTTGTAATAATCTATGCTTAATTGCAATACAGGAATATTCGCTTCAGGAAATAAATGACACAGTATAGACCATGCCCCGTGATCTAATCCCCAAGTTAAATCTTCGTGTATATCTTGATGTTCGTTTAGAAGAGTGATCTCATTCGCTAGAATAGGATTACCTTTTACATTGTATTCAACATCAAATAACGCTTTTGGAAAACCTCTAAAATCGTGAATTGTTTCTAATGTAGAATTAGCAGTAACTAAAGTTCCTTTTGTTAGCCAATGGGCAGAGACTACTAAGATCGCTTCTGGCTTAGGTAATTGTCTTCCTAAGTTCTTCCAATATTGAGAGAACTCATTGTCCTCTATAGCGTTCATAGGAGAGCCATGCCCCACAAATAGTACAGGCATCTCCTCTGCTCTATCTTTTAACCAAAACAGATCGTTTAAAACTTGCTCTCCCATTTCTTTATGATTTTAGATTATTCTGCTAATATTTTTTTAATATCTCTGTTATCACCATAGATAACCATGATATCACCTTTATTCAATACTGTTTCATAAGAGGCAATACCTTGTACTTCGTGTATTTTCTTATGCATCCCGATAAAGCTCTTTTCTTCTTTTATCTTCAGTGTTGTAAGAACAACTAAGTTATAATTAGTTCTAAAACCGATCTCTCCTAATGTTCTACCTGCAAAACGGTCAGACACTGTGATTTCTACGATACTGTATCGTCCATTAATCTCATAAGAGTCTACTACACCTTTTATACATAATTTCTTAGCCCATCTCTCTGCTGTTTCTTCTTCAGGGTGTACGATTTCATCTACTCCTATGGCTTGTAAGACATTCTCATGTACAGGACTAATAGCTCTACTGATAAGCCTTTTTACATTTAGATTTTTTAGAACAGCAGTAGTCATAATATTAGCTCCTTGATCTTCACCTATTGCTACGATAACGATATCTGTATTCGCTAGAGGTAGTCCAGACATCATATATTGATCAGTAGAGTCTAGACAGATAGTATGGGATATCATATCCTTATAAGCATCTACCCTAGCCATACTTTTGTCTACACCTATTACTTCGTTTCCTTGTTCTGTAAGTTTTTGTGCTAATGACGCACCAAAATTTCCTAAACCAATAATAATATATTTCATGTCCTATACTAGTTAATCAGAATCTCTTCTGTTGGATATCTATAATTCGTTAATTTTTCTTTTTTGCTTATTGCTATTAGAATGGTAAGCATACTCACTCGTCCAATAAACATAAGCATAATCAGAGTTACTTTACTAGGATCTGTCAGCTGAGCTGTAATCCCTGTACTTAATCCTGATGTACTATAAGCAGAGAATGCCTCATATGCTAATCTTAATAAATCTGTCTTGGGCTCAAAAAACGAGAGCGCAAAAATAGCTATTCCTATCACAAATAAAGATAAGAATATAATCGCAAAAGCACGTTGTACAGACAGTTGATCCACCTCTCTTCTGTATACTTCTATTCTAGATCTACCTTTCATTAAGGCCCAGATATTTAAGACAGCGATAGCAAAAGTACTTGTTTTAATACCTCCTCCTGTTGATACTGGTGATGCCCCGATCCACATTAAGAGAATCACGACTAAGAATGTAGAAGTAGTAAATAGATTATTATCTACTGTCGCAAAACCTGCAGTACGTGGTGAAGTAGCTGTAAAGAATGCTGTGACTAACTTTCCGAAACCACTGTGTTCTGCTAGCGTATTATTATATTCTGAGATATAGACTACTGCAGTACCTCCTACGATTAATACAGCTGTAGTGATTAAGATAATTCGAGTACTTAGATTAATAACACGAGGAATATGAATCTTCGCTTCCTTCATGCTAAAAGGAAGAAGCTTATTGATAATCAAGTGCTTTACATACTTATATACATTGAATACAATCGGGAACCCTAATCCTCCCATAATGAATAACCCTGCTATAATTAAATGCAATGGATAATTAAAGCGGTATTCAAAAGTGTATAGGTTCTCAGGTAAAGTAGAGAATCCAGCATTACAGAAGGCTGATACAGCATGAAAAATAGAGAAAAACACTCTGTCAAACAAAGATTCAAAATGCTGATGACGTATACTGATAAATATCGCGATCATCCCTATAAACTGTATAATACCAGATATAATAATGATTCGTTTTAGCGTAGCGAATACGTCTCCTAGTTTATCGATATAAGACATATCCTTAAGTACTAATTGATTTCCATAAGAGGCTTTTCCTCTAAAGAAAAAACTAAAGTAGCTAGCTAAGGTCATGATCCCAAGTCCCCCACATTCCATTAAGAAGATCATCACAGTCTTTCCAAATATAGTGAACTGCGCACCGATATCTACTGTAGATAAACCCGTTACACACACAGCGCTCGTAGCTGTAAATAGAGCATCTATATAACGCATACTACCTGGTGTATTCGTCGCTTTAGGGAAAGAAAGCATGAATGCTCCTATAAAAATGATTAATAGAAAACTGACAACAAATAACTGAGCAGGGTTCATTCTAGTCTGTTTTAAGTTTAACTGTAAGACAGAAAACTCCCTTACTAACATTAGGAATAGACCAAACGAAATAACAGCATTGCTGTCAAAGAACCTTATAGTATGCTCAGGCTGCCATCTGGCTATAATCAAGATTAAAAACAATACAATACTAAAACAGTCAAATATCTTCACTCCTAAAGTCTCGTGGTTATCTTTATTAAAATAACGTCTAACGATAGCAAGCATCCCGATACTCAAACAAATATTGTAAAAAACATTTAAGTGGTAATGATAATCGTTAAGTGTATTAAAACCTAAATCGTATATCATTAAAAACAGCGCTATGAAACTAACCCAAAAAGGCAATCTTTTAAGGATGAACGTAGTTTGCTTTATTATTTTATCTTTAAGGTAGTACAGTGGCATCTTATAATACTAATTCTTTAAAAAGCGTGGTTAATACTTCTTCTATATCCTCTGACATACCAGGATGTGGACGAGAAGATTGTATACAAGAGCTCTTTACGGCGGTTAGCCATCTAAAGCGTTCTGCTGCATCTAAAGCTCCTATAGGTGATATTTTGCACTGTCCCTTTGCGATGCGCTCAAAAGCATCTACATGGTCTTTTAAAGTATCAAAGTCTAACTCGCTCTCAAAACAATCTATCTTGCGCTTATCTAAGTAAAATGAAGATACTAACGTACGCTTAGCCTTACAGAATACTAATACCCCAATATTGATAAACTCTTCTCGTTCTACTTTAGGAGTGTATCTTATTATTGCATACTCATATACCTGCATCTTGATGTTTTTTTGCTTCGTTAACAAATAGATCAGAATTCGCTAATCTGTTCTTTAAAAAAGAGAAATAAATACTTCTTATCTCTTCAGGAGTCAAGTCGCTTTCCTCCCATTCTAACCAATCAGTAGGTATCTGATTTGTAATATATTTAAGGTCTTCTTCTTGAAGTAATGCTTTAAACTCTTTATCCACTATATCTAGCTCTTTTGCCACAGGTAGTAATACGTGATCCTTTATAAATGAGAAAGGAGTCAACGCACTTTTTTCCCAATTTGTAAAAGAATGATGGAAATAAAAAGAAGCGCCATGATCTATTAACCATAACTCTTTATGCCAGATTAGCATATTCGTATTTCTAAAAGTACGATCTACATTGGTGATAAAAGCATCTAGCCACACGATTTGAGAAGCTAATTTACTTTCTATTTCTAAAGCAGAAGGGTCATACGTTAAAGCTCCAGATAAGAAGTGAAGACCTAGATTTAAACCTTTACTAAACTGTAATAGGTCTTGTATTTCTTCATCTGCTTCTGTTCTACCAAAAGCCTCATCTAGCTCAGCAAAGACTAATTCAGGCACATTCAATCCTAATTTCTTAGCGATTAAACCACCTAATAATTCAGCAATTAATGCTTTGATACCATGACCAGCTCCTCTAAATTTTAATACATATTTAAAGTCGTCATCAGCATCCGCAAGTGCAGGAAGTGAACCTCCTTCTCGCAGTGGCATAATATACCTAGTAACAGTAACTGTTCTTAACCCCAATTGATTCTCCATTTGGCTATTTTATAATGAAATGATCATGCAATATTAACCAAAAAACCCCCAAAGTAACTTACTTTGAGAGTTAAATTTTAAACTACTGCATTCCAGTGATTGTTTATCTATTTTACTTGTCTAAATAAAATCTTGTATTTTTATGGATAGGACAGTCTACTCGATGTGACCCAGGTAAATAAGCTGTACTCATTAAAAACTCATTTACGATCTCTCCTCCTACGAACTTAAAGTGTTTTTTAAACAACTTTACCCATTCTTCTAGTGTATACTCTTTATGTAGGTCTAGCCAACTTTTAAAGCTTCCAAATTCTTTTTGTAACACGATGATTTGATTAGCGTTATATATCGCAGCATTAACCTTTAGTTTATTGCGAATAATCCCGCTGTCTTGTAATAATCGATCAATATCAGCCTGCGTAAAATTAGCGACCTTGTCTATATCAAACCCTACATAAGCTTTTTGGAAGTTTTTTCTTTTTTGAAGAATAGTATTCCAGCTCAGTCCTGCTTGGTTTATTTCTAAAACAAATCGTTCGAACAACGCATTGTCATCCGTTAATTCGAATCCATATTCATAATCGTGATAGTACTTATTAGGATTATCAGAATCTAAAGGTAGCTCATTACAGAAATCACAGTAATGCTTTTTAACAACAGCCATTAATTAATCACTTTTATTTTAGCATCGTTTAAGACCTTTCTGAATGCATTCTTAGCATCAGGAGTTTTAAGTCCAAACACATCTCTAGTCTTTCTATTATTCAGTTTTATCACAGCTTTAGTACCTAATGCTTTGGGCATTTTCACATACTTAATATCATATTTATCGATAGAGTCAACAGCAGTCTGCATTAAGAAGTTCTTTACTGTAATATATAAGAAGGTAGCTACAATAATACAAAACACATAGTCCATCTCTTTAGGCTGTTGCCAATTAGCAGTATATAGCCTAGCCACTCCTAAGATTAGGATAGCAGAAGACATAATCCTAGAAGATGTTAAACGTCCTTTTTGATTATCTGTTATTTCAAGCTTTTTAGTTTCTTTATTGAATTTGATCATTTATTTCAAGTATTTATAGTAACAAATCTACTAATAAAAAATAAATCTAAAAGCCAATATAATGTTAGTATTATGAGGTCGTCTTGACTTTTGTAGAATAAAAAAGAGTATAAAATTTTATAACGCTAAACAAACAAAATCCCAACTGTTGGATTATTTATTAATGTTGATGCAGGATTTGATTCACAAAAACTTAGAAAAATATTGAGTGATAAAGAAATAATAGCTAACATCTGTCCTAATAAACGAAATGGCCAAGGTAATGAAGAAAGCTACTTGGATGAACAACTATAGAAAGAAAGTTATGCTATTGAAAGAACGAATGTTTGGTTAGATAGCGTTAGTTCTTTAATCACTAAATTTGATACCACATTTTCTAGTTAGATATCGTAGAGCTTCATTGCTTTTATTGTCATAGAATTAAAGAAATTTTAGAATACTAAAAAGTCAAGATACGTTCAGAATAAAACCTGTGAGCCATAAAATTCTCATAGGTTATTTTTATAATTATATATGACTTATTTTTCTGTTATATCTAATCCCATACCATCAGTACCTCTCATTTTACTCACTACTTTTGAATTTTTTAACGTAATAAATATAACTGCTCGAGGGGATTCTTTAACATATCTATAGTACTTAACAGCAATCATCCTATCTCCTTCACTACATTGTTGAAGTGGATGGAGAGATAGGTATTCTTTTGTAACATTGAAAAAATCAATATATACAGGTGTATTATTGTCAACTCTATTATTAGTGAAAAAAGAATCTGTATTAATATAATTAAAAACAATTTCTTTGCTTTTTTTAATTATTTCTTCATCAGTCATTTTAGTCATATCTTGACTAAATCCTTGTATACTTCCTAGAAGTATTAGAATTAATAGATAAATGTGTTTTTTCATTTTTTCATTTTAATTTATTGTGTAATATACATATATTTTAGAAGGTGCATCTAAGTTATGACCTTTTCTAATTGTTGATTGATCAATGTTGCTAAAAGGTTTATTCCCAACATAATCATATACCATGTTAGGGCTACTTTTGAACACCTCCACTTTGATTTGAAATATTAGTAATACAGAAGCTAAATTAATTTCGGAACTTTTACTACCAACTAATTATAATCAAGAAGATGATTACGATGTTGTTGCAATTGGAAGTAAAGTAGAATACGTTAAATCTGGAGATAAGATCCGAAAGTTTAAACACGCAGAAGGAACTGATATTATTTATAAAAAATGGATTTTTTACTTCTAAGTGAGAGTTATTATATTGAATATTTAGTCTACTTTAGATAAAATAAAAAAAACTATGAGCTATGCAATTCCCTAAGTTTTTTATAATTATATAGGACTTTATTTTCTTTATAAATCTAATCCCATACCATCAGTACCTCTCATTTTACTGACTAATTTTGAGTCTTTTAATCTAATATATATAACTGCTTGAGGAATCTGCGTAATATCTATTCTATAGTAAGCAATATAAATGAGTTTATCTCCCTCCTTATAATTGGAGTTTCCTTTTAAGATCTCATCCTCTTTTTTTATTAAAAAAACTTTAGTCTTAACAATCATATCATTGTCAACTCTACTATTATTGAAAAAAGAATCTGTGTTAATATAATTAAAAGCAATTTCTTTACTTTTTTTAATTATTTCTTCATCAGACATTTTAGTCATGTCTTGACTAAATCCTTGTATACTTCCTAGAAGTATTAGAATTAATAGGTAAATGTTTTTTTTCATTTTTTCATTTTTTCATTTTTTGTTAAATCAAACATAGTACAATAAAATAATATTTTGTTATATTTTTTTATGTCAATTAAACATAATAGACAAAGTAGTAATTGTTGATGCTTGTGTACAAGCTAGAAGTGTTATATGGATTTTATGTTATTAGCAAAAACTTTTAAGACACAAAAGAATGTTTTAAAATCTAAAAATAGAACATTAGAGGAACAGCAATAGATAACAGAAGTAGCTAATAAGGCTTTTTTTAAATTCAAATATACCATCACTTACTATAAAAAATGTAAATAAACTACAATCCAATTTTTTCATTTATAATGAGAAATAAAAAAAGCCTAGAATATATCTAGGCTTTTCTATGTATTTCAGTATAATTAGATTATACGTGTAATGCTCTGTTATCAGTTGCAGCTAACGCAGCTTCTTTAATAGCTTCTGCGAAAGTAGGGTGAGCGTGAGACATTCTAGAGATATCCTCTGCAGATGCTCTGTACTCCATAGCTACTACTGCTTCAGCGATTAAGTCTGCAGCACGAGCTCCTACCATGTGTATTCCTAATACTTCGTCAGTATTTTTATCAGCTAAGATTTTAACTAATCCATCTGTTTCAGCACTTGCTCTTGCACGTCCTAAAGCTTTGAATGGGAAGCTACCAGCTTTGTAATCAATTCCTTCAGCTTTTAATTGCTCTTCTGTTTTTCCAACAGCTGCAACTTCTGGCCAAGTGTAAACTACACCAGGAATTAAGTTATAGTCAATATGAGGTCTTTGTCCTGCTAAGAACTCAGCTACCATTACTCCTTCTTCTTCAGCTTTATGAGCTAACATAGCACCACGTACTACGTCACCGATAGCGTAGATATTAGAAGCAGAAGTTTGTAAATGATCATTTACCTCTACTTGTCCTCTATCTGTTAATTTAACTCCAGCTTTGTCAGCGTTTAATCCATCAGTATATGGACGACGACCTACAGCTACTAAAGTGTAATCTCCTTCTAGAGTCACTAATTCTCCTTTTTTATCTTCTGCAGTTACTGTTACTACATCTCCTTCACGCACTACTCCTTGTACTTTGTGAGAAGTATAGAACTTCATACCTGCTTTTTTAAGCACTTTAGTTAATTCTTTAGATACAGCGCTATCCATTGTAGGTAATACTCTATCAGCATACTCTACTACAGATACTTTAGATCCTAATCTCATGTATACTTGACCTAATTCAAGACCGATAACACCACCACCGATTACGATTAAGTGTTTAGGTACCTCAGGAAGTTTTAAAGCTTCTGTTGAAGTAATTACTCTTTCTTTATCTAAAGTAATGAATGGTAAAGTAGATGGTTTAGATCCTGTAGCAATAATACTATGTTTAGCTTCGAATGTTTCTACACTTCCGTCTGCTTTAGTTACATTGATAGTAGTTGCGTTCTCAAATGATCCAACTCCTTCAAAAACAGTAATCTTGTTCTTGTCCATTAGATATTTAACACCTGAAGATGTTTGATCAACTACTGCTTGTTTTCTTTCGATCATTTTTGATAAATCGAACTTTACTTCTCCAGTGATTTCTATTCCGTGATCAGCAAAATGAGCAATCTCTTCCATGTGATGAGATGATGCTAACAATGCCTTAGAAGGAATACACCCTACATTAAGACAAGTTCCTCCTAAGTTAGAGTATTTCTCTACTATAGCAGTTTTAAATCCTAATTGAGCACAACGAATTGCTGCTACATATCCTCCAGGTCCTGAACCAATTACAACTACGTCAAATGAATTCATAATATATTATCTTATTTGTTGTTTTTATATATCTTACAAAGTTACACTTTTTATATAATTTAGTCTAAAAAGAGAACTTTAAAGTTTCTTAATTTTATCAATAATAATCACTACTAGCACAATACTCTTAGTCCTCCTTTAATAACTCGGATCTCAAACTGATTAGTATCATACTCATAATATTCTCCATCCATCTGAAAACCATTTCTTTCTTGTCCTATGATCTCTACTGTAATATGATCTGACTGAACATAATCTGTCTTTCTGAATTTCTCTGTTTTCTTTAAGATCACATAGAGTCCAAAAGTTAATTGTTTCAATAAATTAATTTTTGGCACCATTAGATAATCTAATAGTCCATCTGTCAGACTTGCTTTCGGAGTTAGAGACATATTATATCCCATCTCATTAGAGTTAGAGATAAATAATAGCAACGGGTTTACTTCTTTGGTTTGCCCTTTATAAGTAACTAGCATTCGCTTAGCTTTATACTGTTGAGCAGAGTTTAATGCCGCTTTGATATAAGCACCTAATTTGCGCTTACCTGATTTCTCATAGTTATCTATAATAGTAGCATCTATACCGAATCCCATATTACTAAAGAAATATTCTCCATTAATACTACCAACATCCATATTCATTACTTTTCCATCGCGTACACGTATTATCGCCTGCTCTATATCTTTAGGAATAGATAGATTAGAAGCTAATCCATTACCTGATCCTACAGGTACTACTCCGAATATAACATCCTTGCCCACTACTTGTGTCGCTACTTCATGAATGGTCCCATCCCCTCCACAAGCTACGATAATATCTGCACCTGCTGATAGTGCCTGCTGTGTTAATTCGATAGCATGTCTTTTATAAGTAGAATATAGTACATGTATATCAAATGCTTTTTCATCAAAGAATTTTTTAATATAATCTGCGGTAATATTGTGCTTTCCTTTTCCAGAAATTGGATTAACGATAAAAAAGATTTTTTTCATAATAAGATTTGAATATATCATAGCCTGTACATTATGTACACTATGCGCATACAAATATACAAAGCTATTCTAATAATGATATTGTATAATACTTATGATATCATTAAAATTTAGGTTACAGTATCCTTTTATAGCTATAGTAAACATGATAGATATAGCTTCTCGCTTGCTGATTCTAGGGGATTACTTGCAGTTTTCTTGCAGTTTCCTTGCCCAGAGCACCTCTTTCTCGAAGGAATGTGCAAGAATACCCCTAGCATAGTGCAAGTATATTCGTCTATCAAAGAATTAGAAATAAAGTAAAATGGATACATATAGATACAAAAAAGCCAATTCTAAAGAATTGGCTTTAATATACTTTATTTAATAGGACCTTCCCATTCTGTAATCCCTCCTAAAAGGTTATGCGTCTCTTCAAAACCTAAAGACTCCATTACATGACATGCTTGGCTACTTCTTCCACCTGATTTACAATAGATATAGTAAGCTTTAGTTTTGTCTAGATTAGCTATTTCATCTAAAAAACCTTGTCCTTTATAGATATCTATATTGATAGAACCTGGGATAGCCTTCTCTTCTACTTCTTCTTCTGTACGTACGTCTAGTATAATAGCATTAGAATCAGCTTGCGCTTTTTCCCACCATTGTTCTTGTGATAAATTTGTCATTGTTTGTTCTTTTAGTAATTGGGTCAAATATAAAGTTATTCTATTTCAAATGAAATTTTTTTAAAATAAATTGAGTCTATATCCTACATTATACCTTAATTTGCCTTATCAAAACTCACTAATATGTCTTCACATCACATTGTCAGAGATGACCAAGAACCTGCTTTAATCATTGCTAATGGTGCTGCCTGTAGTCAAGAACTTATGGGACAATTACTTGAATGGTCTCCCCTAGTTGTTGTACTTGACTCAGCTATCGAGAGGGTTATAGATTTAGGTGTGAAAGTGGATGTACTACTTGGTGATTTTGATAGGGACTTCGATGCAGATGCTTATAGAGAAAAGCAGTATCCTATAGAGATTGTACATATCGCTGATCAGAACTCAACTGACTTAGAAAAGGCATTTGACTACCTTATAAAACGTGGTATACCTGCTGCCAATGTAATCTGGGCTACTGGTAAACGTGCAGATCACACTATCACCAATATTACGAATATCTGTAAATATAAAGATAGACTGAAGATAACGATGTATGATGACTACTCACGTATCTACCCTCTACCTAATCACTTCAAAAAGTGGTACGAAAAGGATACAATTATCTCTCTTATCCCTGTAGGTGAAGTGACTAATATTACAACAACGAATCTCCTCTACCCTCTAAATAATGAATCTCTCCTACTAGGTGAGCGCACAGGAAGTAGCAATACAGTAGCTGAAGATGGACTAGTGACAATAGATTATCTAAAAGGGAATCTATTGATGATGGAATGTCATGATTAGTGATACTTAATTACTTTTCATTTATATGCCTAGGATATAATCTAGGTTTAAGAAGTATTATTATCTTTGTTTAAGACCTTAAGCAAAGATATATGGACTATTTAAAAGAAGGAGAACACTTTGGAGAAAAGAAACAACAACTTGTTGTGAAAGATGTTATTCTAAGCAAGGCAAATGCCTCTCCTACTGATCATATTCCATGGCATTATCACAAGCATGCTTATTTCTTATACAATATAAATGGCTACTTAAATGAGGTAACTAAAAAGGGAACTTTAGAGTTACAACCCAACACCTTATTATACCACCATAGTCAAGAACCTCATTACAATAAAGATATCCAGAAAGAGTTTGATTTCTTACATGTAGAATTACCTTCAGCTTGGTTTTTAAAATACGATTTGTCTCCTAGTCTTATAGAAGGAGACTTACTCTTAAAAGATCCTAGTCTTCAAACGCTATTTCATAAAATACATATAGAATCTCAATTAGCTGATCAGGCTACTAATCTTGCTATAGATGGTTTATTATTACAGACTTTTGGGCAGATTACACGTCTTCAAGCTCAGGATTTAGATACTCATAAACCGCTATGGGTAAATAAATTGATAGAACTAGTCAATGAAGAGCGATGGGAGGTACTAAGTTTAAATTACCTCGCTACTGAATTAGAATTACACCCTGTTTATTTATCGAGGAAGTTTCCTATTTATTTTAAAATGAGTTTTGGGGAATATTTAAGAGAGCAAAAACTAAAAAAAGCAATTGATTTATTGTTATACCACCCTATTAGTCAAGCTGAAGTCGCTTATCAATGTGGCTTCTCTGATGAGAGTCATTTTATACGCATCTTTAAATTAAAATATGGTGTGACTCCTGCTGTGTTTAAAAATCAACACAGAGGTTAAGTATATTCTATTAGGTTTAGAACATTCTATTTTTATATTTATTTCTACTGTATTTTTGTGTAGCAATTAATACTAAGTGACTATGTACAGTTTTAAAAATGATTATGCAGAAGGCATGCATCCTAATATACTAAATAGAATAATAGAAACTAATCTAATCCAACAAGCTGGATATGGTGATGATGAATATACGCTAAGAGCAAAAGAACTAATCCAAGCTAAAATAGAGAATCCTCAAGCACAGATCTACTTCGTATCTGGAGGAACTCAAGCTAACTTATTAGTTATTTCTTCTATCCTACGTACACATCAGGCAGTTATTGCGCCTCAGACAGGGCATATCTTTGCAAATGAGACAGGAGCCATAGAAGCGACAGGGCATAAAGTAATCCCTGTAGCGACTACTAATGGTAAACTAACCGCTCAAGATATAGAACGTATGGCAGGTGAATATGGATTAAGACCTCATGTAGTAGAGCCTAAAATGGTGTATATTTCTAACTCTACAGAGCTGGGGACTATCTATACTAAGGAAGAACTAACAGCCATCTCTTCTACTTGTAAGCAGTTAGGGTTATACCTTTTTATAGATGGAGCTAGATTAGGACACGCATTGACAGCTGATAATAACGACCTTACCTTAAAAGATATTGCTGATTTAACTGATGTATTCTATATAGGAGCAACTAAAAATGGTGGATTATTAGGTGAGGCTATTGTGTTTAATAATACTGAATTAGCTACTTATTTTGATTATAATTTAAAGCAGAAAGGTGCTTTACTAGCCAAGGGAAGATTATTAGGATTACAATTTGAAACTTTGTTTACAGATAATCTCTATTTTGACTTAGCCAGTCATGCCAATAGAATGGCTACAAAACTAACAGAAGCATTTAAAGCAAAAGGATATCATTTCTTAGGAGATTCTACTACGAATCAGTTATTTCCTATTCTTCCTTTAGCACTGATAGAAGAGCTGAATAAAGATTATGACTTCTATATTTGGAAAGCAATAGATCAAGAATATGCTGCTATTAGACTGATTACGTCATGGGCTACTGATGAAGAGATGGTCAATCAATTTATAGAGAAGATAAAATAATAAAAGCTCCCTTAGGAGCTTTTTACATACTATTCTTTTACTAATCGATAGTTTAAATTCTCTTTATTCTGTTCTACTTTATAGTTTTCGGTTAATTCTAATACCCAGCCATCTCCGAATACTTTATTTACCTCTACCTTAGTAGGGTTAGTTATAGATAGTCTATCCCAATTAGGACTCATCAGAGCTCCTTGTTCTACAGTTAAAACGCCCCATACATCACTTATTCTCATCGTTGGATACACCGTCCCCTTATCTTCTAATGCTACAAGATTTGAGGGATTAAAAGAAACATTCATCTTTTCAAATTTGATTTCAAAATGTGGGTTTTCGACGAATTGAGCTTTATATGTTGCTATTATCTTTTTAATATTAACATCTCTTTCTACTTCTTGTTCTATAATGAAAGCTCCATTATATTTACTTTTTAATTGATTAACAGTGCTTTCTAAATTGTTGGGAATTTGGATATTCCAAGCCTTGATAAAGTAATCAGTAAGATTAGTAGTTGTATTAATATTCTTATTCCACTCTTTATCTTCTTGTGAAAGCAGGTAGCCATAGACAGGAATAGTGTGATAGGCGAATGACCTTATATAAGTCGCATTCTTAAAGAAATCATCTATCTCTTTTGAAACATGGTCAGCTGTTTCTTTTTTTGTACGATTACTTACCATTAACCCTGTAAACTCCGCAATTCCCTCGTTTAATTCTAGATTATTTTCTGTTGTATACGACTCATTGTAAAGACTCTGTCTATATTTTCTAAAAGACAGAGCTGCTGTAAGGTGTTTGTTTCTTTCTTTTAGAGAATGAGCTTGAATAGCTTGTTTTAAAGCCTCTAATTCTAAACGAAGATATACTCTCCCCTCTTTTTGATCTAAATGGTTATTATCTGTGTTATTTAACTTAAAACCTAATGTTGGTTGAACACGATGAAAAGACTCATGCCCCAATAGGTTAATTCTATTTTGTACATTATCAGATAGTGGAAGCATAATCATCGCCCATCGCTTGCCTTTCCATTCAATAGCTGTATTGGCTATATTAATATTTTTAGGTAATGTACCAATATATACCCCTTCTTGAGGCTTTAATTTATTTTCTTTATCCCCCTCATTAGCATAAATAGCTCTTGTCTCAGAATCTATTAATAAGATAGGTCCATACAAGTCAATGTCCCATAGAGATTTGTGTTGTTCTGCAGCATTTTTAAATTCATCAAAATAAACATTCGCTTGTTCTAACATACTCTGTTCATTCTGACTAAAGATACTTTGGGTAAGTAAAAAAAGTGAGAACGCGATTAGTTTTCGTTTCATATTTATAGTTATAGGTGTTTAGAAACGAATATATTAAAATATCTGATTTGCTAAGAAATATTTATATAAAACACAAAAGGATATTATCTAATATCCTTTTGTATAACTAAACTATTTATTTTTTATAATGCCCATTATCAACTGTGATAGTCACTACTTTTGGAGCAGCGATATTTCCTTCACCGTGCTCACCTCCTATAAATGAAACTGGAATAGCTTTTTTAATTGTATAATGTAACACTCCTTTTTCATCTTGGGTTACTTCTACAGCGTCAACAAGATAATCATCACCGATGTACTCATATTTAGCATCTTGGTAGTTTTTCTTATTAGCTCCTATTCTAATTGCTATGGTAGCTAATCTATCATGACCAATAGGAAATTTACCATTGGCTAAAACAAAAGTTCTAGGCCTTACTACTGTATATAGTCCTGGCTCAGGTTTATTAATATTAATACTTAAAAGACCTCCTGGAAAATCACCATACTTAGCATCATCTTTTGATGGAAAAAAGTCAGTATCAGTCATTGTTATAAAAGTATCATTATAACTTTTACCTTCTCTATGACGAGGTAGATAATTCCAATATTTATAAGTTACGTTCTTGTCCGCTAATACTTTTTTATTTCATACTAAACCTAAAAAGGCTGTCAAAACAAAGAGGCTTGTTTTATCTTTTAATTTTTGTACAGAAGAAACTGATTAGCACTACTCAAACTAAACATTAAACAAGGTTTTCTTCGGGCGTTGATTAGAGAGTCTTTTAGAGTTCTTCGGAAAACTGGCCTTCCTTCCGAACAAACACTGAATTATTCCGAAGAGGTTCCGAATAAACGCATAGCGCTAATATATTTTGTTACTGAAAATCAGCTAATTAAAAATTAAATATAGGAAAAAAGTGGAACTTTTTGGAAATAAAGAGAAGTTTTTGGAAAAGAATGGAAGTTTTTGGAAGGAAGTGGAAACTATTCTAAAAACTTGTTCTTTTCGATCGTAGTTTTGCCATGTAATCAGGAAAATAAATATGATTGTATTGGAATTCTTTGATTTTTCCTGATAAACCAAGTGTTTTAATAGATACTTCACGAAGTGAATTACATTAGGCAACAACAATAAAATAGTATACTTATATGATAGTCTTTGGATTTAAATTTCTTTATATAGCAATCAGAATTAACCTTTACTACTTCTATACTTAAAGTAGTACTATGGAATAATAACCATTAATCACATCAGTATCACCGATGGTCAAAGACTTTTAATGGCATAAAAGAGAGCAATTATATTTGCTCTTCTAAAAAACAGTTATGCAATACATTTATAATTCTATTGGATTTCTCTTAAGTAAAGTATTCCATTATAGATTCAGTGTTTCACTTCAGAATATAGCTAGAGCTTTTCCCTGTGCTTCTTATCAAGAGATTGCATATTATCATAAATACTTTTATAGAAATCTCAGTCGTGTACTAGTTGAAACGCTATTTTCTAAAAGACAATTACTATATCTAACACAAGGAACTAAAGAGGATTTAGAAGAAATCAAAAAAGAAAATAGAAATATAATATTACTCCTTGGTCATTATGGGAATTGGGAATTGATAAGACAATTACCTCTATCTACTGATATACCAATCCAAGCGCTCTATAAACCTCTTAAAAGCAAATACTGGAATCATAGAATAAAAAATAGAAGAGAAAAGAATGGCATTCGTCTTATTCCATCACAAAATGCTTTGCGTATATTACTTAAAGAGAAAGATACAATAAATATGACTGTCTTTATTTCAGATCAGTTTCCTGGAAAGAATAAAGGCATAGAAGTCCAATTTCTAAATCAAAAAACTCATGTGTACACTGGTGCAGAACAAATAGCCAGAAAGCTTAATGCCTATGTAATCTATGGTGAAATATCACCTTTTGGCAATAAAAAATGGCAACTATCTATAAGTACCATTTGTCAAGAAGCTAGAGAAACAAAAGAAGGTTTTATCTCTACTCACTTTACTGAAGAATTAGAAACAAGTATTCGAAAAGATCCATCATTATGGTTATGGTCTCATAAACGATGGAAATAATAGATACAAAAAAGCCTGAGCAATGCTCAGGCTTTCTTTATTCATTTTAATCACCTTAAATGATTAGTTTTTTCCTAAGAAAATTTGGAATCCTAATCCAACTCCTAAACCAGAGAATTTCTCTCCTCCAGTAAAGTTAGCTTTACTATAGCTATATCCTGCAGTTAATTCTAAAGCAACATTACGAGATACGAAGTGAGAGTAACCTCCTTTAATATCAAATGCAAATGAGTTTTTAGTATCTCCATCTTGAGATGCGCCTTTAATTCCGACACCACCTTGTCCAAAGAATCTACCTGTAGCACTAGCTCCTTCTGGGAAGTAGTAACGTCCATAAGGCATAACTACATAACTCCAAATGTTTTTACCATCTTTTACAGTCTGAAGACCACCACCAATTTCAGCTCCTACTGCGAAACCATCAGAAATAAAGTATGCAGCTGTTGGTTTTACTTCAAAACTAAAGCTTTCTGCCTCAAAGTTATATCCAATATTACCTATAGTAGCTCCTACCATCCAGTTTCCTTTTTTAATAGGTGTAGTACCTACTTTTTCAGATAATTTTGGAGTTTCCACGTTGATTTGAGCGTTAGCAGTTGTAATTCCAGCTACTAATAATGCTGCCAATAAAGTAATCTTTTTCATAATTTTTACTGTTTAATTTGTAATCCTTTTACTAGACTAATTAGTATTTGTTTTAATAAAAGCTAAATTAATAAATTTAAACGTATTTATTACTGTTTTTTCAATAATTCTTGTTTTAGTTTAAGGAATTCTATATTTGAACTCATTAAACCATTTATTAAGAACGTTCTAGCTTCTTCAATTTCAATAAAGTCTAGATACTTATACCATCCATCTGTTTCTAGTATTTCTTTGACTTTAGTAATTCTTTTCGCAGTCTCAGAAGCACTTCTCAACACATGGTTTGTATCATTAAGACAACCTTTATGCTTAAAAGTCACATATTTTTTTTCTAGATCTAGAATTATAGCATACAAAGGTTCTTGTTCATTGTTAGGAAAGAAGCTATCCCAAGTGGCATAAGCAAGTGTGTATACACTATTCTTATATTCGTCTGATGTAATCTTCCAACGACAGTTAGCTGCTCTACCCCAGTGATTTGCATATCTTGCCACACCTTTCTCATCGTAATAATACATACTGCCTGTCTTGCTTTTATAGTCAGGTTTTCTCCCTTCAATAAATGACATTGGTATTTCTTGCCATTCGCAATAAGTGTGTTTAAAAAAATTGAATCTACTGTATTTTTTCATTGTTTTAATTAAGCGCTAGTTGATTATTTAGGATAGTAATTCCCAAGGATTCCATTTCTTTTATTGCTTGAGACAAACCGTCTTCAGTAATAGGTTTAGTAGCAAAATTCAGAAAGAATGTTTTGATACCTGCTTCTTGTGCATCTTTGGCGCTAAAATAAACGCAAAATTCAGCAGCTAATCCACATACGTATAACTCTGTTACTTGCTTATCTTTTAAGAAGCCTAAAAGACCTGTGCTATATTGGTGATCATTGTCATAAAAGCCACTGTATGAATCGACTTCTACATTCATTCCTTTTCTAAAAATAGCAGCTACTTTAGTAGTATCCCATTCAGCAGTAAACTCGGCTCCTTTCGTTCCTTGTACACAGTGATCTGGCCAAAGTACCTGTGGTATTCCGTTTAGATTGATTAAATCAAATAAATCGTTGGCTAGATGTTGGCTAGCAAAGCTCTTATGGTTACTTGGATGCCAGTCTTGAGTTGCTATAATTAAATCAAATTGCTCTTGAATTGTATTAATAATCGGAATAATTTTATCACCATCCTTTACTGCTAAACTACCTCCTGGCAAAAAATCATATTGTAAGTCTACTACTAATAATGCTTTCATATCTAGATTTATCTAATTCTGTTGTAGAACAAAAATACTAAAATTAGAAGGATTCAACCTTTTCTTTTAAAAAGTTCTAAACAAATCCTATAACTGTATAAATAGCTTTAAGTATAAACTAAAAAAGGCATTCAATTACTTGAATGCCTTTTTTGTTAGGGTAACTAATGGGTTTCGAACCCACGACCTTCGGAACCACAATCCGACGCTCTAACCAGCTGAGCTATAGCTACCATGTTAAACTGTATTAAAATACTAGGGTAACTAATGGGTTTCGAACCCACGACCTTCGGAACCACAATCCGACGCTCTAACCAGCTGAGCTATAGCTACCATTTAATGATGTAAAGTACTTAGGGTGACTAATGGGGTTCGAACCCACGACCTCCGGAACCACAATCCGGCGCTCTAACCAACTGAGCTATAGTCACCATTTAATGATGTATAAGTACTTAGGGTAACTAATGGGGTTCGAACCCACGACCTCCGGAACCACAATCCGGCGCTCTAACCAGCTGAGCTATAGCTACCATGTTAAACTGTATTAAAATACTAGGGTAACTAATGGGTTTCGAACCCACGACCTTCGGAACCACAATCCGACGCTCTAACCAGCTGAGCTATAGCTACCATGTTTCTGTTTAACGAGTGCAAATTTAGCGATTATTCTATACTTCGCAAGCTTTTTCGCTTATTTTTTACACTAAATTTATATCAAATCTTCTAAAGTATTGACTGCTAAATACCTTTCAACTGTAAAACCTTCAGCAAAATCTTTATTTATTAGTCTTCCTAGGTCCTGCGCACGATAAGTTATGCTATCTAAGAAGTTTTTTGACGTGATTGGAGTACTCGGTTCTTTAGAATTTTGATCAAAGAATTGCGTGCTATATGCCATTACAGAATCAACTTTCTGATCCATGAAGCCAGTTACATCTACAACAAAGTCTGGCTCTATGTTTTTCCATTGAATATAATGATACACAACCTTAGGTCTCCATGCCTCTTGTTCTTCTCCGTCTAAGCTAGTTTCAATCTTTCTCAATCCTGAAAGGAAACAAGCATCAGATACTAGTTTACTCCCTTTTCCATGATCGATATGTCTATCGTCAATAGCATTACACAATACTATCTCTGGACGATACTTACGAATCATTTTAATGATCTCTAATTGATGCTTTTCATCATTGATAAAGAATCCATCTCTAAACTTTAAATTCTCTCTTGCAGACACCCCTAATATAGCAGCAGCATTAGTAGCTTCTACTTTTCTAATCTCTGCAGAACCTCTAGTTCCTAATTCTCCTTGAGTAAGATCAATAATTCCTACTTTTTTCCCTAGAGAAACTTCTTTTGCTATAGTTGCACCACATCCTAATTCTACATCGTCTGGATGAGCTCCAAACGCTAATATATCTAATTTCATTTGTTGTCTTTTATTATTCTATAATTTGAAATTCTTATATAAATACTTGCTTCATGGTAGAAGACTTATTTACTGTTTCTATAAATTCACTTGATGGATCACTATCTATAGTTACTCCACAACCAATATATAGATTAACACTATCCTCTTCTATATTCATACAACGCAAATTTACAAATAGATTCGTTTCATCAGTATTTTCTTGTTCTACATTGCAATTTAATTCTCCTAAATAACCAGCATAATACGCTCTATAATATCCTTCTTCTCTAACCAAAAAGTCTCGTGCAACATCCTTGGGCATCCCACAAACAGCAGGAGTAGGATGAAGTGCTTCAACTATTGGTTTAAGACTATCATCATTTAATGTAGCTGTAATATCTGTACAAATATGCATCACTTTAGCCGCACGTTTAGAGTAAGGTTCCGAAGTTGAAATATTTTGTACGAAGGGCTTTAAAGTTTCTGTAATAAAATCAGTTACAAACAATTGTTCTTCCTGTTCCTTCATCCCCCACTCTACTACTTCTTGCCCATGATTTACTTGTGTACCTGCTAGAGCCATTGTTTTTAAAGTATTGTCCTTTATAGATAGTAGTGTTTCTGGCGTTGCTCCCATCCACAATCCTATTTCCGGATGATATACTAAAGAACAAAATGCAGTTGGATAAATATTACACAATTTATTGAATAACTGCCCTAAATCCTCTACTTGATAAGGAACATTTTCCTTTCGAGATGGAACTACTTTTCCGAATTGTTTATCTTTAATAGCATTTACACAACGCTTTACAAGATCTTCAAAGTCCTCTTTAGCTTTCTGATCATCATAATTAAGTACAACTTCAGGAAGGTCAAAAGCAATATCTTGTTGTGCTTCTTTTATAATAGCAGACTCTGCTAATGGAATATAAAATCGTGTTCCTTCAGCAAAAGGTGCAAATACAAAACCTTGTTCTTCAAATGTTTCTACCTTATGAAGAGCATACGTTTTTTGAAATAACCCTACTATTGTTTTAGAATTTGGTTTGCGATAGACAGCAAAAGGCTTTTGATCAGCGTACTGCTTTGCTAAGCATTTAAATAAATACATCTTTTATGTTGATTTGTTTTTCTGTGCTTTTGTTACTTTGTTTTTGCTCCACGAATTACACTCTTAAATTTACATCATCCTCATCACAAAAGACCAAAATAACAAAATCACTTTAATTATTTATCGATAACGATATTTGTAATCTTACAGATAGATACCAATACATCATTCTCATCTGTTATTCTTATTTCCCATAAGTGCAGTGTGCGTCCTCTGTGTAATAATCTAGCTGTTCCGATTACATAGCCAGAACGCTTACTCTTAACGTGATTAGCAGAAATCTCAATCCCTCTTATCTCTTGCTTACTAGGATCGATTAACATTAAAGAAGCTCCGCTACCTAAACTTTCTGCTAAAGCTACAGAGGCCCCTCCATGTAAGAGTCCCATAGGTTGGTGTACCCTTGGATTAACAGGCATTTTTGCTACTAAGAAGTCAGGTCCTGCATCTATATATTCTATTTCTAATGTTTCCATCAGTGTATTCTTACACACCTTAGCATACATGGCTAATAACTCTTCTTTATTAAAGTCTTTCATATTCTTTTTGCTCATTGTTTGTTAGAAGTTTAAAAACATAGGTCAAGCGATAGTTTAACTAGAAGAATTGAGTTTAAAAAATCGCTGTTTAAATATACTCCTCCAAAATTATAGATTAATAACTAAAACTATTGAAATAATAGCTCTAATCCCTATTATTTATCATATGAGGTTCATCTAGTGGGATTAAAATTAAAAGAAAATAACTCTTGATTTCTTAAAAATATTATAATTGTTTTGAATTTGGCTTAGTCAGCATTTTTAATGACTTCTATCAGTTAGTTCTATCCTATTTTTTTAGTAATTTTACCTCCTTGATTATAACGATACTATTTACAACAAAATAATGGAAGATATCCAACAAGAAGTTTTCAATGCATACGAAGTCATCAAAAATGGCGGAATTATATTATACCCTACTGATACTGTATGGGGAATAGGATGTGATGCAAATAACCCTGAAGCTATCAAAAAAATATATGCACTTAAGAAACGTGCAGAATCAAAAAGTATGATTGTCTTAGTAAATGAGAGAATATTCCACAGAGTATTCAATTCTCCACCAGCTGTGACGTGGGATATCTTAGACTGCAGTGAGAAACCTACTACTTTAATCTTAGACAACCCTAAGTATGTAGCTAAAGAAGTAGTATCAGCTGATAACTCTTTAGGAGTTCGTATTGTAGAAGAACCTTTTTGCTTTAGATTAATTGAAAAAATGAAATCACCTTTGGTTTCTACTTCAGCTAATATTAGTGGAGAACCTTCTCCTGCTAACTTTAGCGAAATTAGTAAAGAGATTATCGAGGGAGTTGATTATGTAGTTAACCTACGTCAAAAGGATACAAAGCCTGCAAAACCTTCTACAATTATTAAATTAAAAGATAATAGCCTAGTTACTATCATTAGAAAATAGTATCTCCTATTGAATATATTATGACTGAAACCCCAATATATAAAGAAGCCATTACACATCCTATATTTGACTATATCTCTAAAGCAGCAGAAAGTTTAAATGTAGATAGCTATGTAATTGGTGGATTTGTAAGAGATTTTTTATTAAAAAGAGATTCTAAAAAAGATATTGATATCGTTGCTGTAGGTAGTGGTATCGAATTAGCTTTAAAAGTATCTGAATTACTTCCTAACAAACCTAAAGTACAAGTTTTTAAAAACTACGGGACGGCAATGTTGCGTTATGATGACATTGATATTGAGTTTGTTGGAGCAAGAAAAGAGTCATATCACTTCGACAGTAGAAAGCCTGTTGTAGAAGATGGTACATTAGAAGACGACCAGAATAGACGTGACTTTACTATCAATGCCTTAGCAATATCTCTTAAGAAAGAAACTTATGGAGAGTTAGTAGACCCTTTTAATGGGGTTGCTGATTTAGCTAATAAAATTATTCGCACTCCTCTAGATCCAGATATTACGTATTCTGATGATCCATTGCGTATGATGAGAGCCATTCGCTTTGCAACTCAACTAGATTTTATGATAGAACAAAATTCTCTTGATTCTATCACTGCTAATCACAAGAGATTAGAGATTATCTCTGGAGAGCGTATCGTAGATGAGCTAAATAAGATATTAATGTCTAAAAAGCCTTCTAAAGGATTCTTATTACTTTATAAAACAGGTTTACTTGATTTAATTTTACCTGAGCTTACTGCTCTTAACCAAGTAGAAGAAATAGAAGGACATACACATAAAAATAACTTTTATCACTCTCTAGAAGTAGTAGATAATATCTGCCCTAATACAGATGACTTATGGCTTAGATGGTCTGCCTTACTTCACGATATTGGAAAAGCTCCTACTAAGCGCTTTTCTAAAAAACAGGGATGGACATTCCATGGACATGAATTCCTTGGTGGTAAAATGGTAAAAAAGATCTTTATGAGATTACATATGCCATTAAACCAGAAGATGAAATTCGTACAGAAAATGGTCATCATGAGTTCAAGACCTATTGTTCTTGCTCAAAAAGAAGTAACTGACTCAGCTGTAAGAAGATTAGTATTCGATGCAGGGGAAAATGTAGAAGATTTAATGATTCTATGTGAAGCTGATATTACTACTAAAAACCCTTCTAAGTTTAAGAAATATCACAACAACTTTAAAATAGTTAGAGATAAAATAGTTGAAGTGGAAGAACGCGATCACGTACGTAACTTTCAACCTCCTATTACTGGAGAAGAGATTATGGCGATTTATGACCTTAAACCATGTCGAGAAATCGGTATGATTAAAGAAGCTATCAAAGAGGCTATTTTAGAAGGTGTTATTCCTAATGAATACGATGCGGCTTTTGAATTCATGAAAGCTAAAGCGTCTAAAATGGGACTTGAAATTGTAAATAAATAATAAAAATAATGAGAAACTATTTTTTGCCATTAGCTAAAGTATCTCTTGTACTAGTTTATCTAGTAATCTTTGCAGGTGCAGCAGTAAGAATGACAGGCTCAGGAATGGGATGTCCGGATTGGCCAAAGTGTTTTGGATATTACATCCCTCCTACAGAAGAACAAACTATCACGTGGGAACCGAATAGAGAATACGAAAAAGGACAAATGATCATACATGATCAAAGTCTGTGGAGAGCAAAAGAAACTTTTACAACCACAGATACCTATAATGAAAGTCATTGGGATAAATATACTCGTCATGATTATGCTGAGTTTAATGCTAAACACACTTGGACCGAATATGTAAATAGACTTTGTGGTGCATTAGCAGGATTAGCTTGTCTAGCAATGGCTATAGCTTCATTTTCTTTCTGGAGAGACCGCAAAGGTTTAGTATTAGCGTCTTGGTTAGTTGTATTCTTAATGGGATTCCAAGCTTGGTTAGGTGCTACTGTAGTATACTCAGTACTAAACCCTATCAAGATTACAGTACACATGGTAATGGCTTTAGTTATTGTTGCTATTATTATCGGAATCATTAAAAGTGCTAAAAAAGAAACTGAAATTAAAAAGTACAACGGTACATTTAGAAGTTTATTGGTAGTTTCTCTTATTTTCACGCTTGTACAAGTAGTTTTAGGAACACAGGTACGTGAATTTATTGACGAACAGGTACAAGCAGGTATAGGGAATGAATATTTATGGTTAAATAATCCTACTGTAGAATTCTATATCCACCGTAGTTTCTCTTTCATAGTAATGTTTTTGAATATGTATCTGTTTTATATTAACAGAAGATCTAATTTAGGTTTCGATAAGATGAAATGGGTAATGGTACTATTAATTCTAGAGATATTCACTGGTATTATGATGTATTACGTTCATTTCCCATTCGGAACTCAAGCAGCTCACCTAGTATTAGCGTCTATCCTTTTTGGAGTTCAATTCCAATTAATTTTAGAAGCAAGAAGATGTTATCACTGTGGTAAAAGTAATCTAGACTAAAAGATATAGTCATATAATAAAAAGGGAGAGGTAAAATGATATCATTTTACCTCTCCCTTTTTTATTTAAGATCAATAACTATTTCGTTGAATAAATTGACTTGTAACTTTAGCGACATGCTCTAAATGATTAGGCAATGTTTCTTCTGTATAAGGGTGTCTAGAACCAAATACATGATCTGCCTCGTCTACTACATCCAAAAGAGAATTAGATATCCATTGATGTAGTAATTGAGCTTCTTTTAACGGTACTGCAGGATCATTAGTCCCCTGTACTATTAAAGTAGGTTTCTTTAAATTTTGAGCAGCTTTCTGTACGTTTAAGACTGTTTCATTTTGTTCATAATCTTCCCAAAAAGTAAAGTAGTGTGGCATTTGCTGTTTTGTTCTACCGTTTTCACTATAAAAGACTCCTTTTGCTTTCCATTCTTCAAATCGATCTCCTTTAGGAAATCTCTTTCTGTAATCTGATACTCCTGCCCAGGTAATAACCCCTTTTACATCTGGATTATAATAACCTTGCAGAATAACAGTTCCTCCTCCTCTACTATGTCCTATTAGATAAATATTCTCTTTATCTACTTCCGGCTTTGTTTTATAATATTCTATCACACTTGTCAGATCGCGTTGTTCTTGAGAGTAAGTATTGTCCCCAAAAGCTTCTAGATCATCAAATTCAGAAGGCTTATCTATGGTTGTACCATTTAATGAGAAATTAAATTTAACCACATAACATCCTGTCTCTGCAATATAATCCATGGCTTTATTCCATGCCCCCCAATCTTTAAACCCCTTATATCCGTGACAGAAAATTACCAGTGGTAATGAACTACCTAATCTAGGATAGCTACTGTCTGAAAGAAAAGGACGGACAGTTCCTTCTATTAATACTTCTTCTTTTATTAAGTCTTTAGTCATATCTTTTTTTGTTTTTTAACACTCATAATACTAATTTTAAAAAAAGTTTAAAATTTAAAGACTTAAATTCGTCTTTAAACTTAAAAAATATTATTACCTAAAATCTATTATTATGAATGTATTTAAAAAGTTAATTCTTTTACCTAAAACTTTTACAGTTCTAGTTTTAGCCGCTGTGTTATTCTTTTCAAGTAGTACAATAAACGCACAAGATAAAGAGGGTTTGAATATTAAGAGTACTACAATAGAATACCATATCAGCAAGAATACTAAAGATAGTGAATTAGATGAGATTAAAAAAGAAGTTAATAATGAAAAGATAGCGAACCTTACTTTCTCAAATATAAAGAGGAATGCTAAAGGAGAACTTATTTCTCTTAAAACAAGCTTTAAAGATGGAAGAGGATCTTCTCAACAAAAGTCAGAATATAACTCTAATGGAATAGCGGATTTCACAGTTAAAATACATCAAAACGAATCAGGTGAACGTTATTTAGAGTTAGGCAATCGTTCAAATTCAGTATTAAATATTGCCAAAGACCCTCATGCTGGTAGAGCGTTATATTCCGATGAGTTAGATAAAGAATACGAAGAATTCTTTGCGCAAGATTTTATGCAATTAATGAAAGGTATACAAGAGGATATGAAAGCTCAACAAGACCTGTTCCTTAATTTGCTACGTGAACATGAAGAAGCAAATACAAAAGAGAAATCGGATCCTAAAGAGTCAATTAATAAGTAATAATATATCATTAGATATCTTACTAAGTAGCACTAATCCCTATGCGAATCATTGCATAGGGATTAGTGCTACTTATTTTTTTACTATATATTTAGTAACTATACCAGTATTAGTAATAAGCTTAAGTATATATGTTCCTCTATTAATAAAATCAAAAGATATTGATGACTCCTTGAGTTTAAGAAAAGATTTGATTAATCTACCATTTAGATCATAGACATAAGCATCATAAAGCGTTATCTTCTCAGAATCATAATTGAGATAAAGGTTCTTCTCTACAGGATTAGGCCATACAACAATATCAATACTCTCTATATTTTGATTTACTATTTCTTGACGATTCAGAGTTTCATAAGTGTCTGATTTAACCTCGTTGATAGATATCGGATTTTTAGAAGATATAATTAAAGAATACTCTTGAACCCCTCTTGGCATAAGGTAATTCTTATTACTAATCATGACAGTACTTTCTCCTTTAGGAAGTTTCTTTCTAGTGATACGCTCTACATTATCCACATCATTATCTTTTTCTACAGCCACAGGGTTACTCATATCTTTCTTTAATGCCCAAGGGTAGTATTCTTTCTCTGCTGTCTTAATTCTCAAATCTAAATCATTAACTAATACAGATTTATAACTAGCACTAGACAGATGACTATAATCAAAAGGGAACGCCTCATCTGTCCATACTAGCGTAGCTTCGATTTCATTATCAGTATAATCATTATTAATAATATATTTCTTCCCCTTTTTTGTCTCTAATTTATGTTCTATAAAAAAGCTCTTTTGCTTAGTAGTGTTTTCTAATAAGGTTATAGCCTTATCTATATCCACTGCTCCCCATCCATAAATAGGATTTGGGCCTTCGCCTAAATATTTTGTTTTACCTGTTTTCTTATCATACACATTGGTTAAGGAGTAAGCTGTATGGATAAGAATTGCTTTTATAGAGGCAGATTTTAGAGGGGCTTTAAAAGTCTCTTTACTCCATTCCTGCAGTAGTGCAACTAATGAAGTGACCACTGGTGAGGCCATAGAGGTTCCTGATAAATAATTGTATCTATTGGTTCTTATAATATGATTATCTGTTTTAGAATAATCATTTATAGTAGAGTATAGACCTTCTCCTTTTGCTACCAAATCAGGTTTTATTCTAAAATCTTTAGTTGGTCCATAACTACTACTAGCAGCTATATTTACATTATTTAGTACATTATCATCTCCTAATTGTTCTAAAGAACCTACTAATAAAGCATTTTTAGCCATAGCTATCCCTATTAGATTATTGTATTCTGATCCATTGGGATTTAAAACAGATGCATAGAGATGATTATTTCCTGCAGCAATAACAGGAAGATAGCTTTTATAAAAAGAAGTAACACGATCAAAGCCTTCTGCCTTCCAATCATAGACACCGATTAAACGAGGATCTACAACCAACTGACCACTAATCCCTACTGCTACTGTACCATAAGAGTGATTGCTCGTAAGAGCTCCATATTTAGCTAGTTCTACCATATTTACATCATCACTTCGCCAATTATAAGAGTAAAGACTAACATTAGGAGCCAATCCTTTAGCTTCAGATTCTATTCCTTTAGAAAAAATAGTTCCTGTAACATGCGTAGAATGCTCCTGAGCTAGCTGAAATATACGTCTTTCTTTTAATGGCGCATCATCAGGTACAACATCTGACTGTATATAAATCTTATAATGTCTATCTCTAAACTCATCGTGCTTTTTAAAAACAGGCGTTGCATCAAAGACCCCAATAATCACATTCTTACCTGTAAGGTTAAGATTGTGTTTTCCCCCTTTTTGGACACTAGCTATATTAGCTAACTGCCCTGCTCTCGCATTAAAAGTTTGATAATATATAGGTGTCTGATCAGGATAAACATCTACCAATTCATTATAGTCTCCCTCTTTAGAAAAATAACTATATGCTATTTGCTTCTCGTTTATCAACTTGGTTATTCTTTCTTGACGAAGAATATGTTGATATTTTAAATCTGCTAACAGTTCACGCTCAGTGAACATACTTCTAGCAATAATAATGTCTTTAGTAATCGAATCATTTTGCGCAAATGAAATACTATAAAAACACAATAAGGATAAAGTAATTAATTTTTTCATGGCGTTTCGTTTTATTGTCACCATGAAGAGCCCAAAGCTTATGCCTTACAATGTTAATTGTTTCAATTCATACAGTAACTCTTATATAATATTTGAATTGCTGTATGATTTGTATAAATTGAATATTATATAAGAGTTATTCTTTGGCTTTATTCCAATATTGATCTAATTCTTGAAGAGTTACATCTTCAAATCCTCCTTTTTCCTGATTAACTAATTCCTCAACAATATTAAAACGAGAAATAAATTTACTATTAGACCTAGCTAAAGCTTTTTCTGGATCGATTCCTTTATGACGAGCATAGTTAATTAGTGTAAATAAGATATCTCCAAACTCCTCCTCCATTAAGTCTTGATTGTCTGCCTTTACTTCTACTTTAAATTCTTCTATCTCCTCCTCTACTTTGTTCCAAACATCACTAGCATCATCCCAATCAAATCCTACTCCACTTGCTTTTTGTTGGATTCTATACGCTTTTATTAATGCAGGTAATGCCTTAGGTACACCTGATAACACTGTTCTATTGCCTTCTTTTAATTTTAGCTTTTCCCAATTAGCGAGTACTTCTTTCTCTGATTCTGCCTTTGTGTCCCCATAAATATGTGGGTGTCTAAAGATTAATTTCTCAGAAATACTATCTGCTATATCTTTAATATCAAACAACGATTGTTCACTACCTATCTTTGCATAAAAGATAATATGCATCAATAAGTCGCCTAACTCTTTCTTCATTTCATTAGTATCTTCTTCAGTAATAGCATCTACTAACTCATAAACCTCTTCTACTGTAAGGTTTTTTAAACTCTCGAAAGTTTGTTTTTTATCCCAAGGGCATTTTACTCTCAATTCATCTAATATTGTCAATAAGCGATCTACAGCTTGCAATTGTTCTTCTCTTGTATGCATAACTCTACCTTTTTAGCTAAAAATAAAAAAAAGCCCGCTTATTACAAAGCGGGCTTGATACATATAATTTATATTAAATTATTTTGCTTCAGTTTCTGCAGCAGCTTGAGTAAAAGCTTCAGCAATTAATCCTCTTCTTTGAAGGATATTGTACCAGTTTAATACTTTCTTGATATCAGAAACGTATACTCTTTCTTCATCAAATTCTGGTAATACTTCTCTGAAGTATGCTACTAATGTAGGATTATCTTCTTTATGAGAAATAGCTTCACCATTGTTTTCTTTTGTAGCAATGTTTCTGAAAACTTCAAATAACTTTACTTCTTCATTGTAAGTATAGATAGAAATTTCTGATAGTAAACTAACGTTGTTTCTTAATCCTACTGTACTTTTTTTCCCATCAGCCAATGATTCAGCGATAAATCCTGTACGAGTTTGTACTAGTAACTCATATAAACCTGGTTTTCCCGAAATAGCTAAAACTTTTTCTAAACTCATTTTTGTCTAAATTTTACTTTAAGAGTCGCAAATATCTTAAATTGTTATTAATAATCAAGTTATTTATCTACCTTTTTTCTTAGTTAATTTCATTTTATAATCTGTAAATATTTTTCCTTCAAGGATATTATTTAACTTTTTAGAAATTAACTTCTTTTTTAAGATAGATATTTTATCTGTAAACAGCACACCTTCAATGTGATCGTACTCATGTTGGATAACACGTGCAGCAAGACCATCAAATTCTTCTACATGTTTAACGAAGTTTTCGTCAAAATATTCTATTTGTATCTTAGATTTTCTTTTAACTGGTTCGTGAACGTCTGGAATACTCAAACATCCTTCATTAAAAGACCACTCTTCTCCTTCTTCTTTTAAAATCTTAGCATTTATAAATGTTCTTTTAAAAGTAGTTAAAAAAGCTATTTCTTCTTCTGTATTCCCGTCCATTTCTGCAAAAGGAGCTGTATCTACAACGAATAATCTAATAGGTAATCCTACCTGAGGTGCTGCCAATCCTACTCCATGTGCTCCGTACATTGTGTCGTACATATTAGCTATTAGCTCTTGTAAGTTTGGATAGTCTTTAGTAATATCCTCTCCTACTTTACGTAGAACAGCATCACCGTATCCAACTATTGATAATATCATGTCTTCTTATTTTATTCTAAAGGTGCAAAAATACTCAAAAATAAATGAATAAATAATACTACAAATTATTTTTGATGTCTTATTTGTATTATATTGCTTGATAAAAAGTACTATTCTCTAATTAAAGCCAAAGATTAAGTAACCTATGCTAGGAAAAGCTAGAAAATTCACAGATAATACGCATCTTGCAGATTCGTTAAAAATCACTATATCAGCTGTTGTACCTTTTTTACTACTAATGCCTTATGAGGCTTTTGATTGGGCTTTTGCCGCAGCTATTGGTGCCATGTTGACTGCTCCTGTTGATATTCCTAGTAATAAAAAAGACAAAATAATAGGACTATTAGTTGGTGCCTTTACAGTGCCTGCAGTCACCTTTACTCTATCCATCACTGATGGCAACTGGTATTTCTATCCGATATTTGTCTTTATATTCTTCTCTTTAAGCATGATATCTGTATATGGTCATCGTGCAAATATGCTTTCATTTACAGGACTATTAGCGGCTAGTTTAGGGTTAGCACATAGTTATGAAGGGCATGCCTTATTTATGCACTGTTTAATGCTTCTATTAGGAGGATTACTTTACTTATTGGTATCTGTTACTTTTAATCTACTTAGACCAAAGCGATATGCCGTATTACAGACATCCGAGTGTATGGAGCTTACAGCAGATTATCTAAAACACAGAGGGCAACTGTGGGATAAGAATGCGAATGTAGAAAAGATCACAGAAGAACAATTAAATATACAAGTAAGTCTAAATGAGGTTCATGAGAATCTAAGAGAATATTTAGTTAGAAATAAAGCTAATACGGGTAACTCTTCGAACAACCGTAGATTATTAGTAGCTTTCTCTACTCTAGTAGAAATACTTGAAGTAGCAGTATCTACTTCCTTTGAACACAGTAAATTACATGATTTATTTAGCAAAAGACCTGACATCATAGAACGTTATCAGAAGTTAGCTTATCACTTTGCCGAGACAATTGACGATATTGCTTACTCTATAAACCTGGGAAGTAAATACAAATCTAAATATGACCTATCTAAAGAGTTAGCTGAGATTCAAGCAATGCTTAACGATTTTGTTAAGAATGGAGAATCTACCAATATGGTAGAAGCTGTAGTCATGTTCTCAAACGTTATTCACTATGCTGAGAATCAGGTAAACAAAATTCATGATTTAGAAAAATCACTTACAGAAAAAGCATTTAGTGCAGATGTAGAAGAACGTTTTAAAGATCTAGAGAAGTTTTTAACCCCCGTACATTATCGATTAGAAACTCTAAAAGAGAACTTAAACTTTACCTCTACCATATTTAGACATGCTCTAAGACTTACCTTAACCATATTAGCTGGGCTTATCGTTAGTAAAATATCAGGTGTATTAAACGGGTATTGGATATTACTAACTATCGTTGTTATTATGCGTCCTGGATTTGGATTGACTAAGCAGCGATCTTTTGAGCGCGTTATCGGTACTGTTATTGGAGGTTTAGTAGCTATAGGATTGTTATATATTATTCCTAGTGCTACAGTTATTTCATATATTACAGTACTGACCATGATTATAGGCTATTGGTTCTCTCATACAGATTATAAAGTTGGAGTAACTTTTATCACGATGTATGTAGTGTTGATATACGGATTACTTACACCTGATTTTATGGATGTAATGATCTACAGAATTATTGATACAATTATAGGAGCATTATTAGCCTTTGGAGCGAATTATCTTTTATGGCCTTCATGGGAGTTCTTAAATCTAAACACACATCTTAAAAAGTCTATAGAAGCGAATAAAGAATATGTAAAGGAAATTACGCTTTACTACAACGAAAAAGGAGAAGTAACTCTGCCTTATAAGTTAGCTAGAAAATATGCTTTTATTGAGATAGGTAACCTTATGGCTTCTTTTCAACGTATGATCCAAGAGCCTAAATCTAAACAGAAATATAGAACAGAACTCTACGAATTAGCTGTGTTAAATCACACCTTCCTTTCGACAGCTGCCTCTATAGGAATATATGTACAGTCCCATACAACTACCAAAGCTTCTGAAGCATTTAATGTAGTTATGGATTACACAATAGGCAATTTAAAGCAAACTATCGCTCTATTAGAAGACCATAATAACAATGAAATAACGATCATAGAACGCAGTGAGAACTTTAACCTAAGTATGTCATACCTAAAAGGCATCCGTGAGTATGAATTAAAAAAGACTTACTCTGATGACAAGCAAATACAGAGTCTGATGGAAGAATCTGTATTAGTTATTGAGCAACTGATGTGGTTATCCTCACTTTCAGAAAAGATATTCAAAATTACTGCAAGTATAGCTGCATTAAAAAAACAAGAAGAACTAGAGGATTCTTCAATGCTAAGTTCATTAAGAAAAAAGATTATACCATAAATTAAAGGGGGGATGTTATGTACATCCCTCCTTTAATTTATTATTAGTATGTAGTTCTACTCTTCACTACTATCTACATAATTTTTCATCTCTATACTATAGTCAAGATTATTTAGTCTATTAAGGATGGTACTACTTTTCTTATCGATAAGCCTTCCTCCATCTTCGATGGTTAACTCTTTTAAATTTTGAAGCTTCTCAAATGGTTTTAATGATTCAATATCTCCCATAGCTGCTAAATAAACAGTCTTTAACGTACTTACCTCTGCAATAGACGTTATCACATTATTTATCTTTTTACAAGCGCTCAACTCTATATCTTCTAACTGTGTAAGTGTACTTAACCAATTAAGATCTATCAACGTAGGTATGTTCACTAAATAAAGTGCTTTTAAGGCACTTAAGTTAGCTAAACTACTCCATGTACACTCTTTACTTTTTTCTATTGATAAAGATTCTATTACAGCGTTTAAGGGAAAAACAAAACCTTCCTTATCAAAGTTTTCTATAAAGACTGTTCTTAGAATAGGATGTATAAACAAATTCTCAAATAGTCTAGAATAGGGAGTAAATAATTCTTCCAATGCTATAAATTTCAACCAATCTAATGGTTCTTTCCCTTTATACTGACAACCTTTAATCTCTAAGCGCTTTAAGTTTACAAACTGATATAACCAATTCTTATCAATACTTATATCTTTTAAATGAAGAATATGTATCTTTTTAAACAAAGGAGCAAAGGATTCATCTAATAATATTTCTAAGCCACTTTCCTGTCCTGATATAATTAAATTAGTTATTCGTTCTTCTTGACTAAAGATTAAGAGAGATTGAGCAGAATCCCCTTTTTCTACTATAATGAATCTTTCTTTACGTCCAGGAGTTGTTGTACCTATATACATCTTTATTATACTCTTTATATTATTTCAAAGATCATACTATTCTCATTTCATAAATATCCCCATTTACAGCGAATATTCGTACAGTATATATAGCTTACCTTTGCTTCACAAACGATCATAAAACAGAAATTAAAGATGAAAAAAATCGGTCTTAGCTTATTACTATTCATAACAATACAAATAAGCAGCTGGGCACAAGAAGGAACTGTTCAAGTAGAAGTGAAACAAAATGGTAATATCGTTCCTATGCAGGATGGAGTTGTCACACTTAAAAGCAATGAATTTGTATTCGAAGTTACTTCAAATAACGTAGATGGTTTTCTATTAGGAGCTACCTTTGATAACGATATCTATCGCTCTGCTATAGGTGAAGCTGATTTAGAAGTAGAATGGTTTAACAGTACTGCTATCGCAGATGAAGTCTTTAACCCTAATAAAGAACTAATTATTTCGGATGAAGTACCGACCTATTGGTATTACACAAATACTAAAGACCATCGATTTGATAAAAATCCAAAAGGAAATGCAGAACACTGGGTTGGAAATAGAACAATAAAAGTACTTAATAATTTGTCTAGCTATGAGACAATTCCCCTAACGAAATTTAAAGATTCTGTATACGTGTATTTTTATTCCCCTATTTACGATGAGGACTATAATCTAACAGAAGTTATTATTCTATATACAGCAGAATTAAGATTTAATTAAAAAAAGAAAATCGCTTATTACTTTAAAAGCCAATGATAGAAGACTATTATTGGCTTTTTCTAGTTTAATATTTTAAAAAAATTAAGCAGATAAAAATCTATTTTAATTTAGTTTTTATTTGTTTAATCTAAGAAAGTTACTCTTCTACAATTTCCATTCTCTGTAGAAAGTCAATAAAGTTATTACCTATTAAATACATATTTGATATGCCATTTCTACAGTAAATTCCTTTCCTGGTTCTTCCTCATAGTATTCATAATCCCATTCATTCTCATGATCCCAAAAAATATTTTACCATAATTATTCTGATTCAAATCTAATATGATTAGACCTATTGAGGCATTTGCTCAAACTACTTCAAAAACAGAACTAGAATATTTTACAATTGAAAAACATCCCTCTTTATCTTATCAATACTGTTGGATTCATAGCAATCGATAAGTATAAAGAAAATGGTATTTATTAGTGAATATCTATTAGCATAAAAGGTGATATCTTTACCACTAACATAGGTAATTTAGATATAAGAATTATAATGCTTTACTTGCTAGGTGAACAATCAGCTAGAAATAATAATAATTTTTAAATCTAGTTATTAGAGCAAAAACTTTAATAGGGATAGAATTCTCTGTCAAGGCAGGTTTTACAAGAAAAATTAAAAAATATAATGTACAAAGCTATAACTAGAAATGGTAATACATTTTTTTACTGTAATGAGCAATTAATACTTAAAGCTATAACATCAAAATATTTTTGTTATTACAAATTTTATATTGAAGATGTTAATAACACAAAGTTATTAGAGATTTCTGTTAGGAGCTTTTTTGGCTTTTTTAAAAAATATTCTATTAAGAAACAAAGCCTTAATCAATTTGTAGAGTTGAAAAAGATTAAAGGTGATTTAGTACTGAAATTAAACAATGATAATCTATCTCTTTATCAAAAAAGACACCTCATAAAATTTCAAGGAGATTTTATTTTAAATGAGTAAAAATATGGGCAATTTAATAATCATTTGACCATGTTTGAATCTTCTTTTACTTTTAGCTTTCAAAATGAGGAAGAACTTAATGTTTATTTTTTAATTTTACTATCCATACTAGTAATTGATGAATTTAATTCTGGCCCTTCAGCGTAAAAATCACAAAAAAAGACAGAGCTAAATTTTATAAAATCCAATAGAAAAAGACGAATAGTAGCTTCTAGTAAAACATTACTTGAAATATTTACAGTTCTTAAAAACAATCAAAAATGAAAATAAAACATCTATTTTATTTATTAATACTAAGCTTGTTTACACAATGTTGGAGACCAACTTCAAATATTAATATTATAAATAAAGAATACAAGACTAAATACCTCAATCAATTTGATAATAATCTTATAAATCATTTTCCTGATTCTATAATTAGTTCTTCCTATACATTATTAAACCCTAATAATGTAGAAAGAGGTTTCATAGGTCTGCTGCTATACGAATATAAGATGAATATAGATAGTTTATACAAAATAGAAAGTTCTCTTATTCAAAGAGGATTTTCTATTTATAATTCAAATTCAGATTGTTTATTAATAATTAATAAATTTGACACAGATGAGACGTACTTGTATCCTGAAAAAATCATTATACCAGATACAATAAATCTAAACGACACATGTGATCAAAATTCACTTCCTATTCCTATTTTTTTTAAATATACCAAGAACATTTCTAATCCCGAAAAAACAAAAAAAACACAAGAACTACTTCTTCCCGATAATTTTAACTTTTATGTTTTAGAAGCAAAAGCAGGAAATATCCCAGGATATGATTTATCACCTAATAGGCAAATGCCAGACAAATGGAAAAATGGGTATTCAAAAGGAATAGGGATTAATACAAAAGATAAATCCATTATTTATTGGTTAGTAATATTTTAAAGAAAAACTTAAAACAGAATTAAAAACAAGTCATAATTTTAGATCTCCTTTTAATTTTAAAAAGGGAATATATCTATTTATAAAAATGTGAAATAAAAAAGATGTTTGATTCTTACAGATAATCCTCGATCTTTTGAATATATGTTACACCATAATCACTTTCTGAGTATAAATAACCATTCAAAAAACAATAATAGAATATTGTTGGTAATTTTTCTTCTTCTATATTTAGCTTTAACTGATATTCATTTATATATGAAGTTTTATTGATGGTAATTTAGAATATAAATTGGATGTAAGTCGTATAATTGAGTGTGAAGATGACTAAAATGTCTCAATTTACTAATAAGGTATCTTTAGCAGGAGTCAATAGGCAATAAAGTAGGGGTTCCTCTAGAATCTAATTATCATGTTTTAGATACAAACTAGTTGTTTAAAAACTATATTTAGAATAGATCTTTAAAGATTGAAATAAAAAGAATAAAAAGATGAATTATAAGGCAACAACTCTCAACGGAGATACAGATATTTACTTTGGTAATGAATTGTTATATAGATGTATCTCTTATAGATACTTACTTAAGGATATCTTCTATATAGAAGATATCAATGGTGTAAAATTATTAGAACTAGAAATCAAGCATTTCTTTGGATTTAACAAAAGATATTTGATAGTAGCACAGAAATTGAATCAACAAATTTATTTATTTAAACTAAAGAAGAAATTATATTTGAAAGTAAAAAATGATATTATCTCAATAAATAAAAAAATGAGGGCATGGAAATTTGAAGGAGATTTTATTGTAAATAATGAATTTATTGGGGATTTTAATAATGATTTAAAAGTTTTTAAATCATCTTTTACATTTGATTTTAACAGCAAGAGTGATATTAATATTTATTGTATAATACTATTTTCTATTCTGGTTATAGACGAGTTTAATACTTGATCAACTTTATAAAAAATGAAAGAACTCTAATTTATAAAATTCAGTATTAAATGAAGTAGCCTACAAATAAATATAACTTATAAAATTAAACTAGAATCATATACTTAATATACTCACAAAAGCTTTTACCTGTATGATATACTTCTTGAGAATCATGCCAAAACTCAGTTACTTGATTATTAGTAAGATCAAAACCAATAAAATCCCCTGAAAAATTATCTGCAAAAAACATTATATAGTCTAGAATACTATATATATCTTCTAAGCCTATGTCTTGAAAATTAAATAAGTATTCTTTAATATCTAATCTATTATCAATATTTCCAACTCCTATTTCATTAATGAATATTAAATAATCTTTATCGATATTTTCATACTCTTCAAGAAGGTCTTTAACACCTGAATTACTTGATCTAAAAAAGTTACTCTTCTACTATTTCCATTCTCTGTAGAAAATCAATAAAGTTATTACCTATTAAATACATATTTTGATAGGTCATTTCTACAGTAAATTCCTTTCCTGTTTCTTCCTCATAGTATTCATAATCCCATTCATTCTCATGATCCCAAAAAAAAAATTTACCATAATTATCCTGATTCAAATCTAATATGATTAGACCTCCTGAAGCCTCATAAGCTATTGGCAAACATCTTGGAGGAATTCTACCATTATATGTTTTTAAATTATAAAAAATATCATACACATCATCATTATACAAACCATAAAAAACTCTAATATACGAACCATAAAAAACCTTGTCATAGTTCGTTTCTTTATCCTTATCAATATACTCTGGTAAAGTAGTATTAAGCGGTTTAAATAATACCATTTCTGAGAACATCTTAATACCATAGAATTCTAAATACTGTATGTATTCTACAGGGAGTTTAGATTCTAATAAGTTTTCTAATTTCATAACATCTTTGTTCGAAAAAGTAGTATTCCTACCGTCATCAATATCTTCTAAACCTCCTAATTTCTTAAATATTTTTTCCATATTATCTATTACTGTGAGTACAATTAGCTTTCCATAAATTATATACTACTCCTCTATGTTTTACATTACCCTGTAATTATATTGTCACTCCAAAAAAATAATGGGGAGTCATCCTATTCTTAGAAAGTCATTTTATAACTTAATATTCCCTTTTAAATTTCCGTGTATAATTCCATCTTAAATACATATATCAACAACATACACTCAATTACTTGCTTTTCGAATGAATGAACTATAAATATACTAAAATATCTATTGATCTAATATCTTTTTCATTAGGGATGAAGTAGTAAAGAACCTCACTTTTAATTAAGCCACAGATAAGAGTTCTTACCTCTATTTATCTTTAATTTTATCTCTATGTTTTTGGCCAAACTCTATTAAAGATTCTAAAACGGGATAACTCTCTATAGCGTGTTCAGTAAGACTATAAGACACCGTAATTGGTTTAGTGGAATTAACTGTTCTAGTAATTAATAAATTATCCTCCAACTCCTGCAGCTCTTTAGACAATACCTTTGGAGAAATTCCCTTCGCGTGTTCTTGCAAATCTTTAAATCTCATTACTCCATTAGTACGTAGATTATTAAGAATACAAAATTTCCACTTGCCACTAAGTAATTCAATAGCATCTCTTAATGCTAAAATTGTTTCTTTGGATACTCTATTGTTGTTTGTTATTGCCATTGTATTAGTTACTATCCTTGAGGTAAGTCATAGCAAATATAAAATAAGCGCTTCATAGATTTGTTGAAATTCTAAAAAAACAATAAAATGAAAGTATCCTTAATCGCAAACATTTCAATCAATGGTAAGGTATTAGTATCAGATAACCCAACGTATCAACTACCTAAAGAAGCCTTAACTTTCTATCTTGATTTAGCACATCAAATAGGAAATTTAGTAATAGGCTTCAACACCTTTGAAAACTTTCAAAATTCTCCTCAAGAGGTTAAAGATCTCTTCAAAGGAATAGAAATAATTGTACTCTCTAATAATACACATCACCCTATAGAAGGTTACACCTTTGTTAATAGTCCTGAAGATGCGATAACCTATATGGCTACAAAAGGAATTACAGAATTAGCTATTGGTGGTGGAACTGGTATCTTCAACGCTTTTATCGATAAAGAACTCGTGACTGATCTTTATTTTAATATCAATCCCTTGTTTATTGGAGGTAGTGACATTTTAGGAATGCAAAATAACTTAAGTACAAAGTTTGATATTGTAACTCATAAAGTAAAAAATGAGTTTCTTCAATTGCATTTAACTAAGTCTAAAAGCTATAACTAATATCCTAAGACTTTATTAAACTGCTTAGGTCTTTTATTTTGACCAGCAAATTCAGCTTATAGATTTTAATAATCTATTTTAAATAAAAAGCTCCCTGTGAAGGGAGCTTTTAGGCTAATACTGTTGTTTTAGATCCAACAGTGGGGATCGGTCGAAAAAAAAATTGATTTGTTGTTTTATTAAACTACGTATTCAAAAATTAATATTTTAAAAAGTCTAGAGTTCGATAATTATAAACTCGCTACGTCTATTTAACTGATGTTCCTCTACGCTGCATGGTACTCCATTACTACATTTATTCTGTAGCTGTGTCTCCCCATATCCTTCTCCTGTAATTCTACTTCTCTCAATGCCTTGATTCACCATCCACTCTACTGTAGACTTCGCTCTGCGATCTGATAACTTAAGATTGTAGTCATCATTTCCTCTACTGTCAGTATGTGAGCGAACATCTATCTTCATCGTTGGGTATTCTTTTAATACCTCTACTACTTTGATTAGTTCTGCTGCTGCATCTGGGCGAATATTAGATTTGTCAAAGTCGAAGTAAATAGGATTTAGCTTAAGTTTCTTAAATAAGTCGTCGTTTACTGTCACAGGTTCTAAAGTCTTCTCTAGTCCGATATCTACTCGTTTTACTCCTTGCTGACGTTCTACGATAAATACAACTTCCACTGTATTATACTCTTCTTTCTCAGCTTTAATACGATATTTCCCTCCACAATCTAATAAATTAGACAGATAATATCCTTTTGCATCTGTGATTATCGTATCCGTCTGCTGATAAAGAGCATCTGATAGAATCACTCTAGCATTAACTAATGGTTCTTTAGTCACCTTGTCATACACTATCCCTTCTAAAGCTTGCTTACAAGGTTTTTCTTTAAAGAAATAGATATCATCTCCTCCACTAGCCCCTGGTCTATTTGAACTTACAAAGCCCTTGTGAGATTTGCTGTCCATATACAAACCAAAATCGTCAAATGGGCTGTTAATTGGCGTTCCCATATTAGCAACCTGACCAATGCTTCCATCTACATTAATCTTAGCTACAAACATATCCAATCCTCCTAATCCAGGATGACCATCTGATGCAAAAAACAAGAAGTAGTCCTCTGATATAAATGGAAAGGTTTCTCTACCTGCTGTATTTACTTTAGCACCGATATTCTCTACATTGCCATATTCACCCGTAGGATAAATAGCTACTCTAAAGATATCTGATTGTCCCAATGTTCCTTTTCTGTCTGAAGAAAAATAAAGCCACTTACCATCCGGTGTCAAACTAGGATGGGCTGTATTGAAATAATCCGAGTTAAACGGAAGCTCCAATACTTGTCCCCACAAGCCATCCTCGCCTTTAGTGGCTTTATATATTTTTAATAAAGATGATTTGTCCTTATTGTTTCTTCTCTTTCCCTTTTCACTAGAGTTATTTCTAGTAAAGTACATCGTATTACCATCCTTTGTAAAAACAGCTGTTGCATCATTTACTCTAGAGCTTATCTCTTTAGCGAACTGCTTAGGTTCTGAGAAAGTCCCATCAACGTTAATCGTACTACTGTACAAGGCTGTAAAACTCTCATTAGTCCACTCATGGATAGCCTTATCTACTTCTTGATTACGAGCTGATGTAAAAATTAATTCATTGCCTAATATAGTAGCTCCATAATCCGAGAATTCTGTATTAATACTCAAAGCTTTAAGATCATATACATCCTTCTTATCCTCTATCTTTTGTAAATAGTCTTTATTCTCTTGAAACAATTGTGCTCGAGAATCATTAGCTTCCAATCTGGAAAACTCTTCCATCTTTTGCTTAGACTTGTCATAACTCTCAACAGATTTAAGCGTCTGTGCATAACGATAGTAATATTCTGATGGAATTGGTTCTTTTCCTTTATCCTCATACTCTCCATCGAATAGTGTTTCATACCACTTATTAGCCTCAGGTAACTTTCCATTAAAATAATATGCATCCGCTAGCTTCTTTAGCATATCTGCGTTAGTATACCCCTTGTTTGCAATGCGCTCGTAGATTTTGATTGCATCTACATAAGCCTGAGTTTGATATTCTTTATTTGCTTTCTTTTCTGCTACTTTCTGTCCATAAGTACTAATACCTACGAAAAGCAACATTGTCAATAAGCTTATTTTCAGTAGCTTTTTTTTCATAGTTTCTCTTTCTTTATAGCTAGTTTTCCTTAGAAAAATCGCGGTGCATTAATTGTACTACGACGGTTAAATAATTCGAATCTTAAGAAGATTTCGTGTGATCCTGAGTTATAACGTTGAAGCGCAGTAGTCTCAAAGTCATAAGAATATCCTACAAATAGATTTTCATTGACCTGAAATCCTGCCAAGGCGCTCACTGAAGCATCCCATCGATAAGCTCCTCCTAAAGTAAACTTGTCATACATCAAAAAGTTAGCTGTTAAATCAACTTGTAATGGTGCTCCACTTACTGCCTTAACTAAAGCGGCTGGCTTAATTAATAAGTTCTCACTCACATCGAATACATATCCTCCCATTAAGTAGAAGTGCATCTTCTGACGCATCGTCGTGATATCATTATCATCATAGCGATCCGTAGTTAAGAAGTTCGGAACTGATAACCCTACATAAGCTTTGTCAGAGTATAAATAAACCCCTGCTCCAATATTTGGATTAAACTTGTTGTTTAGATTCTCTTGGCTTACAGGATCAGTAGGATTGTGGATATTAAGCTTTGTATAATCTACATTTAATAAATTAGCTGTTCCCTTCAAACCAAAAGCTAATTTATAATCAGCATTTAAGTCAATAGCATAAGCTAAATCTACAGAGATATTATTCTCATCCATTGCCCCAATGCGATCATTGGTAAAGTTCACTCCTAGTCCTAATCCACTTTCTCCAAGAGGTGTAGACACAGATACATTCGCTGTCTTAGGTGCTCCATCTAGCCCTACCCATTGTGTTCTATACATCCCAAACACGTTCAGTGTTCCTCTACTACCTGCATAAGCAGGGTTGATCATATTAGTATTATACATATACTGGGTATACTGCGGATCTTGCTGAGCTTGCATAGTTTGGAAGCAGCCTATTAACAATAGACTGATTCCAATTTTCTTTATATTTTTCTGAATACTCATAACTCTTCTTACTTATTACTTTCTAAATGTAGATAACCCGATTTCTTAATCATACGAGAGCCACTAACGTCTTTATACTCATAACTCACGATGTAGAAATAAGTACCTGTAGGTAATTTCTCACCTTTATTTATAGTAACACGTCCATCAGAGTATCCTCTAAACACATTACCTGCACTGTCATAACTCTTCGTGTCGAATACCTTCACTCCCCAACGGTTGTAAATCTCTACTGTGTTATTAGGGAATCTGTTGATATTATCTATGATGAAGTAATCATTCTTACCGTCTCCATCAGGAGAAACAAGGTTATAAATAACGATATCTCCGTCTAAGATTAAATCTGTATTCACAGTAGCTAATGTAAAGAATCCGTACCCCTTCACACTAGTAGGTGTAGTGATCTCTTTTTTCTCTAGATCTACCACACCTCCTTCGTCTACCCAAAGCTGTTGCTTAGCATCCCATCTTACAATGTGTAATTCTTTCTCTGGATTAACCAATAATTCTTTAGGTGTAGTACGCTCATCCCAACTCAGTGTCAGCATGATGTCTCCTTTACTATTATCACTTCCTTTATCTACTGTCCAGTACTCGCGCTCATCTAGTAAGTTAATCACTCCTGACTTTGCACTACGCGCTCTAAAGAAGTTCTTATCATCTAAGTTATACTTTCCTTCATACGCATCTTTTACATGATCTGGAGCAGTGATTCTAGCATAACGGTATAGTCCTTTATCTCCTTTAGGATATTGGAATTCCTCATTACCTATCTTCTCTACATAGCCTTCAGCATGACTCTTATCTGTAGGCTTAAGTGCTTTCGCTCCTTGGTGGAAGGTTAGCATCCCTACTAATGAGTCTACCTTAATGATACCATCTTTAAAGTCTACACTACCTCTTACGTTAGCCTCATTCTTTAAGTCAAAAGCCATGTCTTTAGTTGGATTGTCTAGAACTACATTAAAGAAATTAGAAGGTTGGCTTCCTGTGATATGTTGAGTTCCTTTCGCTTCTTCAAAAGGAGTGAACACAGCTTTAGAACCTTTGGCGTTAGTGCTGTGATCGTAAATATTGTCATTGTTAAAGTTGCTGTAGTAATAAACCGTTCCATCATTCTTTACATACCCTTCTTTTGTATTGTCAAAATCATAGATAGTAGACATGACTCCTCCTTCGGCTATCGAAATCTTTCCTTGGTTTACCATTACTTGGTCTTTCTTAGCTTGCTGTGCTACTACCGTAGCTGGCAATGCTAAACCTAATAAGGCAACTGATTTATACAATTTTCTTGACTTCATAGTTTTTATTTTATAATTAATTAGCTACTGCTTGATTTAACAACATCGGATTAGTAACAGCAGAACAATCATTTACTTTAATCTCAAACTCATTTGATGTGTCTGAACATTGATTGTTAGTTACATTTAATCGAATGCGTAAACCATTTAATTCTTTACTAGCATGACTAACTTTAATTGTTTTTCCCTCAAGAATAATTCTATTTGAAAAAGTAGTATTATCTAATACTTTCCAATTTGTTGTTCCAGTTGTAGTGTATTCCCATTTATAATTTGAAACATTTGTAGTTATAGATACTTTAGCAGAGTCAAAGTTTTCACAAATCACAATATTGTCAATATCCTTGCTTACTTCTGGTAAGGCATTAATCACAATAGTAAATTCTTTTTTAGGACCTATACATTCATCTTTTCCCTCTGCAACAAAATATTTATAAGTACCTACAGCAGTTGGGCTAGGAACATCTGATAATTCAATTTGATTACTATCAAAATAAACCAATTCATAATCTTTATCTTTTCCTATAGCAGACAACTCATTTTCTAATACTAAAGGCTCTCCAAAGCATAACTCTGTATTCTTAGCAATAGGTGAAGTAGTTACTTTTTCAATACTGATTTCTAACCTAGCATAACAACCATCCTCCATACCTGGCATCATCACATAATACATTTTTCTACTGCCATCACTGTTAACTGAAAAATCTCCAGTTACTAAACCATCATTAGATGTATAAGTTGTTGGTACTTTACTATAAAATTTAGCTCCAGGAGGATACATATTTATAATTTCACTTCTATCAAATCCTGTTGTTGGTACAGAACAAAAAGCCTTAAATTGCATAATTCCATCTTCTACAGGAGGGTTACAGTTTTGCAAGAAGTCTGTTGTAACACTTATCGTAGAAATAAAATCATCATAAACAGGACCAGCACACATTCCGTTTCCATAATCTCTCACTAAGTCTGAGTTTACCTTTGATTTTGACGTAGCCCCTTCTCCTGATATTTTACCATTAATCTTTACCTCTAATCCACACACATTGGTAGATAACAATACACAATTATCAGATACTCTAAATCTATATTTTAATTGAGCTAATAGCTTTTCTTTTGTTGTATCTAAAGGTAAATTTCCAATATCCCAAACAATTTTACCTCCAGCTGTAACACTTGGATCATTTGTACCTCCAGTAGGTGGTGCCCAAGTAACACTTCCTGATGCATCTAGACCTGGCACGATCTCCGCATCTAAGAAATGTAGATTAAAAGGTACAGGTATTTCAATTTTAGAATTATTAACTGCTTCTGTTCCTTTGTTATAAACATCTAGCTCAAATTCAAACTCTTGCCCAGGAGTGATTGTTCCATTATTTAATGGTTTTACACCTCCATAATTAGTTGCTTTATTCTCTCCTACTACATCAGGAACATAAGCATCTACAGCAAACACTATATTAAATATGATGTATGTATCTTGATTTGATCCATATGAAAATGAAGTTGATGACTGATTATTTCCTATGATTTGATTACTAGTATTATTTAACTCAAACATAGAAATATCCATTCCTGTATTATTGATTAAGTTTGGATTTCTTGGGTTTCCTCCTGTATGAATTGAAGAATTAAAAAAGTTATTAGTAGAGTTACCTCCATGGCTTAAGTCTTGATAGCTATTAGAATTTCTTTTTTGAATCTTAAAATAGTCCCCAGAGATATCCTCATCTCCTTCACCCGCCATCATTCCAATTTTTACATTTACATCTCCATTTTGGGTAGCTCTAAAACCACTCACTGGTAAAATAGCTGCACCTGTTCTTTTAACCATATAACCATAACCATCAAAAACAGTAATATCTCTCCACTTCATCGAAGTGTTTTTATAAATAACAACCATTCCCCATCCTCCATAGAATCCAGTTCCTCCTCCTTTCCCTTCTTTTAAGGCAATGTCAGCCACAAAATAATTTGAAGCCCCATGTTCACGAACATAATCAGTTACATCAGCATAAGCCGCATACATAGCTCCTTCTGATGTAGAGGGATAATATATATCAGTATCTTTTGCTGTTATTTGTATATATGATTGGTTTTTAGCTTTTAACTTAACTTTACGTTTATCCAATCCGTCGAAAGTCAATGGACTATTTGTATTCCTAACATCTATATCATGAGCACGTCCCGTCCAATATAAGCCTGCATATACAATTTCAGTACATTCACCACCTGGTAGAATTAGTTCTGCAGAAGATGAATTTATCGTATTTCGATCATTGTCAATGTCTACATAGATCATCTCATTATTATTTCCCCCTTGCTTTCCACTATTTGCATAATTTTTTAAAGTAAGGTTAGTATTACCAATCATGGTAAAATCTCCTTGCAGATTATAATTCTTTACATTAGTATATGGTTTGGGGGCTTTTGCTGATTCACGTGGTTTAAAATCTTTTATAACTTGTGCAAAACCCGAGTTACTTCCTAGTATTAAAAAAATTAATAATAAGAGAGTTGATAGATAAGCACTTATTTTTTTTGAATATTTTTTCATAGCTTTTCTATTAACTTGGTTGATCCATTGTTGAATACAGAATTTCAACATCTTGTTTTTCGTTTAACTTTTGTAATAAATCAATAAACTCTGTTTGAATTAACTCTTTATCTAATTCTCGATATGATCTAATGTAGATGTATTTAAGACTTTTTAATTGAATAATTAAATCTTTAGGAACAACGATTTGCTGCTTTCCATCCCATTTAATATTTATTAAAATAATCTCTTTTAATTTATCTTCATAAACATTGCTCAAACCAATAAAGTCGCTAGTGTCTTCAATAGACATTTCAACTATCTCTTTAGAGTTTCCTTGGTGAATTTTAGCTTGCTTATCAAATGCTATAAACATTGAGGTTGGTGCACCATTAGCTAGGTAATTAAGATCATTAGCTTGTGAATCAGTTAATTTAATAAGTTTCTGATTGTATTCTAAAATAGCACTTTGTGCTTGTGCTTTGATTCCAAAGCACAAGACAAAAGCTATTATTATATATAAAATATTATTTTTCATAATTAATTATCTTCATTAACAGAGAATACAATGTTTATAAAGCTCCCCATATTTACATTAGCTGTATCACTTACTTTATATGTCATTAACCCTACTGCATTAATACTTACAATAGTAAATACTCCTTCTGTTGCATAAGTCACATGAAAACCTAGCTCTGATGCAGGTAAAACTGGTAGAGCTGATGCTCCAGCACTACTCATTACAGGGCTTCCAAATTGTTTCTTATAAATAGCATACATATCTATTGTACCTGTACGAGTTGCATTATTATATGTAACGCCTTCTTGTTGGGCTTGACTCTCTGCTGTAGGAACCATTACTGAAGGCATATAGAAGAACTTAGGCATCGCTGCTTTTAAAGCTTTTATAATCTCTCCATTTTTATCTACTGCTAATAAATGCTGAGTAATCCCCTCACTTTCATTAACTGCTTGTGTTTTTTTCTTGTTAAGCCCCGTTAAAGCAAGCGTATTATCAGTAGTAGTATTAATTGCTGTTTTTTTAGTTAGTAAACCTCCTAATTGGATATTAGTATCTGCTTTAGTAAGTCCATTATTAGCTGTAACTATCTCACCTACATCAGTCTGGTTTTTCCAAGTAGGAACTCCTGTATTATCTGTAACCAATACTTGATTATTACCTGCATTAGCTATGTCTTCTGGTTTTATCGTTCCATTTTGGATATGATCTGTTGTAATTTTATTATTAGCAATATTTAGTTTAACATCTGTTAATAATGATTTAGTAGCTGTTGTTGCTATTGCATTACTATCAGTACCTATAACAATTACACCATCTGTTGTTAATGTTTTAGCATCAACTACCTTATCAACTGTTACATCTGGTGTGCCAGGAATCCAAGCTTTTGTTGTTTGGTCATAAATTAAGGTTTGTGCATTAGAAGGTTGAGTATTACTAACTGGCGTACCTTGGATAGCTTGTACTACTGTTTTACCTTCTTTTAGTACAGCATCACCTTCTAAAATTAACTCTGCCTCTACTCCATTAACAGAACTTACTATAGCTGTTTCCCTAGTCACAAGGGTATTAGATGTAGCAGCTTTTTTATTAATCCACTTAGTTGTAGCTGTATCTCCTGTTCCTTCTGTTACTAAAATTTGTCCATCAGTTCCTGGTTTAATTTTATCAGTGGTAATTCCTTTATCTGCAATTTGGATACCAGCATCAGCTAATAACTTATCACTTCCATTTACTCCTGTTATAAACTCAAGTCCTCCTGCTAACGATAAATCACCTTTTGTATTATCTACTGTAGTTTTTAACTCTTCTAATGCCTCTTGTACATTTGTTGATGTAAAACCATTAGTGCTGTTGTCAAAAGCAATAGCCTTAGCATTGGTATCAATAGAAGTGATTGTATCTCCTTTAGCATTTTTAAAAGTATACACTCCGTCTAATACTTCTACTTTTGTTGTATTGGCATCAATGATAACAACCTCTCCAGCTACTGTAGTATGCGTATATGTTCCATCGTTATTGTTTACTAATGTATCACTTGTACCGTCTAACTTAGTTTTTAACTCTTCTAATGCCTCTTGTACATTTGTTGATGTAAAACCATTAGTGCCGTTGTCAAAGGCAATAGCCTTAGCATTGGTATCAATAGAAGTGATTGTATCTCCTTTAGCATTTTTAAAAGTATACATCGCCATTGTCATAAGTATAAGTACCATCGTTATATCAATTGCATCTTGTACATTATCTGCTCCTAAATTAGATTTACTATCGTCAAAGGCAATAGCTTTTGCATTGGTATCAATAGAAGTGATTGTATCTCCTTTAGCATTTTTAAAAGTATCCATCGCCATTGTCATAAGTATAAGTACCATCGTTATTATTGGTTAAGCTTCCTTTAGAAACTGTTCCTAATACTGTATTGTCATCTGATTTTAAGGTAATAGTTCCATCATTATTATCAACTAATGTTACACCTGCACCTGATCCTACTTTACTTAATAGATTATCAATTGCATCTTGTACATTATCTGCGTGCCATCGCCATTGTCATAAGTATAAGTACCATCGTTATTATTGGTTAAGCTTCCTTTAGAAACTGTTCCTAATACTGTATTGTCATCTGATTTTAAGGTAATAGTTCCATCATTATTATCAACTAATGTTACACCTGCACCTGATCCTACTTTACTTAATAGATTATCAATTGCATCTTGTACATTATCTGCGTGCCATCGCCATTGTCATAAGTATAAGTACCATCGTTATTATTGGTTAAGCTTCCTTTAGAAACTGTTCCTAATACTGTATTGTCATCTGATTTTAAGGTAATAGTTCCATCATTATTATCAACTAATGTTACACCTGCACCTGATCCTACTTTACTTAATAGATTATCAATTGCATCTTGTACATTATCTGCGTGCCATCGCCATTGTCATAAGTATAAGTACCATCGTTATTATTGGTTAAGCTTCCTTTAGAAACTGTTCCTAATACTGTATTGTCATCTGATTTTAAGGTAATAGTTCCATCATTATTATCAACTAATGTTACACCTGCACCTGATCCTACTTTACTTAATAGATTATCAATTGCATCTTGTACATTATCTGCGTGCCATCGCCATTGTCATAAGTATAAGTACCATCGTTATTATTGGTTAAGCTTCCTTTAGAAACTGTTCCTAATACTGTATTGTCATCCGATTTTAAAGTAATAGTTCCATCATTATTATCAACCAGAGTAACTCCTGCACCTGATCCTACTTTACTTAATAGATTATCAATTGCATCTTGTACATTATCTGCTCCTAAATTAGATTTACTATCGTCAAAGGCAATAGCTTTTGCATTGGTATCAATAGAAGTGATTGTATCTCCTTTGCCATTTTTAAAAGTATACACTCCGTCTAATACTTCTACTTTTGTTGTATTAGCATCAATGATAACAACCTCTCCAGCTACTGTAGTATGCGTATAGGTTCCGTCGTTATTGTTTACTAATGTATCACTTGTACCGTCTAACTTAGTTTTTAACTCTTCTAATGCCTCTTGTACATTTGTTGATGTAAAGCCATTAGTGCTGTTATCAAAGGCAATTGCTTTTGCATTAGTATCAAACGTTACTGGTGTGCCATCGCCATTGTCATAAGTATAAGTACCATCGTTATTATTGGTTAAGCTTCCTTTAGAAACTGTTCCTAATACTGTATTGTCATCTGATTTTAAGGTAATAGTTCCATCATTATTATCAACTAATGTTACACCTGCACCTGATCCTACTTTACTTAATAGATTATCAATTGCATCTTGTACATTATCTGCTCCTAACTTAGATTTACTATCATCAAAGGCAATAGCCTTAGCATTGGTGTCAATAGAAGTGATTGTATCTCCTTTAGCATTTTTAAAAGTATACACTCCGTCTAATACTTCTACTTTTGTTGTATTAGCATCAATGATAACAACATCTCCTGCTACTGTAGTATGGGTATAGGTACCGTCGTTATTATTTACTAATGTATCACTTGTCCCATCTAACTTAGTTTTTAACTCTTCTAATGCTTCTTGTACATTTGTTGATGTAAAACCGTTAGTGCTATTATCAAAAGCAATAGCCTTAGCATTGGTGTCAAACGTTACTGGTGTGCCATCGCCATTGTCATAAGTATAAGTACCATCGTTATTATTGGTTAAGCTTCCTTTAGAAACTGTTCCTAATACTGTATTGTCATCTGATTTTAAGGTAATAGTTCCATCATTATTATCAACTAATGTTACACCTGCACCTGATCCTACTTTACTTAATAGATTATCAATTGCATCTTGTACATTATCTGCTCCTAACTTAGATTTACTATCATCAAAGGCAATAGCCTTAGCATTGGTGTCAATAGAAGTGATTGTATCTCCTTTAGCATTTTTAAAAGTATACACTCCGTCTAATACTTCTACTTTTGTTGTATTAGCATCAATGATAACAACATCTCCTGCTACTGTAGTATGGGTATAGGTACCGTCGTTATTATTTACTAATGTATCACTTGTCCCGTCTAACTTAGTTTTTAACTCTTCTAATGCTTCTTGTACATTTGTTGATATAAAACCATTAGTGCTGTTATCAAAGGCAATAGCTTTTGCTTTGGTATCAAACGTTACTGGTGTGCCATCGCCATTGTCATAAGTATAAGTACCATCGTTATTATTGGTCAAGCTTCCTTTAGAAACTGTTCCTAATACTGTATTGTCATCTGATTTTAAGGTAATAGTTCCATCATTATTATCAACCAGAGTAACTCCTGCACCTGATCCTACTTTACTTAATAGATTATCAATTGCATCTTGTACATTATCTGCTCCTAAATTAGATTTACTATCGTCAAAGGCAATTGCTTTTGCATTGGTATCAATAGAAGTGATTGTATCTCCTTTAGCATTTTTAAAAGTATACACTCCGTCTAATACTTCTACTTTTGTTGTATTGGCATCAATGATAACAATATCTCCTGCTACTGTAGTATGCGTATATGTTCCGTCGTTATTATTTACTAATGTATCACTTGTCCCATCTAACTTAGTTTTCAACTCTTCTAATGCCTCTTGTACATTTGTTGATGTAAAACCGTTAGTGCTATTATCAAAAGCAATAGCCTTAGCATTGGTGTCAATCTCTCCTATGACATCTCCTTGTGAGTTTTTAAACTCATATTTATTTGTAGTTGTATTTAAAGATACAGATACTTCTTTTGGATCAATTGTTACTCCTGTCTCTCCTAATTTTGGATGACCATCAGCACCGATTTGACTCTCGTTATAATAAGTAAAGGTTCCATTGGTATTTGGAACTAATAAAGTTATAGTCTCATTACCCTTAACAATAGTACTGAACTTTGAATTATCAACATTCTCAAACTTCTGAGTTACTTCATTCCACTCTTGGAAAATAACATCACCTGTTGTTTGATCGTAAACAATCTTTGTAAACCCTCCTTTACTCTCTGTGACATACTTGATATAATCATTGATTGTATTAAAGGTACGGCCATCTACTTCTACTGGTTGTTTTACAATTGTTTCAAATTGATTTACAACACTTGATGGAATATCTACAAGTGTAGTGGTTCCGTCTTCACTTGTGTAAGTGTAAGTTCCATCTTGATTGTCCACTAAAGTAGTGATGGTTTCATTCCCCTTAACAATAGTGCTGAACTTTGAATTATCAACATTCTCAAACTTCTGAGTTACTTCATTCCACTCTTGGAAAATAACATCGCCTGTTGTTTGATCATAAACAATCTTAGTAAACCCTCCTTTACTCTCTGTGATATACTTGATATAATCATTGATTGTATTAAAGGTACGACCATCTACTGTAATAGGTCCTTTAGTAACTATCTCTTCAAAATTATTAATTACGCCCCCAACAACATCAATAGCATAAATTCCTTTAGATAAATTTAAAGGATCAACATTAGAAGGAATTATATCATTATTAGCAATCAAGTATTCTTCTGAAACATAATATTGCTTATTAGCTACAGTAATAATCGCAGTTTTACTCTCATTTGCAGTAATTACTTCTTTAATAGAAACTTCTTTCCTTTCTCCTTCTTTAGTTACATATGTAAGTTTATCACCATCATAATAAACATTTCCTCCTACATACGTTCCATCTAAATAATTTGTGATATGTTCTTGAACAGTTTTATTATTAATAATATCACCAAACTTATTAATAACTGTTTCTTTTATTTTAATACGAACTCCTTCTCCAATAATATTTCCATTGCGATCTACTGAATTTTCATTATAATAAATATAATCTCCAGTCTTTTCGTCATGTACTATTGTAGTTAATTTCTCTTTGATTTCTTGTTTGATAATTTTATCTCCATCTTTTACATAGGTATAAAACTTATCTCCTTCATAGATAACATTCCCTTCAGTGTTTTTTACAATATTTTTGATGATATTTTTAACCTTATCACCATCCATATTTACAATTTCTTCAAAATTGTTTACTACAATTTGTGGAATATCTTTATCAGCTGTTAAGCGTGACCATTTATCAATATCCCAATAGTAATAACCAGGAGTAATATCACCTTGTTTTTTTGTCGCATAGACTAATAAACTTTGCACGTTGCCGTTTCTAATTGTAACCTTATCCTTTGTGCTTTCTAATGCAACATTAGGAATTAATAAACCACGGTCTTTTGATTCAATTAATAATTCTGCAGATTTATTAGGAGTTGCTGTACCAATTCCTACTTGGGCATTAGTAGCAAAAGTTCCTAATAAAAGTGCAACAGGGAGTAATCTCTTTTTCATATATTTTAATATTGATTATAGATATTTTATTAAATATCATTTTTAAAAAAACATAGTCAAAACTACTGTTACTCAACGTTAAATACGGTATATAATAATCGCAATACGTGACTAACAAAGAGTTGTATCGCATATTTAACACACCAATTTTTTATGTTACTTTTATTAATATTATAAAATTAATAAGTTGAAATCAGATAAAATAGGGCTTAGAGTATATTAAGATATATAATCAAAACAAAATCGGCAACACAAAATACCTAGGTAAAAAAGGGCATAATAGGTATTATCAAATCGATATAAAATAATTATTATTTAATGATATTTCATTTTGAAACAATTTTATTAGAATTTGAAACAAAACTCAAGTACTATTTTATCAAAAAAATAAAGATTAAACTTCAAACTATTCTAAATTGTAATTTATTTCTTCAATAACTCTGAAGGAGGAAAACCATAAACATTTACAAAAGACCTATAAAATGTTACTCTTGAGTTAAAACCTGATAGCAAAGCCCATTTCTCTATACTCAATTCCTCATGATTATAATCATGTAAAGTAATAACAGCATATTCAATTCTAATACGATTGATATACTGATTAAAATTAGAGGCCTCACTACTTTTAAAGAAAGAAGATAGTCTAGTCTTAGAGATATTAGTAACCTTAGATAACCTATGTAAACTTAAATTAGGATCTAAAAACAAACGATTCTCAATCAATTTTTCATTTAACATTAAACTTATATTTTGAAAATCATCTTCTTTATTCTCCTCAGTCACATCTTCCTCGTCCACAGTTTCTAGAATTCCCTCTTTTTCCTCATCAATATCAACACATTCATATTCTACTTCCATCACACTAATTTTTAAGTCAATAGTAGTAGGCTGTAAACTTAGTAGTTTATTGGTATTCATTACTTTTACGTTTAATAGTTTACCTATTAAATATATACAACTAGATATAATAAGAATTAAAGTACTACCTAGATAAATAAACAAAGGATTAATATCAAAACCTCTTTCTTTAAAATCTGGTAACATCATAATAGATTCAAAAAAGAAAACTATGAGAAAAACAACTATAATACTCTCATTTCTGATACGTACAGAAGTCTGTACAAGAAGATAGTAATATACTAAAACATATACAATTCCAAGAATAACACTAACAATAGCACTGTAATAATTAAATATCTTTATCTGTTCTATCTCTTCACTTATATAATAGGAATAACCAATAATATAGATAAATGATAATAAGCTGACAATGTATTGTAAATAAAACAAGTACTTTGATCGATCAAATAGTACATAGAAAAAAATAGGTCCATTAAATAAATTTAATAAAATGGATATACAAAAGAATTCAGCTGTAGAAAGATAATTGTAAAGTAGTCCAACCAAGAAGTTAATAGACAATAAAATGCTAACTTCTACTAATCTTTTTTCATATTGGACAAAGAGTTTAATTCTCTTTATCAAAACAATATAAACAACAGCTATAACAAGGAATACAAAATAAAACATATAATAAATTATTGTAACTAATCTTATTTTTTAATAGATAACCTACATTAAAATACTCTTGTTGAATTATTTTCTTTTTTATACGAAATAAAATAGATTAAAATGCTAATAATAAATACTGTACAAGCTATAATCTCAATTAAAATTGATGATTTAGTAGCAAATATTTCTAAGCCTTCAATATGATATTTAAGTATAAAGACTTCAGAAACTAAAAAAATTACTTTAAGAATAAACAAGAAGGAAACAACATTTAATAACTCTCTAAAACCAATAAAAAGATTAAGAATCTTAGTCTTATTAATCCAAATAAATAAACTAAAGATTACTGTATAAAATATAAAAACAGTAAATTCTAACCATGGTTGGAAGTTTAAAAAAAAAGTACAACAAACAAGTGCATTTAATAATAAGAGCATTTTAACTTCATGTCCAAACACATTGTTATTTTTCTTAGCATAGACATTTAGTATAATGAATAGAGAAATAAAAGGTAAGAAACTAAACTTGCTGTCTTGTCTTATAAGCTTAAATAAACCAATAGATAAAGCAGCTAGTGAATAAACTAAATTTATAAAAATCAAACTAAATCTAGTCTTAAAAAATACAAGTTCGTTTTTCATAAAATCTCTTTTTAATAGCACTACAAAGTATGTGAATTTTACACAAAAAACATTAAGAATAATCGCATTTAATGAATTAAATATTTTATATACACATATTTTTCTTCATAAATATCTTAAAAAAAATAGATTAAAAAAAACATTATATATTTAATAGAATAAATCCCTAAAATAAAACCACATTGAAATTAGGAAAAAACTGTAAAAGTGTAAATAATGTTAATTTTATTTTTTAACATATCTCCATCTACTTGTAACTACACAATCAGATGATCCTAATAAATTGAAACATTGTAGAATCTACTAAAAATGACTATATACAACATCTATTAACTAAAAATAATCCATAACTAAAAAAAGATGATGTATCAAGTATGATAGTTATAAAAATTATAATTCATAATAATGATACATACTTTACTAGAATATAAAATCATACATACTTTTTACTGAACTTTAATTATACTAATTCTGTAAAAAAAATAAGCTCAATCTAATTTCACATCTTATAACATAGGATTGCATAGTCTTTAGGTGCTAGTTTAAACATTTCATCATTATGATTCAGAAAATAGTTTTTAGTATATATTGAATACAAAAAAGCCTAACTATTTAAAAGTAAATAGTTAGGCTTTTTTTCTGTGGAGTCGCCGAGAATCGAACTCGGGTCCAAACAAGCAATCAGGAAGCTTTCTACACGCTTAGTTTTTTATTAGATTTTCGACCGTTGGCTTGGCAAAAAACAGCCACCAAAAGCTTAGTTTCTAAGATTTCGAAATGCTAGCGAAACAATAGACATCTCTAGGTTTACTTTACGGTTCCCCTTAACAAAGCGCCATAAACCAAGGCTCTTTAGGAGAATTCAGCTCTTCCACCTGGTGGAAACTAAAGGCAATCTTACTATAATTCAGATTAAGCAGCTAAAGCGTAGTTATTTTCGCCGTTTAAAAAGTTCGTTAGATGATATTTACGAGCAATCTAACAACGCTCGACGTGCTTACTAACTAATTCCACTCGCTGTCAATACCGATCGACCCCAATGATTGCCTTAGTTAGCAATGAAATGCAAAAGTACAATTTATTTTTAAAAAATCAAACAAATACTATTTCTTCCTCTTAGAATATTCACATACTGTATTTTATTCGTGAATACTTATTAAAAACTGTATATAATTCTAAAATTATGACTCAAAATAGTTGTGTGAGTCCGAAATAATTCTATATTTGAAAAACCAACCAAAAAACAAACAAACAAATTATGAAATTAGGAATTATTAAGGAGCGTAAATCGCCTCCTGATAGGAGAGTTGTGCTTTGTCCTAAGCAGGTAAAAAAAGCTTTAGACAAATATAACGAGCTGTCTATTAAGATAGAACATTCAGACATTAGAATTTTTAAAGATGAAAACTATGCTTCTGAAGGATTAGAACTATCAAGTGATATGACAGACTGTGATCTTCTCCTTGGGGTAAAAGAAATTCCTGTTGATTACCTTATACCAAATAAAACTTATGTCTTTTTTTCGCACACAATAAAAAAACAAGAACATAATCGCAAGCTCTTACAAGCTTGTTTAGACAAGAACATTACATTAATGGATCACGAGACATTTGTAGACGGAAAAAACACTAGAATTATTGGCTTTGGTAGATATGCAGGTATAGTAGGTGCATACAATACGCTAAGAGGCTTTGGGTTAAAATATGAATTATTCGAATTAGCCAAGGCTGAAACCTTACTTCACAAAGAAGATTTAATCTATCGATTAAAAAAACAGTACTTCCCTCCTATTAAGATAGTCGTAACTGGAACTGGAAAGGTAGCACATGGTATTATAGAAATACTAGACGGAATGAAAATGAAAAAGGTTTCTAAAGAACACTTCTTAACCCAAAAATATGATAGACCTGTATACACACAGATAGGTGTTGAAGACTATTACAAAAGAATAGATGGGACTGAAGGAAACAAACAAGATTTTTATGACCATCCTGAACTATACACTAGTGACTTCGAGAGATTTACTCGTGTAGCAGATATCCTGATGACTGGGCACTTCTTTAAAAAAGGAGCTCCTGTTATCTTGACAAAAGAAATGCTAAATTCTCCTTTTAATCAAATTAAAGTAATTGGTGATATCTCATGCGATGTAGATCATGGCCCTATAGCCTCTACATTAAAAGCATCTACTATAGCTGAGCCATTCTATGGATATCATCCAGGAAAAGGTACAGAAGTAGAATTTGACCATCCTGCTGCAATAACAGTGATGGCTATTGATAATTTGCCTTGTGAATTACCAAAAGATGCTAGTGAAGGATTTGGTGAAGTATTTGTAGAACAAGTATTACCTGCCTTCTTTAATGGAGATAAAGATAAAATACTAGAAAGAGCTACTATTACTAAAGGTGGTAAACTAACAGATAGATTCAATTACCTACAAGACTTTGTAGATGGTAAAGAATAATATAGGAGGATGCCTTAGCATCCTCTTTTTATTTAAATATAATTTGTCTGTAAAATTCCATTTTACATTAATATTTTAAGTGTAATGTATTTCCATTATACTCCAAAATATAGTACCATATAAAATAATAAATACTAACAATACTACTAGACCAAATAATAGTATAGATTATCTTACTCCTTAACAAGGCTCAGCTAAAAGTTGGAAAGCTATAAAAAGTAATATATTAAGATAGTTGAAGATGTTTAATGCTGTTTTTTAAATTTAAAAATTTAACTTGAATTAAGTTACAGAATCAAGCATTAATATTGATAGAATATTATACGAAAAACAATGAATCCAATGAAATTATATTATTTGATTGTCCCTTTTTTAATGGCATCATGTTCAAGTTTAAGTACTCCAAATAAAAATAGAAATGAAAGTAAATTTTCAGATTTCATGACATTAGGTGTTAGTAAACAACAGCTAATTGAAAAATATGGAAATCCTTTAAATACTGGTGTTTCTGAAAATAAAGAAATATTATACTATTCTGAAAAACTAAATGATTATATAATAACTACAGAATTCACATTTGAAAACAATAAGCTTAAAGAAAAAAAGGTACTTAAAATAGAAAATAATTATCAAACGGACTTTAAGAAAATTTATGATTATTTAGAGGATATAGAGAAAAAAGTAAAGTAATAAAACTTCCCTTCCCACTTATAAAAGCTTTTGGGAAGGGGATTTTAGTTGCTTTGGTACTACCCTATTTTTGGTACCAACTTTTGATATCTCATTTATGACTAAGAGCAATACAATCACTTTACTTAATCATACTTTCAATCTCTCTAATAACAGTTTTAGCATTTTCATTAGTATAATCTAGCTCTAGTGATTTCTTATAACTTAATAAAGACATTTTATAATCCTTCATGAGAAAGTAAGCTTCTCCTAAGCTATCGTATAAATTAGCGTTATTAGTATCATACTGAATCGCTAATTCAAATACTTTTATTGCCTTATCAATCTCTTTTCTATTCAGAAAGTTATATCCCAAATTATTTAAATAGAATGACCCTGAGAGATAATGTTCTTTATCTGCTTCTAACGTTCTGTACTTCTCTAAAGCTACAGTAAAGTTATTTTTAAACTCTTTTTCTAGCAGGGACACTAGGTTTATCTTAGGATAAGTAATTAATGCTGTTTCTATTTTATTATATAATTCTAACCAATCATCTTGCGCAGCATCCGAAGTATTATTCATCACTATTATCATTCCATAACGTGAATCTGGACAAACAAGAATACCACTTTGTACCCCTATTGACGTTCCTGTCTTTCCATAATACGCACCTTCCTTCAGACCGTATCCCACATCCCAGAAATACCCTTTATCATCGCCGTCTTCTTCTTCTTTAAATAATAATCGAGAGGCTTCCTTTATAAAAGGTTGATTGCTTTCTAACTGAAACTTCATAAACTTAGTTAAGTCAGGTAAACTACTTATCATGCCATACGATCCACCTAATAGAGGATTTCTTAGTAAAGGAGCTACTTCCCCATTTTCGTTATAACTTATGGCTAATTGTTTCTTATACCTATCATACTCATTTAAAGAAGTCTGCTTCAAGTTAAGCTCATCTAGTAACTCCTGTAATAGCTCTTTATAAGGCTTGTGATATACCTGCTCTAAAATATAAGTAACTAATTCTGGACCTACTGAGTTATAGTCGTAGAATGTACCAGGTTTCTTATCTAATTTGACTGTTTTTAATTCTTCTAATAGATCAGACATCGTATAACTAAACGGTCTATTTTCATAATATCCCTCTCTCGTCTTCTTATATATTTTATCTAACTCTTTAGGAGCTCTATCTTGAAGTCCCAAAGTATGTGTTACTAAATTCTGAATGGTAATAGGAGTTCCTTCAAACTGCAAATTTGGATAATCTCCTTTTAAATAAATTCTAATATCATCATTTAGTGTAATCTTTTGCTCTAAGACAGCTTTAGCTACTAAAGAGCCTGCAAAAACTTTAGAGATAGAAGCAATTTCATACAGTGTACTGTCACTAGGTCGTTGTTTGGACTCTTTATCTAATTCTCCATAATACTGCTGATAAACTTCTCCATCTCTATAAATAGCAATCGCTAATGAGTTGACATTACCTTTCTGAAGAGTACTCTCAGCATATTGATCTATGATCAGACATAGTTCTTTAAAAGATTTATCTACTCCCTTTTCTTGTGATAGCTGTTGAGTATTACAGTATTCTCCATTTCTATCTTTATATACATCATATGCCATTCCTGAAGAAGAAATAAACAAAAACGATATTGGAATAATTAATTTATAGTTCATCGTGATATATATTAACTGCTTTTAATACTACTATAATACAAAAATAAATTGTATCAATGCAGAAATAATAAACTATCGTGAAAAAAGTCATAATTACAAATAGTATAATATAATCAATTCTTTTACGGAAAACCGTAAAACAAACATCTCAAATCGTACTATTTTGGTATTTTATTAATTGGCTTACTATAAAGGTAAAACTATTAATAAATTAAAAACACATATAACACTCAATCAAATTTAATTATGGAAACTGAATTAAAACTAAAATTAGAACAACTCCACAAAAGAGTAGATGTTTTAAAAGATCAAATTCAAACAGAAGAAGCAACTAAAAATGCTTTTATTATGCCTTTTATTCAAATACTTGGATATGACGTTTTTAATCCTACTGAAGTAATTCCAGAATTCACATGCGATATAGGAACAAAAAAAGGAGAAAAAGTAGATTATGTTATTATGAAAGATAACGACCCTATACTAATAATTGAATGTAAACATTGGAACATTAATGCAGATGCGCATAATTCACAACTACATAGGTATTATCATGTCTCTAAAGCTAAATTTGGTGTATTAACTAATGGTCTTACTTATAACTTTTATACAGACTTAGAAAAGCCAAATATAATGGATGAAAAACCATTCTTTACACTTGACTTAAATAATCTGAAAGAAACAAATATTAGTATACTTAATAATTTTACTAAAAAGAGTTTTAATTTAGAGAGTATTTTAGATTCTGCTGAAGCTCTTAAATATATAGAAGCTATTAGAAAAGAATTTGAAAAAGAAATACAATCTCCATCTGATGAACTTATAAAACTTCTAGTAAGTCGATTCTTTGATAGACCTATTACTGCTTCTAGACTTGTATCTTTTAAAGAATATACAAAAAAAGCATTATCTAATTCAATTAATGATTCTATCAATTTACGCTTGAAAAATGCATTAAATATAAGTGAAACATTACCTTCTAAAGAAATAGAACAAGTTACCCCAATAGATCAAAATACAGAGGTAGATAAAATAGTTACTACAGAAGAAGAACTTGATGGCTTCCAAATAGTGAAAGCTATTTTAAGAGAAGTATTACCAGCAGATAGAATTGCTTATAGAGATACTCAATCTTATTTTGGAATATTACTTGACGATAATAATAGAAAGCCTTTATGTAGACTTCATTTTAATTCTTCTAATAAATATATAGAGTTATTTCATAATGGTAAAGATAGTGGTGAAAAAATGCTTATAAATTCTTTAGAGGAAATTTATAACTACAAAACTGAATTGCTAAATACAGTTAAAACATATATTTAAAAAAAGAGGCTTAGGCCTAGGAGTGGTCGGAAGAAATTCTGACCACTCTTTTTTATATAATAGATACTTTGTTAGGATCTTCCCCAGTTAAAGCTACAATAAGAGCAATAATCAAGTTTTTAAGTTCCATATTAAATCTTCTCTTAGCAGTTTTATAGCCTAAGTTATTAGCATGTTTGTAAAATCTGACTAACACTTATTTTATGATCTTTAAATGTATTCATATACTTTACTTTCTGTAATCAAATGTAGAGATTACCTTACTTTTTAAACAAAAAAAGTCGGAAGATTAATCTTCCGACCAAGACTAGGTAGAACCTGCTTTTTATTTCTATAAAACTTAACTAAATAACCTATTACTTAATCAAACCTCTTTACAAATAGCAATTTCTTTACTATCCCTTAGATACACCCAAAAACAATCTTCTAAATGTTCTATTATCTGAGGATATTTGCCAAAACCTCTAGGAAATGTAATATCTTCTAACACATTTGACTCTAAAGAGAATATCTTTTGTTTACCTTTCCATTCATCACTTTGAAAAACGGGAGTAAGCATTAAATATCTTTGAGAACTACTAAATAATCCATTAACACCTCTTTTCTTACCATCTTTCCCCTCTAAGTTACCACTGTCTAATAATAACTCTTCTATACGACCATTAATATTTCCTTTGCAACAAGCATAATAATCCATTCCCCACTTATTGATAGAAGTAACTTTAGCACCTGATGTAAAAGTATATAATGCATTGTCTTTTAACATAGCTGTATCTAATTTAGGTGGATAAGTATTTTCATTATGATGTTTTAAATTCTTCGTTTGCAAAGTGGTGCAGCTCTCCCACTTAGCCCATTTATTATTAATATTAAATTGAAGAAAAGCGATATATCTAGTATCCATTCCAATCCCATCATTATCAAAACAAATAGGTAATAAAGAACAATCACTTATAGGTACTCTCCATTGTAACTTAAAACATTGAGGCAATACATCCGAATCATGAATCCCTATCGTTTCAAATTGCTTATTTTCAAATGAATACAGGAATAATTCTTTTTGATTTTTAATAAATCCAAATTGATTATCAATAGAGAAAAGAACAGGGTGTTGCTTTACACTGTAATACTTCTCTCTATAATCTAATTCAATAATCTTAAATTCTTCAGAAGATATATAAATCATTTGATAGTACATACTCTCTTCATTATAAGATAAAAAGATAGCTGTACAATCATCCACTGTCTTTGCTGTTAAAATAGGATGCCCAATAGTTATTTTCTTAACTAATTCTAATTTCATATAGATTAGATTATAATCCCCTAAAATACAGAAAATATATTGTATACTGTAATATTTTTAACTAAGAGTAATGTAGCTTTAGAACTAATGAAAAAGCTATGAAGTAGAAATACTCAATCATACTTTGGATTTTACTTGATGACAATAATAGAAAACCTTTATGTAGTGTAGGCTTTGTTTAAAATACTTGATTCGTTTTGATATTAAACTACATAGTCAGGCCATTCATTAGGCACTTCACCACTGAATCCCATTTTAGGTAAATTATTGATTTGATCCATATCTTGATCACTTAGTTCAAAATCAAAAATGTTCATATTATCAATAATTCTTTCTAGAGTGTTAGACTTCGGTATTGCTATTGTATTATGTTGTAAACACCATCTTAAACATACCTGAGAGATTGACTTATTATGTTTCTTTGCAATACTGATTAACACCTCATTGTCAAACACTTTACCTCTAGCTAATGGTGACCAGGCTTCTATGACAATATTTTTCTTTTCACAATATGCTTTTAATTCTGGCTGCCAATACCCTGGATGAAATTCTAACTGATTAATAGCAGGGATAACTTTAGCCGTTTCTAATAAAGCCTCTAAGTGCTCTTCCCAAAAGTTACTTACTCCTATTGATTTTATTTTACCTGCAGCTTGTAATTCTTCCATAGCACGCCAAGTATCTGCATTCACTTTTTTCCAATTATCACCGAAGTTTTTATAATTAGCTGGCCAGTGAATTAAATAAAGATCGATATAATCAAGACCTAGTTTCTCTAACGAAATATCGAGTGCCTTTTTAGTCTCTTCATATCCCATATTTTCTCTCCATACTTTTGTAGTCACAAAGATATCTTCTCTAGGAACACCACTCTCTTTTATACCTTGCCCTACTTCTTCTTCATTCTGATATATAGCAGCTGTATCTAGTAAGCGATACCCTTTACTTAAAGCATTTTTTACTGCTAAAATCCCTTCTGCTTTAGTTGCTTTGTAAGTTCCAAATCCGATTGACGGAATTAGATTTCCATCATTAAGTTTTATTTTATTCATCATGTTTTCTTTTAAGTAAATTATTCCAAGTGAACTCCCCTAAAGGTAATATAAAAAGTCTTTTTTGAAAAACAAAAATTAACCTTAGAAGTAAGATAGATATATCTTTATAGGTTAGATATAAGGCGTCATTCTTATAAATGACACTGTGAATATTCACTATAAATTACTTCAACTTATATCTCTAAGTAGTTTTAATAATTGGAATTATGTAAAAGTAAAGTACTGTATTTTTAACCAATTATAAAATGGATATTAAACAGAATTTAATGGATTATTATAAGATACCCCTCCATATCTAATGCTAAGACGAATGCAAGTCTTTTTAATGCATTTATTCTTCTGATTTAAATAGAGGGAAGTTAATCAACTGTTCATCAGAGGATTTTATAAATTCCTTTGGGCTAACCCCTGTAAACTCTTTAAACTCCCTTATATAATGAGATTGATCATAATAATCACTCTGATAAGAAAGTGTCGTTAAGTTCTTAAACCTACTCTCTCTTAACAAATCAAGGCTAGACTGAAATCGCATAATTCTTGAAAACAACTTAGGAGACATCCCTATATGTTGTTTTACAAGTCGTTCTAATGTTCTCTCAGAAGTATTTATTTCATCTTGTATTTCTTTTAATGATCTCCCCTTTTGTAATAATAGAGAGATATAATCTACCTTTTTATTCTCAAACCTATTAAACTGAATCTGCTCCAATAGAAAAGAAGATAATAAACCTATCTTCTCCTCAATAGTATCCGCGTGTACTAGTTGTTCTAAAAGCGTATTAGGGACAATGTCTTCTAAGGCTATATTCTTATTACTAAACTCAATAGCATCATATTTAAATAACGCCTTTAAAGCTGTAGGTTCTAGATATGCTCCGATTATCCTGAAACTCCCCTCTACACTCTGATCTGTAAACTGACTAAACTGTCCATAGACATAGAGTTGTGGAGCTACTCGATGATATTGATCTAAAAATAAGTTAGGCCTATCTTGATAGATTAAGGTAGGTATACCATCAGGAAGTATCTTAAAAGTTTGTTTTTCTGCCTTATCATTTGAGTTCTCTAATACCCAAAAATAACGGACATAATCTCGTAAGGGCAATATTGGCAGGATCTCTCGATAGTGCATAACTAAATCTTATTATTACATCAAAGATACTATATTTTACACCTTTAATTTTCTCTTTTTAATATACTACAACTAACAATAGAAAAAAACAGAAATATTATTCTAAATTGCTTGGCTTAAATTGACAAGAATATGATAACGATACAACCTTATGACCCTAAATACTTTGATGAACTAACTTCTTATGAATTAGATGAACAACAAGCTACGTTTGCTCTTGTACCAAAGAATATGCTAACTAATCCTGAAATTATGGAGAATACAATGCGTACCCAATATTGTATCTTATCTCATGACACCCCAGTAGGCCTATTCTCATTAGATCTTTCTGATGATCGTTTGATATATACAGAGAATAAAGATTCTATACTACTCCGTGCGTTATCTATCATGCCTAATCAACAAGGCAAAGGAATAGCTAAAGCGACTATGCTTCTATTACCTGACTTGGTAAGAGAATATTACCCTACTGTAAATAAAATAGTCTTTGGGGTTAGCTATGAGAATACACTCGCTTATAATCTATACTTAAAAACGGGTTATGATGATTCTGGAAGAACATATCAAGGCATTAAAGGCCCACAGCACTGTATGACTAAAAGTTTATAGTCTATTAAAAGCTATACAGTTATAATAAGACGAGACAACTTTTGGTAGCAGTGAGTCCGTAGTGAGTCCGTTATGAGTCCGTAGTGACTCCGTTAAAATAGCATATTTAACGGAGTCACTACAGACTTAATGTAGAAAGAATAAGAACCTAATCGCAACTAGATACAGTCAGAGTAGTATTAATTATAGGAAAAACAAATAAGGGCTAACTTGTTTAACTAACAAGCTAACCCTTATTCCTTTATTGAATATTTAACCCACATTACACATTAGCCAAATACTACAAAGCAATTCTACTTCGTAGTTCTTTCATTAGCTCTAAAACCATACTATAGTATGCTTTTATCACTAATTCAGACCTATTTTGTATAATTACTTTTCGTTTATATGTCTATTGCATAATCTGGGTTTAAAAGTAAATTATTTGGCAGGTGTAATATATTTTACTGTTATTTTATTACTTCCTATCGCATAGTATTTATTTAATTGACCTTCGTATTTTTTATTAACCCAAAGCTCTTCGATATCACCATAGTTATATACATCAGATAATACAATTTTTCCATAATCATCATCTAGACTATCTAAACGGCTATAATCTAATACTTTCTTCCCTTCGTGCTCTATTAACTTCACATTACATCCTGAAATATCTGTAATCGTCAATAGTTTAGAACAGAATCTTAAGTCTAATGTTAACTTTCCTTTAAGTGATGAGGCTGGTATCACTAAGATAGTCTCTAAGTTAGTCTGTTTAGTAAGATCTAATTCCTTTAATCCTTTTATGTTATTCGCTTGAAAACCTGTTAATGAATTATCAGCAAGACTTAGTTTACCTTGAATATCTAAATAATCAACAGACATTCTATTTAAGCTCTTACTACCTGATAAATTAATATCCTGAACAACAACATCTTCAGAATTTAAATTAATTCGCACCAGTTTAGGAGCATTTAGATTTACATTTTTAAACTTGTGATCTTGAATTTCTAATAACTCTAAACGGCTAGCACTCATTGTTAAGTCACCTTCCATTCCTAATACATTAGCATATAGTTCTTTTGGTTGTGTCTTACTAACGATATCAAATAAATTCTCTTTGATAGCATAACAACGATTTACATTTAATGTACCTACTAAACTTCCATTTAAATCAATAGACTTAAGGTCATTATTATTAAAGAAATCTAGCATTCTCAATTCTTTAGCCCCTTTGATAGAAATAGTTTTAATACTTTGATTATTATATCTACCCATAGATAAGTCTTCTAAACTAGCTGGTACTTCTAGTACTACATCCTCTGCTAGGGTGTGGTAGTTTATTTCTAATACTCTTAAAGAAGTAAAGTATTTTAACGTACTTAAATCTTCATTTTTAAGTGCATACTTAGTTCCGTTATAACCAGTCTCATCGTGGTTCATATATAAAATCTCGATTTTTTCTAAATCAGATTTTTTAAATATATTTCCACTTACGGCTTTAGGTGCTTTCTCTCCTAAAACAGCAGTAATTGCTTTAGCAAAATTCTCTGATAATTCTATCTCCGTTTTTGCCTTTACAGTGATAGATAAGTTAGTAGATATTTTATAGTTACTATCTGCTATAGCCGCTAATACTGCATTCCCTTCTTTTACTCCAGTTATCGTATTATCACTATCTACAGTTACAATATCTTTTCCTTCTACTACCTGAAGTTTAGCTGCCTGTACAAGAGCTCCTTTACTATCAATAATTCTAAAAGGAACTACCTCGCCTTCTGTTAGTTCTATCTTTCCGTCTGCAAAAGCATTTCCATTTTGATCTACTATTTGTAGTGTTTCTAATTCTTTTACTGAATTGTCATCGCTAGAGCAAGAAGCTAATACGACAGTAGAAGTTAGTAAAATAGTAGCGACTTCACGAGAGTAGTGTGTCATTGTCTTCATTTAATTTTAGTGTTATAGTTATTATTTAATTAATTTGTATTCTACGTTAACTTTAATAAATCCAGATGCCTGATAATGGTCTATGATAAACTGAAATGCCAACTTGTCATCCGTTAATTTAGTTTCTGTTTTATACCAAGTATTATTTTGATACATATCGTCTTTTTCTAGAATAGATCCTGAGTTTATATATTGAACAGGATTTACAGAACCACCTTGTTCAAAGTTTTCTATCGCTATAGGATTAGCTTCTTTTAATAGTTTTTGAAGTCTATCCCAAGCTGTATATTCATATTGAAAAGGAATAATAGTGATTGGATTATCATAGGTATCTTTTCCTTTCCCAATAACTTTAACTTCTTTAGTTTTTAAGTCTATCTCGATATCATCTAAAGACATCGAAAAACTCTCATCAGAAGAAGAACTCAAATTGATTAGTTCCATGATAGCCATAGGAGCTGGCTGTTGTGTCCAGAATTCTTTATCGTTAACAGTAAGCTCTCTAAATAGGTAGTAACAGTATGACTCTATTCCCATAGCATTACTTACCATTTTAAGAATAGGTCTGTCAGCAGTAGCCTTCTCACTTAAAGTAATAAAAGTCTTACCGTTTACAGGTATTTTTGCAGGAGAATTGATAGGAGTCAAATACTCATTTCCTTTAAAATCAATTAACCCTGTCACCTCTAGCTCTCCTATCATAGTATATAGATCAAGGCCGTGCTTCTTATATCCTTCTATTAATTCTTTCTGTGCTGGTGTTAAATCAAGAAGCCCTGCTATCGGTGTTATTACTATTTCAAGTGATTTCTCTAGCTTGATCTGGCTATCGTTTTTAGCTATTTCCAGTTGTATATAAGCATTGTTTTTAAGTGCTCTTCTCGTTTTACTACTAATGGTCAGTACAGCCTTTTTTTGTCCAGGCTCTAGTACTATTTTAGGATTGTCTATTTCGGCAATTACCTGCCCATTCACGACATTACTAGTTAACTTGAATTCTAGTTCTACCTTCTCTTTCATAGAACTAACTAATAGTACATTTACATCAATCTTATCCGTAGAATTATCTTGTAAACTCAAAGTACTCACAGGCATTAAAACGATCTTATTCTCTCCTGTAAATTGACTTTTAGAATTGTCGTCACTAGAACAAGATATAATAGACATTGAGGCAAGAAGTACACTTGCACTTACAATCATTTTTTTAAAAAAGTTATTTTTCATTTGTTTTAGAATTAATTATTTAATAGTTTCCCATCTTTCATTCTGAACAGCATTGGGATTATATCTTAGTTCGCTATCTGGTATAGGCCAAGTCCATCTATAATCTGTATTTGCTACAGTAGATAGTCGATTATTAGAGTCAGGGAGGTATCTTATACTCTCTACATTCCATCTTTTTAAATCAAATAGATTGATCTTTTCTCCAATAAACTCTTTTTGCTTCTCGCTCTGCATAATCAGGTATAAAGAACTTCTAGACTGTCCTTGTTCTATAAGAGGGCAATTAACAGCAGTCAAAAATGTGTTTAAATATTGAGTAGCTTCACTTAACTTACCTTGTTCTATTAAACTCTCTATTAAAATGAAATAAGATTCCGTATTACGAGATAAGACGATATTCCTTTGACTAAAGTCTTTATACTCTGTTTTATACTTTCCTAAAAGGCTCCTATTCTCCATTTTACCTTCATTATTTAAGGCTAACATTTCATAAGCATATTGAGATTTATTAGCACGTATATCTCCTTTAGTAAAAGCCACTAAATGATTGATATATAAATAATCCCCTTTAGTAAAATCATAGCTTAAGTAATTATTTGGATTTTTTTGATTTGTGCGTATCCAGAATACATTCGTTTTATTTTGACTAAAATCAGTATTCCACATACTTCCATAACTAGTTTCTGTATTAGGTAATTCTGGAAACTCTTCAGTCAATGCTCTTGCTGTTTTCTCTGCTAGCTCAAACTCTTTTGTAAACAGAAAAACTTGTGCTTCTAGATTCTTTGCTGCAGCATTAGTCATCAAATAATTATACTGTTGCGTGTGTTTTTTCATCAGATCAATTCCTTGATCCAGTAAACTTTTAATTACAGTGATAGATTCCTGTTGTGTCAATCGCTTATTATTCTCTACTACTAGATTATCTTTTGCTATAATTCCCAATGCTGATGGATCATATCGCTTGCTATAGAGTTGTAATAAATCGAAATAGATGTAGGCTTTTAGTACCATAGCATTTCCTTTGATATAATCCCACTCTTCTGTTTTGTTAGCTATATACTGTTCGGTAGCTAATAATGCATTAATGTGTACTAAAGCCTTGTAATAAGATGTCCACACATGTCCTGAATTATTCCTTATCTCTTGCGCTTGCCAACTGTAAAGTAACTTCGTATCAGGCTTCATGTTAATTAAGTAAGAAGGCTGTAGATCGTTAGAAAGTATCGTAAACTCTTCACCAGACACGGGTAAACTTAAATAAGCCTGTGAAAGAACATTATAGGCTTTAGATATACTATTGATTACTCCATCCCCTGATATCTCTTCTTGATTTTTTTCCTCTAGACTACATGCTGTAAATGCAGTAATAGATAATATAAATACGAATAATCTTTTCATAATTAAAATGTTGCGTTTAATGAAAAAGTAACAATAGGTTGTATAAAGTCATTTAAAGATCCTCGGTCTTTTTCAAATCTATAGGTATAGATATTATCTGCTTGAACATTAAGTTGAAGTGATTTAAAATATCTATTGATAAAAGGATTCTTAGTGAAATTATAACTTAACTGTACATAGTTTAGCTTGATATAATCTGTTTTATAGATCGTCTTAGAAGTAGCTTGGGCTAGATAATTATGTATATAGCTAGGACCAGCTTGTATCGGATAAGTTTTATTCTCATCTCCAATTTCAAACCACATATTATCTAATTGTCCTTTTAAAGCATTCTTATCAGAACTTCCTTCATCCCTTACAAAAGAATCTGAGTATTTAGCCTTCCCTCCTAACTGATAATTTATATTCACGGATAAAGACCAATTCTTATAGGAGATATAATTATTAAAGAATCCATTATATGGGGCTATTGTATATCCTAGTCTACTCACATGATTAGCACTAAGATCATTAGTTGTATCTATAACATTGCCATCTTGATCTATATACTCAGGTAGTCCTGTTATAGAGTGAATCCCATTACTCACTAGACCATATAAAACGCCTAAAGGTTTGCCAACTTCATATTCTGGAATTATAGCTTCTTCACTAGTATAAATACGATCTGTACCATATAGTTTACGCACCTTATTAGCATTATAAGATATCGATGCTGAGGTATTCCATCTAAATTCATCAATAGTAAGTATATCCCCTGACAGTATAAACTCTACTCCTTTATTTTCAAGTTCTCCTATATTCTTAGTATAGGTAGAGAATCCGTTACTTGTAGCAATTGGCAAGGCTAGTATAGCCTCTTTAGTCAAATTGTTGTATACGTTTACTAATAAATTAAATCGATTTACAAAACCGAAATCAACTGAAACATTGGTGGTATAAGTTTGTTGAGGCTGTAGGTTCTTATTAGGTAGTCCACCTAACTCTAGTACTCTATAATCTCCATTAAACGTATTAGAAAGCATATAAGTAGTCGTCACATCTCGTGGAGCGATACCTGCTAGACTTGCTGTATATCCTATAGATCCTTTAAGTTTTAGGCTTGTCAATATATCTTGTGCTTTAAAAAAATCATATTGACTAGGAGTCCACCCTGCCCCTATTGCCCATGCATTATTCCATCTTTTATTACTTGGTAATAGAGAAGCTCCATCTCGTTTAAAACTAGCATAGGCATCATAAGTACCTTGATAGGTATAGCCAAGAGCTGCACCGAATCCTAATTGACTTGTTCTATGTTTATTCCCAAATACCTCTGGTTTATAGCTATTGGTCAAAGCTGTATTAATCCCTGATAAACTGCTTAAATCATCATCAATACCATGTCCCGATCCTGATAAAGACTTTATATCTGTCAAATAATAATCTGCATTAATACCTACAAACAAATCGTGATCTCCAAATTGTTTCTGATAATTAGCACGGATATTGGCTGAGTAATCAAAGTTTTTAGAGTCAGTTTCTTTGATATATCCTTTCTCATTTTCGTTCTTAGTTTGTTGGCTATAGGCTGTACTATAGATTCGATCATAAGTTTCTTCTAGGCTATAATCTGCACCAATAACTCCAGACAATTGAAAGTCAGGTAATACATCCCAATACATCACAAGAGAAGAACTAAAACGCTTACTTGTCTTTTTTTGTTTAAATTGGTTAATCAAATCACTATAAGATCTACCTGAATAACTTGTTAATTTTTTCGTATCTTTAGTTTCATAAGGGTTTAAATTAAAAGCTAAAGATGTAGGGTCATTATCCATTCCATTCTCTGTATTAGATGTGGATACTCCAAAACTGTTGTTAAGTGATAGTTGAAATGTAGGTGTGATAGTATAATCTAGATTAGCTCTAGCTGTCAAATGGTTGATATCATTACCTGGTATTCTCCCCCCTTGCTTACTATAATTAAGAGAGTAGAAATAAGTATTCTTAGCCGTTCCTCCACGTACACTAAGGTTGTGAGATTGAAAGTGGTTAGGTTTTATTAATTCTTTAAACCAGTCGGTATTATACTGTCTCAAAGAGTCTAGTTTCATTTGACCTTCGATTAGCTTCTGTTCTAGAAGAGCAGGATTATTAAGATATAATCTTCTAATATTTCGTTCAGAATAGTCATATCCTGGCCTTCCATTAGCCCCTATTCTCTCTTCAAAAGCTAACTTCTCATTCGTATCCATCATCTCTACTGGTCTTGCCCCTCTAAGGGTAATCCCCTGCTTCATAGCGTAACTAAATACAGGCTTTCCATCAAACCCTCTTTTAGAAGTCAATTCTATTACACCATTAGCTGCTTTAATCCCATATAATGCTGTAGCTGGAGCATCTTTTAAAACCTTGATAGACGAGAAATCACTAGGATTTAAAGTCAAGAAGTTTTCTGTAGAAATAACAATACCATCCATCACAAAAAGAGGTTCATTAGCACTGCCTTTATAGCTAAAAGATGAATTACCTCTCAATCTGATTTCAGGCTTTTTCCCTAGTTCACCACTGTAATTCACTGTTAATCCAGGTACTTGCCCTTGTAATAACTTAGCCATATCAAGTTCAGAACGCTCTGATAACTTGTTCATATCAATTGTCACAACAGATCCAGTTAGATTTCGGACATCTATATCATTGATATTAGTAGACTTGCGAATGATTACTTCATCTAATTGCTTATAAGTTGGAAGGAGATAGATAATCTGATTTCCCTTTTTAAGACTTACTTCTAAGCTTTCATATCCCTCTTGACTAATTAATACCGTTGAATCGTTTAATTCCTCGATTTTAAATTCTCCTTTCGAGTTTGTAAAATAAACTTCACCTGATGTTATTACTGTGATAATCGCAGTATCGATTCCTTTTCTTGTCTCTAAGTTTAGGACCTTACCTGTATAAACAGGATTTTGTGCAAAAAGATGATTGGCACAAAATAAACTAATCACTAAGATTGTGATAGTTTGTTTTATTGAAAATGACATACGTAACTATTAAGAACTATTCTAAATTGAATCGCAAATTTAGTTACTTTTCAAAATAAACAAAGGTTTATATTACTTTATTTAGACTAGATATAATTAACTATTCAGAATTTGCGAATTTGAAACAATAGAAAGCGTTACAAATAATTAAGTTTATTTTAAGAGTATCTGACTGTTCTATAACAACTTAAAAAGACTGTTTGTCTCAATAATTATACTATAAAATTGAGATTTAAGAGTAGTCAAAAAAGATGACTCAATATGTCTATCAAGAGTAATTTATAGTCGTTTTCTTGCTTTTAGAGGTGATTTTTATTGTCTAATTAGCTAAAAAAAGAAGAGCAATACTCTTCTTTTCTTCTTAATTTTGCTTTCAAACTAAAAGAGAACACATGAAAGTTAAAGACAAAGTAGTCGATATAGAAACGAATGAAGAGTACATTATCAAAGATATTATAGAGAAAAATAAGTTTATACCTGAGGACTTATACAAGCTTATTTCTGTAACTACGAAGAAAGAAATTCAAGTTTTTAAAAGTACTTTTGAAACTAGTTTTAAGTAACTTTTTTAAAGGTTATTATCACTTTTATAAACCAAAAAATCCTACAAACGCTATTGTCTGTAGGATTTTTTATGGACTATAAAAACAACCTCAAGTGACTTATTAGATATTAAATCTAATTGTTACTTATTTACTATTAGTAATTTTTCATTTGCTAATACTAATGCCTCTTCTGCAGTAGAAACTACAAAAAGTTCATGCCCCCAATACTTAAAGAAAATCTCTTTAAAGTCTATTGCTACTTGGCGTTTTTCTTCATTAGGTTCCACCTGTATCATGGCTAATACATTATTGCGTAGTTCCTCTCTATTCTTTTTCATCCACAGGTTCATCTTCTTCATGTGATCCTTGTTACTCTTAGTGTCCTTTACATCAGGTGCACTCACCTCATTAATCATAACAAATTTTTTACCTGTTTTTAGTAATGCTTCATAGTCATTAAAATACTGATCTTGATCATGTCCTTCATTGACAGATTGAATAATTACTTTTACTATAGGGAATTGCTTTGCATCTAATTGACTCATAAATTTTATTTTTTGTAAAGGACTCCTTTTATGGTCAAATGAAAAATGGACATTCAAAAGAAAGAGATGGATTATTCGAAGTACTTTATCTTTTTTTTCTAATAGATTACACTTTAGCCGCCCAAATCTCGATCTCCAAATCAATCTCAGGAAGTCCTAAAGCTGAGATATAAGCTACAGTCATAGAAGGATTTCCACTTTTAAAGAACTCCCTCCATACGCTATCAAAATAATCCCAATCAATCTCTTTAGTTGACCAAATATTAACTTTGATAATATCAACCTCTGTTAGGTTTTGGCTTTCTAATAAGGCAGCAATATTGCTAAACGTATTGTCTACTTGTTGATTAAAGTCGATTGGTATCACACCATTACTGTCAGTACCTATCTGTCCAGAGAAAGTATAAATAGTCGCATTCTTAGGCACAATAGTGATATGTGAATAATTCCCTACTGGTCTTGATAACGTTGTTGGAGTAATTCTAACTACTTTTTGAATGTCTTGCATAGTTTTATTATTTAATATTCTAGTGCAAAACTAGACTAGGAGTTACAAGTAAAATTGTATAAAACCGACAAGTCTATTTTTCTTTCTTACTCATCCTATATAAACTTAATGACTATTCTTAAACTAGCTACAAAAACCAATAATCCTACACAGATATAAGAGATGCGTTTAGGCATTCTACCAGCTAACCTTGCTGCTAAAGGAGCTGCAAATACCCCTCCTAAAGCTAAGCCTAAGAAGATATACCAATAACCAAATCCCAACTTCGAAAAGAAAACCATAGAGGCAGCAAAAGTTACAAAGAACTCCGCTAAGGATACTGTCCCTACGACATATCTAGTAGGTCTTCCTTTAGTTAGAAGCGTAGAAGTAACTATAGGCCCCCAGCCTCCTCCTCCAAAAGCATCAAAGAAACCTCCTGAAAAACCTAGAAAACCAACATATTTCACTTTCTTTCTGATTACTGAGTTTCTTAGTGCTAAACTAATTAACCTAATAGCAATAATCATTAAGTATAATGCTACAAATGGATAAGCGATATACTCATACTCACTACCAATATAGATCACAAACAACGACCCTAAAATAGCCCCTACTACTCCAGGAATACTCAGCCAGAGCAGTAGTTTCTTATTTACATTTTTAAACTTGTAGTGTGTGTATCCAGATACTGCACTAGAAAACATCTCTGCAGTATGAATGCTCCCTGATATAGTGGGAAGACTTAGCCCCATAGCCATCATAGCTGAGGCTGAAGTCATTCCATATCCCAATCCTAATGCCCCATCAACCATCTGTGCTAAAAATCCAATAATGAAAACATAGTAAAACTCTGAAGGCATACTCGCTAAGCCAGCTTGAATATCATGAAAGGTAATAACATTAGATAAAGCATATCCCAATACAAAAACTAACACAAGAGTAGTGAGTCTAAAGATTTTAGAAAAAAGTTGTTTTCTCTCATAATTACGATTGGTCATAACAGATGTTACTCGATTTAAACTATTGAGCTTTTCTCTTAGATTTCCTTTGTGACGTGCTCTATACTGATTTAAATGTTCTATACTATCGCTTACATTATCAGGTACTTCTTCTTCTAAATACTCTCTCATTCTACGAGCCAATACCGGTGATTGACCATTAGTAGATATGGCTATCTTTAGTTGTCCTTTGGTTACGATAGATCCAAGATAAAAATCACATAAGTCTGGTTGATCAGCCGCATTGACTAATAATCCCTTACTATTCGCTAAAGCTTTTATTTCTTGATTTAAGACAGTATTATTTGTCGCTATTACTACTAAGTCCATTTGATACAAATCTTCTATTAGAAAGCTTCTATGCTTCAATATCAGATTATCATGAGTGTTTTGTAATTCAAAGAATTCAGGTTTAAAATCAATAGAAACAACCGTAATATGAGTTAGTTCATTTTGTTTTAGCAATGTTTTTGTTTTCTCTAAACCAACATTACCTCCTCCTACAATTAAAAAATTGGAATGAGTCGTTTTTAGAAATATTGGGAATAATGTGTTTTTCATAATCTATTATATTACAACCCTTTAACTATAAAATCATATACTTAAAGAATAAAAAAAGAGATATAAGTCCCTCAGGACCAATCTGGCAGATTGATCTACAATTTGTTTTACAATGTTTAATAGTGATTAAACTACTCTGAGATAAAGTAGCTCTTATAGTTCCTTAGAACAGGAAAGAAGTAATAAAAATGCAACAGACTTTCATTGAATAATTGTTTTGTGGTGGTAGTTTTAGTTTATTTTTTAAGCAAAGAATTTTCTATACGTAAAGTCTCCAAAAGTTTCTTTAGCTAAAGCTTCTTCTTTGTATTGGCCGAATAAATTATCTAAATGCGATAAGATCTCTTCTTCTTTTATCTTTTTCTTGTATAGTTGATTTAATCGAGTTCCATATCGGTCTCCTCCTAGCATAAGATTATACTCTTGTGGACCAGTACCTACAAAGCCTATCTCTGCTAAATATGAACGACCACAACCATTGGGACATCCTGTCATTCGAATGCTAATCTCTTCTTCACCTAGATTATGTTTAGCTAGTAATGGTTCTACTTTAGAGATTAACTCAGGTAAATAACGCTGTGCCTCAGCTAAAGCTAATGGACAAGTTGGCAATGCCACACATGACATAGAACTCTCTCTTAGTTTTGAATTTCTCAATTCTATTGCGTGTTCCACCAATAGCTTCTCTACTAACCATTTGTCTTCTTCTTCGATTTCTCCAAGTATTAAATTCTGATTACAAGTAAATTTAAAATCAGATACAGCTAGTTTAGATAAATTGTACAAGAACTCCTTTTGATAAGTTTGTACTACACCATTTTCAACAAATAAGGTGTAATACCATTTACCATCATGAGCTTGCTGCCATCCATATCTATCATTTCGCTCTGTAAATTCATACGCTCTAGCTGGTTGAAGCTGTACTCCTGCTCTATGTTCTAGTTCCTTGACAAAGTTCTCTACTCCTAATCTGTCAAGAGTATATTTTAGACGAGCAAGCTTTCTGTCTGAACGATTTCCATAATCTCGTTGTATAGTCAATACTTCATAAATCAACTTCATCGTATCTTCTTCATTGTCGGAAAAGCCTATAACAGTAGCAAGTCTTGAATAGGTTTGCTCATTGCCATGTGTTGTAGATAATCCACCTCCTATAGCAATGTTAAATCCGATCAGTTTATCTTCTTCTACGATAGCAATAAGCCCAATATCATTAGCAAATACATCTACATCATTCGTTGGTGGAATTGCAATGGCTATTTTAAATTTCCTTGGAAGGTACTTGTCCTGATATAAAGGATCAGCTTCAATAGATCGATCATAAATTTTTTCGTTATCTATCCATACTTCATAATAAGACTGTGTCTTAGGTAAAAGCATTTTAGATATCTTATCTGCATAGTTATGAATTTGCTCAAAAACAGGTGAAACTTGTGGATGAGAACTACAGATTACATTTCTATTGACATCACCACATGCAGCAATAGCATCTAGTTTAGCAAGAAGAAAACCTTGTATTGTATCACTTAATTGGTACTTTAATAATCCATGTAACTGTATAGTTTGTCTAGTTGTTATCTTTAATACACCTGTACCATATAGTTCTGATATTTCATGTATAGCCAGCCATTGCTTCGCAGAGATCACTCCTCCAGGTATACGAAGTCTAATCATGAAAGAATACAACTTATCTAATTTCTTTTCTGCTCTCTCTTGTCGTCTATCTCTATCGTCTTGGACATACATTCCATGAAACTTAATTAAAGCTTCATCATCAGGCCTTACATTCCCTGTATAATTATCTTTTAAGCTCTGTGCTAACGTACCTCGTAAGCCGTCGCTTTTTTCTTTTATTCCTTCTATAGGAGATAGTTTATCTTGATTCATTTCGTCTTTTTTTAATACACATCTTTTCTATATTGTCCACTTAAAAACATTTCTTCTAAATACTCTTCAGCCGCTTTAAAAGAAGTGTTTTGTTGCTCCATAATGATTTCAACAAGTACACGTTCAACATCTTCACTCATAGGAGACTTCTGCCCACAAACATAAATTATAGCTCCTGATTCTATCCAGTTCCACACTTCACTAGCTCTTTCTCTTAGCCTATCCTGAACATATATTTTATGCTTTTGATCTCTAGAGAAAGCAGTATCTAGGTTTGTTAAAACACCACTTTCTAACCATTGTTGTATTTCTGTCTGATAATAAAAATCACATACAAAGTGCTGTTCGCCAAAGAATAACCAATTGCGTCCTTCCGCTCCACTTGTATCTCTATGTTCAATAAAACCTCTGAATGGTGCAATACCAGTTCCTGGTCCTATCATAATAATATCCTTATCAGAATCAGGTAAATAAAACTCACTATTCCTATGAATATAGAATGAGAGTTCCTGCCCAACCTCTAATTCAGAAAAATAAGAAGAACACAATCCTTGTTTCTTTTCTTCTCCTACCAAGAACTGATCTAAGGCAACAGTTAAATGTACTTCATCCTCATGAGCTAAATTAGAAGACGAAATAGAATAAAGCCTTGGCGCAATCGGCTGTAGAATCGCTTTTATCCCATCTAGTTCTATTGGTTTTCTATTACTATAGGTTTCTAAAAGATCCAATAAGTCAATCTTATCTTCAATAATATCTACTCCTAAATAAGATGATAATTTATTTAGTACGCCTTTTGTAAGCCCTGTAATGCTCAATCCCTCTAACTCTTCATATCTACTCTCTTCACCCAATAACTTAGCTATACTTATCATTGTACCTAGCTTATTGGGAGGGTAAACCCCTATGGCATCTCCTGGCTGATAGTCTATAGTTATATCACTGCGAATTTCTAGGTGATAGGTTTGTTTATTAGACTCTCTATCGTTCAATAATACATTGTGACTAACTACCCCTTGATACTCCTTTTTTACATTAGGTTTTTCTACTGTAATCTGTGCATTAATGTCTTTATGATTTCCTTCTTCTACAATACTCCCTCTAGATTTATCTATAGTATCTAAGACTGTTTTAAACCACGTAGCAGTATATTCTTTATAATCTACATCTAACTTTTTTAGAGGTAAAATAGATTGCGCTCCTTGTTGAAGTAATAATTTATCTAGATCTTCTCCTGCTTTACAGAAAAGAGGGTAAGAAGAATCTCCTAACGCTAATAAACAATACCTTACGTCACTCAATTCAAGTTTTACTTTAGATAAAGAATCAAAGAATTTCTGCGCAGAAAGAGGTGGTTCTCCTTCACCTTGTGTACTACAAATAAGAATGATAAAATCTTCTTTACTCAAATCTTCAACTTTATATGTAGCTAAGTCTAAACTCTTAGCTTGTAACTTATTCTGTTTGCAAAGCTTTAGAAGTTCTAGTGCTACTTTCTTACTATTTCCTGTTTCACTTCCATAAAGAATAAGAGGCTTCACTGATACTTTTGAACTTTGATTAACAGCAATTGGATTACTTGGCTGTATCTCATTTTGGGCTAACAAACCCGAGAGGTAACCATTAAACCAGATTAGTTCTTCTCGCGAATAGTTTTCAACCTGCTTCTGTAAACTTGTTATTTTTTGATCAAATTGCATATTGAAACTCTTTTATATGATTATCAAAATAAGAATAGTATTCTCCTTCTTTTATTTCTTCTTTCCAAGCAAATTGCTCATGTAATTCAACTACTTTACCCACAATAAATAAAGTTGGTACATACTCAAAGGCAATCAGCTCTTTTTCCATAATATCTTTAAAAGAATACACTGTTGTCTTTTGATAGATAGTACTTGCCTGTTGAATAATAGCAATTCCTTTCTCTGACGCTATCCCTTGTGATAGCAAGGCTTGTACTAAATACTTCAGCTTTTGCCCACTCATATAGAATACTAATGTATCCTCTGTCTTTGCCCAATCTCTCCAAGTATCTTGTTCAATACTAAACGTATCAAATAAAGTCAAGAAACGAACTGCACGACTATATCCTCTACTAGTCAAAGGAATAGCACTATAAGCTGCTGCACCTAATGCTGCAGAAATGCCTGGGATAATCTCATATTTTATTCCATTTTCTTTTAATACCCGCAACTCATCAAGAATATTAGAAAATATAGAGACGTCTCCTCCCTTTAGTCTAAGTACAGTCATTCCTAATTTAGCATACGAAACCATTAACTCATTAATCTCTTGCTGTGGTGTATGTATCCCTTTAGAACACTGTTTACCTACGTAAATAACCTTTGTTGTCTTATTGACATACAATTCGATAAGCTCAGGAGAGACTAATCGATCTATAAGAATTATATCTGCCGTTTTTAAATACCGAAGTGCCTTCAGACTTATTAATTCAGGATCTCCTGGACCAGCACCTGCTAGTATAACTTTTCCACTATTCATCACAATCAAGAATTAAAATAGCCCCTCTACTGATAAGTAGCGTTCTCCATTATCATAGTTAAATGTCAATATCTTAGCACCATCTTCTATAGATGGCAATAATTTTGTAATAGCTGCCAATGATGCTCCTGTAGAGATTCCTACAAGTAAACCTTCTTTTTTAGCAACTTCTTTTACTACTGCAAATGCTTCTTCTTTTGAAATCTTTACAACCTTATCTATTAAATTAAAATCTAATATTTCTGGAATAAATCCTGCCCCAATCCCCTGTATCGTATGTGGTCCAGAAGGTTCTCCACTTAATACAGCAGAAGTATCAGGTTCTACAGCAATTACTTTCAGATTGGGATATTTCTCTTTTAATACTTTAGATACCCCAGTAATATGCCCTCCTGTTCCGACTCCTGTCACTAAATAATCTAATCCTTCAGGAAAATCTTGAATAATTTCTAATGCAGTTGTTCTACTGTGAATATCTACGTTCACAGGGTTATTAAATTGTCTTGGAGACCATGCATTAGGAATTTCTTGAACTAATTCTGCTGCTTTTTCAATAGCTCCTTTCATTCCTTTTTCTCGTGGAGTTAATTCAAATTTAGCTCCATATATTTCCATTAATTTTCTTCGCTCTACACTCATTGACTCGGGCATAACTAAAATAACATCATATCCCTTAACAGCCCCTACCAGAGCAAGTCCTATTCCCGTATTTCCTGATGTTGGCTCTATAATGACACCTCCTGGTTTTAACAAACCTTGCTTCTCAGCGTCCTCTATCATCGCCAAGGCAATACGATCTTTAATACTTCCTCCTGGATTTGTTTTTTCAAGCTTTATCCAAGTTTGTTTTGATCCTGGAAAGAATCTATTTAATCCTATAATTGGAGTATTTCCAATTGTTCCTAAAATACTTTCTACTTTCATTTTATATTCTCTTTGGTTTTTAATTTGATTACTTTATTATTGTTTCATTTATTCTTATACGATATTGATTATCTAGTTCTACATTGGAATTAGCTTCAATAGAGCTTGGTATATGAAGATTTGGTCCTATCCTTGATCCTTTACCAATCGTTATGGCATTTCCTGTAATAGAGACTCTTTCTCGTATTACAACATTATCTTCAATCACAATAGATTCCTTTAAACACAAATCTAATATCTGTCTATGCTCTCCTAAGATTACTCCTTGGTGTATTCTTACATTATTTCCTATAACTACTGTACTCCCTATCACAACTCCTAAACCATTGATAAGTATTAATTGCTTACCTATTTTTGCAAATGGACTAATATCTATTCCTGTAAGACGGTATCCATATCGATTAGCTATCTGAGGCAAAACAGTTATCCCTAGATCAATAAATACCTGTGAGACCCTATAGATATACATCGCTAAAAAACCTGAGTTAAAAGCTATTATTTCTGATTTAGACTGAACAGACTTATCATAACTCATATACCCCTCTAAATCAGACTCTAATAATTTATACAACGTTTCTACTTGATTAAAAAACAAATGTGCTTTAAGACCTGCTTTATCTTTAGTAATAACTCTTTGTAATACCACTTCCAGTTCAAGACACAAAGTCTGTTCTTCAGCTAAAAAACAAGCAAACGATTCATAGTTATAATTGGTAAACAACCAATTATAGAATCGATCTAACCAAGTTTCAAATAGCTCTTTATTAGGTACTCTATTCTTTATTGTCTTGTTATATATGTAGTCCCTCATACTTGTAAAAAGTAGTTTACAAGAACATTAAAGCCCCTACAGTATTATAAGAGGTCTCGTCTACTAGAATAGCATTCCCTGTTTTAGAATTTTCTACAAAAGGATCATAGTTTAATGCTTGATTGGTTTGTAGGCTAACTTGTGCGATATCGTTTAAGCTCACCTCCTCACCTGTGTTAAACTCAAGAGTGTTTATATCCCACTTTCTATCTATCGATTTGATTTTAACTCGAACACTGTGAAAACGATGTTGTAAAATATACGTTTTACCTAATTGCAGATCTTCTGTATCTAACCAACTTATCCAAGAAGTAAGCTTATTCGTTGCCAAAGGTGCTTTTTGTTCTTCTAAATAAATTGTATCTCCTCTACTAATATCCAGATCTGCATCAAAATGCATTACAACATTATCACCTGCTATAACATTAGATACTTCTCTAAGGTTCTTCTCTAACTTTGTAATAGTTGTAGAAATATTGCTTGGAAGTATTCTTACCTTATCTCCTACTTTATATTGACCACTTAACACTAAGCCAGCATACCCTCTATAATCTAAATACTCTTTCGTCTGAGGTCTAATAATAAATTGAACTTGAAAACGAGCTTCATTTCTCAATTGATTTTCTATATGAATGGTCTCTAAGACCTCTAACAAGGTTTTACCCGTATACCAAGGAGTTAGTGATGAAGACTTTACAATATTATCTCCTTGCAGAGCACTAATAGGGATATAAACAACTTCTGTAAAGGCTAATTGACTTCTTAATGTTTCAAAGTCTGACTTAATCTCTTCATAAATACCTTCATTATAATCTACTAAGTCTATCTTATTTATTGCTACAACGACTTTTTTAATTCCCATCAGAGAAGCGATTGAGGCATGACGTTTGGTCTGTTCTGTAATTCCTTTTCTGATATCAATTAATAGAATAATCAAATCGGATACAGATGCCGCAGTAATCATATTTTTAGTATACTGCTGATGTCCAGGAGAATCTGCTATAATAAACTTTCTATTAACTGTAGAAAAGTATTTATATGCTACATCAATTGTAATACCTTGTTCACGTTCTGCTCTTAATCCATCAGTAATTAAAGCTAGGTCAATCGTTTCTTCTCCTATATCTGATTTACTTGCTAAAACGCCTAAATGATCTGTTGAGATACTATTAGAATCATACAGTAATCTACCGATTAAAGTACTTTTACCGTCATCTACATTCCCTGCTGTTATAAATTTTAATGTTTCCATTTTACTTTATTTACTACAATTAAAAATATCCTTTCTTCTTTCTGTCTTCCATAGCTGATTCAGATAATAAATCATCTAATCTAGTCTGTCCTCTCTCGCTTATTCTTGAGTTTTTTATATCCTCAATAATATCGTCTACTGTTATAGCATTAGAAGCTATTGCTGCTGTACAAGTCATATCTCCTACAGTGCGATAACGCACAGATGATTTAACAACTTTCTCCCCTTCAACAGCTGGAGTAAAACTAGAAAGAGCTATTAATTTATCATTGTACTCAATACATTCACGTTCATGAGCAAAGTACAATTCAGGTAATTCAATATCATTTGCTTTAATGTAATTCCAAATATCCAACTCTGTCCAATTACTAATAGGAAATACTCTAGTATTATGTCCTGCTTGCATATTCCCATTGACAATATCCCAAAGCTCTGGTCTTTGAAGCTTAGGATCCCATTGACCAAAATCATCTCTTAGAGAGAATATTCTTTCCTTTGCCCTTGCTTTTTCTTCATCTCTCCTCGCCCCACCTATACATGCATCAAACTCATGTTCTTGAATGGTATCTAATAAAGTATAAGCTTGTAGTGAATTTCTAGAAGGGAAACGACCTTGTGTTTCCTTTAATTTGTACTTTTGAATACTATCTTCTACACTTCCTACTATTAGTTTTTCTCCTATTTGATCGACTAACTTATCCCTAAATGCAATAGCCTCAGGAAAATTATGCCCTGTATCAATATGAACTAATGGAAAAGGAAATTTACCAGGTCTAAATGCTTTTAATGCCAGGTGAACCAAGACAATAGAGTCTTTTCCTCCAGAGAACAACAAGGCTGGTTTCTCAAATTGAGCAGCTGTTTCTCTCAAAATATAAATTGCCTCTTGTTCTAAAGTTTCTAAATAATTGTTTTCTATCATATCTGTTAATACTATTTATTCTATTGTTTTAAGTGTAATCCACATTCTTTTTTTGATGCATCTTCCCACCACCATCTACCTGCCCTAAAATCTTCTCCTTCTCTTATCGCTCTTGTACATGGGCTACATCCAATACTGATATAACCTTGCTTATGTAGTGGATTATAGGGAATCTGATTTTGCTCGATAAAAGCTGTTACTTCCTCTGTAGACCAAGATAGCAGAGGATGAAACTTGATAATTTGGTTGTGTTCATCCCATTCAAAAGGAGTCAAGCTTTGTCTATTTGGAGAATGTTCTGCTCTTAAACCTGTAATCCATATTTGTTGATTCTTTAAAGCTTTCTTCAAAGGCAAGACCTTTCGAATAGTACAACACTCCTTTCTCAACTCTACAGATTTGTAGAAACTATCCGGCCCATTCTTATTGACAAACTCTGCTATAAGACTACTCTCTGGAAAATAAGCTGTGATATTAATTTTATACTTTGCTAAAGTGAGACTCCATGTATCGTAAGTCTGGTCGAATAGCCTCCCTGTGTCTAGTGTAAAAAAAGAAACCTTTCCTTCATCTTTTAAAAGGTGGGTAATAACTTGATCTTCATAACTGAAACTTGTTGAAAACGTTATTGATTCAAAATGTTCTTTTAAATACTTCATCTGCTCTTTAAAGGACAAGGCTTCTAACCCACTCTCAAGCAGTTTTTTATATTGATTTTTTAAACTCATATTATTCTTTTTTTTAATAAACTATAATCTCTATCGTTTTAGTAGTATTTAGGTGTAAATTTTTTTAATCTCCGTCTATAAAGCGTTGAAGCGTAGCTTCTGACATGCTCTTTCTTGTCTTATCTCTAATCTCCATAAACTGTTTTCTCAGATAACAACTTACTTCATCTTCACAGTCATCACATGGTTCATAGTAGTTTATAGATACACATGGTGTTAATGCAATAGGCCCATCAAATATTCTATACAAATCAGCTACTGATACCTCCTTAGGGTCTTTAATTAAATAATACCCTCCTGCTAGTCCTTTTTTACTATTAACTAACTTTACTCTCTTAAGCTCTAGCAATATTTGCTCTAGAAACTTCTTCGGTATATTTTCTTTTTCTGCTATAGTAGCTATAGTTAGGTGCCCATTTTGATATACTCTTGCTAGACACACCATTGCTTTTAAGGCATACTTACATCGTTTTGATAACATAGTATAAATGCATAAAAAAAGCCCCTTATCGTTAAATAAGGAGCTTCTATATATTGATTTTATTTAAATACAACGTACGAATAGACTACTCCTCTTTTGAAAAGCATTTACACATACACATTACCATATTTAAATTATTTATTCTCATTTTTTGATTTTTTATTCTTGTACAAATGAAAGGATTATATTTTAATGTGCAAACATTTTTTTATAATTTTTTAAATAATAGCTGAATAATATCTCTCTTTGATTTGAATGAAAACTTTCAATATAAGACCTAACAAACTAAATATCAGCGTTTATAAATTAAAACAACAAAGTTGTAATAATTATAAATATTAATCGTGATTATTGATAATACTCTTTGATTTTCTTGTTTAATACAACATTAAACAAGCTACAAAATGTGAACAAATAGAAATAATCACCGAATTAATGACTTACACTCTTTTAAATTGGATAATAAATAAAGCAAAAATCCCAATTATTACAATTGGGATTTTCTAGAAGACTAATAACTGATATCACGAAGACATCTTACTTTAACCAGGAAAAGTTAGAATAATAACATTGTTACAAATCCTCCAAAACTATTTTCATTCACTTTTAAAGGACCATAGAAATCTATATTAGCAGCAACTCCAAAACTAAACTCTTTATAGCTCAATCCTACTCGCCCTTGGATATAACTTCGAGAATGTCCTTTCCACTCTGTTGCATATCCATATAATCCCTGTGCTCTTGTATAAAGTTTAAAAGTATCATTAAGCTTAGGAGTATATTCTACTAAAGCCATTCCTTCATAAGCAGGCTTTGACATAATATCTACTCTTCCATTAAGAACAACAACCCAATCCTTTTTAACCCAAGTATATAATAAACCAGCAGCTGGTTTAACTCCAAACTCTGGATCATAGTGAAACCCAGCAGTTACATCTAATCCTTTAATTACGGTATAGGTTAGCTGTCCTTGAATCATTCTATCCTTTACATCTGGCTCTCCCCACTCTCCTACATAATTTACGACACTAAAGAAACCTACTTTAGGTAAACTTTGAAACCTCTTGTTAAGGAGCATATTAAAGGTGACTCCTCTACTTCCTATTAATGTCTCTACATTAACAGGCGGATTAACTACTATACTATCTTTATTAACCTCTTCATCTTGTTGTTGAGCAACAATTGAAACACTGTAAAACAAACTACTTAAGATAAGCAACATCTTACAAATAGATCGGAATCTCATGTTTTTGATTTAAAATTTAATTGTAAACCTAAGTGCAATACTTTACTTTTGCAAGTAGTAACACTTTTGTATAGTAATACCATAAATTACTGTATTACTCATAGCCAATCACTTATGACAAAAAATAAAATAGAAAAAGTTGAACACAAATGTACCCTACACGATGTTTTAGAAATAGTTGGGGGAAAATGGTCTATTCCTATCATATTTACACTCTTTGATGGGACTAAACGATTTAGTGAATTAGAAAGAGAAATTCCCAATATTAATACACGAATGTTAGTCAAGGAACTAAAAAAATTACAACAGACAAATATCATCACTAGAGATGCTCTCCCTACTGTTCCTCCTACTGTAAATTATACCTTAACACATAAGGGGCAAATGCTAGAACCTATTCTACGAGCATTCTTAAAATGGGGAGAAGAGTTTATTGATAAATAAGCACATAATAACTTCCTTAATAACATCAATATAGAATCAATTATCTTTGTTTAAAATACACGATATATGCAAGTATCAAAAGACCCATTACACGGAAAGAAATTAGTCGATATTCTAGAAGAATTAGTAGAATACTATAACGGATTCGAGGAGTTAGGCAATCAGATTAACATCAGATGCTTCACTCATGATCCTAGCATTAACTCTTCTTTAAAATTCTTAAGAAAAACTCCTTGGGCAAGAGATAAAGTCGAAAGCCTTTACTTATATGTTCTACGTCAAAAAGCAAAACAACAAAAATCAGAAGAATAAATCCTATTTTACTTCGGTTTTTTAATATCGTTTAATTAAATATCAAAGGTTAGCTCTTACAAGCTAACCTTTAATATTTAGTAGTATCTAAAAACTAATTACGTAGTATTTTTTTCTCTTTTTACGCAGAAGATAATCGTATTGATATTTAACATAGGGCTTTATTCTATAACCTTCTTCTATTAATCGACTCTGAACAGTATCAGAAAGATTATCTATCAACAATGATTTCTGACCTTTACTAGCGCTATGGTGCAATTTCTCAATAATATCATTGTATTGTTCTAATGTAACATTAAAAGCAATTTCTTTTAGTGTTTCTGGGGTAATTGGTTTATTCATATTTTAAATTGTGAGGATAAGGTGAAATGAGATAAGAGATTTTTTTATAAACCTCTTATATTATAGACTAAACGAATATCTTAACTTAATACCGATATAATAGTCTTTTAAATTTGTGTCTTTATACTTTTCTTGTGTCCATATACTGTGATATTCTAGTGGATTATCATAATTGCTTACATGGCTAATTGGTGTATCTATTCTCTTATTATCTTTAACTAAATTAGTTAATCCTAAATCTAGAAAGACACCTACATATAAGTTTTGTTTATTTCCTAGTTCTTGCTTCACTCCTGTTTCTAACAGCCACGAATACCTTGTAGAAAGGTCTAAATTTCTCTTTCGAGTCTGATTCCCAAATGCTCCAAACCCCATATAATGTGGTCCGTGAAGTTCTGCATCCCAATCTTTATAATACCCTGATGTATGCAAATCATTCATTGTTATTTTACTCTTACTATCCCCTGTTATAATACCTATACTTACTCCAGAACGTATATACCACTTCACTATCCCTTTAGTTTCATATTGTATGGTTAATGGGATTTGAAAGGTATTAAAAGACACGCTTTCTTTTCTATATTTACTATTGTATCTAAATTCATAATCATGATTTTCTATATCTATAACAGACCAATTCTCTTTAACGTTTCGCTGTATAAAATCAAGTTTACTATACTTATAGTTTATTTCTGCTCCCAAGCTCCACTGTGAATTTAAATAATAGCGATACCCTACTCCTATTTGATACCCTAATGATGTATTTGTATCATAATCGTTGTCTGTTTTTAAACTATTTGTAAAGTATCCTCCTATAGAAAAGTCTACCTCTTGTGCAAAGCTTGTTGTACAACTTAGTACAACAAGCATAAATCCATATATATATTTTCTTTTCACTTTACTTTTAATTAAGGTTTAACCATAAATCTGAATACTTTATTCTGTCCTTCTATCTTAATAATCATAAGATAAACACCTTCTACCAAAGTATTTGGTAATATCACTTCTGAAATCTTATTTTCAAGTGATACTTTGAATAAAAACTGTCCTGTCAAACTATATACTGAACCTGTAATATTTTTCAAACTTGACTCTGGATAATCTAGTGCTATTTCCATTACCCCATTTTTCACTACAGGGTTTGGATAGAGTTTAATACTATTAGTATGTGTGTATTTTATCATAGCTGGACAGCTGTGTATTATCTCTCCCTTATCAGTAGTCAACTCTAGACTGTATAAAGCATCTATATCTAATAAATCATCTCTATGATTTCCTACTGAGTACACTTGTTCATTACCTATCAACTTGCCATTTTTAAACCATTTATACCCCACAAAACGATACCCTCCATTAGTCAATGGATTGTTGTTTACTAATAAAGTATTATCGAATTTCTGTATAACTATATCCTCAAAATTAAAAGGTCTTTCTATAGATAAAATGTATCTATTCGTTATTGTTCCACTATGAGACTTTACAACTATCTCTCTGTTATAAATACCTGCTTTAGGGGTATCAATAAAGAAATGATTTCCGATATTCACTGAAGCTCCCTCACTAGTAACCAACTCTACTTCTACTTGTTTATCTATCTCGTCACAACGAAGCATAAATAATTTATTAGAAGATAATTCACCTATATCTCTACCATTAATAATCAAACTATTTATCTCAGCTTTATCACTTTTAATTACTAAGATTTGGCTCACACTCTGAGCAGGTTCATAATTATTATTCCCATCTTGATGAGCAGTTATAATAACGCTACCTGGATGCAATACTTTGACTAAACCAGTGGAAGTCACTGTCGCTGCTACAGTAGTTCCAACATTCATATAGGTATAATTTATTGGCAAGTCTACACTACTGTTTGCTATCAATTGAAGCTGTAATAAATTATCATATAACACAGGTGATAAAGCATTAAACTCTATATGTTGGGGAGCCTTATTGATAATTAGTTTTGTTTTTAGAAGTAATGGTATATAATTATCACCTTCTATTAAAGCAGTTACTTCGTATTCACCTGCCTCTGTTTGCTTATTATTCTTATAGGTTACTTTCGTCCCAATAGGTAGCGTACTACTAAGTAAAACTGATTTCTCTTTAGTGTCATAAACATAAGTACCTCCTTTTAATACCATTCCTATGATAGGTGCTTTTTCAATAGTCAAATTAGCTCTTATAAAATCAACTGTATAATTACCATTCGCTTTTAAATCACCCTGAGTAATAACATAACTTCCTACACCTTCTCCTAATGCACGAGATAAACTACCTGATAAGACATCAATCTCTTTATCGTTATTTACTAATCCTGATATTGTGTAATCAAGCTTAGGATCAGCTGCTCCATATACTTTAGATTTAGTATTGACTGTTACAGTTAATACAGCAGGAGTAATTTCTAAACTAGCTCCTTTAAAGTCTAATGTATAATTACCACTCGCTTTTAAATCACCTTGAGTTATAGCATAAGTACCAACATCCTCTCCTACTGCACGAGATAAACTATCTGATAATACAGCAGTCTCTTTATCTATAAACTGTAATCCTGATACTGTATAATCAAGCGCAGGATCAGCTGCTCCATATACTTTAGACTGAGGATTAGCTGTTACTGTTAATACAGCAGGAGTAATTTCTAAGCTAGCTCCTTTAAAGTCAAGTATATAATTACCATTCGCTTTTAAATCACCTTGAGTTATAGCATAACTTCCCACATCCTCTCCTACTGCACGAGATAAACTACCAGATAATACAGCAGTCTCTTTATCTATAAACTGTAATCCTGATACTGTATAATCAAACTTAGGATTAACTGCTCCATATACCTTAGACTGAGGATTAGCTGTTACTGTTAATGGGGCTTTTCCAATTGTCAAATTAGCTCCTTTAAAGACTAATGTATAGTTACCATTCGCTTTTAAATCACTTTGAGTAATAGCATAACTTCCAACATCTTCTCCTACCTTACGAAATAAACTACCTGATAATACATCAGTCTCTTTATCGTTATTTACTAATCCTAATACTGTATAATCAAGCTTAGGATCAACTGCTCCATATACTTTAGACTGAGCATTGGCTGTTACTGTTAATGGGGCTTTTCCAATTGTCAAATTAGCCCCTATAAAACTTAAAGAGTAATTACTATTAGCTATTAACGTTCCTTGAGTTATAGCATAATTATCAACGTTCTCTCCTACCTCACGAGATAAACTACCTGATAATACATCAGTCTCTTTATCGTTATTTACTAATCCTGATACCGTATAGTTTAGACTAGGATCAGCATCTCCATATACTTTAGATTTAGTATTGACTGTTACAATTAATACAGCAGGAGTAACTTCTAAGCTAGCTCCTTTAAAGTCTAATGTATAATTACCACTCGCTTTTAAATCTCCTTGAGTTATAGAATAAGTACCAACATCTTCTCCTGCAACACGAGATAAGCTACCTGATAATACAGCAGTCTCTTTATCGTTATTTACTAATCCTGATACCGTATAGTTTAGACTAGGATCAACTGCTCCATATATCTTAGACTGAGGATTAACGGTCACTGTCAATGATGCTTTATCAATAGTCAAATTAGCCCCTGCAAAACTTAAGGCGTAATTACCATTCGCTTTTAAATCTCCTTGATTGATAGCATAAGTACCAACATCTTCTCCTACTGCACGAGATAAGCTACCTGATAATAAATCTCCTTCTATTAATCCAGATACAGTATAACCTAACTTCGGATCAACTACTCCATATACCTTAGACTGAGCAGTAGCACTTACAATTAATACAGCTGGAGTAATATTCAAATCAGCTCCTGTAAAACTTAAAACGTAATTACTATTAGCTATTAACGTTCCTTGGGTTATAGCATAAGTACCAACATCTTCTCCTACCTTACGAAATAAACTACCTGATAATACATCAGTCTCTTTATCGTTATTTACTAATCCTGATACTGTATAATCAAGCTTAGGATCAACTGCTCCATATACTTTAGACTGAGCATTGGCTGTTACTGTTAATGGGGCTTTTCCAATTGTCAAATTAGCTCCTTTAAAGACTAATGTATAGTTACCATTCGCTTTTAAATCACCCTGAGTAATAGCATAACTTCCAACATCTTCTCCTACTGCGCGAGATAAACTACCCGATAAGACAGCAGTCTCTTTATCATTATTTACTAATCCTGATATTGTGTAATCAAGCTTAGAATCAACTGCTCCATATACTTTAGACTGAAGGGTAGCTGTTACTGTTAAGACAGCAGGAGTAATAGTCAAATCAGCCCCTATAAAACTTAAAACGTAATTACTATTAGCTATTAACATTCCTTGGGTTATAGCATAAGTACCAACATCTTCTCCTACCTTACGAGATAAGCTACCTGATAATACAGCAGTCTCTTTATCGTTATTTACTAATCCTGATACTGCATAATCAAGCTTAGGTTCAACTGCTCCATATACCTTAGACTGAGGATTAGTACTTACAGTTAATACGGCAGGAGTTATAGTCAAATTAGCCCCTATAAAACTTAAAGAGTAATTACCATTCGCTTTTAAATCACCCTGAGTAATAGCATAACTTCCTACATCTTCTCCTAATGCACGAGATAAGCTACCTGATAATACATCAGTCTCTTTATCGTTATTTACTAATCCTGATACTGTATAATCAAGCTTAGGTTCAACTGCTCCATATACTTTAGACTGAGTAGTAGCACTTACAGTTAATAGTGCTGGAGTAATAACCAAATCAGCCCCTATAAAACTTAAAGAGTAATTACCATTCGCTTTTAAATCACCCTGAGTAATAGCATAGCTTCCTACATCTTCTCCTAATGCACGAGATAAGCTACCTGATAATACAGCAGTCTCTTTATCGTTATTCACTAGGCCTGATACTTTGTAATCAAGCGCAGGATCAGCTGCTCCATATACTTTAGACTGAGTAGTAGGACTTACAGTTAATAGTGCTGGAGTAATAACCAAATCAGCCCCTATAAAACTTAAAGAGTAATTACCAGTCGCTTTTAAATCACCTTGAGTAATAGCATAAGTACCAACATCTTCTCCTAATGCACGAGATAAGCTACCTGATAATACAGTAGTCTCTTTATCATTATTTATTAATCCTGATACTGCATAATCTAGTTTAGGATCAACTGCTCCATATATCTTAGACTGAGGATTAGCGGTCACTGTCAATGATGCTTTATCAATAGTCAAATTAGCCCCTATAAAACTTCAAGAGTAATTACTATTAGCTATTAACGTTCCCTGAGTAATAGCATAAACTCCTACATCCTCTCCTGCAACACGAGATAAGCTACCTGATAATAAATCTCCTTCTATTAATCCAAATACCGCATAATCTAGTTTAGGATCAACTGCTCCATATATCTTAGACTGAGGATTAGCGGTCACTGTCAATGATGCTTTATCAATAGTCAAATTAGCCCCTATAAAACTTAAAGAGTAATTACTATTAGCTATTAACGTTCCCTGAGTAATAGCATAAACTCCTACATCCTCTCCTGCAACACGAGATAAGCTACCTGATAATAAATCTCCTTCTATTAATCCAAATACCGCATAATCTAGTTTAGGATCAACTGCTCCATATATCTTAGACTGAGGAATAAGTACCTACATCCTCTCCTGCAACACGAGATAAGCTACCTGATAATAAATCTCCTTCTATTAATCCAAATACCGCATAGCTTAGGCTAGGATCAACTGCTCCGTATATCTTAGACTGAGCAGTAGCACTTACAATTAATACAGCTGGAGCTATAGTTAAATTTGCTCCTGTAAAAGAAAGTATGTAGTTATTATTTGCAGCTAAACTACCTAGAGTAATAGCATAACTTCCTACATTCTCTCCTGCAACACGAGATAAGCTACCTGATAAGACATCAATCTCTTTATCATTATTTACTAATCCTGATATTGTGTAATCAAGCTTAGAATCAACTGCTCCATATACTTTAGACTGAGGAGTAGCTGTTACTGTTAAGACAGCAGGAGTAATTGTTAAAGTTGCAGTATGAAGTACACTTTGATCACATTCACTAATTGCACGTACTGTATAAATACCAGCATTGATAGCATCAGATACTACATTATTTGAAGAATCTACTATTTCATAAGTACCTCTAAAACTATGAGGTAACTCTAATTCTAGTTTATGTGCCTTCCCATCATACACTACACTTTTATCTTTTAAAATATATTCACTACCTAATTTAATATCCCCATTTATCTTCCATCCTTTTTCTTTTATTAACTTATCTCGTTCAGTATTCGCTGTACAGTATTTTAATCCAGTAGCTCCTAAAGTTACATTACTTGGTACAGTTGATAAATTAGCCCATCCTTTTAATGTAGCATCATAATTATTTACAGACATGCCTGAATATTCCAACATACTCAACATACCATACGGTCCTATAACCTTAGAAACGTTCCATTTACTCAAATCTCTATTAAAGGAACTCGCTCCTAAAAACATCGACTGCATATCTGTCACATTAGAGACATTCCATCTACTCAAATCTCTATTAAAACTCATTGCGTAAGCAAATACTTGAATCATATTAGTAGCACTAGATACATTCCACTGACTCAAATCACCATCAAAAGCAACTGCGGCATGAAACATACTCTGCATATTTTTTAAACTAGATACATTCCATTTGCTTAGATCACCATTAAAAGAACTTGCTCCGGAAAATATATACTGCATGTCAGTCACCTTCGATACATCCCATTTACTCAAATCTCCATTAAAAGAGATTGCAAAATCAAACATCCTTGACATATCTGTCACCTGAGTAAGATTAGGAATATCTTTACCTATATGAATAAGATTAGAAGCAGACTGAAAAGTTTTATGCATACTTTTCCAAAGTTGCGTCCCCCATTGCTCTACAGTAAGTAACTGCTTTGCATTTGGATCTTCGAAATCCTTAGCTACGTTAAAATATGGAAAATCACCTGTTATCATTACCCTATATTTCCCTTTAGGTAGATTAGATATGACACAATCACCTTTGAAGTTAGGTAGAGGTTTACTTTTCTTATCGGAGTCATCTATATTCTCCCAACTCACATTATAATTATACTTATACTTATTAGTATCTGTATAGAGTTTAATACTACCGTTATCATTAGGCACTTCCCAAGTAGTGATAAATGATTGAGAGTCTGTAGTAACTATATTAGAATCCTTCACCCAAGTAAATGCATCAAGGCCTAGATAGTAATAATTACCTCCTAAAGTTAGTTGTAACTCATCAATGACTATATTACTATAGTTCTGACCATTCAGATTAGTCAAATCTATTAATGTATAGCCATTAGTCGTTCCTAATGAAATAGCAAAATTATTGGTCTTAGTTTGAGTAAATTTAGTTACACCACTTAATTTACCAGTGATAGTCAATGTTCCTATTGTATTTTGGTTATTAAACTGATCTGCTACATATACCCAGAAGCGATTTACCTTAAATAAATTAGAAGTAGTTTTAATAGAGAATGAAGAGCTAGCAGGTCCTACATTATTTGTATTGTCTATGTACTGATTATCATTAACTGTTCCACTCCAGCCTGTCGCCGGATAGTTAACTATATTAAAAGTACTAGTATGTGAAATAATATTAAAAGTTACCCCATTATCAGTAAAACTAGTGGAACCAGCTGACTCTGTTTCAAAAGCTTCGGTACTCGTCTGCGCGAAGAGCATCGGGCTAAAAATTAGAAAGAATAAGAGTAGAAATTTCTTCATAATGTGGTGTGTTAGAATTATACGATATTCCAACCACACTTAACAATAACAAATTGAAGATAAATACAATTTATTAAGGCAACTAGAGAAATTAAAATCTCTACAATATGCTATTCATTGAGTGTGGCGAAATTCAAAAATTAGCTTCAGTAGGTAAAAGTATTATAAGTAGGTAAATTCTAGTGTTTAAAGGGGGTGGACAATAGGGTGGACAAAAAATAACCATCCTTAAAATGAAGCCTTTAACACATACAAAAAAAGCATTACCTATACAGATAATGCTTTTAAAAATTGTATTTTATTTACTTCGGTTAGACTACTCTTTACTAAATAAAGCAGAGTAATCATCTTCATATTTTTTCTTTAATCGCTGTTTTGCTTTTTTAACTGCATCAATAGTTACACCTAGAATATTTGCAGTTTCTTGATTAGTCAATTCCATTTTTTGCAACAACACAATACGTAGATTAGACTCGGTCAAGTCAGGAAACTGAGTAATAATTTCATTAAAATAGACTGCTTGTTCTTCTCTAAATGTTTCTTTAAATAAAACCCAATTCTCCTCTGTCATCAGATGAGAACGAAGTAATTCTTCTATAGCAGGACGCTTTTCCTTGAAGATCTCCTTAGAAGAGTGAGAAGCCTTATTTAACTCATGTTCTAATTTTGCTATTTGTGCGGTTTTTTCACTCAGATATACTTGATAAGATGCTAATGATGCTTTCGTCTCTTTTAACTTATTCTCTGAATTTATTTTAGATAACTGAAAATCCAATAGCTTCCCTTCATAAGCATATTTTTGAAGCTTTAGAATTCGTTTAGAAAAGAAGTACACCATACACAAGATAAGCGTCAGAAGAACAGTGGTACTCAGCAAGAGTAGTCGTTGATATCTCACTCTTTCTGAGAAGCTTTTTTCCGCCTCTAGCTCCCAGTTTACTCTCTCAAGATTAGTATTCCAATTAATTTTATTAATGACCTCTTCTCCTTCCCTAGCTTCTATCACACTGTCTATCTGATCTAACTCCCTTCTATAAGAGAGCTCTTCTGTGTCTATCCCACGAGCCTTAGCGATATCGAGTAAATAAGATATAATTTCTCTTTCAAAGCCTGCTAAGTAGCTTTTAGTTTTAGTAATCTCATAAGAGTTTTTTAAAACTTCTTCTGCAAGATCATATTGCTTGCGATCCATGTATAGTTTCCCCAATTGTATCTGACTATACATTAGATTCCTCTCTTCACCTAATTGTTGACTAATCTCTATATCTTCTTTCAGGTATAACTCTGCTTTCTCTATGTCTCCTTGTTTTTGATAAACTGATGCTATACCTCCTAAACTTTTAGCGTATCTAAGGGTGTCCTTATACGATAAGGATGTTTCTTTTGCCAATTCATAGTAACGCATGGATTGATCTAGACTATCTACTTTAGAATATACTGTTCCTAAGCCCCATAAAACAGCACTGTTATTTAGCTGCTCCTTTTCCCCTTCTTCCAAAGCTTTTCTATAATAAATGAGAGCGCTCTCATTCATATTCATAGTCTCAAAGAAATAAGCTGTACGCAACAAAATATTTTTTGCTTGTACATCTAATACAATGCTTTTATTCTCTAAAGTTTTAGCAATCTTGATAAAATAGGGAGAAGCTTCGTAATAATAGTTATAAGAATAATAATAGAACCCAACCTCACTATACACCCATTCCTTCAATGCTACATTAGAAGACTTTTCTACCATAGATACACTTTCTAAAAAAAGTGAAGTAGTAATATCATTAATACTATCAGTTACCTCTAAATGGGATAATCCCTTAAGAATATTTCCAATCACCTTGCGCTCTGTAATATTTCCAATATCGTCTACCTCAACAGTACCTGTCTTATAGTACTCATTGATTAAAATGTCGTATTGCTGATTATCTAAATGCTTAGTGTCTGTACAAGCAACTATAAATAGAAATAGAAAGAAAGTAAATAGTTTGGTGGTCATTACATCTCATTTTGTACAAAAATAATCCTATTTATCACAATACAAATCAATTCATTAAGATATAGTACAAACAAATACTTTATTAATTCAAATATTTTCATTTTCTTTGTATCGTAAATTCTCGATATATAGAAATGACTGAACTATTTAAAGCTTTATCAAACGAACACAGAGTGCAAATCCTAAAGTGGCTTAAGGCTCCACACGATTTCTTTGAACTAGAAGACATCGAACCTGAAGTACACGAGTTTGGGGTATGCATGAGTGTTATCCAAAAAAAAGCAGGTCTTTCTCAATCTACCACCTCAGCTTATTTAACGAATATGGTAAATATTGGACTACTTACTTCTACTAGAAATGGGCAATGGACTTACTATAAACGCAATGAAGATAAAATTGCTGAGTTAGCCAATTATATTCAAAACACTCTATAACAACACTCTACAATGCAATCACTAAAGTATTATATTACAATATATCTATAATTCCAGATATCTAAATACCTATAAAAATGAATAATAATTTTAAAAACCACAAGACTTTCAATAACGTCTTCACACCAGGAAAGCTATCCTTGGGTATATTTTTACCTTTACAGGTATATGATAATAATATCGCCATTTTTAATCAACACCTAAAGTATATACAGCAGATAGACACTAGCGGTTTCGCAGCTTTATGGGTTAGAGACATACCTGTGTATGATCCCAGTTTTAGAGACGTAGGACAAGTATATGATCCTCTTTCTTATCTAGCATATATAGCAGGTCAGACTACAAATATTGCCCTTGGTACAGCGAGTATAGTATTGCCCTTACACCACCCTATTTCGTTGGCAAAGACAACAGCATCTATAGATCAGCTTTCTAATGGTCGCTTATTACTAGGTGTTGGATCTGGTGATCGCTATGCTGAGTTTCCTGCTTTTAATAAATCTTTTGAAAGAAGAGGAGAATTATTCCGAGAAGTTCTTCAGGATATGCAAGCCTTACATACTACAGACTCTCCTAAAATAAACTCTAGTATTACACAAATGCAAAACCTAGACTTAGTCCCTAAACCTCTGCATAAGCATATTCCTACATTAGTGACAGGCGCTAGTCAACAGTCATTAGATTGGATTGCTACTCATGCTGATGGTTGGATTACTTATCCAGGACCTACTACCACGAATGAGGATACCTTACACTTAGAACAAAAAATAAAAGCTTTTAGAGATTTAATTCCCAATGGAACATTTAAACCACATATGACAAATGAATGGATAGAACTAGATGAAGATCCTCACTATCCTAGAACCCCATTAAGAGGAGGTTTTGTTCTTAAAACAGGTAGATTAGGACTTATAGAGCTTTTACATAAATGGCAAGAAATAGGTGTAAATCATGCTGCTATAGGTATACAGTTTGGAAAACGAGATATAGGAGAAACTCTTGATGAATTGGCTAAGGAAGTACTACCTTATTTTAACTACTAGTATCGTAGTTAACACCATTTACCTTTTATAATATGTACTAAGCATAGAAATTATAAAGTAGCTACCTTCTCATAACTACTTTATAATTCGATCTATTTCATAAATAATAAGATCGATTATTTGTCGTTTTATAGTCTATTTACTATAACCTTTTCTTTCAATAAGTTACTTTAACGAATCGGTTTAAGTCCGTAGTGAGTCCGTTATGAGTCCGTTTTTTTGCACAAAATAACGGACTGATTATGAACTTACCCTTTAGTAAACAAATATTCATCTGCAATGAATAGTAAAGTATTTTCAAAATCTTATAGATACTAACTAATATAGCATACAAGCTTTATAAGAAGCCACACCTATATCATCATAGCAAAAAAAGAAGTACCCTTACACTCTAAAAGCACTTCACTTTTAACCCAAATTCCGCGATAGACATATAGACGAAAAGTAATTATACAAAATAGCTCTGAATTAGTGAGTAAAGCATACTACAGTATGGTTTTAGAACTAATGAAAGAGATGTGAAGTAGAATTGCTTTGTAGTATTTGGCTAATGCGGAATCTGGGTTTAACATATCAACTACTTTTTTTTATCAAATGATAAATTATTAAATTTATAGAGATGATAATTTTGACCTGTTAAAAAACGAGATTGATTATGACACAAGACAATGTAAACAAAGGGTTATCCTTAGCGAGTATTTTTCCAACGAAAACAAGAATTCGATTAGCTGTGGTATGGTTGATTGTCATCTTATTTATGTTATTCGGAAGTTCTATTACTGGAGATAGTCTATCCCCTCTATTAGCTACTAGTATTTTCTTGATCTTACTATTTACGATAGTAGGAGCTGCTTTTGGTGTAGTAAAAGAAGCGGATGAACTCGCTCATAAATTAGGTGAACCTTTCGGAACATTGATTCTTACTCTTTCGATTGTATCAATAGAGGTAATTTTAATTTCTGCCGTAATGTTAGGCCCTGGAGAAAACCCAACTATTGGAAAGGATTCGATCTTCTCTGTAATGATGATCATTATGAATCTAGTCATAGGGCTGTGTATTCTATTAGGTGGACTAAAGTATGGTGAGCAAGAGTATAATGCACAGGGAACAATGTCTTACTTAGCAATGATCATTATGCTAGGAGGTATCGGGTTAATGTTACCTAACTTCATTCAAGGTGCTGGTGGAGGGATGTTTAGTGATACACAGGCTATTGTCTTGGCTTTATTTATTATTATTCTCTATGCTGTATTCTTATTCTTTCAGATGAAAGGATATAGACATCTCTATGTACAACCTCAAAAAGGGTCAATGGAAATTCCATATAAAGATAGAGCCATTGCAGATATTCAATCTACAGATGAGCACCAAACTTCTGTAGGGAATAAAGGAGAGATATGGATACGTTCTATTATCCTAATCGGGATGATATTACCTATTGTACTTCTTTCTCATAATATGGCCGTAGTAGTAGACTACGGGATTAAAGCCGCTAACCTCCCTACTCTATTAGGAGGTGTGTTAGTTGCCATCATCGTGTTCACCCCAGAGTCAATGACGGCAGTAAAAGCAGCATTAAACAATGAGTTTCAACGCGCTATCAACCTGTGCCATGGTGCCTTCGTTTCTACAGTAGGATTAACTGTGCCTTCTGTACTAATCATTGGATTAATTACGGGCAAAACAGTATTGTTTGGGATGACTAGTACAGAGACTATTCTATTCGTGATCACCCTATTATTAAGTCTAATGACTTTCTTAGGCAAACGTACTACTCCTATCATGGGTATTATGCACTTAGTATTATTTGCTGTATTTACACTGCTTATTTTCTATCCATAATAACGTATTTCTTGTCAAAAAATCATTGGTAGAAAGACTAATCTAGTTTCTACAGTAGCTTATTCTACAAGGAGATTCTATATAATCACTTCTGCATTAGTTCACAGACAATACTTTAGTATGTTTTTATCACTAATTCATACCTATTGTGTATACTTACTTTTTGCTGATAGGTTTACTGACAGATTCTGGACTAAATTAAGGAAGCTAAGCTAATTGGTTCGAGCAAGGTTATTACTTATTTAAGCAACCTTAATTTAATAAAAAAACACTCCTTATGCTTATAAGGAGTGTTTTTGTTTGTGACTATACTAAAGTACTTTATAAGGTAATATCACTAATCATTAAATTATGATCTGATAATGCATTCATCTGATAAGTATCTTGACGAATGATTTTTATTGTACTATTAATTGATCTAATCATAAAATCTATTTTCTTATCGCTTTTATAAGCTGGAATAGTCATCTGATTCATAAATCGGGTATCTAAATCAAAAGTCGTTTTAAGTTGTTCTACTGGTTTAGAGTTTATTTCTGCATTAAGATCCCCTGTCAGAAAATCAAAAGTAGACTCTCTTTGTAATTCTGCTATGCGTTTCGTTTGTAATAGACGACTTTGTTCATTAGAGCTAGACAGATGAGTTGTTCCTATATTTATCATTTGTGCTTCACCTAAATCTATTTTACATACTAATAAACCTCGTTGTTCTTCCTTGTTATCTACAAAAGGTAACTTATAGAAATGCTGTTCTACAATTGGAAATTTAGACAGGATAGCAATGCCGTAATCGCCCCCTTCATAATCTATTGTCTTACCAAAAGCATAAAACATTCCTGTTTTTTCTGCTAAAACTTTTACTTGATTTAAATATTGACCTGAGCGCATAGTATGTACATCTACTTCTTGTAAAGTAACGATATCTACTTCGTCTCTTAAGATTACAGCAGCTAATGAATTAAGATCTATCTTATGATAGCTATCATAAGCTGCTGCAAAATGATGTACATTGTAATTAAGAACTCTTACTTCACTTTTTTTTTTGATGCTTTGGTAGTTGATTCTACCCATCTAAACTCTGTGAAGACTGGATAATGGTCAGAGGCAAATAAAGGTCCTCGCTGAATATCTAGCTCTCTATACTTAATAGGAGCTAAGTCAAGCCCTCTCAAGAAAATATAATCAATTCTACTTGATTTAGGAGCTTCTATTTTCCAAGCATTATGCGTATAACCTAATTCTGAACGATACATTGCTGCATCTCTAGTATCGACAAACTTCGATTCTATTATCTTCTGATAAGGTAAGTCTGTTGGAGGTAAATTAAAATCACCTGTGAATACCACTGTTTCTCCTTTAGTGATTTTAGCTAATTCCTGATTAATAACTTCAACACTTCGTTGACGAGCCTCTTTACCCCTATGATCAAAGTGGGTGTTTAAATGGATAAATGTTTTTCCTGACTTTTTATCTTCAAAACGAGCCCATGTAGCTATACGAGGTAAAGAAGAATCCCAAGACTTAACTCCCTTTTCATAAGGTGTTTCTGATAACCAAAATGTTCCACTCTCTAAAACTTTAAACCTATCTTTTAGGTAAAAAATAGGGCTGTACTCTCCTTTCGTTTCTCCTTCTCTTCCTTCTCCTACATAGTCATATTGTGGAAGTAAATTTTCTAAATCGACTAACTGGTTATGAAGTACTTCTTGCATACCAACAATATCCACATCATTAAAAAAGACAACTTCTGCAACCCATTCTTTTCGATTACTCCATTGATTTATACCATCATTAGAAGTATCCATCCTAATGTTAAAAGTCATTGCCTTCAAAGTCTGAGGCTCTTTCTCTTGAGCAAAAATACTAGTCCCTATAAATAGGACGCTTAGTAATATAGATCTTACCATCCTGGATTTTGTTTTAAATTTGTATTTAACTGAAGTTCTTGTATAGGTAGAGGGTATAAATAGTCTTTATTCTCATTCCATGTTCTATTCTTATTATTAGGAAATGGATCTATACTATTATTTTGATTTAAATGAATATCAGATCCTAGTTTAGCATAATAGACTCCTTGTACATTTTCTGTTGGTCTAGATCCTTCGTATAGGTAAATATCTGTCTTACCATTGTTGTCCAAATCATATTTACCTGGGCCATTAAAATACATTCCTTCAATATTCTGAACTAACTTTTGTCCTTCTTTCCAACGTACAATATCATCCCATCTATGATCTTCCATAAATAACTCTATGCGTCTCTCTCGTCTTAATTCTAGTAGTAATCCTTTATTAGCTCCGTTTACATTTACATATTGTTTAGCTAAATAAGCATCTGGTTTTGCATTTGCTTCTGCCATTACCATATCAGGCATTCCGACACGCTTTCTAAGCATATTTACAGATAGATCTAAATCACTCTGATCAATAATTCCCAATTCTGCTTTTGCTTCTGCATATACTAATAAAACCTCTGCAAATCTAAATAGTGGCAAATCAACAATAGATGCATTATTCGTATCATACTGTGCTTCTGCGACGTACTTAATTAACTGATAACCTGTAGTAGCTGCAGAGAAATCAGGTGTGAGCTGGATAGTGCTTCCAATTCTGGTATAACCAGGAGTACGTATAGTCTGACTCAATCTCAAGTCTCTATCTTTTACTTCTTCTTGGAATAACATCTTATTATAATCTGATCGATCTGTAAAACGGCTACCATCTTTCATTAAGTAACTATTGATCAAATCTTTTGGCATAGATGGTCTACCATACGAAGCTGCTACTGTATAGTAATTCACATTATGACGAACATTCAGTTCTGTAGAAAACTCCCTAGCTAGAATAATCTCATCACCAATAGCCTTATGAGAAGCAAATAAATTCTGATAATCTTTATCAGGATTTCCTGTAGAGAAAACTTTATAACCAGATTCTTTTATTAATACTTCTGCTGCTTGATAAGCTTGTTCTAAATAAGTCTCATATCCAGGTAAGCCTCTATACTTCATATAAGTTCCTTCATATAAGCCTATGCGCGCTTTTAAGGCAAGAGCAGTCCATTTAGATACTCTATATACATCTTTAGTAGAACGCATATTCTCGATTGCGTAATCTAAATCTTTCAACATATTATCTACCAATAGCTTACGTGGATCACGTGGCTTCTGTAAAGCGGCCTCATCCTCTGCTGTTAATAAATAATCATACCATGGCACATCTCCAAAACGCGTCACTTTTTCGAAGTAAAAATAAGCTCTAAAGAATCTTGCTAATCCTCCATAATGTTTAATAAGAGCTTCGTCTCCTACCTTTTCAAAATTGACTAGGAAATAGTTAATATCTCTCAAATTATTCCAAGACCATCCGCCTCCAGATGGAGGTACGACTCTCCCTCCTCTCATTTCATCAGATAAAATATTTTGAATAATATTATCGGTTCTATAATCTCCATTATATATAGAGGTAGTTGGAAACATTCTGTAAAAAGAATTAGAAAAAAGAATTAAGTCACTTTCTTTTTTAAAGAAGTTCTCACTTGTCACAGACGATATCGGATCTCTCTCTAAGAAATCTTCACTACAAGAACCCAAAAATCCTGTTGCCATGAGTATGGCAAGTATTTTATATCTTTTCATATTAATTGTTTAGAAATTAAGTTGTACCCCAAAAGAGATAATTTTGGAGAATGGAAAACTTTGTGCATTAGTGCGCTTACGAGCAGAGTTTGGACTATTAAAGTCAAAAGAATTACTAGCTGCTTCAGGATCGATATAATCCGTTAAATTAGTAAATGTAAACAGGTTCTCACCACTTACATAGATTCTTACTTTATCCATCTTTACTCTCTTTACTAAATCCTGTGGAAGAGAATATCCTAATGTAATATTCTTTAGACGTAAATAAGAAATATCTTGTAAGTAACGATCATTCTGTACACCTAACTGTCTATTACTTCCTAATGATGTATATCCTACTAGACGTGGAAAATAGGCATCTGTATTCTCTGGAGTCCAAATATCATTCGCTAAATCTTGACGAATAAATGAATTATATGGTCTGTTATAAGGTCCCCAGAACATTCTACTATCCGTATCAGGATACCAATCTTGTTTTCCTACTCCTTGGAAGAATGCAGAAAAATCAATTCCTTTCCAATCAAATGCTAAGCGGAAATTATACTGATACCTAGGAGCTGTATTTCCAATCTTACGCATATCTCCATGATTTTCTAAAGTATTTGCTCCTTCACTTACTATACCATCTCCATTTAAATCCTTAAACATAACATCTCCAGGTTGTAGTCCTCCATTGGCTATGATATGAGCAGATACACGAGATTGATCTGCATGATTAGCGATTTGCTCTGGACTAGAGAACAATCCTTCTACTGAATATCCCCAAATCTCTCCTAATTCCATACCTACATAATAATCTGTCAGTAATCCTGTAGGGTTATCAAAGCGCGTAATCTTGGTCTTAGAATCAGATAAACCTGCTGATACAGAATAATTAAAATCACTACCTGCTAATTTAAACGAGTCATTATATCCTACAGATACTTCAAACCCCTTAGTTCGTAGATCAGCGGCATTTTCGCGTGGAGAATCTGTTCCTAATACACCTGGTAGTGTTCTTCCTTTAGTTAACATCCCATCTATATCCTTTTGAAAATAATCAAAACTAACATTCAGTTTGTTTTGGAAGAAACCTAAATCAAAACCGATATCAGAAGTAGCTACTGTCTCCCAAGTAATATCTCTTGGGTTTAAAGAAGGGGCTTGCATATACTCTAACAATGCTCCATCTAATGCATACCCTTTATCAATAGCTTTATTCAATGTTGGAATATAAGCATAAGCACCTATAGCTTGGTTACCTAACTCTCCATAAGAAGCGCGTATCTTAAATTGGTTCCAAAAACCGAAAGTGCGTTTAAAGAAAGGTTCATTCGCTACATTCCATCCCAAAGAAACAGAGGGAAAGAATTGCCATCTCTGTTCACTAGGGAATTTAGACGTCGCATCATATCGACCATTAAGCTCTAAAAGATACTTCCCTGCATAATCATAAGAGAATCGATAAAAATACCCTCTTAAAGCCCATTCATAAGCACTACCAACTACAGTAGGATTAGAAGATCCTAAACCTAGATTATCTAAATCATCAGAGATTAGGTTCTGAATACTCATGATTCTGTTATCATTTTTAAAATATTCTTGGTTATATCCTGCCATGAAATCAAAATTATGATCTCCAAAGTCTAAACGATATTGTCCATAAATATTTAGAGCATTGTAATCCTCTATGGTCTCATTTACATTCAATTTATTCTCTCCAAAGTATTGGATCTGATTTGGAAGAATAGAATATGGAATTAAAGTAGAACGTTCGTTAATATCTCTAGTATTCTTCTTGTAAGCATAACTAGCGTGAACGTCTAAGTTTTTGAGTGGTTTAAAATGAAATGCATTAATCGTCGAAAACTCATCTCTTACAGCAGTTCTATTTGACTTACCATGTAGTAAAGACGCAAAATATCCATCTCCGATAGTGTAATTATTTAACTCAGTACGCCATAGCGCTCCTCCATCAGGATTCACTGGAACATAAGAAGGTAAAGCGTGTACCAACATTTCACTTGTCCATGGATCTCTCCATCCATACTGTGTTCCTCCATGTACTAAGTCAGAAGATTTAAAATACTGATTGTTTGTACTAAAACTAATCCAATCATTAATTTTAATATCAAATTTAGCTCTTAAGTTATTTTTCTTATACTTATCATCCTGTACTTTCAATAATCCATCTGCAGAATAGTTTCTATACGAAAAATAACCTTTGACCTTTTCGCTTCCCCCAGAAATACTGATATCATTGATATAAGAATATCGCGTATCTTTCCAGAAGTAATTCCACCAATCTGTACTACCATAATGTACATATTGATCACGACCATTTCTATTTTGGATTTCAACACGAGCTAATGCAGGATTCTCTGAGACTGCTTTTAATTGTTCATAATCATATTCGTTATACCCTGTATAACTTCGCCCACTACCTGTAATAAAAGCTTGGTCAACAATCTTAGCCGCTAAATAAGGATCAGTTACAAAATCTGTATTTTGCGTTTGAGAAAGTATATTCATCGTAGAGTTAACACTTACCTTTATTTCTCCTACACCTGGGTTCTTTGTTTTGACAAGCACTACCCCAAAGGCACCTCTAGCACCATATACTGCAGCAGCACCAGCATCTTTTAATACACTTATGCTTTCGATATCATCTGGATTGATATTAGAAAGGCTTCCTTCTACTCCATCAATTAATACTAACGGTCCACCTCCATTAACAGAGTTAAATCCCCTAATATTAATATTCGCTTCTGCATCTTCTTTACCACTTGAATTGGTAATGTTTAAACCTGGTGTAGTTCCTTGTAAAGCAGACACAGCGTTAGAAAGAGGCCTATTTTTTAAAGCTCTAGTATCTACTTCTGTTACAGAGGTAGTAATATTCTGTTTCTTTTTGTCTCCATAACCAATAGCCACAAGTGTGATGTCTTCTAAATGTGTGTTGAATTGGTCATTCTTTACTGTAATTACCCCATTGGTATAATTCACTGTATACCCCGTCTGCATAGCGATTACTTCTAGTATATCCTGAAGTCTAGCAGCCTTGCCTTCATAAGCGATTAAAGGAGTCTCTTTTAAAGTAGAATCCTCAATGTTCACCTTAGCAGCAACTTTGCTCGCTAATTCTGTTACTACTTTTCCTAAAGTCTCATCCTGTTCTATGACAATAGAAATAAGTGGAGAACTTACTGGTGGTTTACTTTCTTGAGCGACAAGAAAACCTGAATAAAATAGGAATGCTATGTAGCAACAGACCTTAAATTTCTTCATAATTACAAATGTTTAGTTTTTATGTTCTAAACGTACTGCCAATCACTCTTTAGCTTGCATTGTAAAGAATTAAATAAACATTAAGTAATTACTACAAAACAACAATCCCTTAATCTATGTAAAACAATAAGATAACAATAGTAAAATGCCTATAAACTTATATAAATCAAATATCACCTTAGGATTATTTCTTTTAAACTCTTTGAAAACATAACATTCAAATAGAGCATAATACCTCAACAAATAGTTGTATTTTCACTAATTAAATCACTGTATTTATGAAGTAAATTATTGTGTTAAAGATGACTTTCATTTTCAATAAATAGATAAGCCTTACATCATAAAAGAGAATTAGAACTTTACTTATCTTACTAAAGGCTTTATCTTTCTTAAGTAAGTGTACAATATTCAAGAAGAAATAAAGTTGTATTCTATTTACCTATGTTTAACCTTTCTCTATTATTAACCTTGTGATAACATTGAAAAGTTTAATCAATACTGCAATTTCATTGCACAAAATAAGAAAGTCCCTAAAAAATTATCAACTTTCAATATTTCCCCTTATCATTAATGATAGATAACTGATTTTTTATCACATCTATTATATTATCAATAAATACCCCATCTTAACCCTTTGATAACATAGCAGTAACTCATAGGTCATAATCACATAGGTACTTTGTCTCAATGAAAAAACACTATTTATCTATGAGAAAAAGTCTAGTTATTTTTTCTTCTTTATTATTACTTTCTTGTGGAAACAAGGATCATTCTATCAAGATGAAAGGTTCTGACACAGAGGTAAATTTAGCAGTAAACCTAGCAGAGAAATACACTCTAATAGATTCTGACTTTAGTATTGCTATTTCTGGTGGTGGTTCAGGTATTGGTATTACCTCTTTACTAAATGGTCAAGCTGACATCGCTAATTCTTCTCGCCCTTTATCAGACAAAGAGATTGCACAGTTCGAAAACAAGAATATAAAGCTTCGTACTGTCATATTTGCTGAAGATGCTACTGCCTTTGTAGTACATAAGGATCTACCTATAGAAGAAATAGATCTTGAAACTTTAGCTAAAATAATGAAAGGAGAAATCACCAATTGGAAAGAACTTACTTCTGTAGACCTACCTATTAATATCTATGGTCGTCAAAGTAGCTCAGGTACTCACTCCTTTATTAAGAAAAAGCTAAAGATAGAGTTTTCTAATGCAGCTAAAGAAATGACAGGAAATGCTCAAATCTTAGAAGGTATTAAAACGGACAAATCTGGGATAGGCTATGTAGGTGCAGGTTATATCTCTCACGAGACAGCTACTAATCCTACTGTAAAGATATTGAGTATTAAAGAAACTCCTACTTCACAAGCTTATTCTCCTATAGACTCCAATGCAATCAATAACAGTCTATACTTCTTCCAGAGACCACTGTATCAGTTCATCTTAGAAGATTCGTGGGAAAAGGTAAAACCATTCATTGACTTTGAAAACGGAGAGATCGGAAAACAACTGATCAAAGAACACGGTTATTATATAATAGAACGACCATAATATGAAATATAACGTTAGAATAGGATTAGATGTTACTTTTAAATACATCTTTAAAGCGACTGGTCTTTTAGTGCTTTGTTTATTAGGAGGAATATTAGCCATGTTAATATACAATTCTATTTCCTTCTTTATGGATGTAAAGCCCCTTGACTTTATCACAGGGATGGAATGGAATCCTACAGCAAAGAACCCTGTATATGGAATGCTTCCTCTTATACTAAGTACTACCATAGTAACCTTAGGAGCGATGCTTATCGCTATTCCTCTAGGAATAGGTACAGCTGCTTTTATATCTGAATATGCTGGTACACGACTAAAGAATATTTTAAAACCAGCTATAGAAATGTTAGCTGCGGTTCCTTCAGTAGTTATTGGTTTCTTAGGAATCGTAGTGGTAAGCCCTGGCTTAGCTGATATGGCAGGTTTACCTAATGGTCTTAATGCCCTAAATGGAGCTATCTTACTAGCGATAATGGCACTACCTACTATTATTACGATTGCAGAAGATGCTATACATGCAGTACCCAAAACATATAAAGAAGCAAGCTATGGTGTAGGCGCTACTAAATGGCAGACTCTTCGCAAAGTAATCCTTCCGGCAGCAGCTCCAGGTATTATCTCGGCAGTCATGTTAGGAGTAGGTAGAGCCATCGGAGAGACCATGACTGTACTTATGGCAACAGGTAATGCAGCGTTAATCCCTACTGGATTCTTTGATTCTGTAAAAACAATGACAGCGACTATCGCTATCGAAATGGGGGAAGTTCCTTATCAGACAACACACTACTATGGGCTATATGCTCTAGCGACAGTCTTGTTCTTCATGACACTTATCGCAAACCTAGTAGGAGAATATTTTATAAATAGATTAAGAAAATACCATGCAGCATAATAAACTAAAACTATCCTCTATCATAGAATGGGGAACATTAGTAGGAACCACTCTTATCGTGTGCTTTTTCCTTGTTGTAATCATCCTAGAGATTGTGACAAAAGGAATGGGAAGTTTATCTTGGGAGTTTATCTCTACTATTCCTAAAGAAGGAATGACTAAGGGAGGTATTCTTACACCGATTATAGGTACAGTGCTTATTACCCTTATCACGGCTTTATTCAGTATTCCATTCGGTGTATTCTGTGCGATCTACTTAAATGAATATGCAGAAAACAACTGGCTGACAAGAACGATTAGAGCAGCTATACGTAATTTATCAGGTGTTCCTTCTATTATCTATGGACTATTCGGATTAGCCTTATTTGTTCAGACGCTATCTCTAGGAACTTCTTTACTAGCTGCAGGATTAACATTAGGACTATTATCACTTCCATATATTATCACAACTACAGAAGAGGCATTAATGCAAATACCAAATAGTACGAGAGAAGCAGCACTAGCAGTAGGAGCTACTAAATTTGAGACTATTAAAGATGTGGTGATCCCTTCTGCTGTACCGGGTATTCTAACAGGTGTAGTACTAACACTATCAAGAGCAGCTGGAGAGACAGCTCCCATCTTATTCACAGGGGCAGCGTTTTATATCAGTGATACGAATGGATACCTAAACCAGGAGTTTATGGCTCTGCCTTATCACTTATATATGCTATCGACGCAACATCAGTCAATAGAAGAAGTAAGACCTATTGCTTATGGAACAGCATTAGTGTTGATTATCGTAGTGTTCCTATTAAACTTAAGCGCATTTTATATCCGTTATAAATTCAGAAAAAATGAAAACTAAATTATCTGCTGAGAACTTAAATATTAGCTTTGGAAGCAAACAAGTTTTAAAAAATGTAAGTGTAGAATTCGAAGAAAATAAAATAACTGCCCTTATCGGACCTTCTGGTTGTGGTAAGAGTACTTTACTAAGAAGCTTTAACCGTATGCACGACTTAGTTCCCTATGCTAAAATAAATGGAACTATCAAGTTAGAAGATATGGATATTTATTCTAAGACTATACCTGTAACGGAGATTAGAAAGCGCATCGGGATGGTATTCCAAAAAGCGAATCCTTTTCCAAAAAGCATCTATGACAATATCGCTTATGGGTTAAAGATCAATAATCTCCCTCATGATAAAAGTGTAATCGAAAAAGCATTAACGGAAGCCTTCTTATGGGATGAAGTAAAAGATGATTTAAAGATGCCAGCTCATCGCTTATCAGGAGGACAACAACAACGTCTGTGTATCGCAAGAGCTGTAGCGCTTCGTCCAGAAGTAATCTTAATGGATGAACCGTGTTCTGCACTTGACCCTGTAAGTACAATTAAAATCGAGGAACTTATTCTTCATTTAAAAGAGAAATATACAATCGCTATTGTAACACATAATATGCAACAAGCACAGCGTATCGCTGATCAAACTTACTTTATGTATCTAGGTGAAGTAAAAGAAAGCGGTTTGACACAAGATATCTTTGAGAATCCTAAACACGAAATGACTAAGAATTATATCAACGGTGTTTTCGGATAAAAAATAAAAATGCCAAGTAGACCACTTACCTACTTCGTCATCAATAAGTCTGACTTATTAGAGTAAAAACGGATACCTTATAAGGGTATCCGTTTTTTATTATTTACAAGACTTCTGGATTAGCAATATGAAGTGGTCTACCCTTAATATAACTGATCACATTCTCGAAAGCTGTTCCGAAATATAATTCATAACTAGACTCTTCCACATACCCTATATGAGGTGTGCATACAACATTATCAAAATGTAGTAACTCATAATTAGTATCATAGATAGGCTCTTGCTCATATACATCTACTCCGACTAATAGTTTCTGCCCACTCTGAAGCACATTGAGCAATGCTCCGCGTTCGATTAGTTCTGCCCTAGCAGTATTCACTAGTACTGCATTCTCTTTCATTAGTCTTATATCCTGTTCTTTCACGATACCATAAGTATCCTTATTCAATCTAAGGTTAACAGTGATAATATCTGCTGTACTAAAGAACTCTTCTTTAGTATCTGCACTCATAAAACCATCTTCTACTGCCTTAGCTCTAGAGGACTCACTCCCCCACACTAATACTTTTGCATCAAAAGCCTTAGCATATTGGGCTAGCTTCTGCCCTATCTTACCATAGCCCCATATACCGACAGTCTTACCACTTACATTAGTACCAATATTGATTTGCCACTTCCCTTCTTTCATTCCCTGTATAGCCTGAGGGATTTTCCTTATCGTATTTAAGATCAATGCCCACGTTAACTCACATGGTGCAATAGGAGATCCTATCCCTTCTGCTACTGCTACCTTATATTGCGTACAGATATCTAGATTAAGGTGGTTTGATATCTTACCTGTCTGACTAATTAACTTTAGATTCGGTAACTTACTCAATAACTCTTCTGTTATCTCACTTCGCTCTCTTGTTAAAACTAAGATTTCTGTCTGTTGTAGCAAGTCTGCCAATTTAGAAATATCTTTTTCTGATTGGTGTAAGACAGTAACGTCTTGTCCTTTTAGTAGTTCGAAGCATTTTAAGTTCTTGATGACGTGTTGATAATCATCTAATATCGTTATTTTCATTTCTGTTGAGTTTTATAGATTTACCCTGTAAATCATTTATTTTTAAAAGAGTAGAAAAACCATTAGATATACTCTCTTTTCGATAGGAAAAGTACAAAAAAGGAAAGTATATCTCTTCTATTATTAGAATATCTTAACGTTGTGTCTTATTCTACTTATTACTATATTGTTACCTATATTCTAATTGACTTAAGTATGCTATTTACCCCTATAACGACCTCTTTAAAGAACAATAAACAAGTAACTATTCGCCTTGCAAGCTCAAATGATGCTAGTACATTATTAGATCTTATCAAACAATACTTAGACACCTCAGAGTATATTCCTATTACTAGTAGTGATTTTAATAAGACTGTAGCAGAAATAGAAGCTTGGATTGAGAAACTAAATAGTGCTAATAATTCTATAATGTTAGTGGCAGAACATAATGGGCAACTAATAGGGAATTTAGATCTAACAGGGCATCATAGAAAGACACTACAGCATACAGCTATATTAGGAATGGGAATATTACTAGAATGGAGAAACACAGGGTTAGGCACAGCATTACTAAACAGTGCAGTAGAATGGGCTAAAAGAAATAATACACTTGAGATACTTACATTAGAGGTCTATAGTGAGAATATAGCAGGAATAGCACTATATCGAAAACAAGGATTTAAAGAAATAGGTATTATACCTAACTTTATTAAGGACAATGATAGGTACTATGATAATATGAGTATGTGGATGGCGTTGAGGTAGATACTATTCAGACTTTTTACTTAACCATTTATTCATTTGTTGGATCATTGTAGAGTAATCTACACAATCATAAGTCCTAAAGGATTCCCAATCTTCTATTTCATCTTCTATGGCATAGTGTTCTCCTTCTTCATAAACACCTGTAATAATCTGTCTTTGTATCAATTCTTTTGCAAATTGTTTATCTACTATTCTAGGTAGACCACGTGTACAACTAAATTGATAAAAAGGTTTATAAAAAATTATTCCATCTAATCTGTCTTGATACAAGACTTTATCATCATCACCATAAGGATAATCAAAGTGAGTTTGTCCAAAAGGAGTTCCTTTTAGAGTAAAACCAATAGGTTTATTTCCTGTCATTTCAAAAGCAGCATCCCATTTACCATCATTAGATAATTCTATTTTGTGCCCTTTACCATATTCGGGACTTTTAGAGTTTTCTGATTCATAATTGTACCAGTTCAAAGCTACTATCTTTACTTGATGCCTATATTTTTCTTTTAAATAACCTCCAACAGTCTTTACTTTAAGATTACCAATGATATCATCTATTTTCTCAGCATGGGGTCTATTCTGTATGTACAAAGCTTTTTTATGTCCATTAATTGGACGCTGCTTTTCATATAACTCTATAAAGTTGTAAGCCATAATACTATCTCGTGTATTTGACGTAGATAAATACTTCCGTTCAAAATCTAAATACTTCTCTCTCGTCATTCCTTCCCATTCAAAAGCACAATCTGTAAAACCTATAGTTATCTTCTTTTGAGTACTTAAATCTTTATTTATATCATAGATACCTTTTAGATATTTAATCATATTAAACTTATCCCACAGAGCATTATAATCAAGTTCTCTATATAATAAAACGAACTCCTTTTCGAACTCCTCTTGTTTATTATAATCTCCTTTAACAACAATGTTTCCCCTATTTGTTTGATTAACTACACCTACTTCTGTATATACATGACCGATTTCATTGATAAATCTATTATCCTTTAATATCTCTAGAATCAAATCGTACTGTGTAGACTCTCTATGGTCACGCTCACCTAGAATAACAATATCATTAGTCTTAAATAGTTCAAAAATATAATCTTTAGGGGATTGTTTTGACTCTTTTAAGAATTCATAATACTCTTGTACCGTATATTGTGCATAACAAAAAAATGGCAAGAAGAACAAGATGATATAAAACAATTGCCTGCTCATTTCGATATATATTTAAGGTATTTCATTAGGATTATCTTTAAAGTATTCTATAATAATAAAAAACAAACTCTCATATTAAAAAACACTATACAATTATTTCATTTACATTACTTTACAGAAAAAACTATCTCTATCTTAGTAAAGATAATGAAAAACACTATTAACTAAATAATTATGATGAAGATACAGCATAAACTTATCTATCCGATTCTACTATACTGTTTACTATATACTGTTATTACAGCTACCTATTTTTCTTTAAACTTTATAGGTAATACAGAGTATCAATCAGTATTAGCCTCTGTTCCTTTAATTCTTCTAAGTATCTACTTTATCAAGAAACATAAATTACCTATTCGCATTTCTCTAAAACTAAATACAGACAGCAAGTCTAAGAGAGATCTAATCAAATACACTAGTCTATTTGCTGTTATTTTTTTGGTAGTCAATAGTCTACAGATATTCTTATCTGATTCATCGGATATACGCTATGATTACTTAGAACAGATATGGTTCTTTATTCTGATATGCTTTCCAATAAAAGCCTTAGGTGAAGAAGTCTTATACAGAGGGTTAATCCAAAACTACATTGACAAATACATCAGACCTTCATCAAAAAGTATCAGCCCAGGTAACATCATCACCGCAGCATTAATGACTATTGCGCACTTAGGCTTCTTTTATATTATGCCATTACCTAATGCCATACTAGCTTTTATACTAGTATTCTTTGCCTCGCTTTTCTTTGGGTATATCTCTAAGATTACTAATCGTAACATCTTATATTGTACTGTAATCCACATATTCTTAAACTATATCCATGTAGCTATACAGTGCTTTTATATATCCTTTATTCTTTAACCTTACTACCCCACTTCTCAGATGCTGAAATAACACTAAACCTAAGAGTCGTAAATTCATAATGAAAGTCCTTTCGCTCTCTTTCTTTCATCGCGTCTATATGACGGTTAGGTTCATCTACTTTGCCATGTCCCTTGACCATGTCTAACATATCTTTCTGTGTATTCCATATAGAGAAAGTAGAGACTCTATGTGGAAAACCAATAGAAGCTGTAGCAAATAGTACTCCTGGGTGATCCCGTACCAACATCTCTACTGGTCTTCCCCATTTAATAAACCTTGGTATCTGTAAGAACTTCATCCTAGCCACTGTAACTGCTACAACTGAAGCAGATTGGTCTTCACTAATACTCTCTAGCTCCTCTGGTACAAACCCTGAGACATTACCCCATTGTCTAATTAATTTTAACTTGAGATACTCTCCTTTTGCAAGTGTTCTACCAACCTTATTATAGATTAAAAAATAATCTAATACACACTCATCTTCCCATTGGGCAAATATAACTACATGCCTAAGTTTTAATCTGGATAGGGAAAAAATAGGAGAACCTAACACCATGCTAGACATTACTTCAATATGTAATAAACCTTTTTGTCTCTTTAATCTATGTGAATTAAATAGCAATTTTAGTCTCATCCATAAAGATACTTTCACTAAGTGATAACTATATATAGTCATAGATTTAAACGTTTTTATTACATTATCATTTGTGCCTTACCTGTAATATAACGATTTACATTTAAAAAAACATATCCTACAGTAAATAATGGTTAGATACTCAAAACTGTGTTAATAATAAACGTAACTTACATATTCCTAAACTATATCTATAAAGCCTCTTTAGAGATTACTCTTCCTATTATTTTAAATAGGGATTATTATCCTTATCATGTTCTACCCATATAAGTTTGCTAATATCATATCCAACTTCTTTAGCAATTTCTAAATACTTTACTTTCACATCTTCAGGCAAAGTTTTTTCTCTAGATAGAATCCATAAATAATCAAGATTCTTTCCTGCTATTAAAGCATATCGATAATCTTCATCTAAAGCAATGACATTATAACCAGAATAGAAAGGACCAAAGAAACTAACTTTTAAAGCTGCTGTTCCTTTATCTTTTCTAAACTTTGCTACTCCTTTTGCTACAGACCACTCCTTCTCTACGTAATTATATCCACTATTAAGAACCTCTACATTCCCATCTTTATCTAGACTGTACTGAGCTGAAGTATTATTCAAATCTTTTTCAAATCGAAAGTCAAAGCGAGCTATTTCATACCACGTTCCCAAATAACGTTCTACATCAAAATTAGTAACTGGTGTAGCTCTCTCTGGAATATCACTATTATTACATGACATTAAGAAGGTTGCACAAAAGAATAATAAACTGAAACGAATAAAGTAATTCATAATTAGTACATTTTGAGTTTTATCAAAAATAAAAAAACTACTTTTAATACAACTATATTATTTAGAATTATTTTAAACAACACTTATTATTGAATAAAAAGGTCTATCTATATTAAGTTTTCATTCCTTTTTAAAATTTAATATCCTATCTATCATTTTTTTACCGATTTTTGAATTGTCAAAAAACAACAATAATAGAATCAAAAGCTCAGATCATGAAAAAAACCACACTTTTATTGGCAATGGCATTAATCGTTATGTCTTGTAACCAAAAGAACAAAGAAGAAAATAACCCCGAAATAACAACTGAACAAACCTCAACAAATGTTGAAGAAATAGACACACCTAAAGCTGGATTTAATATTGAAGATATAGCTTATAGCAAAGCAGATATAGGTACTTTCCCATTCTTTACCTTACCTAAAGGATTAAAAGAAATGAACAAACCATTTCAGAAAAACTTTGATGTATGTTACTTCCCTATTGATGGAGTAATGACTCCTATTGAAGGAAAACTGTATAAAACCAATGTAACTGCTGTAGCAGGAGAAGAGTTTTCTCAACGCTACTTTGAAAAAAGCTTAGAGGATTATTTAAATTCTATAGGAGCAGTAAAAGTCTTTGAAGGAGAAATCACAGAGAAAGAATATGAACGTTATAATAAACAAGATCCGAATAAAGGAGATGAAGGAGATATCGGATATACTGGAGAATTAATTAAACTTTATATTATCCGTACACATAATCAAGGAAACGTTTATATCCAATACACGGCTAATAATGCAGGTGGTAAGCTTAATATCTTACAAGAAGAAGCCCTACAACAGACAATTACTAAAATTACAGCAGACAAAATAGTAAAAGACCTAACTGAGAAAGGTAAATCTATCTTATATATCAACTTTGATATCGATAAGTCTACACTTACTCAAGATGGAGAAAAAACAGTTGACGAAATAGCAATAGCTTTAAAGAAAGATCCCTCTTTAAAAATTTCAATTGAAGGACATACAGATAACACAGGCGAAGCATCTCACAACAAAAAACTATCTACAGATAGAGCTAATGCAGTGATGAATGCCCTAATAAAACAAGGCATCGCTAAAGAGAATCTATCTGCTAAAGGCTTGGGTGCAGATAACCCATTAGTTACTAATGACTCTGACAGCAATAAAGCTAAAAACAGAAGAGTCGAATTAATTCGAGTAAAATAAGCCTATATCAATAGTGCTCTCCTTTAAACATGCCCCAATAAGTATTTACCTTATTGGGGCATGTCTTAATGCACAGGCTGTAGGTGGTTTTTATATGAATATTGTATTAAAATCATATTACATATTTGTATCATATGGTGCATATTACAACACAACGTAAACGTCCAATATCAAGTTGTGTATGCGTCACTGTAGGGGCGTAAAACGTTACGCCCACCAATATATGTCACGCCACACCATTCATTTATAAAATGAATCCTTTGACCACATTCTTGGATTATTAATTATATAATTCGTTACGTTTTGGTATTCATTGTAATCACGTATTATACGATCATAATAATTTCTTTGCCAAATATTTTTAATCCCTACGCTCTTGATTACTGTACATGATACACCTGATTTAAATCCTCTTATAATAGAACCAATCGTTTTAGAGGTAGATTCAAAACCTTCTTTCTTGATTGTAACCGTTTCTTGTACTATTTGTATAACACCATGTATATGATTGGGCATAATCACAAAATCATGTAAAACAACATAAGGATGAAAAGTGTCTATTTTTAACCAACAATCTTTAACGATCTTTCCAATATCACTTAGATACATTTCATCATTATTTATGCTTCCAAAAATACATACTCTATCATTGGTGCAAATTGTTATAAAATACAATCCCTGTTGAGAATAATCATATTGATTAAAACGATACGACTGCCTATTATATAATCTTTTTTTACTCATAATTGCTTAGAATACTATCATTTTAAAGATAACCTATTCATTAAAATACAGGCTAAAATAATAGATTGAAAATCAAATAATTGAAACAAAATCAATACAATAAACAAATATGATGTATATTATGTGGGCGTAATGTTTTACGCCCCTACCTGTGTGTGCCGATAGGATGTTGGTATTGTGTTATTGACATATATTTTATTTGGGCGTAATGTTTTACGCCCCTACCTATGTGTCCTAACAGAACATAATATGTAATCACCTATTTCTAATACATTAAAATATTCCCTTAAACGTAGGAGGACTAAACTTAATTCGCTTTCCTTCCCATTCAGTTATATTACCAGAACTATCCATAAAGGCAAACTCTATTTCATAATCATTATCTCTTTTAAAACTAAAAGCCCCTGAACACATACCATGCCCTACACTAATAGTATCTTTATAAGCAACTAAATAATAAGTAGTTTCTTCTTTTGTCTTTACATTCTTCATTGTAGTCTTTACTAAGAACTCTGAATCATCTTTGGCAGGATTAGAAAATATCACATTAGAAGAAGGACCACATCCATACATAACGTTTTCTTTCTTTTCTATCTTAGGCTTAGAAGCAACCACAGGTTTATCAGTATCTACAGTAGGCAATACCTTATACGTTATAGCTTCATATTTACCCGACTCTGTATTACGTCTTTCTAATTTGTCATGTTGAGGTAGATTATCAATTACTAAGGTATATTCAAGTCCTGCCTCTAACTCGGTATCAGGCTTTAAGATAGCTTGTGTCAGATTAAAACTACCTACGTAAGTCTCTGTCACAATTAAAGGCACTATCTTATCACCACTTTTAAGATATATGGGATATTCCTTATTAAGCGCTTTAATGATTGATTGACTGTCAGCATAGCCCTCTATCATAAAGATAGAGTTCTGATTAATGGTCGACCCATTAGGAAAAGCACTTAAGCCAAATGATCCACATTTCGCATAAGTAGCCCCTATACCAAAAAACACCATAAATAACACTAAAAGTTGTTTCATCCTTTTTGAATTTATTAATACTTTATCTAAGATAATCTATTCTTATAAAGATTATAACTAATAAGTATAAAAAAGCCTATATCAATAGTAATCCCTTTGATATAGGCTTTATATTTTATGTCCAAATAACTACTTCTTATTAGCCATTTGGTTCACTATTTCTTTTAGAAGTGCTTTTCGCTTAACAGCTGCTTCCTGTTCTTTCTTCTTCTTTTTATCTATTTTATCCTTGACAGCCTTTCTATTGGCAGGTGTATTTCTTCCCATTGTTATCTGTATTACTATATACTCTAGTGCAAAGTTATCATACTCCTATCAATCAGCATTACTTCTAGCAGTAATAAATATGATTTAATTAAAAATCTTTTTCTATAGGATTACTACTTAAGATCAGTTTCTGTTTCATCTCTGCTGGATATTGATCTATATTTTTTGCATTTCCAGGATTTAACTCTATCAGTAAATCTATTGCTGTTTTATTATAAAAAACCTTATCTGCTTTCTTTGCTTGTTTTCTAGATACCTCTTCATAATTAGCTAATCCATCTAAAGCATCCTTAGCTAATTTTATATTTTGGCTGTTGGTAAATTCAAAAACGTACTCTCCTGCCGCATCCCATGCCTTAACTACAAAACCAGGTAGATTATTAAACTTATAAGGACCATTTAATGCAGGAATGTCTGTTGTAAATAAAGCATACCACACACGTCCACCGTAGCTTGTTGTTGCCTCTTGTACCTTATATCCTTCCCATTGAGTTACTTCAGGAGCAATTGTCCATTTAATACTATTTTTATCCTCTTTATAATAATACTTTTGTCTGCTTTGTTCAAGATAAAACTTATTTTCATCAGCATTACTATATACAGACCAAGCAAAACCTGATTTAAACTGCCTTAGTTTATTCATTATATCCATTCTAGACAATGATTTATCTGTCTTCGAAGTTGCCATAAATTCACTTCGCTGTAGGCTTCCATAATCAGTAAAGCGAGAATTACTTTGATTAATATCTAGAATAGCTACCCCTTCCGTTATCTGATCTGTTTTTTGAGGATCCTTTACGATTTTTGTACTATAAAAGAATCTACTGATAGCAATAGAATCATTAGATTCTTGTGCAAAAGTGTTACCTACCAATGCTAAGGTTAAAATAAGGCAAAGTTTTTTCATGATAAATATTTAGTTTTTTAAGTGTTTGTTACTAGACTAGTAAACATATAAAAAAACTTCTAATTACCTCCTAAATATCTAATATAAGATATTTAATATTGATTTTATTATCTTTTATAGCACCATAAGCATAACAATCTATTATTTTACAATTTAAACAAAAAGAATATTAATTAATACATATTTTTGTTAAAAACAAAAAAAACTAATCAAGATATGGGATATTATATTTTTTCTTATGGCATTAAAACAGATCAAATACTAAATGCTTTTGGTTCTAAAGATTCCAAACTACAAAAAGAAGTAGAAGAAAATGATGTCTTTCAAGACTATAGTGATTTTGAAGTAGATGATTCTAAAACATCAACGAATCAAGCTTTAATTGACATTATCCAAAAAAATCCTTTCAATCATAAGTCCAACTATGCTTATGGATATGCTCTAATAGGGCTTTGTGATACTTTAGGAAAAGAACTTCCTTATGGCCAAGAAATTAAACTAGGGTATGAAACAGACCTGATTAACAAGGTCTTAACAGAAGACTTTTCTATAAAAGATATCGAGATTGAAAAATACCTTTTGGCAGACAATAGTCATCCTTTTCCTATTCCAAAAATAGTGGAATGGCCACTAATTGGTTTGATTAGACAACCTCAATTACAGGAGTTAAAGACAAAACTCTTATCCCTTAATATTACTGAAGAACAAATTGAAGAACTAGAAGATGATCCTGAGGATAGAGAATTCACTTATGCGCATCTAAAAGGTATCTTAGACAATATTAATTATTGCCTTGATAATAATTTAGAACTAATCTCCTTCTGCCACAAGGAAATCTACTGTTAGTAATCAGTAGGTTCCATAAAATACAAAAGAGGATAAGTATATACCTATCCTCTTTTGTATTATCATTACTTTATTCTATCCAAAACTGTCCCTTAGAATAAACTCTTGCTTTACCAGCTACGATTACCCTTTCGGCTTTATTCTCACAGTATAACTCACCACCTCTTTCTGATATTTGCTTTGCAAAAAGCGTATGCTTTCCTAATCGTGATGACCAGAATGGTATAAGAGAACAATGTGCTGATCCAGTTACGGGATCCTCAAGAATAGTAGATTGAGGTGTGAAATATCTAGAAACAAAGTCACTCTCTTCTCCCACCGAGGTTACCACCACTCCTCCTGGATCTAAGTTGATTAAATCTAAAACAGATTGATTCACTTTAATATTCTTTACATCCTCCTCTGACTCATAGACTAAGATATAATCTCTAGATTTGAAGACTTCTTTAGGCTGTATATTAAGTGATTTAGCGATAACATCTGGTAATGCTGAAGCTTCTGGCATTCTTGATGGGAAGTCCATATAGTACATCCCATCCTTAACCTCTACAATTAGCTCACCACTCTTGGTATCAAATACAATTCTGTCCTTTGGATAGTTTAATATACTTGATAGACAGTGTGCTGTAGCCAATGTAGCATGACCACATAAGTCCATTTCTATCTCAGGAGTAAACCATCTCAAATGAATACTATCTCCGTTATCAATAAAGAATGCTGTCTCTGCAACCGCATTCTCTCTTGTTATTTTAAATAATACCTCGTCAGGCAACCAACTTTTTAAGGGTACAACACAAGCTGGGTTTCCATGAAAAATATGTTCTGTAAAGGCATCTATTTGATATAGTTCTAATGTCATTATCTACTTTTTAAAATATTATATTGTTTCTATAAATTGTATGTAAGGAATTACACTGTTTTTGATAGTTTCTACTGAGCTATCCTGCTCTATACCATAGTATGCATAGAATCCTTGATAGTCAGCCTTAATGTAATTAAAGGTTACTTCAAAAGGGGCTAACAGTTGTTCTAGAGTATATTTATATTTTCCTTCTGCGCTATATTCCTGCTCATCAATTCCTGCTGATATGGCTAATCCTATTTTCTTATTACTCATCTTATACCCACTCTGGCTACCGTAAGCCCAGCCATAAGTCAGTACCTCATCTAACCACGTTTTAAACAAAGGAGGACAATTAAACCAGTAAAAGGGAAATTGAAATACAATATGATCATAGGATTCTATCAATTCCTGTTCTTTTTGAATATCAAGTATTCCGTCAGGATATTCACTGTGTAAATTATGAATACAGTATCGTTCAGGAGATTGTTCTAACTCCTTTATCCATAACTTATTTACAATAGATTCTCCAAAATTAGGATGGGTTAAGATCACTAATGTACGCATCATTTCTTAGCATTAATCGTTATTACTACCGCAAAAATAGGGAGTTCAAACAGCTTTTTGTACCTTAGCGCCCAATTGTTAGATACTATCAAAAAAGTAAGTATGACCAAAATTAAGGAGACTTCTACTCACTTCGAAAACAAAAAAGCCCTTGAAAATGAATGTAATGAGGTATATGCCACAAGTATAATTGGAGGGCAATGGACGATGGCTATTTGTTGTTATTTACTTGAAGGGAAGATGCGTTTTGGAGAGATTAAAAAGGTATTACCAAATATTACAGAAAGAGTGCTTACACTTCAACTACGCAAATTAGAAGAGAATAAGGTTATTATCCGTACTATTTATCCAGAAGTACCGCCACGAGTAGAATACGAACTTACACCTATAGGTCTAAAACTAGCTCCCATCATTAAAGCACTAGGCAAATGGGGAGCTGAGCATAAAAACCTTGAAGAAGAAACTAAACAAGTGTAGCAAGTTATTTCTCTTGTCTAGATTCTATCTCTTTTCTAATATTTTTAGCAGTAGTGAATAAGTTTATCACAGTTGGCAAAAGTGCAAAAGGAACAGCTATTAAGGCATTGAAGCCTTTTGCCAAAGCTCTATATCCCAAGAACACCAAGAGAACAAGAAGCATCCCTACCAATAAACCAACACTTTACATAAAAACAAATAAAACACACCATATCAACAACTAACAAATTACTTACCGATAAACTTAGAATCACTTAAAGTAGACATAAAAGCAATTAAAGCTTCTTTCTCTTCTTCACTAAGTGCGATACGGTTGTTTGCTTCTTTGAAAATAGGGTCTAAGTTATCTGCATCTAATACACCTCTATCAAAGTAATCCAACACCTCTTTTAAAGAGCTAAACTGCCCAAAGCTTCCATAAGGTGCAGTATATTCAATATTTCGAAGAGAAGGTACCCTAAAGCTCATATAGTCTTTTAAATCACCTGTTACCCTAGCTCTCCCAGCTTCATTACTATCGGGATTGATAGGAAAACCAATATTTCTAAAACTTTGATCTGTAAAAAGCGCTCCACTATGGCAGCTACTACACTTCTGAGTAAACACCTTGTACCCATAAGCCTCTTGACTAGTAAATTCCTCTTGTCCTAACTGAACACGATCGTACTTACTATCAGCAGAGATCAGCGTATACTCATACTGAGCGATACTTTTATATATTCTCTCTGGAGTCATAGACTCATCTCCATAAGCTTTTTTAAACAGCTTTTTATACTCTACATCAGTTCCTATTTTATCTAGTACTTCTACGATAGAAGAGTTCATTTCTTCATGTGTGATAATAGGCACGATAGGTTGATTCTCTAATTGAAGTTTACTACCATCCCAATTGTAATATTTCATAAAGAGCAAGTTCTGAATAGGAGGTGCATTGCGAAGCCCTACCCTTCCTTCTATACCTATAGCTTGGGCATGATGATCTGCATAAGCTGATTCTTGTATATGACAGCTAGAACAGGAGATTGTATTATCCTTGCTCAACCTTGGGTCTGTAAACAGCTTTTCTCCTAATTCAACTCCATATTTTGTAGGTTTATTTTTTAAAGCAGCTGAGTTCCACTCTGGAAAACTAGTAGGAATTCCTAACTCTATCTCTGGATTGTCAATCACAATATCTTCATACTCATCCTTATTACAGGAGATGAAACACAGTAGAAGTAATAGTACAGTTATTTTTGTTATTGTTTTCATTTGTAATAGCAATTATATAAAACCCTTTAGAAGACAAAGAGCTGTTATCTCCATAACAGCTCTTCTATACTTGTACTTCTTATTTTACACTGATAATAGAGAACATTCCAGTAACATCACTCGTTCCGTTTCCTCCTAAATTATCTACGAACTTCACCATTTGTAGTGATGTATGAACATTAGGTGTAGCATTGTCATTATGACTAGTACCTGAACTTAACTTAATTGTATTTGATTTCCCTGTTAATAGTTTATCAAAATCAGCTTTAATCTTAATCGTTGGCGCAGAGCTTCCCACTACTGCATGTGTTGGTAAGTTTAAGACTACCTCTCTATACGCATCCACACCTTGTACTATATTACCATCATTATCTTTTTCTGTTGTACTTCCTGTGTGTATAGACATCTGTTTTTTATCAGCATCGTAGAATCCTTCTATCTTAGTAAAACGATATCCTGTTCCCCATTCCCACATCATTCCAGTATCATTAGCTCCAGCGTTAGCATAAAAAAGAGGAAACTTAATTTGATTAAGAACATTTAGATCATTACGTACACCTAGACCAAATTTGATTTGTTTATACTCTCCTCTAGGGATATTAGTTAATAAGTAATTTAGTGTCTCTGTCTTTGCTTGATTCACAACAGTCGCTCCTTTATCTAAGTCATTCACATGATAAGGAATCTCTTTTCCATCATTTTTAATTAGGCGAATATTACTAATCACATATTTTAATTCAGAAAATTGATGTTCTTGCCCCTCTGCAGATTTATTAACAGTAGCAGAAGAAGAACTAGCATCACCTAGAACAATTACTTTATCCTTGAATGTATTTGTAAACTCTAAAGTCACATTATTAGCAACAGCGTTACTATCATCATTAGAACAAGAAACAACAGCTAATGAAGCTGCAAATAGTAAAAAGCTCTTTGTTAAATTTTTCATTTGTCTTATTTATTAGGTTTTATTTTTAAAAGTTTATTTTTAGAGACGTAAATACATTACGTCCCATTCTAGGGATATTACCCCAATCTGCATAAGTACTATAGTACTCATTCAGTAAATTCTCTGCTCCTACTTGAAACACTGTTTTAAAGTTTTTGATATAAAATGTGTAATCAACTGAAGCATTCCAAACCGTGTATGATGGAGTCAAACTCTCTCCGTATTCTGGACTAAAATCTCGTTGTTTCGCATCACCATTGATAGAAGTCTGTATACTAAAATCTCTGAAGAGATAGTGTAAAGACGTTTGATAACTAAATGGTCTAATGAAAGGCAAGTTTCCCTTCTCGTTATCTTGGCCTCTAGCATACGTCACACCACCTTTCCAATGCAAATCATCCATAATATGATAGTCTGCATTAAGAGCGAAGTTAAACAGCGTAGCATAGTCTAAAGAGGTATATCCTTTTACCCCTACTGATTGATAATTCATCGGACTACCTAAGCTCAATATTCTTCCGATAACATAATTCTTGATATAGAAGTAATTCACCTTAGCTTGTAGTGAAAACTTATCTCCTTTATACCCAACACTTGCATTTAACTCATTAGAAATCTCGTTTTTTAAATTAGGATTTCCGATGTAATCATAGCGATCATAACTATTGTAGATATAATATCCATAAGCTTCCGACACAGAAGGCGCTCTATGCCCATACCCTACACCAACAGAAAAATTAAATCGATTAATATCCATTTCATAACTGGTGTGTAGACTTGGTAAGAACCTTGTCTTCTCTTGTGGGCTTCCTGGATGGAAAATCCAGTTAAACTCTATATACTTTGAGTAATTATAGTTTATTCCTGCTGATCCTCCGAAATTCAGTCTATGATCATCTGAGAACTCTATCGTATTATTCAATGATACCCCTGCATAAGTCGTCGTTACCCATGGCCAACTATACGCAAACATTGTTTGTTTAGAGCGATCCTGTGGGTACATACGCATTTCTGCAATAGAGAGATTATTATAAGCGTTCAATTGTAATTCAGAAGAATACTTTCCACTTTTAAAGTTTGCTTTAGACAGTAACCCGTAAGTAGTACTCCACCCTGGCATATCCATATGCACCAAATTCTCTGGGCGTGTAGTATCATCCATATAATGCTCTATCGCATTAAAATAAGCCTTGGTATCCCAAACACGTATAAATTTGTCCTCAAATAACTGTTTATAAGATACAGAAGTAATCAATGCACGAGAAAGCCATAAATCCATTGGTAAAGCAGGGAAACCAACATCTTTAGCAACGTCAAAAATAACATCTGCTCGCAATGAAGATAATCCACCTGTCTTATAAGCCAATCCTAAAGCTGCATTAAACTTTTTGTACTGTGAGTGCTTTACCTCATCGTTATTTCCATCTTTATAATTATTCGCCTCTCGATAAGCAATACTAGCGTCACCAGCTAGTTTTTCACTTGAGAACGAAACATTACCAAGATTAAAGAATTGTTTATTATTAAACTCGAACCCACTTTGATAGGCTCCAGTCCATACCTGTCCTATCCCAAAGGCTGTAGTTTTTCGTTTAAGGTCAATACTCCCAGCCACAGTAGCTCCATGCATCCCTCCTTCTTGACCAGATTTAATATCTATAGTAGATAGATTATTACTCTCTACATAAGAAGTAACAGGGTCCATCTTATCTGTACAAGCACCAAAAATATGCATCCCATCAATAGTCAAGGTAGAGCGTTCTGTACTCATATTATTCAGCATAGGCTCCCATGCATAAGCCCCTCTTTTGATAAAACTTATTTGTTCTGAAGAAGCCAAAAACTCATCAACAGACACAGCCATTTTCATCTCTGTCTCTATTCTCTTCTTCGCTTGAACTAGCATAGAGATTTCGTCTAATACAGTTGGTATACTATCTTGTAGGCCTTTATTATCTTGTGCTACACTCGCTGTTGTAACCCCTAAGACTAATATGGTAATAAAAGGTTTCATAATAATTAAAATAAGGTATCTATATGTAGTTCACTTTTCTTGCCTTCTACACCTGGTGTAAAATCACTAGGTACATTCGTTCCCTTTAGAATACGACCATGTTGGTTTAGCATAATAAAGTTCAATGTCCAGTTACCTGTCATTGTATAGTTCACTACACCATAATAGAACTTATCCTCACGTTGTACTAGATCTTTATTATTAGGAGAAGAGTGATTCCCCATCGAAGGCTCAGGCATTCTAGGATCTAGTAATAAGGTATAATTATCAACTACCGTATAAGCATCTTTTAAACTACTATTTCCAGCATTAAGTTTATATATTCCGGCTACAAGTTCATTTTCTGCTACCTTTGGCTTTATAGGTGCAACTAATGCTATAATATAGTCCTCATTGTCAATCCCTCTAAAAGAAGTCATATTAAGGTTCTTATTGTTTTGCTTTTCAACGAAAACAAGCTGACTCGCTTTTATACTTTGATTCTTATCCTTAAATATAATCTCCACTTTCCAGTCTCCTTGAGTATTCTCTTGCGTAAAAACAGAAAAACCTTTATAGACTTTCTCTCCTTTATCATACACCATATCATATAGATTAGGGCATGACTCTATCTTCCCTTCTGCGGTAGTATAGATAGGTAAGAATGTCACTTTTGCATTCTCTACGACTTGCTTTGTAGTTGCATCAGTGATTTTTAATCTTACTTCATTATACCCTTTGTACAGATGTCCATTAAGGGCTTCTAGGCTTATTGTATAGTTGTCTTTTTGGATTGAGACTACTTCCTTAAATTCATTATGCTCAGGATTCGTAATATTACTTTCTGATTCATAATCTGTTTTATCAATAGTACAAGCTGTAGTAAACAGAAACAGTACTACTATCCACGTTAAGATTCTCATTGTTACATAAAAGTGTGTACATGACTAGGCGAATCTGTATGATTCTCTTTTATAGATCAAATCATACACCTGATCTTTTAACCCAAAATCAGTGTACAGCATTAAGGACATCATCAAGTGTATTGACAATATCATCGGTTAAACTATTTTACTTATTTTACCCCAAAAGCATACAGTAGATGCTTATCATCATAGAGATATAGACATCGTATTTCTAAGTAGATATAGAAACTCTCCTATAAAATCACTTAGCACCATGCAGTACATACCACAAAAGAGTGACACCTCATACCAAAAAGATACAACTGATTATACTGGCGTATACAGATCAATGTACTATACCAATATATGATCCACTATACATGAAATGAGATATGATTACTTACTATCTAGACCAACAATCACGTTAGGTATAGAAACAAATAATCTACTAAAATTCAATAGTTTATTAGACAGGTGGTCTAAAAAGGAAATTGTTGAAAGTATAAGTATATACACTATCAAGGCTAAAGAACGCCTTAAACGTATAATTCTTAAATAAATGAATAGATGTGTTATTTACAATATCTTGAAAATAAACAAGCTGTATTTCTGCTGAAGCAAAATTGCTTTTGCTTTTATCTTTACCTGTATCAGAAGCATTAGCCATCTCTTTAGATAGATGACACATTCCATTACATTCTAACTCTGGCTTATCTCTGTTCACACAAAGTTCATCCTTGATATAATCATATAGCACCACATATTCAACAACCGGAAGTACTGGCTTGAATAACATGAATAGGGATAATATGACGATTGCAAATTTCACGAGTACAAAATTCTAACTATTTTTTCAATCTACAAAATCTAGAATTGTTTATATAAATCAATAGCCTAAAAATGTAAATAGAAGTCCCCTATTTTCGGAGGAATAAGGTATAATTCCAAAATCCACATTAACCAAATACTGCTAAGCAATACTACTTCATAACTCCTCCATCAGTTGTAGAACTATGCTAGTGTATGTTTGTATCCCGAATTCAGATCTATTTTGTACAATTACTTATCGTTTATATGTCTATTGCATATTTTGGAATAATCATAAAAAAAACAAGCCTTAAGTATTCCTTAAGGCTTGTCTAAATTAACAACAAATGATCAATACTAAAAGTACATACTTTTGTGTTATTAAAATTATTTTCATCCTACAAAGGGATAGAATTACTTTCGTTAAATTCAGTCCACACTCTTTTCCTTTCTTTAAATTCTGGTAAATACTCTTGTCTCATATAGAAAAAACCATCCACTACAGTAGATATATTGGTCTTATATGAGGTTAAACCTATTAATAATGACTTATTAATCTTATGGTTATTAACTATCTCTTTACTCAAATCAGTTCTAGTAGACATAAAGGCGTACTCCTCCTTTATTGATTCTTTTATATATCTTTCTATGCTGCCTTTAGTCGCAACAGCTCTTTTCTTTCCTATACCTAAATACCCTTTAAGACCAGTAACACCACTACCTGGTACAAAAGCAATATGGTAGTACTTCTCTTTATATTTCTGTTTTAAAAAATATCCCATAAACTGTTTGTCCCTCTTTTTAGTGTCTTGAGTAGAATTTTTATCTGCCAATAAGTGGACTGTTGCAGCCCATAAAATCATTTTTTTATTAGAATATTCATTGTTAACTAAATAGTCAACATTTTTAGCCATCATGTAATCCCTGTCATATAACTTATAATTCATACGGTATCTAGACTCTAGATTAACTAAAATCTGTTCCCAGTACTTAAAGTATTTATCTTTAACTTCTAATTTATCTAATGATTTTTTTATTTCTTCAAATTTACTGTAAAGCACTAAAGTATCAGAAACTGGTAGTGTCTTAATTGAATATGATTTTCTTACTGCATGATTTAAAGAAGAAATAAAAATACTATCTGTGGTGATTTCAGAGATAGTTGCTTCATTTAGCTTTGTTATAAACTTTCTGAAATTTTCATCAATTTGACTGTCCAAATGGAAGAAGCTATTATCAAAACCTGTATAAATCAATGGTCTCTCTGTTTTTTGTGTTTCAACGATATAATTAAATAACTCAAGCATATCATCTGAAAGCCATACTCCACTTATTGCTCCACTTCTTAGAAAATCATCGCCTGTTACTTTTCCTTGGCTAATACTATCATTATAATACTCCTTCGAATCATATAATGGTGACTCTATCGCCAATACGTCAAAACCACATTCTTCATGAAGATATTTCACCATCTTTACTTTAGCTCTATAAGTTTCTCCCATAAAATGAGAAGACTCTCCTAGCCCAACAATACTGACATCTTTTAAATCTGACTTCAACGTAGTTAAAGATTCAAAATTAGAATTGATAAAATCTTCTTTACTTAATTCTTGTACTTGTCCAAAGGATACAGAAAGACCAAAACAGACAAATAATGTAGCTATAAATTCTCTAATCATAAATATTTCTTTTTTAAAGCAAATTCTCAATTCCTTTTTCTAGTATTAAATCTCTCTTTTCTTTTAGAGCTTGTACAGTAGGGATAACTTCTTCATCTATTCTCACACCTACTTTCTGAGTCTCAGAGCCATCAGGATAATATATACCGATACCTGAGAAAATAACTTGTATATCCCCTGGTAATATTAGAATACTGATATTACCATCTGCACCAGCTGTCTGTGTACCTATTACTTTTACATTAGGTGATGTCTGTAATCCCATAACATTAAATTCTGATGCACTCATTGTACTTTCATCTACTAGAATAGACACTTTCCCTGGATAGTAATAATTAGGATCGCCATATGTCTTACTTTCATCGTCATTTAATTTACCTAATTCATTCTTACTTGGTGTTTTATATTTAACAAAAGGCACACCTGATTGGGTAAAATATTTCATTAACTCTCCTAAACTAATAATCGGATAAGAACGATAGTCTAAGATAATCCCCTTTTTAGATTTAAAACGCGACATAATATCAGTCAACTCTCCACTCTTCAAAGCTCCAATATTGATATAACCTAGATTATTATCTAAGTCCTGATGCGAAATTAAAGGATCAGTAAAAAAAGCAAAGTCATGTAAATCAACAGTAGGTAATGATTCTTTAAAATCGCCTTGTTCACTACACAATCCTAATTCTAACTCTGCTTTATTCGTTCTCAACATAAAACTTGCTAAATTATATAGCTTAGCGTTATTATTAGAATAAGGATAGAACCCTTCTCTTTCCTGCATTATTTCTTTAACATCTCTTCCTCCGATTGTTTTTATTTCATCACCAATACGGACTTTAAACTCATCTTCTCTTTCCTTGATTAGTTCTGTGACCACTAATCTACCTTCTATAAACCTAACTTTAAGAGGTATAATCTTTAGTCCTAAATACTCCCCCATCAGCCTATCTCCTTTTGCATTAAAGAAAGAATGTCCATCCCCCAGTTCTTTAGTCAATTTCATCAGGTCCATCTTATATTCTAACTCATCTCTACTAGACAATAACTTGAAGATATATTCTTCTAATACTGTATCCCAATCTTTAGAAATCAAATTTTTATAAGGATAAAAGTATTCTATCACATTCCAATAACGAAATAGCGCTAATAAACGATAACCGTGATCATCAAAGCTAATATCTTTATAACTCTTCTCATTCTCAAAAATTGCATTACCTACATTTGGAAAAAAATCCACATAATAGTGATTGCTAGGAATTGTCAAGGACTCTTCGCCAAAACGATTTTTCCATAGTACTAATTGTTCTTGGAAGTCATTTCTTTTTACAATTGGTAATATCCTAAAGAGCTCATAATCCCAATTGTAATTACCCTTTGCGATATCTGGATGAGTATACTTAAGTCTCCCCCACACCTTACATAATTCTGCTAACCTCTTTACACTCGTCTCATTCACTTTATCCACTGTAAACTTAGAACCAGTATCAAACTCATTATCTAGTTCTGCTTTAGGAGGTGCTTTTTTAACGTTTTCTAGCTCTTTTAGATTCTTACCATCTAGTGTCACCTCAAAGTCTTTAAACCACACCTCTCCTTTTCCTTGTAATCCTCCAACAATAAAAATCGTATCTGTAGCTGTATCGAGTGGAAGCTTTACACTATACTTTTTCCAATTTGTCGTTCCTACTATCTCATTATGTTCTAGCATAGCATATTTTATAGAACTTCCTCTCTTTAAAAGATTAATCATAATCTTAGCATCACCTTTTTCAATATCTTTACTTCTAATAAGCGCAGATAGCATAAGAGTATCTCCCTGATACCCATTCGGTATTTTGCTTAACACACTACAATAGGAATGATTATCACCAAAAGATTTTATATACAGAGACTTCTCTTTTTTATTTAAGCTATCTACTACTAAACTATACTCAGTAACTCCTTTTTCTATATACCAGTTACTCTCTAAAGATTCCTTCTCATACAAATTTTGAAAGCGTACTGTCTGCTTTACTTGTGAGAAACATATCATAGGAGTTAAAAACAACAATACTTTTAAAAAAGTTTTCATTATCATATAGCTTGAGATTTAAAGTTTATCTATAGTGATAATGATTTACATATTATCAACTACCTTACTTGTTTATATATAGTACTAAATCTAGTACTAAATAACTTTTATTATCTAATAAGAATGCTAAGTTTAATAAATATGAGTGTTTTCACTCCATATGTGTTAAGAGCATATTAAAATATATAATAAATTAATCTCCTACACAATTTTTAAATCTTACCCCCAAGAGAATTAATTCTTCAAAATCAGATATCATCTTCCCAATTCTTTAGATATAATACTGTCATTTAAAGGAAATATCCAAAATATAAATGAGATGAATACCATCTCTATTCTAATTAAAAAAGAATATAATTAGATATATTTGAAGTATAATATACTCTTGTGATAATTTAGTCTACTATAGCTATAAGAGGTTAATAATCTATTTTCCTTGCACTTTCTAGGAGTTTGCTTGCACTTTCCTTGGGGTTTCCTTGCCTAGAAGGCTGTTTTGTCGAAGAAACCTGCAAGAATACCCCTAGCAATCCTCAAGCAAAACAACAGAAAACCTAAAAAAGTTCTGATCAATAGTCTAAAAAAAGACACCTACTTAATAGTGGGAATTAAGAGATAATACATAAAACCACATTATACTAAACAGACACCCCTCCATTGATAGAAATCAATGGAGGGGTGTCTGTAATAACTTACGGAGGTATAGTATCTATCGAATACTGTCCCTTATTCCTTTTCTTTTTCTCCCTTATAATTATAAGTACCATCGCTTAAACTTATTGTTCTCTTTCCGAAATTACTTGAAGCAGAGTAATTTCTATCAATAAACTTAGATTTCTTTTCATTCTTTAGGTTAATTAACCCTAGCTTATCATCTAGATAGACTAATGCTAGTCCGTAAGAGAAAGTACTTTTGATATCACTATACATAAATGGAATAACCGTTTTATTATGTATATCTACAAATCCCCATTTGTCATTCTGCTTTACAGCAAATAGCAAATCTGTTGGCAATAGGTCTGTCATGCTAGAAAACTCTTTTACGTCATCATACTGCGCAGGGATAACAAGCTGACCTTCTATATTCATAAAGCCATACTTATCATCCTTAGTCACCACAAAATAACCACCATTAGCACTGCTTACCTTGTCTACTTGGTTTATTTTCTGAGGCACTAGACTTTTATTGCTTAGTATATAATGTGCATTATCTGCTGTTATCAAGGAGTAATTATAATCTTTATTAGTATCAAATTTATCTACATTCATTATCTTTTTATTCGCAGGATCAACTAATTCCTGAGGCGACTCATCATCTTCTTCTATTATCACATAATTGTTTAGCACATTGGTTAACTTGTAATAAGTTAGAGGCAGCATTTCAAATTTGTCATTTAAATAGAAATATTGAAAATCAGTCTCAAAGAAGTAATCATTTAAAGGATAATACTTATCTGCAAGTTCTGTTATTAACTTTAGATTTGCGTTGTATATAAATGTTTTAGAATCTCTATTGACAATAAAACGAGATTTTGGCTCTTGGTTAATTAATGTTTTGACAATAGTTCTATTATACGTCTGGCTCTGGTCATAAATAACAAGCTTATCCATAGGTGCGCCAAACTCGTAATACAAATAACTAACCCCCTCTGATTTATTAAATTCAGCAGACATTTCGCTTTCTAATTCGATTAGCTTAGCTCCTACTTCACTCTTGAATTGAGCATGTACCATAGCTATATTAGCCTTAGAATAAGTCATGATATTTTCTATTTTATCCAAGCATTTCTTCAAAAAAAGATTAAACTTGTCTGGGTGCGTTCCCGCTCGTTGTGATCTATAGCTACTCACTCTTCTTTTATCTTTTAAGAGCGCTTGTATCTCGTCAAGTTCTATATCATCTGACAATGCTTTTATCAAAACTCCTTTATCAGATACTTCTACTACTTCTAGTTCTACTCCTCTATAGTTTACTTTCTGATTAACTTTAGCAGGCAGTACTACACTATCTAATTTCTGTACTGTAGAGAAAGCTATTTCTATTTCTACCTTATTGACAGCCTTACTAAGCCCTAGTTCTGGAGCAAAGTGGGTATTGATATTCTCTTTAACTTCTATATCTTGAGTAGTGCCATCGTTATAATATACTTTTTTTAGATAGATAGGAGCTTTAATATCTTCTAGCGATCGATAGATAGAAGGGTCCTGGGTCAGCTTTATAGAAAAAGAATCTTTAACTATAAAATTAGTAAACTGAATATTAGCCTTACTTAATTCATCAATAGTAGCATCGTAATCGCGTTGATTAAAGGACACTTTTAGGGGAGCTATTTTAGAGATAGAGGATGATTTATCACTGCTTTTACCAAACAAGTTCACAAACATTTTAAGCTGTTGCAAATCGCTTTTCAGTAAGTCCATATATTCTTGGTTAGTAGTAGCAGCGTTATATTTATCTAAATCAACTTGTGCTATCGCTAGTTGGTTTACTAAAAAAAATATAAGTATAGTGAGATATTTTTTCATCGAATGATTTTTAGTTCGTTTGTATTTTTATCTATATAAAACAGAAAGGATATATTCTCTATTTGATCTAAGCCTACCGCTTTTAGGTAAGTCGTTTTATCAAGAGATTCTAAAAAAGCTAATTGCCCATTAGTGCTAATGTGCAGTTTAGTAGTCTGTGCTGTCACTACCTTAAATGAATTATTAAGCATATACTTTATATAGCTGTATTCTGTATAAGATTTTAACTTCGTACCATTGTAGTTATAGGTATATTTCTCTAAAAAAGAAGGATATAATAACTGAGTGATTCTAGCGATGTTCTTATCCATAATCAGTGCTGCATAATCTGCATAGAACTGCTTTATTCGCTCTTCTAAGTTCTTTTCTTTGCGGAGATCTTTACCCTCAGACCACCCTGTTAATTTATACTCTACAGGAGCTTTTAATTGATGACTAAACTGGATGTTTTTTTTCGTATAGTCATTTGTCCCTGTATAATGGTAGTATTGTGTCTTGCCATTATTGACAATAGTATCTGTGACATAAGCTTCGTTGTCAAATAGATTGACCGTTTTTAAAAGATCGCCTTTCACATTTACATATTCAATAGCAATTTTAGCGTATGAACTCTTGGGAACCTTAGACATGACTTGCCCCTTTTTATCAATACCAGGTGTAAAGATAAAAGACAAATCAATAGGTATATCAGGGGTTAGGATATACTTATTTAGCTCAATGGTCTCGTAGCGAGAATACTTGTCTTCTGTATTTCTGGAAAGTACGGGAATGCCATCTGCAAAAATAGCAGGAACAACATTATAACACTCTATTTTTAGTAAGCAAATAATACCATCTCTGTTGACCTTTAACTCATCTGACAAATTAGCTAAAGGATTGTCCTCTACTTTTTTAAATTTGATACTTAGTTCTCCCTTAGTATTTTCGAGTACTTCAGTATCTTCTTTCACTTTTGCTGTAAAATCAAGGCGAAAAGCACGAGTGACAACTGTGTAGGTGCGTTCGTAGTATCCTTCTTCAACTATTAGATTATCAGGATAGTTTTTTTCTAAATAAGAGGCTAACCTTTTGGCTGTATTTTTAACTGAAGTATCAATAGAACACATAAAGTAATCTTTATAAAAATATACCTCCTTAATAGGTATATTATTCCACTGCCCTTTATCATTAGACTTAAAGTAACTGTTATTATGATCAAAAGTATTCGCTTCATACAGTTTCTTATAACTATCCAATGTTGTAATCTTATCTAGTATAACGGGTGACTGAGCCATTATAAAAGAAGGAAAAAGGAAGATGAATAGCAATAATATTGATTTAATAGAAGTATTGAAAATATTCATTTCTTTAATTTGTTAATGAAGACACTAATTTAAGAATAACATTAACATTGCTACTATAATTATTAATACTTTCGCATCGATTATAGTACCTTATAATAGGTACTTTATTAAATTAAATACTTAATGAAACAATTTCTTCAAAGAAAAGACATACAGATTTCAAGCAAACGATACTTTATCGATGCTATGGGGGCTATGGCCTACGGGTTATTCGCTACTCTACTAGTAGGAACTATTCTAAAGACGATAGGAGAAGAATTTGGTATTTCGTTTTTAAAGGAGGTCGTTTGGCCATTTGCGAATCAGGCGACAGGCCCTGTAATCGCATTAGCCGTTGCCTATAGTTTAAGAGCACCGCAGCTAGTGTTATTCTCATCTGCAGTGGTAGGTGTAGCAGCGTATCAATTAGGTGGCCCATTAGGTGTGTTTATTGCGACTATTATTGCTGTAGAAATCGGGAAAGCTGTAGCAGGCGAAACAAGGATAGATATAGTGATAACTCCAATAGTCACAGTTTTAGTAGGAGTAGCTTTAGCACAATGGATTGGACCTAGTGTTAATCAGTTGATGCAATGGATTGGGCAGGTTATTATATTTTCTACAGAGGCTAATCCTCTAATCATGGGTATGGTTATCGCTGTGGTAGTGGGTATGGTTCTAACCTTACCAATCTCTTCAGCTGCTTTATGCTTGATGTTACAACTAGATGGATTGGCAGCAGGAGCGGCGACCATCGGATGCTGTGCTCAAATGATAGGTTTTGCGACCATCAGTTATAAAGATAATGGGCTAAAGGGAGTACTAGCACAGGGTATCGGTACTAGTATGTTACAAGTACCTAATATTTATAAGAATTGGAAGATATGGATCCCACCAACCTTAGCCTCTGCTATTTTAGGTCCAATAGCTATTTTGTTCTTTGATATGCAAAATACGGCATTAGAATCAGGTATGGGGAGCTGTGGGTTAGTCGGTCAGATAGGAACCTTTAATGCGATGAAAGAGGCCTACTCTACTTCCTATATTATATTGGCTATACTAGGTTTACAGATTATATTACCTATGATTTTGTCATACCTAATCTACTATATCATGAAAAAGAAACAGTTGATCAAAGATGGTGATATGAAAATATTTTAATTTAAGACTAATGTACTATATACAAGGATACCTCTACTCTATTTCGTGTAGGAAAGTGAATATATAAAGAAGCTGCTTCAATAGATCTATTGAAGCAGCTTCTTTCGTATAAATATCATATTATCTCAAGTCTCAATATAAATTAATCTATATCTAGACTACCTTATACTCTTAATTTAATCGTTCATTTTGTTCTTTTGAAATTACATTCTTTATTCTCTTATTACCTAATGTATATCTCATACTTATAAAATAGCTCTTAAAATATTCTTGCTTTTTATTAAAGCTATAGGCAGAGTTACTAAACCTCATATTAGTATCTGGCTTCAATAAATCATACGCTCCAATACTTACGTAAAAATCATTAAACGATCTTCCTAAATCAAGGTTAAGAGAGTGTTGAGCATTCACTTTACCGAATATATCCTCAAAGCCATTGTCATAACCGTAAGTTAAGGTTAAAACAGTGTTCTTTTTCTTGTCAAAAAACAGGTTGTTTTTGATGTTGAAATAAAAGTTTGTATTGTCGATTTTTACTGGAATATTATTATACTCTCCTCTAACTTTATACATTTCCAAAGACATACTAAACGAAAAACTCCAATGGTTCTTAAAGAGATTCTTATTAAAATAGAAATTACCTCCATAACCGTCTCCGTTTCCAAAATTATCTATCGTATTCACAATTACATTATCAATTACAGCATCAAAATTATTAAATAGATTATGGGTCTTCGCATAACCTAATTCTAAGTTATAATCATCAAAAAAGGTATAAGTCAAGCCTACAAATGATTTTTTAGTATTTTTAAGGTAAGGGTTATTCACCCTAATTGAATTCGGTGAGTTTATATATATAAACGGATTAAGATTGCTATAAGGGGTACGAGTTATAGAACTAGCAAAATTTAGAGTCAATTGGTGTTCATCATTTATTCCATACAAAAGGGCTAAAGATGGAAACAAGTTTGAGTTACTAATTTTCACAGTTTCAGAGTCTGATTTTAAAGTACCTTTTGCTGATAAATATTCGTAGCGCAAACCAATAAGTACTCCAAAAGATTCTGAAAACAACTTACGGTAATTCGCAAATAAAGCAAAATAGTCTTCTTTATATTTAAACACATTAGTTTGTCTATCATCAGATACATATTCAACACCATTGTAATTTCCAAAAAAATTATCACTGTTAATATTACTCTTAGAATAATTAATCCCCGTAGTCAGTTTACTACTGTCTTTGAAGTTTTTCTCATAGTCTGTCTTAAACTCTATTAACTCAGTAGTATTGTCAGGATTTTGTAGAAACCTCTTTTCTTTGCCGTTCGCGTAAGAGAACGTATTAAACATATCTCTATTATTCCTAGAGTTATAATAATTAAAATCTGAGCTTATATTACTATCTAAAGTATCTAATACAATCTTATGATTTAAATTATAATACACTACGTGGTAATTACTTATTTTATCTTTATTTTTTGCAATATTCAAGGAATCTAATTGATTGTTTGTTACATTGTAATAAGAACTAACAATATCTCTATTGGTTTCATTGTTACTAAACCTAGAGCTTAAACTCATACCTATAGTCTGATTTTTGCTAAGAGTGTAATCAATATTTACATAAGGAGTATAATTTGTTCCTTTTGTAATAGCATTACTTTCTATTTGAGTTTCGTCATTACTTTTAAAGTCAATATAAGAATCATATCTATATGCTTTATTTTTAGAATTTTCCAATTTGACTCCAGAAGTGACCGCCCATTTATTTTTAGAGAAAGCTAAGTAAGCTGAACCGTCTTGTGTATTATAAAATGATTGTGTAGACTTAGCATTTAAAACTACTTTAAAAGGCTGTTCCTTTGTTTTGTTTACAATCACATTGATGATACCATTATCACCTGCCCTGTAACTACTCCCAGGATTCTCTATCACTTCGATTTTCTTTATATCTACTGCAGGGATAGACTGTAACATACTCAACGCAACATCATTTCCTCCTACATTTCGACCATTAATCAGAATCGATACGCTCTTGCTATTTTTAATCTTAACTGATTTACCATCTGGAGCAACATTTACAATAGGAACAGTATTTAGAAACTCTAGTGTTGATTTATTTTTAGCTAATATTGAATTAGAAATATTAGTCACTTCATATTTATCGAAGTTCTTTTTCATTTTAAGCTTCGACTCTATCATTATTTCTTTCAATTCAGTTCCGTAGTCGATTCTAATCACCCCTAAATCAACATTCTCTTTTAAGTTGATCTCTTTTTCAAAGAGTTCATTACCTAAATAGGCTATTTTAAATAGGTATTCCCCTTGTTTTTCTTCTATTTGAAAGAATCCATTCTCATCAGAAATATCGGATTTTAATAGCTTCCCCTCTTTAGTTAATAATACTGTTGCAAATTCAATAGAATTACTGTCTGTAGTAAGAACTTGTCCTTTTATTTTAGTTTGTGAAAACAAAAACAAAGGAGATAAAAAAAAGACTAAGATATATTTTATCATTTAACAATATATTTATTTAAATACCTAACTTATTTTGAGAGAATTTCGAGACATGAATAGATGATATGAATTGAAATATTTATTCGACTTTCTCTTTCTAACAACAAACATAATATGTTAAATTAAATTATCAAAACAAAATGCAAACAACACCCGACTTAGTTTGAATAATAAACAATAATTACCAATAATAAAATAAATATTGTTAAATAATTTTATAAAAACAAAATAGAATCACAACTAAATAATTTCAAAACATTATATCAATTCTTAATTTATGAACTATATACTATTTTGGGATAAGATAGAATTAAAATATTCAAATAAGACCGTAAAAACATCAAATTCAATATATTAAAATAAATTATTGTAAGCTCTAAAATATTCCCATCACCAAAAATTCTTATCCTTTTCTATATACAGGAATAGCTGTTACTGAAAGAAGTAAAAGAGTAAGCCCAATAACGATCAATACTAATCATTAACTCGTTTAATAAAATACCTTTCAAAAAGTCTCCTTTTATGCTTTTTTTGTATATTCGACGAATGCAAAAGAATTGTCAAAAAGATTTTTCACCACTATACTCTAAGGATAATGTACTACTTACTTGGATCTTCAATATTTCTGGAGGTGCGCTGCTAGTGAGCTTATTTGTCTTTCTGGCTTTGTTACCCTTATTGGTATCAACACAAATTAAGACATTAGTCATTATAGGTCTATTCTACTACCCTATATGGGCTATAGTATTGTACCGCTTTTATCGTTATATAAAAAGTAAAATGGCTCTAGCCATAAGAAATATCAAAGTAGATGATCAAGGTATCCACTTTTCTAAAAAAGATGGAAGTACGGCTGAAGTTCTTTATCATCAATTAGGGCATTCTTACCGTTCAGAGTACTATGATGTATACTTAGTACCTGTAAATAAGACATGGAGATTAGCTGTAGGAATAGATGGCGTTCAAACTGAAGTTGTATTTGACGGTGCAGATGTTGGGAGCGTATATCAAATCAAAAATGCAAGAGCGTTAAGAGCAAAATTCATAGAAGGTATTGTTCGCTTTAGACCTGATTTAAGAATAGACCCGTCTGTATTTAAAGAGTTTAGTATTCATCCTCAATACTTTACCTTCGATGGAAAAAGATATATGAAGCATATAGGACAAGGAGTACTTATCATAAGCGGCATCCTAATAGTCAGTGTATTACTTGGGCTACTTATTATTAAATTGTCTTAGTTATTCAAAATAAAATAGGTAAAAACTCTAAGTACACGACAAAAAACTAAAGCAATTGATATTTAAAGGGTTGTATTCATTTTTAGAAAGTAATAATCTTGATAAGTAGTCAAGTCCAAGTTTAAATACACTAATAAGCCTATTGCCATGATTCTTGATTTTGATAGGTTTTATAGTGTCAATATAGTCCCCAATCTTATAGCACCACACAAAAGCGATCATCACTAACATGAGTAGTTTTTCAATTCTATCTATTTTTTTCAAGTGTGTATCTTCTATATTAAAGCCACTAGACTTGAAGGCTTTAAATAGTGTTTCTATCTGCCATCTTATTTTGTAAGTATCTAAAGCTTTCTCTGGTTTATTAAAACCTATGATTATACAGAAGTCTATTTTACCATCTGTTATCACTTTAGTTCCAGAGATATAACATAGCTGATTATGAATTCTAACAATCTTGTGATACTGTCTTGTTTGACCAGGTTTTAAGTTATTAAATAGATGAGAAGCTGTTATTTCTTTCTGTTTACTATACAAGTAAACCTTGAAGTTATTTCTAATACGAATGTAATATTTAATTTGCTTATCATTTAGATAGCTAATCCAATCCTCTCCAACAAATTCTCTATCTGCTAATACACAATTAATACAATCTTTACCAAACCAATCAATAAAAGTATTAATGAGTTCTTTTCGCTCATTTGTATTTGAATTACCTCGTTTATCTAACATTTTAAACAGTATTGGAAAACACATATTCTTATAACTAATACCTAGCATTAAGATGTTTATGTCTTGTTTACCAAACTTCCAATTGGTGCGATCCATTACAAGAACATAGGATTCCTGGGTAGGAATAAGCCCAAAGATAAGTCTTGAAATCCATTCCAATTTTAAATCAACTGAGGATATAAAGCGCTGAATACGTCTATAGTTACTACTAGTTTCAGCACAGTTGTCAAATCCAGTTGATACTTTAGAAAAATTCACAGACTTTACTTTGCATAGAGAGACGATAAACAAACAAATAAGTCGGATCCTAGCTAACCCTAATTTACCTTTAAAATTGGCTTTTATAGTTGTTAGAAGTTCTGTATTTTTGTACTCTAGGCTGTTGTTCGTTTTTAAAGACATTCTGTAGGAGGAAAACTTTAATATACTGAATATCAGCCTTTTTTGCAAATCACTCCTCCCTTTATTTCTCTTAAAATCAACTAATTAATACTTTTGTCGTGTACTAAGGTAAAAACTACAAATCTAATCTTAGAAAGACCGAGCTTTAGCGGATGTACCCAATGAAGAAAATAGTTTAGTTTATACCATATCAATTAATAACAAAGCCTAATTACGAGAAATGCGTAATTAGGCTTTGTTGTTTTACTCTACTTTTTTATACCATAGAGTAATATTCGCTTAAATGCATATAAAGCTGGCAACTGTTGAAATGTAGCAGCTATCTTTTCTTTAAATGCTTTGATAAATAAGACTTTCTCTTCTTCATCTAATCTCTCTAGGTACGGAATCAAGGCTGAACCAGCAATAAATTCATATAAAGTATCGTGATCCTCTGCTATAATAGGATAAACACGTTGAGAAATATGAAGTTCACTTAATCCTCCATCAAACATAATCTGTGCATATTGATCTAGAGTTAAAACAGGAGGTCTTCTGTTCCATCCTTTTAATTGCGCTTTATAGGGCTGTTGATCTGCTAAATCATAGAGCAATTTATTTAGTATGTTTTCAGCCTGACAAGGCATTTGTACAGCAAACTGTCCTCCTGCATTTACCTTAGAAATAAGATGAGGAAATAACTCTCCATGATTATCTGACCACTGTAAAGCAGCATTACTAAAAATCAAGTCCCAAGACTCATCAGCTGAGGTAAATTCCTCTATCGTCTGATGTTTAAATACTAGTCTATCTGACTCTACTGGATGGGCTTTCTCAAGCATTTCTAAAGAGGAGTCAATCCCTGTAAATATAGCATGTTTAAACTTCTCTACTAATAAAGCTGTCTGTTCTCCTGTACCACATCCTAAATCAACTGCTTTCATCGATTTAGTTTCTTGAATCATACTGCTCAAATCAAAAAATGGTAAAAAACGAACGTCTTTAAACTTGTTGTATACTGTTGGATTCCAAGGCATATTCTATGTTTTTAAATTGAATATAAAGTTATGAACTCTACACAAAAATAACGGTTACAATATGCTAAAAACAAGGAGGGCTTTTTGCGACATTTGTAAAAATAACAGCAATAAAATAAGTAATTAATACTAACATAGCCTAGGTGTTTCTTCATTATTCTAATCTTTCAAGATCAAAAGACATTATAAAGTACTTATACTATGCAATATCCTTTTGATAGTAATTCCATCCCCCATAAACACTTAGCTTTTATATTTTTTAAAGCTATAATAGATAAACACTGCGCTGATAAACATCAATAGCGACGCCAATAAAAATGGAGCTCCCGAAAACTCAAAAGGTGCATTCTCATGAGTAAAATAATAGAATAAGTTAGTCATAACAGGTGGACCTATTATAGAAGTAACACTCACTAAACTTGTTAAGGCTCCTTGTAATTCACCTTGTTGATCAGAAGGGATACTTTTACTAATTAAAGACTGAAGAGAAGGACCACAGATACCCCCTAAAGAATACGGTATTAAAAAGACTAACATCATCCATCCTTGATTTGCAAAAGCAAACAATAATAGCCCTAATGCATAAAATAAAAGTCCTAAATAGATACTTTTTTGCTCTCCTAATTTAGGCGCACTCCATCTTATCAATACTCCTTGTACCAACCCAATTAACAATCCTAATATCCCTAATGAGATACCCACTAGCCTTTCTGTCCAACTAAACTTATACATCGTAAAGAAATGCCAATTACTCTGAACTGCATGTAGTCCAATATAGACGAACACTAAAGCAAATACTAGATTGGAAATTTTAGGATGTTTAAATAAAAACTGAAAAGAACCTATCGGATTAGCACGTTTCCACTCAAATGACCTTCTCTTACTCTTATCTAGACTCTCAGGAAGCATAAAATACCCGTAAAGGAAATTCAGAAGACATAATACAGCGGCTACATAAAAAGGCACTCGCGCTCCATAATGTCCTAATAAACCTCCCAACACAGGTCCTATTATAAACCCTAGTCCAAAAGCAGCTCCTATTACCCCAAAGTTCTTTGTTCTGTTCTCATCAGTAGATATATCAGCAATATAAGCACTTGCTGTAGAAATACTAGCTCCAGTCAGTCCTGCTATGATACGTCCTATAAATAACCATCCTATAGAAGGTGCAAGAGCTAATAAAATATAATCTATCGAAAAGCCAAAAAGAGAAATAAGTAAAATAGGTCGTCTACCATACTTATCACTAAGATTACCTACTAAGGGTGAAAACACAAACTGTGTAAATGCATAGGCAAAACCAAGCCATCCACCATACTTAGCAGCTTCGCTAATATCACCTTGAATAAGCTCACCAATCAGTTTTGGAACGACAGGAAGTATAATACCCCATCCTGTTATATCTAGCAATAGGGTAATAAATATAAACCCTACTGCTGCTTTTTTATCTGTTTTTTTCATGTGGTAAAAGTAAACAGAGTGACAAAACAGGGTATTGACGATTTAAGAGGTTTTAAGTACTATTTCTAAGCCTTCTTGATGATTACTCTTCCTCTCGGTATAACTTAGGAGACATTCCTGTATTTCGCTTAAAGTATCTACAGAACACACTAGTGTCTGTGAACTCTAGCTCATTACTAATCTCTTTTATTGATAGACTTGATGATTTAAGTAGTGTTTTAGCGTGTAATATAAGTACATGATCAATCCATTGCAAAGTAGATCTTCCCGTATTTTGTTTAAGAAACGACGAGAGGTACTGCGTGCTTAAATGTAGTTTATCTGCATAAAACTGTACATTGCGTTGCTTGTGAGCATATTTAGATACCAAAGAGTAAAAGTTATCGATGATTTCGTGTGTTCGATTCTTCGTTTGGTTTTTAGTATTAGGCACATCTTGATACTTTTCGATAATCAAATTAATCAATACCATAACAAGATGTTTGAGCATTTCTATTTTATTAGAGCTTTGCTTCTTATTGTATACTTTCTCAATAAGCTTGATTAACTCCTGTTGTAAAAGAAGCTCTTCGGGATCTAATCTTATAATTGGCTGCCAACGAATCTGGTCATTCATTACAAATTCTCTTAATATGGGAAAAGTTGAAATAAAATCTAATGAAAGACCAATAGTTACTATTTCTGCATCTTCACTTAAAGACTTTGTTTCGATCATCACCTGCGGAGGAACAACTGCTATATCCCCTTCATTAACCTCATATTCAGAAAAGTGAATTTGAGTTTTCATTGCCCCTTTTAATACAACACCTAATAGTAGTCCTTCAAACAGACGGCTATGTTTCTTATAGTTTTGATTTGCCTTACTGTATTGATGAAAAACAACGATACCATCTATCTTCCTTGCCGCATCAAGATCATATAGACTATAAACATTATCAAGGGTTATAAATAAAGCCATATTCACACATATTTTTAAATCTTCAAAAAGAAGTACCTCCCTCCTTTTGATGACAAATATCTTTATCCTTCTCTATTTAATGTACCTATAGGATATCGTCACACTACAATATTACCTATTTCTATTTATAGATTTTGGTATTTTATTAAATTTTATAAATTAGGTTAAGTAATCTCAGCGGTTGTAAAGAATATAAAGTTGGAGTTCTTATAAACAATAAAAAGTTTAAGTTAAATCCTCTGTAAACTTACTTTAGTGCTAAATACTCTTTCACAATAGGGGTATCCGCTTCTGCCCAATCATAGTTTAATAAATCCTGAGCTTCTATCCACAAAACTTGAGCATGCTCTTTAACTTCAAACTCTTGTGAATCTGTATGACAAATAAAGGGAAATAATTCTAAAGAAAATGTATCGTAGTGATGAGTTACAGGTGTGAGCCTAGATTGTACTACAATATTTAGATTGAGCTCTTCTTTTATCTCTCTCACAATACACATTTCGTCTTGCTCCCCTTTCTCTACCTTTCCTCCTGGAAACTCCCATTTATAAGGCAATAACATATTTTGATTTCGCTGAGCTATCAAAACCTTCTGATTAGACTCAATTATGGCACAAGTAACCCTTAACATAATGATAAATTTTAACATTTATAAAAAACACAACGCAATACACGTTTTGTACAATCATATTGATTTAAACAAGATAAAAAGCTAGTATCTATTTAAAAATAAGACATTTATAGTCAAAACGATATCTTATAAAATTTCAAAAAGCTATTATACTGAGCTTCACCTGTATACTAAAGGTATACTTTATGTTAATACCGCATCTATAAGATTGTATATTTTATGAGATACACATACATTTGCACTGCTTTTAAAGATAAAAAAAGCTTTATTTTCTTTGTTCGAAACACAAGTTGGTAATAAAGATCTATCCTAAATTGAATATATATTGCCCCACAATTGAAAATAAATTAAATTGCTATGAGAAAAAAGCCTCAAAAGACGAATGTCTAATGAGGCTTTTTTTATTTTATCTCTTTAATTCTAACTCCTTAACCTCTCCTGTCAGCATATCTAAGGTATGATAAGTATATAATAATACCTTATTATCGAAGAGTGCATCTTGTATTCTACCTCTATATTGATATCCTTCTATAGTATTTACTAATTTTCCTGTATTTACTTCTAGAACAAACTCTGCTCCCCAATTATTGGTCTCAGTAGAGGATGCTTCTAACATTAGATATTGATTATCTTCTGACAATAACATACTTGATGAATTAATACGTACAGGTGATCCTAATAAAGTATTAAAATCAACAGACCAAATCACCTTATATGATAAATCAAGACAATAGACAATACTACTTTCTGTCAACGCAATTAAATGCTGACTATCATTAGTATACTCTACCTTACCTATCTTTTCTTTTAGACTAGTTTTTATCTTCTCTGTTTCGCCTGAGGCAAAGTCAAATAGATAAAGTGTATCCTTAAAAGTCTCTGAAGGAGCAATGAATTGATTCTTTTCTTTATTAAAACTCCCTTGATAAGTACGGATATTTTTAGGCATCTCTGCTATAATCTCTTTGGTAGCTAAATCTAAACAAAAAGGTTTTTTATTATGAGCAACAATCAGTACTTTATCTGAGTCTAAACTAAACTCTGCATCATATACAAAATAAGTATTCGTAAAAAACACTTGTTCTTGTGTATCCACACGTAGAATAGCAAAATCTGTTTTAAACGCTCTAGTCGTCTCTGATATCTTATTTATAGCAATGTACTTCCCATCTGGAGAAATAGCATTAATACGCCATTCTTTATAATCTGCAAAGCGAATAACTCGCTCTTCTAGAAAGTCATATAACATTAACCCTTCTTCGTTGCGGTCTTTTTGATATTCAAATAATCCTCTTTTTGCTATTCTATTTATTTTCATCTATACTTCTCTTATTACTTTGATTCCCTCAAAGCCTTATTGAGCCTGCAAGATAGAAAATTGAGTAACAAAATTTAGCCATTTATAAAGAAGATATTCACAGTGATATTACCAAGGCATTTTATCTGTTTTCACCTCGTTAGACAAATCAAAAGAAGCACTGAAATAACCTGTACTATCTACTCTCTTTAGATTATAGGTATATTTATTATCTTTAATCGTCACCCACCATACATTCCCTGCTATCGTACTCATCATATCTACTGTCTCTTGATCTGATGGAAAGAATTGCATATCAGCAAAGCCTGTATTAGTAGCAGTACCTCCATACATCGTGATATCATCTGGTGTTCCATCTTGATGTCTATGGTCGTGTTTTAACTTTACTAGTCCATTCTCTAGTGTAAATACCCAAGTACGAGATAAATCTTCCCCTACAAAGAATGAGATTTTCACTTCTTCCTCCTTACAAGAGATTACCTTCATCAATAACTCTTTATCTTTAAAATCAGCAGGTACATTAGGAGACACGATTTGACCTGCATAAGCCTTGCCACAGTGAGCAGCGAGAGACGCTAAGAATTTCTTAGGATTATCTATAGTCTTCTGTGCAAAAGAAGTAATAGTCATTAAACAAATGACAAGGGTAAATAAAACACGCTTCATAAATATAAAATTAATTAGTTGGCTTCAAACATAGACATTTTAAATTCAATTTACTATCAAGCATATAAAAAACAAGGCTACTTAGTATACTAAATAGCCTTGTTCTTGTTTGGATCAGACACGATTTATATTACGGTAATAAAATAAATAGCAATAGTGTCTAGATCTAAGCGATTATATATTCTTGAAAGATCTTCTTTGCTTTCTTTGCTCCTACTTCTTTCTTGTACTTGTCATGAGAAGAGATATACACCACAGGAGCACTCTTACACATCCCTTGGCATTTCATCTTACACACAGAGTAATCGTTAGAAAGCCCACTCTCTTCTAATAAAGCTTTAAAACAACTTTTAGTCTCTTCATTATATCTACAGCATTTTTTTCCGTCACAAACGAAGATAGTTCTCTCACCTTTCTTAACTTTACTCATAGTTTTAGAATTTGATACAAATATATTTATTTTTATCTATTCTAAATTAATCAAATGAAATTTAGCACACTTTTATGAAATTAAGATATTGGTTGATATTATTTGTTTGTTCTATTCTTACTTTTAATATTATTACACGTTTTCCTGATGCTATTGAAGCCTTTTATACAAATGGTTTTTATTTCTATTTATGTAAAGTTTTCAATACGATTACGAGTCTATTCCCTTTTTCTGTAGGAGATGTATTGTATATGATTATAGGGTTATTTCTTATCTATAAGTTTTACCAAGTTTTTAAGACACAGAATGGATGGAAGAAAATCACAATGACTTGTACGGCATTAACTTTTAAATGTGTTGTGATCTTCTATATTCTATTTAATATCGGCTGGGGATTAAACAACTTTAGGCCAACTCTAGAAAGCCAATTAGGAATAGAACGTGGCTATGATCAAGAGAAGTTATTAAATCTAACAACCAAATTAATACAAAGAGCTAATCTATTACAACTAGTTATTACAAATGACAGTACGATAGCTGTAAAGTTAAAACAAGACATCAATACAATATTAGTTGATTCAAAAAAAGGAATTGAACAAATAACCTTCTTGCATCAAATAGATAATACCAACTCATTAGCAATCAAAGAGTCTTTATTTAGCCTTCCTTTGACTTATATGGGGTTCTCTGGATATATCAATCCTTTTACACTAGAAGCGCAGGTAAACAATAAAATACCTACCCTTACCATGATTGTCACAGCATCTCATGAAATGTCTCATCAGTTAGGGTTTGCAAAAGAAAGTGACGCTAACTTTATAGGCTTTATGGCGGCATATAATCAAAAAGATACTGCTTATCAATATGCAGCTATTATCTATGCCCTTAGATACTGTGTGTCCAATATCAATGACAAAGAATCTGTAGAAGTTAAAGCTTTATTTGAAACAATACATCCTGGAGTGAAAGATAACCTAAACGAGAATATTATATTCTGGAGTGACTATAAGAATATCACAGATTCTTTCTTCAAGGTATTTTACAATGGTTTCTTAAAACTTAATAATCAAAAAGAAGGCCTACAATCTTATAATAAGTTTGTAGACCTTCTGATAAATTATGATTTAAAAAATCCTATTCTATAAGATTTTATTCTCTTTCATCCACTTTGTTTTTGAATGGACGAATGATTAAACGAGCTTGTCTGTCAAACATCATATAGTTATACATCCAGTTCCAGAATACAACTAATTTGTTTCTAAATCCGATTAGAGACATCAAGTGAACAAACATCCATACAAACCACGCAAAGAAACCGCTAAACTGGAACTTAGGTAAGTCCACTACTGCTTTATTACGTCCGATAGTTGCCATAGATCCTTTATCATTATAAACGAATGATTTTAAAGGTTGTCCATCTCTTAATCTAATCAAGTTATTCGCTAATAATTCTCCTTGCTGTATAGCAGGCTGGGCCATCATAGGGTGTCCCATAGGAGTTTTATCTGTCATCATAGTAGCGACATCACCAATAGCAAAGATATCTGTAAAGCCTTCTACTTGATTGTATTCGTTTACTTTGATTCTATTTCCTCTTTGAATAACAGTTGCATCAAAACCATCTACAGTAGCTCCCATTACTCCTGCTGTCCAAATCACAGTTTCTGCTGTGAACTCTTTACCTGATTTTGTATATACTTTTTTATCTTTATAATCTGTTACTATTTCACCTAAGTATACTTTCACACCTAGGTTCTCTAAGAACTCTTGAGCTTTAGTAGATGATTTCTCACTCATTGCATCAAGAACCTTATTAGCTCCTTGAATTACGTTGATCTCCATCTTATTAAAGTCTAAGTCTGGGTAATCCTTAGGCAATACATGCTTCTTCATTTCTGCTAAAGCACCAGCAAGTTCAACTCCAGTAGGTCCTGCACCAACGATCACAAAGTTCATTAATGCCTTTTGTTCTTGATCATCTGTAGTCTGTAAAGCTTCTTCAAAGTTCTCTAATACTAAACTACGGATATCTAATGACTCAGGGATAGTCTTCATGGCCATACTATTCTTAGTAATATTTTCATTACCAAAGAAATTAGTTTTAGATCCTGTAGCAATTACAACATAATCATAAAAAATCGTACCAATATCAGCAACTACCTTTTTATTTTCTGTATCTATACGTTGTACATTAGCTAATCTGAAATATATCTCTTCGTAATTTTGTACAACTTTACGAATAGGATATGCAATAGATCCTGACTCCAATCCTCCCGTTGCTACTTGATACAACAGTGGTTGAAACGTATGATAATTATGCTTATCTAAAAGCACAACTTGAAAATTTTTGTTCTTTAGTTTTTTAGCAAGTGCTAAACCCCCAAAACCTCCACCAATAATAACAACACGTGGGCGTTTTGAAGTAGGAATATTCATCATAATCACTCGATTTTTACAATGCAAATTTACAATAATTAATTCGCATTGATAAAAATTTCAGTTTTCTAAAATCCCCCTAATCCACGTTATATTTTAAGACAATAGGAAATTTAAAGCCCTATTTTTATTGATTTGACAATATGAGTTACTCTAATTATAGAACTTTTACTTCTAATGCTAAAAAACTAATAATTACATTATTTTAATAATTTTCATAAGTTTTTGACAAAGACTTGAACTTTATAATTTTACCTAGTATACACTTATAAAAAAAGGCAAGCTGCTATTCACAACTTGCCTTTTCTCTATTTAATAATCAATGATTATTTAAAGTTATTTCTAATATTTCGTATTAAAGGTTCTAATCCATTTAATTTTAATTCATAGATTAAACCTAATTGTTCTCCTAGTTTACCCTTTGGGAAGCCTTTATTATGATACCAAACGATATAGTGCTCTGGTAAATCAATCAAGTATCTTCCCTCATATTTACCATAAGGCATTTTAGTATGAGCGAGTTCTACTAAGTATTTTTCATTATCTATCATTAGTTAAGCACCTTTACATTTAAGTCTGTATCATACTGTAGTAAGTATACTCCACTATTTCTAAGTGTTCCTTCTGGATTACGGCTATAGCTAAATCTGTTCTCTATTTCTTGAGATTTCTTATTAGTAGTCTGCATAAATCCATCTTTTTGGAACATTCTAAAAATCACATCTAATGTCACGTCAAATCCTCTTGTTGCAAAGCGGTTAGGATAGACATTATATCTATTTTTATATTCTTGACCAAATAATGATTCAGATCGAGACTCTTGAGAATCTCTTGTCACTGAAGGGAAAGTATATTTTAAATCAACCAAGGTCTCTATTCTAATCTCACTGTAATCAAATACATCTGACTTGTCAAAAGAAGCAATCTGAATATCATAATCCTTTGTTCTATTCTTTAACTTATCAGTGAATAACAATGCTGATGCTATACTATTAGAATCTAGTACAAAGACATTTTTCTTGTCTTTTACTAACGTTTTATCTATCTCTCCGATTTGACTAGTACTAATCATTTTTATCTCCGGAAAGTACTGATTCATAAACTGCTTTGTTGATTGTTTCTTATCATCTACAATCACGGTAATCTTAGCACCTGATTTCTTAAAGTACTCTAATAACTGATTCTTAAGTACATTGCTATAAGGCATAGTCTGTACAAGTCTATTAGACGCAGTAGCTTTCTCATTTGACAATGGAGATACTAATATTACTTTGTCATTAGGCAATGCTTTTACAGCAGCATCTACATTACTCTGATAAAATGGCCCAATAATAACATCTGTATTACTAAAGTCTTTAGAGTTAAATAAACTCTTCACACCACTACTATTCTTGCTTTCACTAGAATCATAGACATTTACTGTTAAAGGTAGATTAAGACTCTCTGCATACTCCACAGCCATCTTAGCTCCTGAATAGAAATCCAAAGTCATATTCAAGAATCCATCAGAACTCAACTTAGCATCTACATTATCTCCTAACTTATCAATATTAAAAGGCAACAATAACGCTAACTCCTTATGATCTAATCGACTAATAGAATTACTCAAATCAACATAACCTCCTGTTGTATCAGGTGTTAAGTATCCTTCATTTTCTTCTTTAGGTATATTTTCTTCTACAACAATATCTAGACCTTCTTTATAAGGTAATATTAACTCCATACCACTCTTTAATCCTTGTTGAAGATCTGGGTTAAGTTTAATAATCTCCTTAATAGGCACATCATATTTACGGCTAATACTATACAGCGTTTGTTGTGGCTCTACTACTAAGCGAACAAACTTTGTCTCAGCAGTTTTAGGAGTTTCTGGAGTTACCTCTACCACTTTAGCCTTTGCTTGAAAGCCATAAGCTGGTACTTTTATCGTTTGCCCACTTTTAAGACCATCTTTTAGCTCTGGATTCAGTTCTAGTAGTCTCTGTACAGAAGTATTGTACGTTACAGCTAGACTATAAAGTGTTGCTTTAGGTTCTACATCTATATTTCTATAATAGATATTATTAATATCTTTAATAGTATCTGCTGTAGACGATGGCAATGTAGCTGGTATCTTCTTTGGTTTTTCTTGCTCATACTTAGTCACATCCATAGAAGATGATTTCTTAGCATTGGGAGCAACAATAATTTCACTATCAGCTAGTAAACCTGTTTCTTTTAAAGAAGGATTCCATGCGTGTAGATCATTGATAGACACATTATATTTTTTGCTAATACTATACATTGTTTCCTTAGGTTGCACAGTATGCGTTCCTTTAGAAGCAGAAGTATTCTTTGTCTTCTCATCGTTTTTTAATAGAGGATTAGATCCTTTATTTTTTTCTTTAGTTATAAAATCCTTTGTAGGAATTAATAAAAAACTATTCTCATTAATCCCATTCTTTGCATCAGGATTATACTTTAGTATTTCACTTACAGGTATATCATAATCTCTAGAGATCTTACTTACAGTATCCCCTTTATTCACTCTATACTGAATAAATGAGCCCGACTGAGCTAGAACAGACGATGTAAAAACAAATGCCGTTAAGGCTATAAATATCTTCTTTTTCATTAGCAATACAATTTATAAAAAACGATAAGTCGCTATAACAAAGTTACAGCGACTTATTGAATTATTTAAATTATTCCCACTCAATTGTTGCAGGCGGTTTTGAACTAATATCGTAAACCACTCTGTTTACACCTTTTACGCGGTTAATTATTTTATTAGAAATCTCCATTAAGAACTCATAAGGTAAGTGTACCCAGTCTGCAGTCATACCATCTGTAGAAGCAACTGCTCTTAGTGCAACCACTTTTTCGTAAGTACGCTCATCCCCCATTACACCAACACTGTTTACTGGTAGAAGGATTGCTCCTGCTTGCCATACTGAGTTATAAAGACCATGTTCTCTAAGTCCTTCTATAAAGATAGCATCTACTTCTTGTAATAATCTTACTTTTTCTTGAGTGATATCTCCTAAGATTCTAATAGCAAGACCTGGTCCTGGGAAAGGGTGTCTTCCTAATAACTCAGGATCTATTCCTAAAGAAGCTCCTACTCTACGTACCTCATCTTTAAATAACATACGTAAAGGCTCTACTACTTTTAATTTCATAAAGTCAGGTAATCCTCCTACGTTATGGTGTGATTTAATAGTAGCTGATGGCCCTTTTACAGAGATAGACTCGATTACGTCAGGATATATAGTACCTTGACCTAAAAAAGTAGCATCTTCGATTAATTTAGATTCATCATCAAATACATCGATAAAAGACTTACCGATAGCTTTACGTTTTTGCTCTGGATCTTCTAAACCTGCAAGAGCTTCCATAAAACGATCTGTAGCATCTACTCCTTTTACGTTTAGTCCCATTCCATTGTATTGGTTTAATACATTTTGGAACTCGTTTTTACGTAATAATCCATTATTTACAAAGATACAGTGTAAGTTCTCTCCAATTGCTTTGTGTAATAACACAGCAGCTACCGTAGAATCTACTCCTCCAGATAAAGCTAAAACAACTTTCTCTGATCCGATCTTATTTCTTAAATCTGTTATTGTCTCTTCAACAAAAGCATTTGGAGTAAAATCTTGACTAACACCAGCGATATCAACTAAGAAGTTTTTCAACAGTTGTGCTCCATCTGTAGAATGGTAAACCTCTGGGTGAAATTGAATAGCATAAGTTTGTTCTCCTTCTACTTTATAAGCAGCATTCTTTACGTCTTTAGTACTAGCTAACAATACTCCATTAGTAGGTAATTGTTTAATAGTATCACTGTGACTCATCCAAACTTGACTATTATGAGGAATATCCTTAAAGAAATCATCCTCTGCTATAAAGTCTAAATTTGCTCTACCATACTCACGTGTATCAGATGGTGCTACTTCTCCTCCAAAGAAATGAGCTAAGTACTGAGCACCGTAGCATACTGCTAATAGAGGCATTTTTCCTTTGATATTCGACAAATCTGGGTGTAACGCTTCTTCTGAGCGAACTGAATAAGGACTACCTGATAAAATAACAGCTTTATATTCTGTCAAATCCTTAGGCATATCATTATAAGGTAAGATTTCGCAGAATATATTTAACTCGCGAACCCTTCTCGCAATCAACTGTGTGTATTGCGATCCAAAATCTAAAATAAGTACATTGTGTTGCATGCGCAAAAATAGTTATAATCTACGTATCTCAAAAAAGTTTTTAGAATTTCTTTCTACTTCTTATTTATGACCACTCCCGAACGCAGTAACCGCTACAAAACAAACAACTTAAGAATAAAAAACATCATTTAGATAAGAATAAAAACAAGTTTTTTAGGTTACTACATCCTAGTTTATTTATATTTGCGAACGAAGGTCTACCTTTTAGATCATTATTTTTTCACCTTAAATAGAACAAACTTATATGGATTTTGGAATTTATGAAACGTTAATGCTTGCCTGCTTCGTGTTATTATTAGGACACTTCGTAGTTCAAAAAGTAAACTTTTTTCAAAAATTTAATATCCCCGAACCTGTTGTAGGTGGTTTTATTGTTGCTATATTTTCTTGGATTGCCTATTCCGTTACTGGCAAAGAATTTACAATTGACGAAAATATCCAACAAGGAATGATGTTTATCTTCTTTTCCTCTATCGGTCTTAATGCTGATTTTAGAACACTTATTAAAGGTGGAAAAGGATTAATCATATTCCTAGTTATAGCAGCAGTATTTATTATCTGTCAGAACTTCTTAGGAGTGACCTTAGCTTACTTATTAGAACTAGACCCTCGATTTGGATTAATCGCTGGATCTATTACATTAACTGGTGGACATGGAACAGCAGGTGGATGGGCAGATACCTTTATGGCTAGTGCAAACCCACTTATAGGAGCTAAAGATATCGGTATGGCATGTGCTACTTTTGGACTAATCTTAGGGGGTACAATTGGTGGGCCATTAGCATACAAATTATTGCGTAAAAACAACTTTAAAGAACTATCTCCTGAACAAATACAACAGAACGATGAGACTCATGAAATCTCTGTTCCTTCTGTAGTAACAGATAAGAAAGTAAACTATAAAAGTATTATGCTTACAATTACTTTTCTTTCAATCTGTTTAGTTGTAGGACAATATCTAGCTGAGTGGAATACCCAATACGCTTTTAAACTACCTACATTTGTATGGTGTTTATTCATCGGAGTCGTAATTAGAAATGTATTACCTCACCTTTTTAAAGTAAAAATGCATGACGAATCAATAGAAATTTTAGGAAATGCTGGACTATCTATTTTCTTAGCTTGTGCCTTAATGTCTTTAAAGATATGGACCGTAACAGACTTAGCATTACCTATCCTACTAATTCTATTAATACAAGTTACGATGATGTTATTCTTTGCTTACTTTATTACTTATAGAGCCATGGGCAAAGATTATGACGCTATCGTTCTAAGTGCTGGACACTGTGGATTTGGTTTAGGAGCTACCGCAACAGCTGTGGCTAATATTCAAGCTGTGACAAGTCGCTTTGGACCATCACCTAAAGCATTCCTAATTATCCCTATGGTAGGAGCATTCTTTATTGATATTCTAAATGCATTAATCTTAAATGTGTTTATTACATTTTTATAGAAAACGAGATATAGAATTACACATAAAAAAATGCTACTTAAACTAGATTTAAGTAGCATTTTTTATTGGTGTAAGTATATACTCAAACCGTTGGTATAGGTTTGTAATCTGTAACACACATCCCTCACTGCACAAGGTCTCCCAGCTTTAAAGGATGTGATTCTTCCTTACGTCAGAATGACAAACTACGTGTGCTATACTTTGTATAGGCGTATGGTAATACACCCCTACAGTTGGCGCGGATTTCTAATCCGTGACAACATAAAACTTTAATTATATCGCTGAATCAATCGCTCTAATTTCTCCTCGATACCTTCTTCCACCACACCTCCGTGATAACAAATTACACGACTAGGTTTTAAAGCTTTAATCTTCTCTACAGAAGCTAAAGCAGCCTCCATATCTAAAGTAAACTGAGGATTGGCAATATTAAACTCTCCATCCTCTACCACTATAGCATCCGCTGCTATTAATGTCTGACTCTCTGTATCAAAGAATGAGATATGCCCCTTCGTATGACCTGGTGTTGCTATCACTTGTAAAGTATCTTTAAAGAACTGTCCATCCTCTAAAGTTTGAGTAACCTCAAAACGTTTGATACCCTCAAGTTGTTTAATGAAGTCATTTACCCATCCTTTCATCTCCTCAGGGATATGAGTAAGGCTCTCTTTAACTTGTATAAGACGTTCAGACTCTACCTTACCAGAAACAGAGTCAGCCTCCAGAGCACTACTGATAACCTCTAAAGAAACATATTCCTCTTTAAATAAATGTATCCCTTCTAAATGATCAATATCATCATGAGAAATAATAATCCCTTTCAAATCAGCAATCATTAATCCTAGATGCATTAACTCTTGTTTAAACTCTTGAAAATTATAAGTAAAACCACAATCTATTAAATAAGAAGTTCCATCAGCAAACCCCACTACCACAGGATTAAAAACAGTTGGCTGTCCTTCTGCAGATTGAGCATTTATATGTAATATTTCTATATTCATTTATTAATCTATTATTTTTTCATGTATTTGCACCCCACATAGGACGCATATTTACGACCTCGCTAGGCAAAGTCAGCTGTTGTCGCGGATTTAGCAATCCGTGACATTTACTCGCTAGGCAAAGTCTCCCGACTTTGAGTAATCTTTATCTTCTTACCACAGACTTATAATCCGTGACATATAACTTAAACTTACTTCGTTACTACATCCAACACAATCTTTACTAAGAAAAGCATCGATAATACATAGACTGTTGGCGTAATATCCTTGTGCTCTTTTGCTCCTATTTTTAGTATGGTATAACTCAACATACCGAATACAATCCCTTCAGCAATACTGTAAGTAAAAGGCATAAAAACGATCGTTAAGAATGCAGGCAATCCGTCTGATAGCTTCTCAAAGTTGATCCTAGTCACAGACGAAATCATGAATAACCCCACTATGATTAAAGCTGGAGCTGTTGCGGCAGCTGGAATAATCAAAAAGATAGGTCCTAAGAATAAAGCTAGTGCAAACATTACAGCCACACTTACTGCGGTTAATCCTGTACGCCCACCAGAAGCTACTCCTGACGCACTCTCTACATAAGAAGTAACAGAGCTCGTTCCTAAGATAGATCCTACAGTAGTTCCCATCGCATCTGTAAATAAGGCTTTTTTCATTTGAGGGAAATTACCATTCTTATCGGCCAAATTAGTCTTAGAAATAACTCCAATTAACGTCCCTACGGTATCGAATAGATTTACGAATAAGAATGTAAACACCACTACCACCATATCAATAGACAGTATCTGATTCCATCCCTCTGCTGTAAACATAGGTTTAATCGCCTCTCCAAAGATAGGCTCTATAGAAGGTGGCAACGCGACAATACTAGTCGGCAATGCTACATCCCCTAAGATCAACCCAAAAATAGTAGCACTCAAAATACCAAATAGAATAGCTCCATTCACATTTCGGATTAATAAAATACCCGTCACAATAAGTCCAATGAAAGTCATCCATACAGTATGCTGACCAAAATCTCCTAATCTCACTAAGGTATTAGGATCTGATACAACTACACCTGCGCTCTTCAGTCCTATAAGAGTAATGAATAACCCAATACCTGCGGGTATTGCTTCTTTTAAAACTTTCGGTATACTTCTAACAATAAGTTCTCGTACATTAAAAAACGTCAATAACAAGAAGATAATCCCTTCTATAAATACAGCCGTTAAAGCGAACTGCCAAGTATATCCCAAGGTCAAAACTACTGAATAAGCAAAGAAACTATTCAGTCCCATTCCTGGTGCCTGCGCTATGGGTAACTTTGCATAAAACCCCATTAATAAGGTTGCTACGATTGTAGCTAAGGCAGTTGTGGTAAATAACGCTTCTCTATCCATCCCAGCATCTGCTAAGATATTAGGGTTAACGACCAAGATATAAGACATGGTCAGAAACGTGATGATACCTGCTATAAACTCTCGTTTAATAGTAGTACCATTGCTACTCAACTGAAAGTAGCGTTCAAGAAAATTCTTCATTGTGTTGTGTTGTTGCTTTTTAAAGCATACAAAAATAAGAAGATTTAACCAATTCTAATTAAAATAAAGAATTATATCGGCCTTTATATCTAATAATCGCGTTCTATAGGATTTATATAATTTACCTTCTTTTTATTAAAAAGCTCTTGCCCTTTTTCATCTATAGTTATACCAGTCCCTTCTAAATCACTTAAATAGGTCTTATTAGCATTGATACTCATAGCCTTTTTTGTCTTCTCTTTAGAAGATTCTGTATAAGTCCCTATTTCATTTACATCCCAAATCACTTTAATCTTTTGACTATTTAAGAATTCAAAAGAGTACTGCCCTTCGGTATCCCAAACCTTTACTACGAATCCTGGTAAATTATTGAACTTATAAGGCCCTACTTGCCCTGCAATACCTTGTGTAAACCATACTGTCCACTCCCTTCCTCCATACGTAGCAGTTGCCTCTTGCACGTCATAATCATACCACTTTAGTTTACTTGCTTTGATATCCCACTTGATTTCATTTCTATCTTCTTTATAGTAGTTATGTAATCGCCCTATCTTATCATAAAAGGTATTGGTATCCTTATCTGTCATGACAAACCAATTAAAAACAGGTACATAAGACACTACTTTTTGCATAATCTCTTCTTTAGAAGTATTCTCTGATTTGGTTAGTCGCCATCGCTCTCTCTCATAAGATGCATAATCCATAAATCGAGATTGATCCTCTAGTACATCTACAACAGCTGTCCCATCCTTAATTTTACCTACAGATTTATCTGTTAAGACCTTGCTTTCATAATAATATCTCATCACTTCTACTTCCTTAAACTCTTGAGCAGATAGAATACAACTAGAAAACAGTAACAAATACCAATACTTCATATCAATTATCATTAAAGATTATCTCTTATACTTCACTTCACCTAATTTTATTGGATTGCTATTCTTAAGTACCCAATTATTCGCCGATTCACATAGATAATTAAGCTCTCTCGTTTCACCATCTCCACTTTTTCGAATTTCCTTTACTAATGCAGTGATATCAGCTAATTCCTTTTTAGACAATGCATTCGAAGAAGACACATACACTAAGAAAGCATCCAACATCTTTTTAAAATCAGCATCCCAATTGCCTCCTCCATTTCTATAAATTTCATCGCGAACCTTCCCCGCTATACGCACTACTTCCCCTTGTACAGTCTTTGCCTTACCCTTAGAAGGAATTAAGTAATCCCACAGTTCCTCAAACTGCTCTTCCCACGTAGTACCTGCTACTTCTATTTTAGACACTCCATCGTGCATAATACGTCTTTTGACAGGCGTAACATCGAATAGTTCATATAAAGCAGTCAAAGCTGTATCGCTTTCTTCTATAAACTCTTTATTAAAATTTTCTCTATGAAATTCAAAGCGTTCTCCTATACGAGTAACATCATCTTTTAATCCTAGCGTAATCTCTTTTGTAAATGGTAAAAGTAACTTAGCGATTTCTACTAAAGCAGGTAAGTCAATATTACTAGCACGTCTCAATGCACATTTTAAAGGTGTTTCTTTATAAGAGTCTAGAGCATGAATATTAGCACCTACTTCTATCAATCTCTTTACAGCATCTTTATTCAATCCATACCCTGCCGCAAAGTGTAATGGCGTAGTACCATACGTATCTACAGCATGTATATTAGCCCCTAATTCTAAGAAAACCGCTATACTTCCATTGCGTCTACTAGCATGTTCATGTAACGCTGTTCGCTTATACGTATCTACAGCTTCCAGATCAGCTCCATTCTCCACCATCCAACGGACAAACTCATCCTTTACGTTATAAAAACTCAAGGCAGTATGCTTACTATAACCACCTCGTGCATCTATCTCACAAGTGTCAAATACTTTCTTTAGCGCTTTCATATCCTTAGCGTCTACTAATTCTTGAAAGTCCTTGGGTAGGGTTTTCTTCTTCTTTGCCATTTACAACTTTTCTTTTTCTTTTTTCAACCCGAATATACAAAGAATAATGTAATATAATTTAAATTATAAATAATATTTATTAAAACTAAACACCAAAACCCAAACTATCTGCAATGCCTCTTCAAATCAAAAGGTGTTGTATATAAACCATAAGAACTCTTCATCCTAAATATATCTAATAAAAAACAGCTTCTTTCTTTAACAGCTTCAGATCATTGAGATCGACTTCATAGTAATAAACTTTACTACCTTCTTTGACTATCAAACCAAACATATTCTCATCGCTTACTCCATCACATATAAATAAATAAAAAGGATCAAATAAGTACCTACTTTCATTATTCTTAATCGTATACGTTTGTACCCTTCCTAAACATCCATTATGAGGATCTTGAACTATTATGATTTCATCCGCTCCGTCATTATCTAAATCTCCTTTATTAATAAGTGTAAATCAACAGCAACCAACTGCTATAGGCTTTATAGAACTATCGCTAAACTGTATTTCGTATTCCTCTGGAACCCCACCATCTACACGACTACCACCATACCCCTCTTTAACCAATTTGCGGTAAGCATACTCTTTTTTTCCATCACCATTAAAATCACCATATATTCTTGACCCTATATTTTTATTTATAGACATCACTCCTTCTGACACATCACCATTATGCTCTTCTTCTAATACCAATTCTTCTACATTATTATCTAAGTCAATGACTTATTCCTCTTTATCTAAACTATCAACTTTCTCTTAACCAACTTCTTCTACATTTAGTGGCTCTCTCCCTCTATCAAAACCCCAAATAATCGCAATAAAAAACAGTACGGCACATAGTACTAGAAATGATATTATCAATAATATCTTCTTTTTCAGATCCCACTTCTTATTACTTCCAATAAGAATAATTACTACCAAAACGATTAAATAATATAACATAATCAATTATTAAAAAACATATCTAACTCAAATTATCCATCAGAAACTATATTACTAAATGTAATACATCATAAACAATGATAGTATACTTGTACCAATCTTATTAGTCAATATCAATTGATATCCTTCATTATATTACAATGGCATTTCACATTTTAAGTATAAATCATTATAACTAATTAAAATTCAATTATTTAAAATAAAACTGTATTACTCTTTCACCAAAGATAAAATCTCTTCTCTAAGCACATCACTATTAGGATATGCAGCTTTAGCATTCACTAATTTTCCTTCCTTATTATATAGGATATAACGTGGTATTTCTGTCAAATTTAATTCTTCATAGAAAGAATGTTCAGGGTAGTTCATAGCCAAAACATTATGCCTACCAATAGGTAATCCTATTTTATTATAAGCAGTAGTCCAAGCTCTCTTATCACTATCAATCGAAATGTAAATAAATACTACTGGTTCTTGTCCTAACACCTCTTTTAAAGCTTTAGAATAAGGCATCATCTGAAGACAAGGACCACACCACGAAGCCCAAAAATCAATTACAATAACTTGACCTTTATTCTCTTTTACTAAGTCTGCTAATGAAAACGTATTGTTATTAGAATCCAGCAATAGAACACTTTTATCATCCAACACACTATTTAATCTACTTCCGTACTTATGCTGTATTACAGACAATGCTTTGTCATTTTTTACACCAGCCTTCAGCTTCTCATATAGATTTACTAAGTCTTTCTTTAAAATTCCATTATGTACTATTTGTTCGAAATAATACAGAAGCAGATACTCCTTGATCACTTCGCTAAACTCAGTACTTATTATTACTTTATTAAAAGCATCTTCGTAATCAATTACAAAAGGAACTTGAGGATCAGGAACTCTTATATCGTAATAATACTGTACATAGTTTTCTAAGAAAAAGCGGTAAGCTCCTGACACTAATAAATCATCACGTCTCAAATCCTCTGTACCTATGCTATTAAAATCATAAGTATCTTTACGCGTATTGATTCTATAATAGTAATTACTATAAAACAGTACATCATACATTCGTTGTGATATCTGATTTACTAGTTTAAGAGAATCTAGAGTTGAATATACATCATGATAATAGTTATCTTCTTCTACTAAATATCTCTTTTCTTCCTCAATAGAGCGATTCCTGTCATATCTATTTCTAAACAAGCTTTGTTCTAAAGGTTGTTTACTATATAAGTGTTGCTGAATATTTATCTCCTCAAGATTTTCTTTTCTATGTCGAATATCAACTAAAGGTAGATTATCAACATATCTGATATCTATAGTATCACCACGTTGAAAATTATAAAACAGATTCTGTTTAATATCCTTACCATTAGATAGATAATAGTTAAAATACACTTCTTGATCTTTAACAGTAATCACAATTGTATCTCCTTTTAAATAATTGTTTACCGTATAGCTCTTTACTTGTAAGCTATCTTTATCAAAATATATAATTGCATTACTCTTTAAGCGATTACTACTCCAGTCTATCTCTTGTGGCTCAAACACAAACACAATTTGTTTGCTTTCCTCAACAGAAGGTTTAATATTCCTGTTCTTATCTAAACAGCCTGTCATCCCTCCAATAAGCACTAGGGGTACTAAAAATAAGTACTGCACAATGTTTGTCTTCATAATCAACTAAGTAAAAACTAAATTTAATAAAAAAAGCAGCATCCATCTCTGAATACTGCTTAATATAGAAAAGTCTAAACAATTTACTGAACTCTAATCGTAACAGGTAGTGTGAACTGAGAACGAACTGCCTTTCCTTTATTTAGGGCAGGTTTCCATTTTGGCATTCTCTTTAAGACTCTGATAGCCTCTTGTCCTACTCCATATCCTGGATCTCTCATCACTTTGATATCTGTTAGACTACCGTCTTTCTCTACTATAAAAGACATAATAACTTTTACTTCCTTCACGCTAGCATCTAAATCTGGTGTTCTAAATGAACCCACAAATCGGCTGCTAAATTTAGCCATTGTCTCATAAGGTTCTGCTTTAGTAGATACTCCTATATACACTGTCGTATCTTCTAGCGCTTCTCCTGTTGTAGCGTCACTAGAATCCACCACTTCATTCGGATTATCTGTTCTAGCTTCATCAATAGCAATTACCCCATCTGGATTAGCATCTAGATTATGTGCGCCCGGATTAGCATCTATAAACTCATCTACTGTAGGGGCTACTGTAGTAACCTCATTCGCATCTGCTGCCTCGAACTCGCGAAACTCTACTTCTTTAGTCTTGCTTAATACTGTTTCTACCTTGTTGGCAGGGAGTTCTACGATTGGCTCCTCCTTAGGTGTAAAGATTTCTTCTTCTACTGCTGTAGGTTTAATAACTTCATCAATAATCACTATAACCGAACCTGGATCATTACTTGCAAATAAATTAGAGATCACTGTAGGAACAATAAATACGGCACTAAAGAGAAACATTCCTGCTACTAAGGATAAAACGGTGGTACACGAACTGTTTTTGCGCAAATTATACGCTCCATACGCCTTATTGCGGTGCTCAAAGACGATATCCAACCAATCTTTTCTAAACAAATCATTCTTTGCCATAATTATTTATTTTAAATGTTAAACAATAGGCTGTTGGATTATTCGAATACCAACAGCTAAATCAATCTACAGTTACTCTCATACTGTATTAAAAAATTAATATTAAACTAAAGTATATGACTAATATACAAATTATAAACGATAATACTACACATTTATTATTTAATAGATTTATTTTTCTTAAATAAATACTAACAAAAATTATTTCTAACCTAGTTCATAGTTCGTATTGCTATTCTTTTTGACAATACTTATAAGCTTGAGAAGTAAGTCCCTACTCCCTCCGTTATTTTGTGCTAATTAACGGACTTACTACGGACTCATAACGGACTCACTACGGACTCATTCAAAAGAAAAAGTGTCTCGTCCTACTATAACTGTACAGTTATAGTTAATAATCCTACTTAATACTGTACAGATTTTTATTAATCCTTTTATTACTGTACAGGTTGTTGTTTTTGTTTATTAGTCTTGTAATAATTCTTCCATCTCTTAGTTAGAATACCTGTCTTTAAATGAGCTTGATTTGGAGTTAACCTATCACAACTATCATGAGGTGTCTCGTCCTACTATAACGGTACAGCTATAGTTAATCATACCAAAGAATAAGAACACAAAAAAAGAGCTACTTCGGATAAAGTAGCTCTTTAAATTTTTAAGTTTTATATATCAAATAGTAATCACCAATCTAGTACCTGATGGGACTTGCTTATTCCATACATGCTCGATATCTTCTATCGCATGTGCTTCTGTCTGGATGTGTAGTTTATTATTCGATGCTAATAAAAACATCTCTGGTAGTATAACTTTATTAAATACTATAAGTTCTTCTGGAGAAAGGCTTCCAAAACCAGAACCTAAAATCTCAATAGCAGAACTCCTAAGTATGGCTGATGATAACGCAATTTCTTTACCTGCCATATCACCTGCTGTAACGATCTTAGTAGTATGAGCAAGGTCGGTCATAGACTCTCCCTTTAATACCTCCATGATAAGTGAAATAGGCTTTCCCCATAAATAATCAATTACAATATCGATAGGAGTCTCTTTGTGAATTGCACTTAATTGCTGCTTTATATTTTCGTCCGTATCTTTTAAATTAATCGTATGACTAGCTCCATAAGATTTTAATTCTTCTAGGAGTTTTTCATTTCTCCCTGTGACTATGATATGCTTAGCGCCGTAGTGTTTTGCTATCTGTACCGCTACTTGACCTGTAACTCCCGTAGCGCCATTGAATAAGACTGTCTGTCCTGCTTCTAACTTCGCTCTAATCAGCAGTGGCATAGCTGATCCTAGTACGGCATTAGGTAATGCTGCAGCGGTCACATTATCTAATGTATGAGGAATAGGGGTATAATTATCTCCGATTATGGCTTGCTCAGCTAACATCCCTGTTATACCAAATCCATATACTCTAGTCCCATCTTCTAATTCTCCTACTCCATCTGTCCCCACTACAGTAGGAAACTCTTTATAACTTGCATAGTGTTTTCCACTTACTCTAGATTTATCTAGATTCTTTACCGCAGAAGCTTTAACCTTAATGATCCTATGCCCCTCTTCCACAGTGAGTGTGGAGTCTATCTCTCCACATTTGGGTGTGCTACCCGATTTATATAATATTGCCGCTTTCATTGTTGTGTGTTATAATTTAGCTCTAAAAGTACTTATTTTTTTTGTCTTTTTTTGTGAAGGGGCTTTTTTGTGGAGGTGTTTTTTTGTGAAGGTGTGAAGGTGTTTTTTTGTGAAGATGCTATTTGTGAAGAGGTGAGAAAGCAAAACAACAAACTCACAAAACAACGAAATAACAAAATCACAAACTAACAAACTCACAAAACAACGAAATAACAAAACAACAAATTCACAAAATCACAAAATCACAAAATCACAAACTCACAAAACAACGAAATAACAATTTCATAATAAACAATCCATGATCATGGAATATTTATTGATTAATTCATTTATTGAACACAAAAAAGACATTCATGTTTATATACTACTTTGAACGCTTAGAAGTATGGAAGAACGCCAGAAGTTTAAGCAAGGACATACATATTCTTACTAATAGATTTCCAAAAGAAGAATTATTTGGTTTAGTTTCTCAATTAAGACGTGCAACTTATAGTATACCAGCTAATATAGCAGAAGGAATGTCAAGAAACAGCAGTAAAGAAAAGTTAAGGTTCTTAAATATAGCCTATTCTTCCGCTATGGAAGTTATTAATTTCTTAATACTTAGTTTAGACCTTGAGTTCTTAACTATAGAGGAATACAACTACACACGCGAGAAAATAGGACTTATTACTAATCAGATATATGCTTTAAGCAAAAAAATTGGTAAATCGTGAAGGGGTGATTTTGTGAAGGTGTTATTTGTGAAGAGGTGAAGGTGCTATTTTGTGAAGGTGTTATTTGTGAAGAGGTGAGAAAGCAAAATTACAAAACAACAAAATCACAAACTCACAAAACAACGAAATAAAAAATTGCTAATCTCTATCGCAGAATGACAGATGTCCTTCTCTTTGGTGAGATAAAATTGTATATTTGTTCCTTTGCCAAAAAATATGTCTAAAACAGAAGAAACAATAGAAGTACTAGGAGCTAGAGTTCACAATCTTAAAAATATAGATGTGTCTATCCCTCGTGAAAAACTGGTGGTTATCACAGGTTTATCCGGTTCGGGAAAATCATCTCTAGCCTTTGATACTATTTATGCAGAAGGCCAACGCCGATATATAGAGACTTTTTCTGCTTATGCTAGACAATTCTTAGGAGGACTAGAAAGACCTGATGTGGATAAGATAGACGGTCTGTCTCCTGTGATTGCTATCGAGCAGAAGACAACCAATAAAAGCCCAAGATCTACTGTAGGTACGATCACTGAGATATATGACTTTATGCGTCTGCTATACGCTAGAGCGGGTGAAGCGTATAGTTATAATACGGGCGAGAAAATGGTGAGTTACTCTGATGAGCTGATTCTAGAGCTGATTATCAGTGAATATCAAGGTAAACGCATCAATATACTAGCCCCTGTAGTACGCGCTAGAAAGGGACATTATAGAGAGCTATTTGAACAGATAGCTAAACAAGGATTCTTAAAAGTGCGCATAGATGGAGAGATTAAAGACATCACTTCAGGTATGCGTGTGGATAGATATAAGACGCATGATATCGAAACAGTAATCGATAGAATAGCTATAGATGATACAGAACAGACTAAGCAACGCCTTACAGAGAGTATCAAAGTAGCCATGCACTATGGAGATGATATCATCATGGTACTAGAGCATGAAGGAGATACGGCTCGTTTCTTTAGTCGTCACCTGATGTGTCCTACCACAGGTATCTCTTATTCTAAACCAGAACCTAATAATTTCTCTTTTAACTCTCCTAAGGGAGCATGTCCATGCTGTAATGGGTTAGGTACGATCAATGAGATTAATCATCTTAAGATCATCCCAGACCCTAAGATTTCTATTAAAGGTGGAGGACTTATTCCTCTAGGAACGGAGAAGAAATCTTGGATGTTCAAACAATTAGAGATTATCGCTGAGAAATACAATTTCTCTCTAAATGATCCTATAGAAAAAATCCCAGCAGAAGCTATGGATATTATTCTAAATGGTGGACAAGAGAGTTTCTCTGTAGTATCTAAAGTAGCGGGTATCACGAAGAACTATAAGATAGACTTCGAGGGTATCGTCAATTTCATCAAAAACCAATTTGAAGAAAGTGATAGTGCAACTATCAAAAGATGGGCAAAGGAGTTTATGGATGAGATCGACTGTCCTGAGTGTAATGGTACACGCCTTAAAAAAGAAGCCCTTTATTTTAAAATAGGTGATCAGAATATCGGTGAGCTTATACAGATGGATGTGGAGACACTAATCCATTGGTTTAAAGAATTACCAAGCAAATTATCCGAGAAACAAAAGAGTATTGGGTCTGAAGTATTAAAAGAAATCACTACTCGTCTATCTTTCTTGCAAGATGTTGGATTAACTTACTTATCTTTGAATAGAAGCTCTCGTACTTTATCAGGTGGGGAAGCGCAGCGAATCAGATTAGCGACTCAGATAGGTTCTCAGTTAGTAGGTGTATTATACATCTTAGATGAACCGAGTATCGGATTACATCAACGAGACAATGAAAGGTTGATCAAATCGCTAGAATCACTAAGAGACATCGGTAACTCTGTCTTAGTAGTAGAACATGATAAGGATATGATCGAACGCGCAGATTACGTTATCGACATCGGTCCTAAAGCGGGTAAGAATGGAGGAAAGATTATAAGTGAAGGTACACCTGCTCAATTATTAAAAGAAGATACATTAACAGCGAATTACCTAAACGGTAAGCTTAAAATAGAAGTTCCTAAAAAACGCAGAAAAGGAAATGGTAAAACATTGAAGTTAGAAGGCGCAACAGGAAATAATTTAAAGGATGTGACCATAGAGATTCCTCTAGGTACACTTACTTGTGTGACAGGAGTGTCAGGATCTGGTAAATCTACGTTAATCAACGGTACATTATACCCGATCTTAAACACGCACTTCTTCCATGCAGTAGCGAAACCACAACCTTATAAAAAAATAGTAGGTCTAGAACATATTGACAAGGTGATTTCTATCGATCAAAGTCCGATAGGGCGAACACCTAGATCTAATCCTGCTACTTATACAGATGTATTCTCTGATATAAGAAACTTATTTGCACAAGTGCCAGAAGCAGCTATACGAGGGTATAAACCAGGGCGTTTTAGCTTTAATGTAAAAGGGGGACGATGTGATACCTGTGAGGGATCTGGAGTGCGTACCATAGAGATGGGGTTCTTACCTGATGTCTATGTAGAATGTGAAACATGTCAAGGAAAACGATTCAATAGAGAAACACTAGAGATTCGCTATAAAGGAAAGTCTATATCAGATATACTAGATATGACTGTAGCAGAAGCTGTAGGATTCTTTGAGAATATTCCGAAGATATATAGAAAGATTAAAACGATAAACGAAGTAGGACTTGGATACATCACCCTAGGTCAGCAGAGCACTACGCTATCTGGTGGAGAAGCTCAACGTATCAAACTAGCGAGTGAGTTATCTAAGAAAGATACAGGTAATACGTTTTATATCTTAGACGAACCTACGACAGGTCTGCACTTCGAAGATATACGAGTGCTGATGGAGGTAATCAATAGATTAGTGGATAAAGGGAACTCTATCTTAATTATCGAACACAATCTAGATGTTATCAAAACAGCAGATTATATCATCGATGTGGGATATGAAGGAGGTAGTCAAGGTGGTCAGATAGTTGCTAAAGGAACACCTGAAGAAATATGTAAAAATGAGAAAAGCTATACAGCTAAGTTTTTAAAAATGGAATTAAAAAATTAAGAATATGAAAGAAGCATTTGAAAGCGAAGAGGCTAAGATCCAAGACAAGTTCAAACAAAGATCTTGGAATGAGATTAAGACTAATGATTCATGGGGAATCTTTAAAATCATGTCTGAATTCGTTAATGGGTATGAGAAAATAGGTCGTATCGGGCCATGTGTATCTATCTTTGGTTCTGCTAGAACTAAAACAGATGATCCTTACTATAAATTAGCAGAAGAAATTGCTTTTAAAGTAAGTAAAGCAGGTTACGGTATTATTACTGGTGGTGGTCCTGGTATCATGGAAGCTGGTAATAAAGGAGCTCACTTAGGTAAGGGAGTATCTGTAGGTCTAAACATAGAGCTACCTTTCGAGCAACACTTCAACCCATATATTGATAGCGATAAGAACTTACAGTTCGATTATTTCTTCGTACGTAAGGTAATGTTCGTTAAATATTCTCAAGGGTTTGTAGTTATGCCTGGAGGATTCGGTACGCTAGATGAATTATTCGAAGCGATCACATTGATCCAAACGAAAAAGATTGCTAAATTCCCTATTGTATTAGTAGGTAGTGCTTTCTGGGGTGGATTAATTGATTGGGTAAAAGATGTTCTTTTAGATAAATACCACAATATCTCTCCTGAAGATATGAACTTAATCAAGATCGTTGATTCAGCTGACGAAGTTGTAGAGGTAATTGATGCTTTCTACAAAAAGTACAATTTGAAACCAAATTTCTAAAAAGTGTTTTAGATCCTGATAGAAAAGACTGTTATAGCGATATAACGGTCTTTTTTTTTATGTAATCGCGCCACGGATTGCCGCGCGAACTGGCGCCGAATGAACGTGATGTACGTACCTACTACCGTAGGCAAACATTCGTATTTCCTAATTTTGAAATTCGTAATTAAACGAAGAAACCACCCCGCCCTGCGGGCACCCCTCCTAAGGAGGGGAATAGTAGTACCGCATAAACATACAGTATTTCATCCTGACAATAGGAAGGATCCCACACGTGACTCATAGGATGAGATCCTTCGTTACACTCAGGATGACATACTGAACGTGATATGCGTTGTCGGGAGTATGTGATAACCGCACGGATTGCAAATCCGCGCGAACTGGCGCCGAATGAACGTGATGTACGTACCTACTGCCGTAGGCAAACATTCGTATTTCCTAATTTTGAAATTCGTAATTAAACGAAGAAACCACCCCGCCCTGCGGGCACCCCTCCTAAGGAGGGGAATAGTAGTACCGCATAAACAAACTACAAACACGCTGCTTACCACGCATCGCATTCCCCTCCTGTGGAGGGGTGCCTGAAAGGCGGGGTGGTTATCCTAATGCCGAAGGGCAGTAATTCCTAATTTTTAATTCGCAAAAAGGGCTGCTACGACATTGTCATAACAGCCCTTTTTGTATATTGTAAATGAAGATTATTTAGCTAATAATTCTTCTACTGTTTTACTTAACTCCTCACCTCTTAAGTTCATCGCAAGGATAGTTCCGTTACCATCTACAAGATAGTTAGCAGGAATCCCTTCGATACCATAATCTGCAATGATTGGGTCTTCCCAGAACTTTAGGTTAGATACTTGAGTCCAAGTTAATTTATCTGTTGCAATCGCTTTCTTCCATGCAGCATCCTCTTTATCAATAGAATATCCAATGATGTCAAATCCTTTTGCATGATAAGCTTCATACGCTTTTACAACATTAGGATTCTCTTGACGGCAAGGACCACACCATGCTGCCCAAACATCTACCAACACTAACTTCTTTCCTTGTAAAAAAGAAGATAGAGTTAATTCTTTTCCTTCTGGAGTAAGTGCTTTAAACTCTGGTAATTTTTCTCCTACTGATAATCCTTCTGCTTCTTCACCTTCGTCTACTAATTGACTTAAACGTTCAGCAACTCTCTTACCCATCTTAGATTCTTTTAATTCTTTAGAATATTTATCATACTCTGCTTTAAATTCTGCTGGTGTTTTTTCTCCTGCAGGAATCATTTGATTTAGTAAAAACATTCCGAAAGCATTTCCCTCATTATCTTTAGCGTATTTGTCTAAAATAGTTTTAGGAGCTACTAACAATTCTTCGTACTGAGCTTGTAATTTTTTAAACTCTTCTGAATCTGTTTGACCACTCTGAGCCATCATCATCATTTGCATTCCATTATCATCAGAGAACTTCATGATCTTCTCTGCGTAAGGATTGATTTCATTTTGAAACTTCTGAAGTTTCTCATTGTTTTCAGTTCCACCAACAACAGTCTTCTCTGGTGTTTCTTTATCGATCTTAATTGTAATCGTTCCTGGTTCACCTAAGAAAAAGGCATTAAACCCTTGTTCTCCTTCGCTTTTAATACTTAAAAAAGCTTCGTCTAGCTCTGTAAACTTATGTTCGATAGATACCTTCCCACCTACGATAGTTCCTTTAGCTACCTCAGTAGGTACATCTTTACCTATTTCTATAGCTAATATTTCTACTTCAGTATTATCAGGGAAGTTACTCGCAGTCACTTCAATAACACTTTTTTTCTCACACGACACAAATACAAGTGCAGCTACAAGAAAAACTCCTAATTTTTTCATTTAAATATGTTTTTATTTTAATCCTTAAAAATAGAAATTATTTTAAACGAAACCCCTTATTTTTATATACTTTTTAAAATGATTAACTAAATCCTACTATTCCTATATCACATATCGATGATCTGCTAAAAATATGCCCTAAAAAAAAGCTGTAATGAACTAAATCACAACAGCTTTATCTTTTATAATTACTTTGCTAAGACTTCCTCTATCTTCTTACTTAGCTCTTCACCTCTTAGGTTCATTGCTAAAATAGTACCATTACCATCTATTAGATAACTCGCAGGAATCCCTTCTATCCCATATATTGGTACAATAGGATCATCCCAATACATCAGATTAGAAACTTGAGTCCAAGTTAGCTTATCCACCTGAATTGCTTTTTCCCAAGCAACCGCGTCTTTATCCAGTGAATATCCTATAATATCAAAACCTTTATCGTGATAAGCTTCATGCGCTTTTACTAGATTAGGATTCTCTTGACGACATGGTCCACACCATGAAGCCCATAGATCTACTAAGACTAACTTCTTCCCTTCTAAGAAAGTAGTTAACGTTAATTCTTTTCCTTCTGGAGTCAGTCCTTTAAAGTCAGGTAATTTACCTCCTATCGCTAAATCTCCTTCTGCTCCTGTTAATAATGACTGTACTTTCTTTCCAAGTTTAGTCTTTTTTAATTGAGCAGGATATTTACTAAACTCCTCTTTTAGTTCGTCTAATGACTTCTCTTTCGAACCTATCTTTTGAGAAATCATTAATAACCCTAAAGCAGTTCTATTATTCTCTATCTCAAATCTATCCACTACTCTAGAAGTCTCTTCTGTCAATACATTATATTGTTGTTTCAGTTTTTCTATGACTGCTGGATCGTTATCACCAGATACATTATTAAGTACCGCTCCATTCTCCGTTAGAAACTGTGTCAGTTTATCAGAATAAGGCTTCATCTCATTTAAGAACTGCTGTAACTTTACATTATTCTCAGTTCCACCAATGATAGGACGATCAGGATGATGTTGATCATATTCAATTGTAATTTTACCCGGTTCTCCCATAAAGAAAACGCTATGACCTACCTGTCCTTCCTCTTGGATAGAAAGAAAAGCTTCATCTATTTCTGTAAAGGGATTCTTAAGGCTCACCTTACCATCCACAATAACTCCTTCTGCTACTGCAAACGGCGTATCTTGACCAATCTCTTTAGACAGAATTTCTACTTTTGCATTATCTGGGATATTCTTCGTCGTAATTTCAATTACATTTTTATCTTGGCACGATACAAATACCAATGCGCCAAAAAGCAATACACTTAACTTCTTCATTTAGATATTTTTTGTTTTTACATCGGTTAAAAATAGATATTATATAGGACTAAACCCTCTTCATTTGAATACTTTTAATCACAATTAACCTTTCATATAAATATATTAACAAATTTGGCTAAAAACTTGTATTATTCTGCTAAAAACTTGAATTACAACGAGTCTATCGCCCTTCAACCTTACAAATAAGTGTCTTAAAAGAGCTAATTTTTGTTTCAAAAAAAACTGCTATAACCTAAAGTCATAGCAGTTCTAAGATATATTAATGTGTAAATTATTTTACCAATAATTCTTTTACTTTATCTCCTAATTCATTCCCTCTTAAATCCATTGCAACAATAACACCATTACCATCAATTAGGTAATTAGCAGGAATCCCTTGTATACCATAATCCGCAACGATAGGGTCTTTCCAAAACTGTAGATTAGAAACTTGTGCCCAAGTTAGTTTATCAGCTGCGATAGCCTTAACCCAAGCCGCTTTATCCTTATCTAAAGAATATCCTATAATGTCAAAACCAAGTTTATGATACTCTTCGTACGTTTTGACAACATTTGGATTCTCTTGACGACAAGGACCACACCATGAAGCCCACACATCTACAAGCACTAGTTTTTTGCCTTCTAAGAATGAAGATAGTGTTAACTCTTTATCTTCTGGAGTAAGTCCTTTAAATTCAGGTAATTTATCTCCTATCTTGAACTGTACAACCTCTTTCCCTTCATTCTCTACTAAATCAGTAATACGTGCTTCTACTTTCTTACCAAATTTAGATGTTCTCAATGCTTCTGGATATTTGTCAAAATCAGCTTTATACTCCACTAATGATTTCTCTTGCATATTCATCAATTCTACAAACATGATCAATCCAAATGCATTATCTCTATTGGCTGCTTCATACTTCTTGATTGTTGTATCAAATTCATTTGCAAAGCCTTTATATTCTTCTCTTAACTTTTTAAGTTCTTCTTGATCTGATTCAGCAAGTGTTGATTCTGATAACTCTTGCATTCTCGCCATATTTTTTTCAACGAAAGCATTCATCTTTTCTGATATGGGACGAGTATCTTCCATAAACTGCTGTACTTTCTTATTATTAGGTGTCCCTTCTACTGTACTTTTGTTTGGGTTATTCTTATCAAATCGAATTGTAATTGCACCTGGCTCTCCTACAAAAAGAACAATATGATTTACTTCATCCGACTCTTTTATTGATAGATAAGCCCATTCCCCTTCTGTAAAAGGATTATCTAATACAGCCTTACCACCTACTATATCTCCCGTAGCTACAACTTCAGGTTCATTGAAATCTAAGCTTCTAATATAAACCTCTACTTTAGTGTTATCTGGTAGATTCTCTGTCATTATCTCTATAATATTCTTCTTCTGACAAGAAACCATCAGTAAAACCAATGCGAATAAAACACTTAACTTTTTCATACTTAATTTTTTAATTAAAAACTAAATTAACATTTTTTACAATACATATGCATTTATAATTTGATTACTATTAGTTTTATTTATTTTTTTTAAACCTTAGTCTTATTTTTCAATCCATTTTTTGAAGTCATTTACCTTCTCTCTACTCACGATTAGCTCTTCTGATTCTAGATTAATCAAGTTTAGCTTTAACCTAGAGTTAGAATAGGAATAAATATCTTTAATACTGTGAATAGAGACAATAAACTTTCTATTCATTCTAAAGAAATCTGTTGGGTCTACCATCTTTTCTAATTCCTCAAGACTGTAATCGATAATATAATTACGCCCTTCTGTGGTCTGTACATAAGAAGCTTTATTCTCACTATAAAAACAAACAACCTCAGAGCGCATCACTATCTTTATCTGTGTTCCTACCTTTACCACAAAGCGTTCTTTATACTCCACTGTACCTGTACTACTCGAGTTCATAAACTGCTTAAAGAGATCTAATTGTTGATTAAATCCAAAAAACACAGCTCGATTATTCTCAAACTTTTCAATGGCTTGTTTTAATTCTTTCTCTTCAATAGGTTTAAGTAAATAATCTATACTATTCAACTTAAATGCTCTCAAAGCATACTCATCGTAGGCTGTTGTAAAAATAATAGAACTATTAATCTTTACTTGTTCGAATATCTCAAATGACAATCCATCAGACAACTGAATATCTAAAAAGATGAGGTCTGGTTCCTTATTAGAACCAAACCATAATACTGCCTCTTCGACACTAGAAAGGTTTATCATAGAACTATAACCTAACTTATCTAACTTCCTCTCTAGTGAACGAGCTGCAGGCTTTTCATCTTCAATAATAACTATACTAATCATGATGATTTAATCTTACTTGGTATTGATATGTTTTTTTTAATCTTTCGAATTCTCTCTTTTCCATTCTCTCTTGCAACTTTGATAACACAGGTATCTTATCTATGTATAGAATAATAACTCTTACCAATGCACATAGAATTAATAGAGAAAAAAGTAAATATGCATTCATTGGATTATCATTACCTACTTGTACTCGTACTCGTTTAAACTGATAATAATTAGCAAAGAATACAAAGGCAATAATTGCCATATAAACAATAATCTCTATACCAATACAAATTAAACTGTTATAACGCTTTCTTTGAAGCCTTTGATAACTCCTTAAAGCTTCTGGTGATATGGCTGACTCTTTCATATCCTGTTAGTTCCATTTTTGTGTACCTCCATTATTATGCTTATCCATATACTCTCTGATTTTCTTATCCTCCCAATCTCTACCTAAGAACAGACTGTAATTAAATGTTCTCATCGCATCAGCAGCTAAGCCTATTCCCCATCCAAATAAAGGAATCAATGCCCATGGAAAAGTTGGATTGGTAATCATATTGATCACGATTAAAAAAACATTAACCATGATGAATGTAGTTAAATGAGCATAAAACTTCTTTATTTTTTCTACATTTTTCTTAGCTTCTACTAAGATTTCTTGTTCGTTCTCAGGTACATCTATGATTCTCATCTGTTCTATAATTTTAGTTAGTATTGGTATTCTTACTGTAAAATATTCTTCTGACTCTTCTATAAATACTGGTTTAGAAGTTAATAGCGCATATCGACTGGCTATATTCTCTAACCCGATTCCTTTTCTATTCTCTAAAGCCTGTTTTTTATTCAATGTATTCTGGATTATTAGATATCCGTCAGGACTTTCTTTGATTAGAATATGTATTGGTCTTTGTGAAGAAGATTTGTTGTGTTTGATCACGTTTTCTAATAGCAACTGTAAAGACAATGGAACTACTTTAGCACCTTCTTGTTTTACCTTTTCTGGCAATTCAAAGATTAAACTATCTTCAAATCGCATCTGTAACAGCTCAATATAAGTCTTCGCAAAGGCTAGTTCTTCTTCTAAAGGAACTAATTCTTTATTCTTCTGATCTAAGATATAGCGGTAAGTCTTAGAAAGAGAATGGTTAAACTCTACTGCTTTTTCTTGATCCTCTTCTATTAATGCCCCTAATACATTTAAACTATTAAACAAAAAGTGAGGGTCTAACTGGTTCTTAAGACTTTCGAACTGAGCAGACACATTACCTGTTATTACTTTCTGTTCTTCTATTTGTTGATCTTTAACTAAAGAAGAAAAAGTAATATGAAAATAGATTGCTAATAAAATAGAATAAAACACAGTGAAGTTTAAAACAGACCTAAAGCGTCCATCCATAAACACAGTAGCAATATGCTGCCCCTCTACAAAGAAACTATTAATCATCTTTAGAAGAATAGCGACACAGAGAATTACTACAAAGTTGATAGCTGTAGTAATCACCGTAGCCCATCCGATGTTTCGTTCATTTTCTCTTAGATACATATTCAGTCTACCAAAATATCGCTTCTTTAAATAGTAGTTTACCCCAAATACCATTGAAATAAGTATACTGAAATAAAATATAAATAAATAAATATCTAAGTAATGGAGATTAAGTACCCTTCTAAACATTAAAAATGTTATCAGTAATACAGCTCCTATCTTTACAATACTATTTTTTTGCTTCATCTTTTAAAACAAGATTAGTCTTTACATTTATAAACTGTTGTTTTTCTTGAAAAACACTTTTTGAATCTCCTGTTCTGTTTATTCCAAACATAGATAAGAAGAATGTTATCAAAAATAAAGTAATGGTAATAATAATTTTCATATCTCTGGTGTTTTTTGTTGAAGCAAAGATGTAACAGAACCAACAACTAAAAAAAAGAAGACTACCGAATTGTCAAGTTTAAGGGATGAACTGTAAAACGCTTGCTTTTACACTAAAAAACTGGCTCTCAACTAGGTGTAGCTATTTCGTTAAAATGTAGGTAAAAAGACTGGTTTTTATTCCTCAATAATGAATAATAAGTTTAAATTTGCGTTTCTAATCCACAAAAAAGTTATGGTTTATAAGTTCAGAGTAATCCTTGATACTGAGGAAGATATATTTAGAGACATTGCTATTTTAGAAGATGACTCATTAGAAGATTTACACAATGCTATCGTTAATGCTTTTGGTTTTGACGGAATGGAGGCTGCTTCTTTTTATGCGTGTGATGATCAATGGACTCAACTAGAAGAGGAAATTTCGTTGTTCGATATGGGAGATACTCCTGGAGAGCACAAAACAATGAGCTCTACTACTATCGGTTCTATCTTAGATGAAGAAAACACAAAAATCATATATGTATATGACTTTTTAAATATGTGGACTTTCTTCGTTGAATTAGGAGCTATCGAAGAAGAAGAGCCAGGTGCAGCTTACCCAGAATTACTTTTCTCTCACGGTATCTTACCAGATAGTATGCCAGGCAAATCATTCACAGCCAATCCTGTATCGAATGAAGATATTTATGGAGAGTTTGACGATGACTTCGATGACGAAGACTACGATATGTTCGACGGAGATGATAGTTTTGAAGACTTCGGATACGAAGACACTTGGAACTAATAACTATTAATTTCATTTTTTAATTTATAATTTAAGTGGTATACTACTGCTTAATATATTATTGCCATTATGATCAACTTATTTAATACGCACATTGAAACTCTATCTATCCATAGAGTTGGGAATAAGAGTAGAAATGAAGCTATCTTCTTATCTGCAGAACCTTATAATTTAAACGATGAAATAGCTCCTTTATTAAAAGAGTATTTCTTTAAACCGTTCCGCGAAAAAGAAGAAAGCTATTACCAATTTGCTCATGATGTTGATTTAGAATTCAACGAAATGTACAACTTTGCAAATGAGATTTTCAATGCTCCTTCAGCAGATAATGTACAAGAAGTTTCTAAAAAAATCACACGTCACTTATACGAGCAATCTAATCACCCACACATTAAAAATGGAGAAGTATACGTTACTTACTTAACGAACTTATCTATTGATAATAATGTTGTAGATGCTATCGGTATCTTTAAGAGTGAACTTAAAACTGATTTCTTACAATTACAAGAAAAAGATTCTAATCTAGAAATGCTTCTTCTACAAGGAATCAACTTAAACAAATTAGATAAAGGATGTATTATCTTCAACTATAAAAAAGAAGAAGGATATAAAATCTTAACGATAGACAGTAATAAATATGATGCACGTTATTGGTTAGAGCATTTCTTAAATGTAGATATCTTCCAAGACGAAGCGTTTATGACTAAGAAATACCTTAAGTTCTGTCAAGATTTCGCTAAAGACGTAGTTCTTCCTGCTGAGGATAAAAAAGAAGAGGTGATGTTTATGAACCGTTCTGTAAACTACTTTGCTAAAAATGACGAATTCGAAGAAACGAATTTCTTAAACGAAGTAATAGACAATCCTGATTTAGCTGCGGAGTTTAAAAACTACAAAGTGGACAAAGGAGAAAAATACAGTATCGAAGACACTACATCTTTCCCTATTGCAAATAATGCAGTGACAGATGCTAGAAAGAAACTGAAGAATGTAATCAACCTTGATACTAACATTCAGATTAAACTTGATTTTATCAACCCTGATAGTGCTGATAAATTCGTAGAAAAAGGATGGGACGAGGAGAAACAAATGTATTACTACCTAGTTTACTTTAACAAAGAGCAAAAATCTTAATTAAAGACATATCAAGGCGATTCCACACTGATTTGGAATCGCTTTTTTTATACCTAATACCTTATAATATGAGAGAATTCAACTATATCTTAATATCAGAGAACACCTTTAACAGTGAGAATCCATTAGATATTATTAACTCTAATATCTCTGTAGTAAATTATCTACGTAACTCAGAAGTAGGTGATGATGAATTACATCCAGATGCTTTCGCTAGTTACTGTGTGGATTATTATCTAAACCTATTAGAAACAGAAGGACTAGCTTCCTTTATTTGGAAGAGTAAATGGGATCTAGACCTAGTAGAGATTATCCATGCTGGGCTTACTGCTATGGAAGCAAAAGAACACTTAGACTATTTCGAAAAACAAATGCGCAGAGTAAAAGCATTTAGTAATATCAAACTAAAGAAATTCTTCGAACTAGATTTAGGCAAAGAAAAAGAAACGACTTCTCTACTGGAAGACAACTCGTTTAAAGAAATTACAGAAGATTTAAGAGCACTTAATTCCTCTTGGCTAAAAACACACCCTGATCTAAAAGTTGTAAGCTTAGAAGAAATGCAAAGCATTATTACAGACTTTCTAGACTCAGATTCAGAATAGTACGCATAAAAAAGCTCCTCAATATGAGGAGCTTTCTTTTTGTATTATTTACTGAATTCGAACTTTGAAATCTTAAGATCATTACCTTCTTGGCTTAGGTAAATTTTCTCTGTAATTGTTTCTGGTTCATTTTCATATTTTACTTTGTACTCAAAATAGAAATCTTTAGTCTTCGCTTTTTTATCTCTATCAGTCATCTCCCATTTATCCATTGTAAAGCTATCTAACTTTCCAAATTTCTCTTTTTTAGCTTTTAAGTCTTCTACAAGTTTTGCTTTTTGGTCGCTATTGAAGAAGTCATCATCTACTAAGTTGGGGATAGAATCGTATAACCCTTGTTTAACGTTGTAATAATACCATCCTATAATCTTCTCACCAGCTTGTTGATCCCCCAATTCTCTACTTTTTTTTGCATTGGTACAAGACATAAAAACTAACGCTGCGAATAATAGTGTAAAAACTTTTCTCATAAGAAATACTTTTAATTAATTGTTAAATTCTAAAACTCTCCTGATCTTTTTATTTTACATAAATTTAATAAATAATAATGATTTACACAAATTACCTGCAAAGAATTAACTATTCTTGTTTTTTACCAAAATATGTATAAAACCAAGTTATAGTATATGTGGGTATAAAATCTAGACCTGGAGACAGCTCCTCAATGAAGTTAACCACAGCTGCTACCTTACCTACTTTACCAGGATACATCTTCGCTAGAATGTAGGCTGACACTGGTGCCCACACCACATCAGCTATCTCTCCCACCCCAGGTATAGCATAGGATAAGTACCCTATAAGGTCCATAAATATCCCAATAAACAGCTGTCTATATTTAATTTTATTATTCGTAATCATCGTTACTTACTTAAGCTTCGCATTGTACTTTGCTTTAAACTTGTCTAATTTAGGCTTTACCACTAACTGACAATAAGGGTTCTTATCTCCACTCTTTTCAAAATAATTCTTGTGATAATCCTCTGCCACATAGAATTTCGTCGCTTCTGATATTTTAGTTACGATAGGATCATCGTATACTTTTTCACTACGCAAAATATCTAAATACTCTTTAGCGGCAGCTTTCTGAGCTTCTGTCGTGTAGAATATCTCACTTCTGTACTGTGTCCCTACATCTTCTCCTTGTCTATTTAAAGTAGTTGGATTATGACTCGTAAAGAACACCTCTAATAATTCATTATAATTAATAGCCGTAGGATTATACACTAGCTTCACTACCTCTGCATGACCAGTTTCCCCTGTGCATACCTCTTCATAGGTAGGGTTTTCTTTTTTTCCTCCGATATATCCTGGAAGCACTTCTTCTACCCCTTTTAAGCTTTTATAGATAGCTTCAATACACCAAAAACATCCTGCTCCGAATATTGCCGTTTCTAATTTATTATTTTCCATTGTCTTACTTTCTATTTTTTATTCGTTAATTGCTTTATCTAGTTAATCATAAGCCATATTAGACTTATATACATCAGCAGTATAAAGATACTTTTTTATTTTAAAAATATATTACTCGTCTTTTAATCATTTTTAGGTTTTTAAAATAGGTAAAAAGCGTTACTTTGTATTTCTAAATTTAAGTAAATGATCAGAGCAACTAATATTCATAAATACTACGATAAACTTGAGGTTTTAAAAGGAGTAGATCTACATATAAAAAAAGGAGAGATTGTTTCTATTGTAGGAGCATCTGGAGCTGGTAAGACAACCTTACTTCAGATACTAGGAACATTAGACAAGCCTTCTATAGAAAGTCAAACCACTCTTTCTATAAATGGTCAAGATATTCTAGGTCTTAAAGACAAAGAAATATCTAAGTTTAGAAACTTACACCTTGGCTTTATCTTTCAGTTTCATCAGTTACTACCTGAGTTTACGGCTTTAGAGAATGTGTGTATCCCAGCTTTTATTGCTAATAAAAACAAACAGGAGACAGAGAAAGAAGCTATTCGTCTATTAGAATATTTAGGACTATCTCACCGTATCCATCACTTCCCATCTGAGTTATCAGGAGGAGAACAGCAACGTGTAGCTGTAGCTAGAGCGCTAATCAATAAACCCCTTGTCATCTTTGCAGATGAGCCATCAGGTAACTTAGACACACACTCAGCAGAGAACTTACATAAGTTATTCTTTAAACTAAGAGATGAATTAGGGCAGACATTCGTCATTGTTACACATAATGAAGAACTAGCGAATATGGCTGATCGCAAATTAACCATGGTAGATGGTCAAATTAAACAAAAACAAAACTTACATGACTAAAGCAGAACTTAAAGAGTTCCTTGATGAAAAGGTAATTCTTTATAACAACCCTACTTTTATTCAGGACGATCCTATACAAATCCCTCATCTATATACACTAAAAGAAGATATAGAAATAGCTGGGTTCTTAAGTGCTACTATCGCATGGGGAAATAGAAAAATGATTATTAAGAATGCACATCGCATGATGGAACTCATGGGAAATTCTCCTTATGACTTCGTGATGGAGCACCATGATGACCACTTAGAAAGTTTAAACAGCTTTGTGCACAGAACTTTCAATGGTGTCGATTTTGCAACTTTTATAAAAGGGCTTAAACATATTTATACCAACCACAATGGACTAGAAAATGTCTTTGCAAACCAAGAAATGAATATGCAAGAGAGAATTTCTAACTTCAAAAAACTATTCTTCGAGATAGAACATCAGTCGCGAACACAGAAACATATCTCTGACCCGCTCAAAGGATCTGCTGCGAAACGAATCAATATGTACCTGCGCTGGATGGTCAGGGATGATCATAAGGGAGTAGATCTAGGGATATGGAAACAAATCAGTACAGCTGATTTATCTTGTCCATTAGACGTACACTCTGGTAATATGGCTAGAAAGCTAGGTATCCTAAAGCGAAAACAAAACGACGCAAAGGCACTCGCTGAACTAGATGCGGCTTTGCGTCGTTTCGATCCTATAGACCCAGTCAAATATGACTTTGCCCTATTTGGCCTAGGAGCTATTGAGAAGTTTTAATAATCTATAACTTGATAATCAAGTTTTACTTTATTGTAATAAAGTGCTTTTACGATACCATCTGACACCCCTATTTTAGGAACATAGATGTATTTAGCACCACTCCATTTCATGGCGTTATTATAGATGTTTATAGCAGGTATAATAACGTCAGCACGATCTGGGTTCAATCCTAATAAAGAGATTCTATCGTCATAAGACATCTTACTTAGTCGTAGTAATTGTTTGTGTAGATAGAAGTAAGTAAGAGGCTTATCTTGCGTCTTTCCAGACATTTTAAAGATCTTATTGATATTCCCACCACTACCGATGACGATTAAGTCTTTTAACTCCTTAGTCTCTTTCTTGATCCACTGCTCTATATCTGTCCATACCTGAGGCTCTACCATATTATTTAATAGACGTACAGTACCGTTTTTAAACGATCTAGAGTTCAATTGTTTACCATTAGAGAACAGCGTAAACTCTGTACTTCCACCTCCCACATCGATATACAGAATACTATTGCTACTATTGATAAAGTGCTTTAAATCTGATGAAGCAATGATCATCGCCTCTTTTTTACCATCTATGATACTGATCTTTATTCCAGATTCTTTATACACTCTATCTACGATAGATGTAGCATTAGTAGCTTCTCGCATGGCACTAGTAGCACATGCCATAAATCGATCTACCTTATTTACCTTCATTAATAAAAAGAACGCCTTCATTGCATCCACCATACGGTCTTCCGCCTCAGGAGATACTTTTCCTGTAGTGAAAACATCTTGTCCTAATCGAATAGGCACACGTATTAATGAACTCTTACTAAATATAGTCTCTCTTCCCTCTTCCTCGATGATATTCATAATCAACAGTCTCATGGCGTTAGAACCTATATCTATAGCAGCATACTTCTTTATTTTTAGCATATATAATTTCTTCTTTTACTTTAACTTATTTTGATAATACTTATACATTTCTTGCTGAGCATGAAACATATTTTCAGCCGTATATCCTCTATACTTATTAGACAAGTCTGCTGTCTGATATCTCGTCTTATAGTTTCCTTTCCACCCGATATCGAATGTATCGATCAACTCTTGTTTTACTAAATCATCGTAGATAGGACAAGTTACCTCTACCCTTTCATCTAAATTTCGAGTCATAAAGTCCGCTGAAGAGATAAACACCTCAGGATTGTCATTATTCCCAAATATATAAACTCTAGAGTGCTCTAAGAAACGGTCTACAATACTGATCGCTTCTATATTCTCACTCATACCAGGTACTCCAGGTATTAGCGAACAGATTCCTCTAATGATCAACTGTATCTTAACTCCTGCATTACTCGCTTCATATAGTTTATCGATCATCTTCAGATCTGATAAACTATTCATCTTTAATCGAATATAAGCAGGCAATCCATTCTTAGCATTCTTAATCTCTCTTTCTATCAACTTATAAAACCCTTTACGCGTATAGTGTGGAGATACTAATAAATGCTTATAACGATGTACACGATAGTTCACTTGAAGAAACTCAAATACTTTAGACACATCCTTCATTAGCGAATTATGGCTAGTAAATACAGTCACATCTGTATATACCTTAGCTGTACTCTCATTAAAGTTACCTGTTGAGACAAATCCGTAACGTTTTACCTTTTTATTTTCCAGACGCTCTACTACACAGATTTTGCTGTGTACTTTCAGTCCTTTCACTCCGAATATTAACTGAACTCCTTCTGCCTGCATTAATTCAGAGTAATAAATATTACTCGCTTCGTCGAAACGCGCTTGCAATTCCACTTGAGCGATTACCTTCTTACCATTCTTTACAGCATTGATAAGAGAGCTAATAATCTGCGAATTTTTAGCTAGTCGATACAGTGTTATCTTAATAGATAATACTTGTGGATCTAAAGCTGCTTCACGCAAGAACTTAACTAAATATGAATAAGACTGATAAGGAGTGTAGATCATATAATCACGCTTCTGTATCTGCTGAATAATACTATCCTCAAGACTTAATCCCTTCACAGCTACTGGTATCTGTTTTGGATAGGTAAGATCCACTCTCCCCGTAGTCGGGAAGCCCATATAATCACGTCTATTATGGTATCTCCCTGAAGGAATAATACTATCGTTAAGCTCAATCTCTACGTTCTCTAATAAGAAATCTAACAGCTCATCATCCATCTCCTGATCGTAAACGAAACGCACGATAGCCCCTTGCTTTCTATCGCGTACTCCACTAGAAATCTTCTCAACAAAAGATTTGTGTAAATCTGTATCGAAATCTAGCTCCGCATCACGTGTTACTTTAATCATATAAGCAGATTCTGCTTTTAGATCAAAGATATTAAAGATAGAATCTAGGTTATATCTGATGATATCGTCTAACATCATGATATACTTCTTCCCAGGATCTTCAGAAGGTACTTCTACGAATCGGTTAATGATATTCGGAATCTCAATAATAGCATAGCGAACTGAGCTATTATCACGTCTTTGTTTATTAGTACAATGCTTCTCTACAAGCTTTTCGTCTACTTCTAACTTCACAACTAAATACCCATGCGTATCCCTTAGAAGAGGGAACTCAGCCAAATCACTTAGGATAATAGTCACTAAGTCAGGAGATACTTGATGTAAGAAAAAGTCTTTGACAAAGGCTTGTTGTGTCTCACTGATCTCTTTCTCATTGACCATAAAGATTCCTTCATCTTCTAGTTTGCGCTCTACATCATGTAAGATGCGTACACTTTCTTTCTGAAGTTGAATAACCCTCTCTGTAATTTGAGCCAATAGATCTTTTACGATAACTCCACTTCCCAGTCTTCGATTACTCTCCCCTGTCAATGTCATTCTACGTATAGTGGCATAACGAACTCTGAAAAACTCATCCAAATTATTTGAGAATATACCGATGAATCTCAGCCTTTCTAATAAAGGGACTGTTTCATCACCTGCTTCTTGAAGTACTCTCTCATTAAATGACAACCAGCTTTTCTCGCGGTCGATATACTTGTATTTTGTTGTGTTATTATTATTCATTATTTCTTTAAGTCTCTTGGGAAAATAGTTAATTCAGTTGTCCCCTTTTCTATATCCCCCCAATCATTCGTATCAAAGTTAATGATTACAACGCCTGATGTTGGTACATTCTCATAGGTTTCGCTACCAAATTTATTAACAAATTTTGTTATTGCCTCATTATGCCCGAAAAGAATTAGGGTGTCATGCTCATTTTTACATTTTTTTATCGCTTTTGTTAATCCTGACCGTTCAAAAGTGTATACTTCTGGATTTTGAATGATACAATCTAGGTTAATCTCCATATTCTGACAGAATATTTTGGCGGTCTCACTAGCTCTTTTTGCAGGGCTACTCCATACAATAACTTTAGCAGGTAAATGTCCCATTAAAGTATGCGAAACTAAATGCGCATCATTAACCCCTCTGGTCGATATTGGGCGTGACAAATCATCTGTTATAGCGTTCCAGCATGATTTTGCATGTCTAATAAGGATTAGTTTTTTCATAATAGTTTTATTTACGGGTGGTTTATTGTATTTTTTTAATTTATGCATCACAATCCTTGCCAAGAATTATATAAACATATCTAAATCTAATAAAAAATATCAATATAAAATATATTTTAAGCTATAAAATAAAAACTTTACTTTTGAGCTATTAATTATAAAATAGAATAATGAGAAATTTCTCTATAGAATTTAAATGGGCTTCTTATGCTACGTTAGCAGCTTTAGTTTGGATGTTTATTGTCAAATCTCTTGGTTTTCACGACTTAGAAAAGATTAGATATGAGGTCGGTTTTGAACTACTTTTTAACCTTGTGTTGATTATCTTTTATTGGTTGGGAATAAGACAGAAGAAACGCGAATTCTATAACGGTGTTGTTTCTTGGCAACGTGCTTTCTTATCAGGATTAGTAATCTGTATTATGATTACATTCTTCTTCCCGATTATACAGTACATTACGTTTAACCAAGTTAGTCCTAACTTTATGGCTACCTTACAGGAGGCACTAGCGACACAGACTAGTATGTCTCTAGAAGAAGCAACTAAGAATGCTACTTTCGATATTTTCTTAAGAAATGGTGTCACAAATAATCTGTCTTTTGGAGTTGTATTTATCGCGATTATTTCGTACTTTATACAGTCTAAAAACATAGCAGAACCTGTAGTAACAGAGAATAGAAATAATAAACAAAAAAAGAACAACAAACGAAAAAATAATAAATAATCGAATTTTATGAATTTAAATAATATCCCCCTAATTAAGAACCTTGAGGCTGATAACTTCTTTTTATTAGCTGGGCCTTGTGCTATCGAAGGTGAAGAAATGGCTATGCGTATCGCAGAGCACATCGTAACAGTAACTGACAAACTAAAGATTCCTTATGTATTTAAAGGTTCTTTTAAGAAAGCAAACAGATCACGTATAGATAGCTTCACAGGTATCGGTGATGAGAAAGCACTTAAAATCTTACAAAAAGTAGGAAAAGAGTTTGGTATACCTACTGTAACAGATATCCATGAGAACTCTGATGCGGCTATGGCTGCTGAGTACGTAGACATCTTACAGATCCCTGCTTTCTTAGTAAGACAGACAGATTTAGTAGTAGCTGCTGCGAATACAGGTAAGGTAGTAAACCTGAAGAAAGGACAGTTTATGAGTCCTGAGAGTATGAAGCATGCTGTACAGAAAGTATTAGACTGTAATAACGAAAGCGTAATGGTGACAGATAGAGGTACGATGTTCGGATACCAAGACATGATCGTAGATTATAGAGGAATCCCTACTATGCAACAGTATGCTACTACAGTATTAGACATCACGCACTCGCTACAACAGCCAAACCAATCGTCTGGAGTGACAGGCGGACGTCCTGATCTAATCGGAACTATTGCTAAAGCAGGTATCGCTGTAGGTGTAGATGGACTATTCTTAGAAACACACTTCGATCCAGCAAATGCAAAAAGTGATGGAGCAAACATGCTACACTTAGATTACTTTGAAGATTTGATGAAGAAATTGGTTGACATTAGACAAACAATCAATAAATTTTAAAAAATATTTTCAACACTACTTTTTTTATAACCAATCAGTTAGATAAATTCGGTAAAAAAAAGAAGAAAAAAAAGCCTTGCAAGTCTTGCAGATTAAGAAAACAGCCCTATATTTGCACCGTTCTAAACAAACAAGATAAGCAAAAGCTTAGGGGAGATACTCAAGCGGCCAACGAGGACGGACTGTAAATCCGTTGGGAAACCTTCGCAGGTTCGAATCCTGCTCTCCCCACCAAACGTTCATTAACAAGAAAATATTACCTAGATAAACAAACCTTTTAGGAGGGGAGATACTCAAGCGGCCAACGAGGACGGACTGTAAATCCGTTGGGAAACCTTCGCAGGTTCGAATCCTGCTCTCCCCACAAAAAGTCTTATCTATTGTATAAAAATATAGTCTAACAAACCTTTTAGGAGGGGAGATACTCAAGCGGCCAACGAGGACGGACTGTAAATCCGTTGGGAAACCTTCGCAGGTTCGAATCCTGCTCTCCCCACGAAGACTTTTTATACAATACATTATCTAGGTTACCTCTTAGGAGGGGAGATACTCAAGCGGCCAACGAGGACGGACTGTAAATCCGTTGGGAAACCTTCGCAGGTTCGAATCCTGCTCTCCCCACTAGTTAAAAAAGCGACCAATAGGTCGCTTTTTTTGTTTATATACCTTTCCTACTCTATTTATTTCTTTATCGTGTACCTTGCTGATTCTTGCAGATTGCTTGCACTTTCCTTGGAGTTTCCTAGCCTAGAGAGGCATTTTCTCGAAGGAATGTGCTAGAACACCCCTAGCATTCCTCTAGCATCCTACTTATACACTCCATAATTAAACAGGAGACACCCATTACACTTTCTATATTCTCTAACCTATAGGCATAAAAAAAGCGATAATAGAGACATAACCTATTATCGCTTTCATTTATATTATAATTACCTATAAAGTAATCTTCTTGCCTTCTCTCATTACCTCTAGCTTAGGTTGCCCCTTGTGTTGTTGAAGATACTTTCTATAGTGACATAACTTCTCCATGGGAATACCATCTATAGAAAGCACTACGTCTCCTAATCGCACTACATTCTCACGTTCATGAATGGCAGCCACCATATACTGCCCATCTATATAAGCAATACCGTATCCTATCTTCTCTAAATTAGAGACTACATTACTTTCCTTAACCTTTTTAAAATAAACTAGATTTAAAGAAGGCAAATAATACAAGTGAAACTGTTTTATAAACTCCACTCCCATCTGATAGGTATTATCATTCATATTAAAGGTGACCTCTTCATTCTCTAACGATATTTTACCCATCTTGATTTTAGCTTCTTGCGTGATCAGTGTACGATTCACCATTTCATTCATACCGAAGGCTCCTATACTCCCTACACTGATGTACGAATTAAACTTTAAAGTTCTTAAGTAAGCGATCACACCTCTATCTGCTGTCATGGTTAGATATCCATTATCTCCTGTATCCAATAAGAATAGTCGTTTCACACTTCCCCCCATTTCTACCGGAACCATAATTCTACTTTTTTGCTCCGTAGGATAAGTATCGACAGGGGTAAAATTATTAGTCAATATAGTATTCACTAACTCTGGTGACAAATCGTGTAATAAGATTTCCTTTTTGATAGGGTCTATCTCTAATATCTTATCCTTATAGATAACATTCCCTAAGATACCATCGATTTTATAACAACTAAATATAGGGTCGTTAATCATCGGAAAGCTCTCAAAGTCTGTAAACGGCAAATGGCGAAAAGTATAATTTCCCACCTTTAGACTATCTACATATATGGTCTGAACTGCTTGTACAACATTATTAGCATCTACTGCAGCTATATTTTCTCCATGATAGAATTCTGAAAGCAAACTACTTCTAATAGACAATCCATCCCACCCTGTGTCAAATAAGAACTTCATCGGCTTATTATTAACCTGCAAGTCTACGAGCATCCAACCAGACTCATCGTCATAAGGCAAACGAATAGTCTGTGCATAGCCCACTATAGACACTAAAAAGAAGAAGAAAATCAGTTTTAAAGCTTTCATATAATATAAATTGATTAATACCCTAAGTTAGATAATTTATCAATCCCTTTTCTATAATTATGATTAATACACATGCTTTTTAACAAACAGAATTAGGTAGAGACAACCAGAGATCACAAAAACTTTCTATTCCTTAAGATTCCTATTTAACTACTTATACTAACGACTATAACACCATAATTTCGCCAATAACTACACTAAACTAATATTCAATCACTTACACACAAAACACCGCTTATATAAACTCATTATGAATAAGCATCAACTATACTTATCAAATGAAATTAAACTTATTTTTGCGGCATGAGTAGAAAAAGAACAGAAAGAATCGTATTCGAAAACGTAGAAGTCCTTGATGCAGGTGCAAAAGGCGTTTCGGTAGCTAAAGCTCCAGATGGGAAAGTAATCTTTATTCCTAACGTAGTTCCGGGAGATGTGGTAGATGTGCAGACTTTCAAAAAACGCAAAGCGTATTATGAAGGGAAAGCTGTGAAATTCCACAAATTTTCTGAACATAGAATAGAGCCAGTATGTGAACACTTCGGAGCTTGTGGTGGATGTAAATGGCAAAATATGAACTATGCACAACAGTTATTCTATAAGAACCAAGAGGTTTTTAATAACTTAAAGCGCATAGGTAAAATTGAATTACCTGAATTCGAACCTATCTTAGGATCTGAAGAAACATTGTTCTACAGAAACAAGATGGAATTCTCTTTCTCTAACGCTCGCTGGTTAACACCAGAAGAAGTAGCTAGTGGAGAAGAAATGGGTAAAGAAAATGCATTAGGATTCCACATCCCTAAAATGTGGGACAAAATCTTAGACATCAAAAAATGTCACTTACAACAAGATCCTTCTAATGAAATCAGAAATGAAATCAGAAGATTCGCTAACGAGCATAATTTAGCTTTCTTTAATCCACGTGAGCAAGAAGGTCTGTTGCGTACATTGATGATCAGAACTGCTTCTACAGGTGAAGTAATGGTGATGATTCAATTCTTCTATGACAACAAAGAAGAACGCGAGTTATTATTAGACTTCTTAGCAGAGCGCTTCCCTATGATTACATCATTACAGTATGTAGTCAATGGTAAAGCGAATGATACTATCTATGATCAAGATGTAGTGCTTTATAAAGGACGTGATTATATCTTAGAAGAAATGGAAGGACTTAAATTTAGCATCAATGCTAAGTCGTTCTACCAAACTAATTCTGAGCAAGCATACGAACTATACAAAATCACAAGAGACTATGCAGGTCTTACAGGTAACGAATTAGTATATGACTTATATACAGGTACAGGTACTATCGCTCAGTTCGTTTCTAAAAAGGCTGGTAAAGTAGTCGGTGTTGAAGCTGTACCAGAAGCAATAGAAGATGCTAAACTGAATGCTGAACGCAATAATATTACGAACTGTGATTTCTTCGTAGGAGATATGAAAAATGTATTTAACGATGAGTTCATAGCGACACATGGACATCCAGACGTTATCATTACTGACCCTCCTCGTGATGGAATGCATAAAGATGTAGTAGAAATGCTATTAAAAGTAGGTGCAAAACGCATCGTATACGTAAGCTGTAACTCTGCTACACAAGCACGTGACTTAGCTCTTATGGATCACAAATATAAAGTGATCAAAGTACGTCCTGTGGATATGTTCCCTCAGACGCATCACGTAGAAAACGTAGTTCTATTAGAACTGAGATAACAAATAATAAACTAACAACAAAAGGCAATCATCTTGGTTGCCTTTTATCTTATAAAACGATAACGATGAACCAAGATAATAATATTCCTGCCGAAGCTTTAAAGAATCTTGTAGGAGATATCGGATTCTGTCTAGTCTCTGCTAAAATCATGATCGAAGGCGAGAAAGTAGACTATATGTACCGAGAAGAACCAAACTCTGATACTGATAGTGGATGGAGATTCTTAAGCAATACAGAAGATGAAGCATACTTAGATAATCCTGACAATACAGATATCTATAGTGTGAATGCTGTAGCTCATAATGACAAAGCTATTATCCCTTATCTAAACGCTCCTGTAGGAAGTGAACTAGGTCGTGTAGAAGGAACGGATGAGTTCGAAGTGTTAGATTAATTAATTCTACAAATGATGTAAAAGCTCTCTTTTGAAGAGCTTTTTATATTTTAACTATAGATTATATCTTAATCCAACTCTAATCAATGTTAAGAATAAAGATAAATTAATTATACTGAATTGATCTTACTCAATTACTAATACGTAATACTTACTTCACTTTAAACACGAACCAAATACTCGCTAAATTAAATAAATGCAAGGTTAAAGTTAACATTGTCGAAATTTGTCTTAATTTTATATTAATTATAGATTACTTTTACTTCAATATAAAAACAACCAAAAGATGAAAAAAATTCTAACTGCACTTTTACTACCTATGCTAACCTTAATTTCGTGTAGTAGCGATGATAATAACGCAGAGCAAGAACGAAGTGGACGTCTTATCCTTGAGGCTAGAACACTAGAAACTCGCGTAAATAAACCTCTGTACTTCCTTGTTAAAAATCAAGATGGAGACTATATCACAACAGAAGCTACGATAACCAATCTAACTAGTGATGAAAGTGTATCTAAACAAGGGCGTTTTAAACCATTAAAAGTTGGTGAATATACTTTTCAAGCTAAAGCTAGTAATGGAAAGGCTTTATACCATGACAGTAATACTGTCACTGTTAAAGTAACCGAACCTACTGAAAAAACATTCTATCTCAATGGTACTACCTACCAGGTAGATAAAGCTACCTTAAGCATCGTAAGAACACAGTATAAAGATGAGTCTGGAAAAGAGGTTATTAGCGATGTCATTGTTTCAGAACCTGCTAACACATACCACAATGAATATATTTTAAAATTAGAAGCAAGCAAACCTGTAAGCGCTACTATGACAGTTTCTTTTTTAGTTCCGAATGCTTCTGTTAAGAGTGTTGATGGAAAAATTACTGACTTTGGAAAACGTATATATCCACATGAAATAGCAGAAACCCAACTAACTAGTATCGTAACATATAGTGAGATAGAAAATGGCATGATTAGCATTATTAATTCTTATCCAAATACAGACCTTGAATTCTATTTCTTAACAACTCCTAAAGAGGATGTAAAAGAACAAGTACTAAATAAAAGCTACTTCGAACTTAAACTAAAAGATAAACGTATTGACTACGTTGGAGATGTAACATTCACAGAAATTATAGAGTAAACAGATTCTTCAGTCCATACTGAAAAGATATAAACGATAAGAGAGAGGCTAGCCTCTCTCTTTATTTATTACGTACTATCTTAAAATCACAGTCAGACCTTTTGGTCCATGTGCTCCTACTACTAAAGCTTGTTCAATATCTGCAGTCTTAGAAGGACCTGATATATAGACCCCAAAGCCTTTCTCACTCGGTGTAATCAGTTTATATCCTTCATGCATATTATTCACTAATTTAGAACGATCTAAGACAATAACTAAATACTGTGTGATGAAGTATAGAGCTTTGTGCTTAAGTTGCTGTGGAAGCCATATACACCCATTCTCACATACTCCAAAGGCTCCTTCTACAATAGCTAAATCCACATTATTTAAGTCATTAGGGCTTTCTACACTATCAGGATCTAAAGTTGTCAAGTGAATACCATTTACCACTGAAGCAATTTCTTTTGCCTCTGGATAAAGAGCGCGAATCACTTCATTGATATCTTCACCCTCTTTTAAGATTATAGCATCACCTCCAACTGCTTTAGACACTTCTATGAATTGGGTTAATTTATCGTCAAACTCAATTGCAGACAGATTCATTTGCGGCTTGTCAAAGACCTGTTTTGTATTGCGTCTTATATTATTTAATATTTGATCTCTACTACTCATAACTCCCCTATTGTTTCTTTACTTTTCCTTTTTTCCACATTTCTGTAAACGACTCTTTTGCAAAATTCGGTAGGTTACGCCCGTCTTCCCATTCTTTTAACCCAAAAGTCAGAGAACGCGGTGCATATTTTGCCAATGAACTAAACTTCAAACTCGTTCTAAACAAAGCAGGATGAGTAAACAAAAATTGCATTCCTGTTGATATTAGTTTTTTAGATGAATTAGCCTTGCCTAAAGAATCTAAATCTTGACGCCATTTATAGATTTGATCAGCTAAGTCTATTTTCACTGGACATACATTATTACAAGAATAACATAGAGAACAAGCAGATAGATTCTCACTGTGTTTAACAGGATCCTTAAGCATTCCTAAGTTAATTCCTATTGGCCCAGGGATAAAGTAAGTATAAGAATATCCTCCACTACGTCTGTACACAGGGCAAGTATTCATACATGCTCCACAGCGAATACAATTAAGAGATTTGATATGTTCTTCATTGCTCAATATTTCACTTCTTCCATTATCCACTAAGATGATGTGAAACTCCCCTCCTTCGATTGGTTTTCTAAAATGAGAAGTATACGTAGTAGTTGGTTGTCCTGTTGCAGAGCGGGCTAATAATCTAGTAAACACACTTAAACTCTCATAATCTGGTATTAGTTTCTCTAACCCCATAGAGGCAATGTGTAGTTTAGACAATGAAGTTCCCATATCGGCATTTCCTTCATTGGTACAAACAACAATCTCTCCTGTGGCTGCTATACCGAAGTTCACTCCTGTAATTGCTGCATCAGCAGTAAGAAAATCATTGCGCAAAGAAGCTCTTGCTGCCCGAGTAAGATAAGTTGGATCACTATTGCCTTTCTCTGTATTTAGTTTTTCGGCAAATAAATCTCCTACTTCTTCTCTCTTCATGTGGATAGCAGGAAGTACGATATGTGAAGGTGCAGTCCCATTCAACTGTAAGATACGCTCTCCTAAATCACTTTCTACAACATCAATACCCTTGGTCTCTAAGTAATGATTAAGATCACATTCTTCTGTCAGCATAGACTTGCTTTTCACTACTTTTTTTGCATTGTGCTTATTTAAGATCTCTGCCATGATAGCATTGTGCTCATCTGCATCTTTAGCCCAGTGTACTATCACTCCATTAGCTATAGCATTTGCTTCAAACTGCTCAAGGTACATCGCTAGATTACTAACACTATGTAGTTTTATCTTCTCACCCATTGCTCTAAGGTCTTCCCATTCAGGAAGCGTCTTAGACATTCTATCTCTTTTCTCTCTTACAAACCACAGTGCATTATCATGCCAAGTAGCTTTCTCTTTATTCTGCTGAAACGCGTCAGCATTCTGTGCATGTTTTGTACTACTCATAATTATAAACCTGAAGCTAGAATTTCTACAACATGAATCATCTTGATAGGCATCTTATTCTTATCTATGATCCCTCCCATATGCATTAGACATGAACTATCTGGCCCTGTTATATACTCTGCACCAGTAGCCACATGACAACTCACCTTATCATTCCCCATTCGGATAGAAATAGCTGGTTCTTCTATAGAAAACATCCCTCCAAAGCCACAACACTCATCTACTCGAGTAGGTTCTACTACTTCTACACCTTCTACAAGACTAAGCAAGGCTTTTACCTTAGAATAAGGTTTTATATTTAATTCACTAGCTGCTCCTAGCTTTAATTCTCTTAATCCATGGCAACTGTTGTGAAGGCTTACTTTATGAGGAAACTTACCTGGCAATTTGTCAATCTTCAGGATATCGTGTAAGAATTCACAGATATCATACACCTTACCACTTACTTTACTCGTACAGCCTTCCTTCTCCATTAATCTCGGGTAAGTATCTTTTACAAACCCAACACAACTACCCGAAGGAGCAACTATATAGTCAAACTCTTCAAATAAATTATTAAACTGCTTCGCTAAAGGCAAAGCTTTATTCTCGAAACCTGCGTTAGCCATAGGTTGACCACAACAAGTCTGATCTACGGGATAATCTACTTCTACCCCAAAATGTGTCAATATTTTATAACTTGCTAATGCCGCCTCAGGATAAACTGCGTTCACATAGCAAGGGATAAACAACCCAACTCTCATATATCTATCTATTTAATTCTTAACTTCCAATATATACTATCAAGCCTGCTATTAAAATATATAACAATGCAAAACCGACAGCTTTTTTAAGGATAATACCTTCTTTACCTTGTTCTCCACAAGCTGTTGTAGCTACAGCAATACTCTGTGGAGAAATAATCTTTCCACCTGTAGCACCTGTTGTATTCGCTGCTGCCAACCATCCTTTATCTGCTCCAATCTTATCGGCAACTGTAGCCTGTAACTTACCAAACAAGATATTAGACGAAGTATCACTACCTGTAAGAAAAGTACCTAATGCTCCTATGGCAGGCGCAAAGAATGGATAAAATGCTCCTGTCGCTGTCGCTAAGGCTAACCCTAGAACAGTGATCATACCTGACAAATCCATTAAAGTAGATAAGGCGATTAAACAACATACTGTGATAACAGTCTTTTTTAATTGGACAGTTGTCTTGCCTAATAAAGCAAACAACCCACTTAGAGAAACTCCTTGTATAAGTCCTCCTATTAAAGAACTCACAAAGATGAGCACTCCTGTATCTGTTAGCCAATATATCCCTACAGTACGGATACCACCAGCTATATTAAAATTAAAATTCGTTTGAAATATCTCCCAATTAGATTTCATCATCGTTGCAAAAGGAAACAGAGGGCTAGTCAATAAAACCAGTAATAAGATCAGCCCATATACACTCCATGCCTGAAAGATACTTAGAAGGCTAAAGCTGTGCTTCTCTATTTTACCTTCTTTCTTTGCCGTGATTTTTCCAAATAGGATAATAGTAATCACTGAGGCTATACTTCCTAAAATAGCAGGAGTCTCTGCTCCTATATATACCGCTGCATAATACTGAACAGCTAAGGTAACACCTCCTACCAGAAGACTTAAAATAATGTTCTTTGGGATAGCTTTTACAGATTTATCTGCTAATGTTACAATTAAAAATGGAACTAAAAACATCAATACTGCTAACTGCCAAACTACATGAGCACTAATCGTAGTAATCTGCTCTACCATCTCTACTTCTCTAGCCAAGACAATAACTGGAATACCAACAGCTCCAAAGGCTGTAGGCACACTATTAGCAATCAAACTAACAACGGCTGAGAACATGGGCTTAAAACCTAAACTAATCAAAATAGCTGCAGGAATAGCTACTGCTGTACCAAAACCTGCCATTCCTTCTAACAATCCTCCAAATCCCCAAGTCAGTAGTAATACTTGAATAGATTTATCTGTTGAAATAGCCGAGAACTGTTGTTTAATAATCTCTATTTTCTGAGATTCTACTTGTACATTATAACTATAAATAGCCATTAAGATAATAATCAAGATGGGAAAAACAGCTTTCACTATCCCATATACTACTGATAAAGAAGTATCTATCAAAGAGAGATTAAAACCAAATAACGCTATTAATGCTGTAACAACTAAAGTAATACTGGCACTTTTCTCACCTGGTAACTTTAAAAAACCTAACAATACAATTAACAATATAACAGGGGTAACTGCTAATATTACCTGCAAACCTGAAACAGTTTCTAACATTTTACTTAATCTTTACTTATCTTAGAACTTTAAATATAAGGCGTTATTTACAATTACTATGTTAATTACAGTCATAAAAATCCAACAAACGTCACTATTTAGAATCTTTAAAGCAAAAACGAATCATTTTCTCTACATTTATTCTAAAACATTTATACTCTAAAAGTATAGAAGTTCACTTCGAACTTTTTTAAAGAGTTCTGAATTAGTTTTAGTATTTTTGACAACTTATATACAGAGATAAAAAATCTATATGAAAAAACTAATATTGGCAGTTGCGTTTCTAGGTTTAGGAAGTTTTGTGTTTAGCTCTTGCGAGAAAGACGACATTTGTGGTACGGAAGAACCTACTACCCCTAACTTTCTAATTGAATTCTATAATTTCGAAGACCAAGGAATTGCTAAAAATGACTTAGTTGAAGCTTTTGTAGCTGGTAGAGAAAAAGATGTTATTAAAAGTAAAGCAAACAAATTACTGATTCCTCTTCGATTAGATAACCAGGAGTCTGAATGGATCTTAAAATCAATAAGACGAACTCAGAATCAGACGGACACCCTTTATGATACATTGACATTTAAATATAAAATCAATACGAAGTATCTGAATAAAGCGTGTGGATATGTCTCTACATTCTCTCTAAATCAAGATGGTACATCTCCTATGCTAAATGGAGAATCTCAACAAACGAGTGGTAACTGGATCAAACATTATACAACTGAAACAAATGAAATTCAAGATAGTAAAAAAGCACACTTCAAAATATATTATTAATTGTGGTATTCTACTTTTAGCTTTCTCTTCATTTGCTCAAGAGAATACTGTAAAAGAAATAGAGACCACTACCCCGATTACTGATTCTTCAGAACAATCTCCTCATTACTATCCTCAACGATATGGACTGCGTGTAGGAGTTGATTTGTTTAGAATTACGCGTTCATTCTATGATAACACCTATCAAGGTTTTGAAGTAGTCGGAGATTATCGTCTTACTAAAAACTGGTATGCAGCAGCAGAGATAGGTCATGATAAGATGGATAGAGATGAGAGCAGCTATGGTTTTACAACCAATGGGAACTACATCCGTATAGGAGGTAACTATAACCTATACGAAAACTGGTTAGATAGAGAAGATATGATCTATGTAGGTTTTAGATACGGTTTTGCGACCTTCTCTCAAACTCTTAATTGGTATCAGTCATATACTACTGACCCATATTTCCCTAAAGAAAGAATAGAAGTAGATCGAAAACAAAGTGGACTTAGTGCACACTGGGTAGAATTTGTAGCAGGTATTAAAACAAGAGTATTTAGCAATGTCTTTATGGGATTCACCATGAGACTAAATGGGCTAGTGTCTCAGACACAACCTGATGATTTCGAAAACTTATATATTCCTGGTTATAACAAAAAACACAGTGGTAATATAGGAGTAGGATTTAATTATACCATCTCTTACTTATTCCCTCTATACAAGTCTAAGAAGGATAAGTTTGTTGTCCCTACTGAAGAAGAAACTAAGTTTGACCTAGAAGGAAACGCAATAGAACAAGCTGAGGATTTAAAAATGATTGAAAACAATAAAAAGAAAAAGAAATAATCTTCTTCTGAACAATATATAAAAAAGCCCCGATAGAGATCGGGGCTTTGTATTTTTTATAGTCTATTGAATAACTTCGGATAATTAGTCACTAAGCCATCTGTATCTACTTCTATCGTAGACTCGAAATCACTCCACAAGTTTTTATAGTGATAAGTGGTTTCAGATAGTCTCTCATAACGCTGTACTACTCTAGTAAAACGCTCTTCTATAGGATTAATATACAACACTGCTATTTCCTTAGACTCTCCTATCGCTAAGTTAAGTCTATTAATAGGTAATGCATTCGTAAAAGGTGTCACAGAAATATCTATATCTAAACAATCGTGTAACTCTGGATGCTCTTGTTCATCTATAATCCATTGATTATTTAGTTTATACCCATGTATAGTATAGTGCTTATGCCCTACTTTACAAGTGATATCAAAGAATCTAGTCTCCCATCTCTGGTCTACGACTACCTGATACTCTGCACCATATACTTGGTTATTCTTATTTCCTACTAATTCCCCTTTACAGTGAATTGTCTCTTCTTTATCAATCAAGACACATTTCTCTATTGAAAGATTATCGATACCTGTCCAGACTATATTTCTCTCCATACTATTGAAGTTTAATTGCTACTGTCGCTATAAATGTAGGTAGATAATGATCTACTACAAACCTTGGATTAGGTTGAAAAGCTTCTTCGTATTCCTTAATCAGAAAACCTGCTTTTAACTGTCCTCCTATTAAATCTTGAAGACTATGTCCGAAGACGAAAGCCTCCTCTTTATTTCTTTTTTCTTCTATCTGAGCCTGTGTCATATCTGTCAAGTCCGCATAAGGAATCTTATACATCGGCTTCACAATCCCCTCTACTGTATACTTAGGATCTCTATCATGTATAAATATTACAGGGTTATAAAAGCTACTGATTAGTCGTCCACCCTTGTCCAACACGCGATAACACTCTCTCCAGATCTTCGTCACATCACTTACATAGTGATTCGATATCGGATGTACAATAATGTCAAAACTATTGTCTGCGAACATCTCTAGATTCGTCATATCCCCTTCTACAGTTGTCAAATCTAAATTATCTCTAAGTGCTACTTGTTTATCCTTATTAAGTTGCTCTGTAGATAAATCTAACACAGTTACCTTACCTCCTATAGCTGCTAAAATAGGTGCTTGTTGTCCTCCAGCAGATGCTAGACATAATACACGCTTCCCTTTTACCTCTCCTAACCATTGTTTATCTATTGGAGTTGGCAACACATATAATTCCCATTCACCTTCTTTAGCTTTTGCTACTGTCTCTGCACTTACAGGCATAGACCATTGCTGATTAGCTAACGCCTGTTTATCCCAAGACTTCTTATTGTGTTCTAAATACTCTTTACTCTTCGTCATAATTTGCTATTATTAAATTAGACCTCCTTGCTTTAAATATTGATCAAACAATATTCCGCATACTTTAGCATCACTAAGAGCATCGTGGTGATTTAATGCAAGATTATACTTCTCAGCCAAAGAAGCTAACCCTTTTTTATACAATCTATAAGTACAATGCTTCTCGTATTCAGGCACAGCCAAGTTATAATACTCTAATGTCTTCTCTAAGACTGGAAAGTCAAAGCCAAAGCCATTATGTGCTACTACATTCTGAAATTGTATAAAGGGTAATATCTTATGCCAAACTTCTTCGAATGTAGGTGCATACTGTGTATCTTCTGGTGTGATACCGTGTACGTCAATAAATTTACTCCAATAAACATTCTGAGGAGGTTGTACAAGAATGTTTAAGGAATCTACTATAATTCCGTTCTCAAATACAACTAAGCCAACTTGGCAAATACTATTGCGCTGAGGCTGAGCTGTCTCAAAATCTATAGCTGTAAATTTATTCATCGAAGTATTGTAATCATAATAGCTAAGGTAGTCTTTTTTGATGATAATCTATTAGCCTACTTACAAAAAACATCACTTTGCTAAGTTTTTTAGCTAATCTTTTAGATTTAATCTATTAAATTATAGTTCACATACAGGCATAAAAAAACGACTATAATGTATATAGTCATTCTCTATCAAAATATTTATTGTATCTTACTCTTATTAAATCACTTACTACGATGAACAAGCACTTTATTACCTATGCAATTATATTTAGTATCATTGGTCTAAGTATTTTTTCTATTTACAAAAAGACTCAAAATCAAGCATTTATTAATCAATTTATTTCCACACATAGTGCGTCTATAAAAGAGATTAATTATTTTGACTTAGGGCTATACACCTCTCTTAAACTAAAAGATCATCATGGCAACCAAGTAGACTTCTCTTGCTGTTTCGCTGATTTTGAAAAGCTTACACATGCAGCAACCGCACATTTACTTAAAGAATAACTTGAATCACTTTATCTTTTTCTGAATAACCTCTAACCACGTTTTTCTATCATTGACCACAAATACACATCGGTCTGTGGCAGTCTGTACTTCTATTCCATTATTAAGCAACCACATCACTCTACAAGGCTTGATCGTCTTAATATCTTCAAAAGGAATACGCACTGTACTCTTCTGTATATTAAACTTATGAGAGTGAAACACTAAGGTGTCTTCTGTCAAGCCTAGTTTACCCCCTAAGGCTTCTTTACCTAAAAACATATTAGCTACTCCGTATACTTCTAGCTCTTCTCCTTCTGCTAATGGTATTTGTAGCTTTAGTTCCACTCTTTTGGTCAAGGTCTTAATAGCGTAATACATCAATACAGATAGTACAATACTATACACCAACCCTTTTAAAAGATAGTTTTCCCAACTTTTAATAGCTCCATCGAATAACCAATCAAAAAGAAGCATTATCAACACATATACTGTAAAGAAGAAAACTAGTATTGTTATCTTATCACTATTACTTATACCTATTGTATCATTTCCTATTTTCATAACATTTATTTCTATATTATTTAAACCATCTAATATCTATAGTAAATATACAATATAAACAAGATCTGTATCCCTACTAAGGCATAAAACATCCATAGCCCAGGAAGTAACGCTAAAGGGTTAAAACGAAGTGTTGTCAATTGTTGTAACAAGGTAGAAGGCCCATTACCTAATTTAGCATTTGAAAGGACGTAGTTTGTCGTTTTTCGTTGTACCATACCCGCTACATGATTATCTTCATTAAGTGCTATTAGCTCTCTCTGTATCGCTTCTTTATCAGGTTGGCTTCCAAACAGTGTAGGCTTTTTCTGATGTAGATATTCCATCAACTGAGCCACGTAATTGGTAATAAATACACTTCCTTGCTTCTCCCATAATAAAGAGATTGCCTTCTGAATAGCATATTTATTAGCTACATAGAAATAGGCGATAATCATCACAACTTGTAGAAGAAAGATAATAATCACAGAATAGTTTATATCGCTAAAAAAGGCTGTGAAGTTATCCCAAAAGCCTCGTGCCTCACTTCCTTTTCTCAACTGATAAATCTTACTCATCGAATAGAAAAAAATCCAAAGAGACAAAAATACACCTACCGCCATCATGCCTAGCCATCGAATCAAACATATAAACACGATTCTAAATGACTTAAGGCCTTGTTTTCCTACTGCTACTCCTTTATCTAATACCTTCTTCATTTTTTTATTTAAAAGTACTGAGTATTCCCTAAAAGACAAAAAATAATTAGTGCCGAAACTAAAAAAGCTACCTGATTACGTAGATAGCCTTTATATATAATGTTATTTGAATAACTCGGCATGAGAACCTATCCGAACTAATATAATTTCTTTATTTAGTTCATCTTGTTGTCAAATTAAGAGTAAGTCAGGTAATATATGACATTCCCAGTGATCTTTATAATTACCTATCAGAAGGTGAGGTCTCATCTTCTTTGGTACTAAAGAAACACCTCCTTCTAAAAGGTATTTAAATACCGTTGTCGTTTTTTCAAGTGCTTTAGCATTGTTTTGAATCTTCTTAAAGTCTTTTTTAAACTTACTGGAATATGTCAATTGATAAGCACTCATTACTAACTAAATTAATCTCTCATTAAATCATTTAACAAATCATGAGTATTGTCAAAACGTTTTGATGACATTTTTTCTTTCTGTGCATCCTCTATAGCTTGAATCGTTTCTTCATTAAGTTCGTGAAAATGTATAGCTTCAGCTAATGTTTTCTCTATAAAGTTATTAATGCTTTTATTTTCTTTTTTAGCTAACATTTCAATATAATTGTATAAATCATTATCAAGGCGTAAAGAAGTTGTTTTTTTAAAATTCAATGTATTCATACTACTATCAGTTTATATACAAAAGTAATCATTAATACTTTATAAACAGCAGTATTTTAACACATTAACCATTCCTCCTAAAAAAACAACAGACCTCCTCTAACCTATACTCCTAACTAAAAAGGCTACCTGATTACGCAGATAGCCTTTATATATTGTTTATTTTATTTAAACGTCTCTATACTAAAAGAAGCTTCTGGCGAATCTATTGATGACATATTCTGTACGTTATTGCGTTGTACATAGTTATTCACTTCACTAGCATTGACTACTCTATCTTGATTAATAGAGACCTTGTCATCCTTACTGTTTAGCTTAATCCATGCATAGTTATTCACTAAGTAATACCCTCCATCTACCTCAAAAAACACATGGTTGTTATTGGCTCTTAACTTTGCAATCTTATTATTCAAGATACTTCTAGCCTTTACTTTATCATTAAAATAACTCTCTACAACAGCAGTAGTCACCTCACCTTTATGAAGGTATAATTCAGAGAAACTCCCTCCTTTAGATGATTTTCGCTTTTGTAAAGCAAAGTACATAACAGGGTTTTTCTCATTGTCCTCTCCCCAATTATCATTTTGCCTAAAAGTAGAATACTCTTCTTTCTTTAAATTCAACGAAAATTTAAACCCTTCTTTACTAGTAGAATGGACAGTGACTTCATAATATCCCTCGTCATTTGTAGTTGCTAATGTTTTTTTATTTTCATTTGTAATCTTGACATTAGCCAGAGGTAATAAAGTCTCACTATCGACTACTAATCCGACAATTTTTCTAGCTTTAGGCTCTGTATTATTAGCCATACTTAGACTACAGTTGGTCAAAATAAGTAGAGTAAGTAGAAAGTTCTTGAATACTTTCATATCATTTTATTTAGTTGGTTGTTACGTTACAAGTATTAGAATGTTGCTGCACCCTTTGTATAGTTTTGTATACTTCGATCTACCTTAGCCTGCTATGCATTTATATAAAATATCTTGTAGTTTAGCCTAATTCATATAGATCAGATTATATCTAAACACAATAACACCAATTACATACCAAATAACCTATTATCCATAAACACCAATACAACAACCATTTACAAAAAAAGTTATCTTACCTATGTTCATTATCGGACAGTTATTTTATGAAAACGAACAGTCACTCTCCCTTTATTCAGTCATATAAATACTTAGCGTATAATTCATTTGGTATAATAAATAAGTAATTGAGACGTCAATCCATATTCACTCCGTTATTTTATACCATTTAACGGACTCACATCGGACTCAAAACGGACACATTCAAAAGCAATCTCTTAAAACACTACTATAAAACTCTTCATAAACTAAAAAAGGCTACCTGATTACTCAGATAGCCTTTATATATGGTTATGTGTTCACTCTTAAGTAAGCATTCCACCATCTACATTAATCACTTGACCAGTGATATAAGCAGACATATCAGAACCTAAGAATACACAAGTATTTGCGATATCTTCTGGAGTACCTCCACGTTTTAATGGAATAGCATCTCTCCATCCTTTTACTACATCTTCAGGAAGTTTACCAGTCATCTCTGTTTCGATAAATCCAGGAGCAACAACGTTACAACGGATATTACGAGAACCTAACTCTAATGCGATAGATTTAGAGAATCCGATAACTCCAGCTTTAGAAGCAGCATAGTTCGCTTGTCCAGCGTTTCCTTTTACTCCTACTACAGAACTCATATTGATAATAGACCCTTTTCTGTTTTTAAGCATTGTGCGTTGAACAGCTTTCGTCATATTAAATACAGACTTCAAGTTCACTTCAATTACAGCATCAAAATCTGCCTCAGACATTCTCATTAATAAGTTATCTTTAGTAATACCAGCGTTATTAACTAAAATATCAATGTTTCCGAATTCTTTTAAAATCTCTTCTACCAATTGTTCTGCTGCTGTATATTCAGCTGCATTTGATTGATATCCTTTTGCCTTAACACCTAAAGCTGTTAATTCTTGCTCTAATTCTACAGCTGCTTGAGCAGAAGAACTATATGTGAATGCAACACTTGCTCCTTGTTGAGCATATGCTAAAGCTACTCCTCTACCGATTCCTCTTGTAGCACCAGTGATAATAGCGATTTTACCTTCTAATAATTTCATGTGTAAATCCAATTTTTGTATTTGAACCGAGGACAAATATAAACAATTTGTATTTTCTCACGCCCCTTTTATGCTGTTTGTGTACTTTTTCTCAAAAAAATCATATAAGTTAACGTGATAATCAACAGAGCAACAAAGTAATACGAATATTTCATCAAATCTAGATAATCTATCTGTCCATTAGTAAAACTTAGTAAGATCAGTATCTGTGCTCCATAAGGTAAGATTCCTTGAATAATACAAGCGAAAATATCTAATATAGAAGCAACACGTGGTCTGTCTAATTCATACTCTGTAGCAATATCTCTAGCTAGATTACCTGCTACCAAGATAGAAACTGTATTATTAGCTAAGCACACTCCTATCGATGACACTAATCCTGCGATACCGAACTCAGCCCCTTTAGGAGATTTCATCAGCTTCTTCATTTGCTTTAACAGCCATTGAATACCCCCCTGATCTTCTACCATCTTCGCTAAACCTCCTGTCAACATAGACAATAAGAATATCTCATTCATAGAAACAAAGCCTTCATACGTCAAATTAGCAAAACCTAATACATCAAAATCTGCTTGAACAAGCCCAATAATTCCCGCTACCAAAATACTGATAAATAAAGCTACGAATACTTGTACCCCTACTAAGGCTAGTACGATAATTAATATATAAGGGATAATTACCCAGAAATTACTTGTATCACCTAGTTCTAAAGCTACATCTGTAGCCCCTCCGCTCATAAAGAACAAACCTACTATCGTGATTAAAGCCGCAGGTAATGCTAATTTAAAGTTGGCTCTAAACTTATCTTTCATTTCACACCCCACCGTTTGTGTAGCTGTAATCGTTGTATCTGATATAATAGAAAGGTTATCCCCAAACATCGCACCTCCTAATAGTGTTCCACATAGTAACCCCATAGACGAACCTGACTTCTCAGCCAACCCGACTACAATAGGCCCTAAAGCTACAATAGTTCCAACTGAGGTACCAATCGCTAAAGATAAAAAACAAGCAATTACAAAGATTCCAATAGCTAGATATTCTATTGGTACCACACTAAGTCCCATATTTACCATCGTGTCTACTCCTCCTATAGCTTTAGTCACTGCCGCAAAGGCTCCTGCTAATAAATAGATGATACACATCGTGATAATCTTACTATCTCCACATCCATGGATAAGAGAGATAACCTTCTCTTGCATCGGTGTTTTATAAAATAGTAAAAATGCAGATATCACTCCGACAGATATTGCTATAGGAGATGGCATTTTATAAAAATCACCTAATAGTATACCTGAGCCTAAAAAGATGGCAATAAAAATAAAAAAAGGAATAAAAGTGTAAAACTTGTTATCTGACATAGCTTTCATTTAATAATAATGTTATTACAAATAATTTGCCAGATTGGTAGAAATAAAACTTACTAAGGAAGTAAACAACATTTTTTCCATTTCTGGCTTATCGATTGCAGCACCTTGCTTGTTGTTGCAGGTTGCTATTCTACTTATTAAGTAGAATTCTTGATAATTGAGGGACAAAGATAATCGTTTTTAGCTAAAAAGCAATATCTGTATTTATTATAATTTGCATTCTATGAACTCTTTATAAAGTCTTAGTCCTAAAAAGCCTGCTTATTACAACTTCTTTATCGACATAAAGGCGTAAAAAAACAGCTCCTTTTGGGAGCTGTTCTTATTATTTATCCATTAAATGATTGATTCTTAAAACTTAATATTCTTCTGAATATCAGCATTCTTATTCAGTGCACTTTTATATTCTGCTTTTAACTGACTAACAAGGTCTTTAACGCTAAGCACTTTATCAATACCTGCTGTACCATGCCCAGCAGACCAAATATCTTTCCATGCCTTCGCATGCTCTCCTGTTAATTTAGAGAAGTCCTCTTCTTTCTTCTCTGATAAGTCTATTCCAGCCTTTTCTATACTAGGTTTTAAAAAGTTAGCATTCACACCAGATACTCCATCTGTATACATAATATCATCTATTCCAGAGTCAACGATCATCTGTTTATATTCGTCTACTGCTAAGCATTCATTAGTTGCTATAAAACGAGTTCCCATATAGGCCATATCAGCTCCCATAGTCTGCGCTGCTAATACATCACTTCCTGTATCTATACTTCCTGCTAATAATACAGCTCCTTTAAAGAAGCTCTTTACCTCCGCTAATAAGGCAAAAGGACTCGCAGTACCCGCATGACCTCCTGCTCCTGCAGCTACACATATTAATCCATCTACACCCGCTTCTGCTGCTTTCTCAGCATGTCTTTTCTTCACAATATCATGGAATACTAATCCCCCATAACTATGTACTGCATCTACAAGATCCTTCACTGCACCCAGTGATGTAATCACTAAAGGCACTTTATACTTAACACACAGTTGTAAATCAGGCATCACTCTTGGGTTGGTTTTATTCACGATTAAGTTTACCCCAAATGGAGCAGGTTTAATACCTGTCTCTTTCTCAAAGGCTGCTAATTCTGTTGTTACCTCAACTAACATCTTCTCAAAATCCTCTGAACTTCTTCCATTCAAAGCAGGGAATGTACCTACAATTCCATTTTTACAACACTCGATTACTAGTCTTGTTCCAGAAACGATAAACATCGGGGATACTACAATCGGTAATGTTAGGCTATTTTTAAATTCTTGTATAGTCATATAATAATATATTTAGTTAGATAATAGACACTATAAAGTACTAACGTAAGATAAGTCAAATAATTGATTGTAGAAAAGTAATTTTGCTCTCTCTCTGTAGAATAATATCAATTGTAAGACTTATCACATTTTTTTTAATATTTTACAAATTAGGGCTTAATCCTCTCATAATTCCACTACAATCTGTTAAGTCTACATTTTTTTATTTCTTTTTTAAAAACAACTAACTTATTCTTATTAAACATTTAAGCCTTCTGAGTAGCCATATTTAATGCCATAACAAGGCACTCCTGCTTATTTAGTTTGAATTCACACACATTTTGTACTACTTTTGAAATGCAAAAAAACAAAACATTACAATGAAAAAATTATTGCTTTCAGCTGCTCTTGTTGTAGCGGTAGCTTTTACTGCTCAAGCACAAAAAGGACCAAAAAACGCATTAGGTTTGCGTTTTGGAGGAAACCACGGTTTAGGTACAGAAATCTCTTACCAAAGAGACTTATCTAAAAACAACCGTTTAGAATTAGATCTTGGTTGGAGAAACAACAACGACTTTGATGCTGTAAAACTTACAGGTATTTATCAATGGGTTTGGAATATTGAAGGAAACTTCGATTGGTATGCTGGTGTAGGAGCTGCAGTAGGTACATGGAACTCTAGCTACTACGAAGGAAAAAGAAAACACTCTGATAGTGGAGCATTCGGACTAATCACAGGTACTGTAGGGGTAGAATACACTTTCCCTGAGTTTCCAATACAAGTAGCCTTAGACTTACGTCCAGAGATCTACTTAAATGACAGTTACCGCGATGGTATCTATGCAGACTTCGGTATTGCAGTACGTTACAAATTCTAATTACTTTTTTTGCACCTGAAAACGATTTAAAATACAAAGCCACCCATGAGGTGGCTTTACTTTTTTTATTGAATAGCTTGGAGAGCTTTAATCATTTGCTCTAGCTTCACTATCTTTTTTGAATTCATCTTTTTATTCCAATACATATTCACTCCTGCCCAAATCCCTAATGCAGCATAATATCCTGCTAATACAATAGAATACCCTACCGATATTGCAGTATCTACCATGTCTATAAATGGATAAGAGTATATAGCTATCCCAACTATAAAAAGCAAAATATATACATTCATCCATACTTTAGACAATTGTAATTGTTGTTTCTTTTCTTTTGTCAACAATACAATATAATCACTTGTAGTCTGTGTTAATATAGAGCTTGGTATTAAACCATTTAAGCGATAATAACTCGTCATAAACATTGTCATTGCTAAAACACAAATTATACTCCCTAATACTACCCAAATAGATCCATAGAACACTGTACCTTTTAATAGTACATTAATCCCGATAATCCATCCTATAGAAAACACACCTATTATAGCTAGAGCCCAATTCATCTTTATTTTCTTTAAACGATAGGTATCTATAGACTGATAAACTTCCTTAATATCGCTGTGTTCTACTCTCGGAATAGCCCAAAGCTGTTCTAAATTTACTTGATTACTTTCCATAGTTATTGAGTTTTTGATATAGTTCTTCTTTAATACGATGTACTCTAGTACGCACATTAGCATGTGTAAGTCCTGTCACATCAGCAATCTGTTTTTGATCCACCCCCTCTAGAGTCAGCGAAATAATAATCCTGTTAATTTCTGTGAGTTCACTAATCGCTTGATAGAGTTTTTGAGTATTGGTTTCTTTATACTCCTCCTCTACACTTTTGCTATGCCTTATCTTGCTTTCATCAGGCATAACTTTTTTACTCCGCTCTATTTGCCTTAAACAGATATTTACAGTGATCCGGTATATCCATGTACCATAGCCTGAATCAGCTCTAAACTTGGGCAACTGATTCCACACATTAACGAATGTCTCTTGTGCTATATCTTTAGCCCAATCCACATCGTTAACATACCCTAGAGCCAATCGATAAATTCGATGCCAATATTGTTCATAGAGTGACTCAAATGTTTCTTTATACTTACTCATGTGTTTTGATTGGTTTTGTAATTTAGATACGTTGTATGGGGATATGTTACAAGAGGATTAAGTATTTATCATTTTATAATTGGTTCTTTATCAAAAAACCTTCTATTGTATAAATTTAATTCAGATATACAACGATAACAAAAAAAAGTGTAATTTTGCAATACGATACTAATTAACAACAAGTTAACCAACTATAAACTGACAAAATGGACAATAATAACAAATCAGAAAGGTTAAAGAGAGTTAGCTATAAACTTGAGAATTTACCTGAGAACTTACTTAGAGAAGTTGACTTGTTTATTGATTATCTAACAGAAGAAGAATCATCTAACATCCCTCAATGGCAACAAAGCATTGTACTTGATCGAATAGAGAACTCAACAGAATTCGTAGATGCCTTCGAAATGTTAGCTCAGTTAAACCCAGATTCCGCATTCGCCCAATACTACGAATAAATTCTACTTTACATCTCTTTCATTTCTTCTAAAACCATACTATAGTATGCTTTTTTCATAAATTCAGAGCTGTTTTGTATAATTTACTCTCGTTAATAGGTCTATCGCGTATTCTGGGTTAAAGAATGAATAAAAAAAGCATAGATTACTTACAACCTATGCTTAAAATATTTTAAATCTGATTTCTTCACTTCTAATGAATATACTTTCTCTCTAAGTATATTTAATTGTCTTAAATACTCTGATTCACTCGTTTGTTCTATATATTGAATCAAGTGATCAATTAGGGTTAACGCTTTACCTCTGTACTTTACCACTTCTCCTACAGGATGATATACCTGGCTCTTTAAATATAGCTCTAGATTAAACTTGACCATTTCCTCCTTCGTGATATTAGGAAAGTCTTCTTCTGCTCTTACTAGTGTACTTAATATATCCTCTACTCTAAAGCGAATACCCCGCTCACATAATACCTTAAGCGCTAAAAACTCTTCTTGCTGTACAAAATATAAAGCTAGAGGTTCATTAAACTCCTCATAGCTATACCAGCCTCCATGGGCACAAGAGATAAGCTCCTTATATCGCTTAGCCTCTTTCCACTGCGCGATTATAGTATCACGCACCTCATTATACCTCGTTAATCTTTTATGCTCTTCTTCTAGCGTAATCTCTAAGGCATTATAATGAAACTGGAGACCAAGTTGTTTATAATGCTTCTCTATCTCTTTAGTTAATTTTGTGTAACTCATTATTAATAAAAGACTTTAAACCCCTAAGACAATAGCTGGGTCAATATCTAATTTTCTACTGATTTCTCTAGCGACTTTTAAAGGAGGTTCTCCCTTCCCTGTAAGATATTCACTAACTCTAGAAGTACTAACACCTAATAATTCTGACAGAGACTTTTGATTTAAATCTCTTTCATACATTCTTAACTTCATACTCTCAATTAAAGTAGGAGGTAAAACGGGTTCATTTAATTCCTCGTAATTAGCAACTAAGTCAGAAATAAAATCCAACTCTATAAAGTCTTTACTATCTGTAGGGGTATCATTACCTACTACTTTAAGTAATTCCTCTATTCGCTCACACAGTGCGTTATATTCAAGTTTATTCTGAATTGTTCTCATAATTAATTATATATTTTTACAATCAATCTTATCATACTCAGCATGTGTACCAATAAATCTAATGTACACTTTCTTAGATGCAAAAATAATTATTGCTACAAGTCTATAATGGTTCCCTTTTATATTAAAAACATAACGATTATTTCCAACATAATCAACAGTACTAAAAGTCTGCTTAAGATCTCCTAAACTTTCCCAATCACATTGACTAACCCTATAATACCAATCTCTAAGTGCAATATCCAACATAGGATGGTTCTCTATAAAAGACTTAATTGCCGAAAAGGTTACTATTCTCATCTAGCTTATAATTACAACAAATATATAACAAAAAACAAAATATAATTACAGAATACAAAACAATCATCACTCCTCTCTCCTCAGCTCTCCTATTTCTTTCACTAATGCAGGATAGTGTGCTTGTAAGGCTGTACCTGTATAAGGTGGTCGAGTCCATTGTGTGTCGATAACATCATAATGTTCTATATCCTGATACAATTCATTTACAGCATCTGTTACAAAACTAGAATCCTCTGTCCCATACTTGGCATCATAGGCTAAATCACTCACATACAATAAGCCTTCGCCCCATGTATCTCCTATATCAAAAGAATACTTGCCGCTAATAAAGGCATTAATATCCTTTATGATATCGTAGAAAAACTCTTTTCCTCGTAAAATAAGCCAACACCTAAAGTAGATAAATCCGTCTGTAGAGATATGATCATCAAAGTTATAAATCCCATCCTCTTCTTGAAAACTGTTTTCTAAAATAATACCTAACTCTCCTATCTCTACCTTATCTAGTTCATTGATTTTTTTTCTCAATGTCATTTCAAAGAGAATCATCTCTTCTGAAGACAACTCTGTTAAGAGAGCAGTTAGTTCATCGATATGTTCATCTATATCATAAGTCTGCCAACTATCACTAGTATTAGACTGTTCTATTAATTCCCAAAAGAACTGTTCGTTTAAATCTATATTCATTGCTTTATATGCTTATGTCAGTCTTACTAAGATACAGCTTATTCATCTTATATTGTTTAAATCAATGAAATAAAAAACCCTCTCAACAGCACACACTGTCAAGAGGGTTAAAGCCAAAATATTCGTTAGCCACATAATACAAAGTAATTCTACTTTATAGCTCTTTCATTAACTCTAAAACCATACTACAGTATGCTTGTATCGCAAATTCAGACCTATTTTATATACTTACTTGTCGTTTATATGTCTATCACCTATTTTGGGTTAAATAAATAATCCGACTTATTTAGATTTTATTCTACTCAGCGTTTCTTGAGATATATTTAAGTAAGAAGCAACTATCTTATTGGGTAGTCGTTGTACGATAAGGGGATTTAACTTGAGTAGTTCATTATATCGCTCTGCCGCATCCATGGTGACCATAGCGTGTAATCTATTGGTATTATTGATATAAGCGAATTCTAAATACTGCCTGTAGAACTTCTCCCACTTTGGGACTAACTCTAATAAATTGTAAAAATCAGCGTGCGTAATAGAATATACTTCGCTTATCTCTAGTGCTTGTAAATATTCGGATGACGTAGAACTATTGATAAAACTCACTAAGGCTGTAGCAAACTGATTTTCAAAAGCAAAGAATCTCGTAGCATCTTGCCCTGCCTCATTGATATAAAATATACGCAAACACCCTTTACACACAAAATAAAGCTTCTGCGCACTCGCCCCTGCTGATGTAAGCTGTTCTCCCTTTTTTAGTTTCTCATAGTGAAAAAAAGAAAGTATCACATCTAGCTCCTGATCATTTAATTCAACTCTATCTTGTATATAATCTATTAGTTGCTTCATTACTCATTATTTTTCTGTAACAAAAGTACGGTAATATACTAAGTCTGCTATACTTAACACCATCATTTTATGTTCTTTTGCAAACTCTACTACCTCTGGCAATCTAGCCATTGTACCATCGTCATTCATTAATTCACATAATACAGCTTGAGGAGGTAGACCGGCTAACTTCATTAAGTCAATCGCTCCTTCTGTATGTCCATTGCGCTCTAATACACCTCCATTTTTTGCTCTTAATGGAAATATATGTCCTGGACGTGCTAGATCAGCTGGTTTAGCATTCTTATCACTTGCTGCTCTTACCGTAGTTAATCGGTCTGCGGCAGATAATCCTGTGGTTACCCCTTCTGCAGCTTCTATGGTTACTGTGAAAGGTGTTTGGAATCTAGAACTATTTTCTGTCACCATATAAGGAAGCTCTAGTTCGTCTGCTTTATCATTCGTTAGACATAAACACACTACTCCACTACAATAGCGAATCATCATCGCCATATCCTGTTCTGACATTAAATGTGCTGAGAAGATGATATCTCCTTCATTTTCTCTATCTTGATCATCTAATAAAAGAACACCTTTACCGCTCTTTAAAAAACTCAACGCTTGATTAACTCTTTCTTGACTATCCCAACCAAATTGGTTAAGGGCATTTTCTAATGTATTCATATTTTATTCTTTTATTAGTCTCTCTGCATATTTACGCGCTCGAGGAATAATTAGAAAGGCAGAAGCATAGGCCACTGGTAACATTACACTCCATGCTTTTAAAAACATAAAGAACCATCCATCTCCAAAACCATAATTTCTAATCAACCCTACAAAGGCCATTATAAGGGTCATCGGAATAACCACAAATAGCGTATTTACATACTTATAATACTTTGTTTTCATTTTTTTATTTTTATTTATTGATGAGACAAAGTTCTTCTTCCTAACCCCGAAAAACATTGACGTAAGTCAAAAAATAAACACACTCAAAAAACCTTAGTACACACTCAAAAAAATAAAGCCACCGCCTAAGCAGTGGCTTTATTACACAACCTATACTTGTGAGAGTCTAAATCACATAATATGTATAATCTTATATCAGGTTGGCGGTATCTTTTTTGAACTATAATTATTAGCTTTTCCGACTTTATCTCTTGAGAGACACTAATAATTTTTGATCTTTTGGTATTGCAAATATCATCCCTGCTCAATCCAAAAACATTGACATAAGTCAATAAAAACGCTTTATAATAAATAAAGCCACCGCAAATGCAGTGGCTCTATTACACAACCTAATTTATAAATGTCTATTTTTAATCTTGATGTAGTGTTTGTGATATTTTCTCTAGGTTCAAGCTATTTGCCATAGCAGAGAAGATCTCATAATAGGTATTCTTATTCTCATACAGCTCCTCATGCTTACCATTCTCCACTACTCTTCCTTTTTCCATCACTACGATATCGTGAGCATCTATAATCTGAGAAATACTATGCGATACGATAATCACTGTTCTATTCTCCTTAATCGCGTCTAAACTTTTCTTGATCTGCTCAGTAGCGATAGCATCTAAGCTAGCTGTAGGCTCATCTAAGAAAATAATAGCAGGATCTTTTAAGAACAACCTCGCTATAGCGATACGCTGTTGTTGGCCCCCTGATAGCAGACGTGCATCAGATTCATACCCTTGAGGAAGATCGATGATCTGCTCGTGAATATACGCCTTCTGCGCTGCTAATTCTACTTCTTCTATCGTAGCATGAGGATTCCCATAACGTATATTCTCTGCTATACTACCTTGGAATATGTGATTCTTCTGTAGTACAAGCCCTATGTGCTTACGAAGTTCTTTAGTATCGTATTCTCTTAGATCTACACCATCTAACAATATTTGTCCAGAAGTAGGCGCATAGAACTTATCTAATAAATTAATCACTGTACTCTTACCTGCTCCACTCAGCCCTACAAGAGCAGTCGTCTGATTAGGTTCTATCGTCATAGACACTTCTTTTAAAGCGCTTGTCCCATTAGGATAATCAAAAGAAACATCCTTAATCTCTATCTTTCCTTTAATTTCGGTAGGAACATAAGTACCTGTTGTTTCTACTTCATGATCTGCATTAATAATCTCAAAGAAAGTCTCTGAGTAAATCATCGCATCGTTCACATCATCATAGATACGGTGAAGCTGTCTAATAGGAGCTGTAACGTTATTAAATAATAGAACGTGAAACATAATAGCTCCTACAGTCATCTCTCCTTTTAGAACAAAGTAAGCTGTCATCAGAATAATCACCACAAGTCCGAACTGCTCAATAAACCCTTTTACAGCATCAAAGACAAAACTCATTCGTCTCGTCTGTAACTGATTCTCTGTCATATCGTATTGAATCTCTTCATGCTTCTCCGCTTCTAAAGGTTCTCTCACAAAAGACTTAATGACAGTAATAGAATTAATCAGAGAGATAATACCATTGTTTTTATTCTCTCTATAGCTACGCATTTTTCTTCTAAAACCTTTTAATTTGCTAGCCTGAAGCTGACTCACATAGAAGTATAAAGGAATCATCGCTGTACTAACTATACCCACATACACATTAGCTGTATATATAAATATCAACGCTACTATAGCATTAGCAAACAAAGGCAAGATATCGATAAAAAAGTTCTGAATCAATCTAGTAATACTCCCTACTCCCTGATCTATACGAGTCTGTAGCTTACCACTATCATTCTCATCAGAGGTATAGAAAGCCATTCGATAGGTCAATATCTTCGTAACCACTAACTGTGAAATATCTCTAGAAACATAAATACGCAGTTTCTCCCCAAAAAACTTCTGACCAAACTGTATAAAGGCATTTAAAATCTCTTTTACAATAAGAACAACAGTACTAAAAACAAGCATCTTATACCCCCAAGTTAAATCCTTCACTCCACTTACTACATCATTTAACGTATCTACCATAGAGCGAATAATAAGTGCATTTACCTGCACTGCGAAGGACCCAACGGCTGTCAATATCAATGTCCCTATGATTAACCTCTTATAAGGCATTACAAAAGGCTTTATCTGTTTAAGTATTTTTATCAAATTCATACTGCAAAGATAGAATTGTTCTAAATAAAAAGCTTTGATTTATGTCAATAAATTCGCTCGTTTTCAATCTATTATATAATTACCCATTCTCATTTTGTCACATAAACACTTTACAGCCCTTGTTTTTATGAGAAATTCGCACTAGATTTACGTTAAATTTAACAATACATTAAAGATATGAGAAAAATTACTTTATCATTAGTTGCAGCCCTAGCAATAGGTTTTTCTGCAAATGCACAAACTCCAGATGTAAAAATCGGAGCTAAAGGAGGATTAAATATTTCAAACTTAACAAATATAGATAATACATCGTCTCTTACTAGTTTTCACATTGGTGCAGTAGCTGAAATCTTCGTTAATGAGAGATTCTCTATCCAACCGGAGTTACTTTATTCTGCTCAAGGAACAAGCGTTGATATAGATGAAATGACTTACGTAGGTCTTAATGTAGCACGCCTAGAAATGGATACTGAGATGAGAGTTAATTATATCAATGTACCTATTATGGCTAAATACTACCTATGGGAAGGTCTAAACGTACAAGTAGGTCCACAATTCGGATTTTTAACTTCTGCTAAAGCACATATAAATAAAATGAGAGTTGACGGAGTAAAAATTGATGTACCTAGTAGTTCTAATAATGAATCTATAAAAGACCAATTTAAATCTTTTGACTTTGGTGTAAACTTTGGAGCTGGATATGAATTACCTGTAGGTGTATTTTTTGATGCTCGTTACAATATAGGTATTTCTAAAGTAAACAAAGAAGGTAGTGATGCTGCTAGAAACGGAGTATTCCAATTATCTGTAGGATATAAATTCTAATACAGATACCTAATATAACGATGGAGGTTCTTATCATCTAATAAAAGCCTCTTATTTGTTTACAAACCTTAATACTGCCTCTTGATCTTCCTTTCAAGATCAGTACAACATGCTACGATTACTATGATAAACGTAGTGCGAGTATAATTATCAACATTTTAAATATTATAATATATGAAAAAAATTACTTTATCATTAATTGCAGCCCTAGCAATAGGTTTTTCTGCAAATGCACAAACTCCAGATGTAAAAATCGGAATAAAAGGAGGTTTTAACATCTCTAATATTAGTAACTTCGAAGACTCTTCATCACGTCCAGCTTTTCACATTGGAGCCGTTGCTGAAATTTTTATCAATGAAAAATTTTCTATTCAACCAGAATTACTATATTCAGCACAAGGAGCTAGATATGATTATACTGAAACTATAATAAGTAATTACTATTACTCTTCTAAAACTAAAACAGAAACATTAAAACTAGATTATATTACAATACCTGTAATTGCCAAATACTATATCGTAAAGGGACTTAATGTACAGGCAGGCCCTCAATTTGCATTCAATGTAACTGCAAAAAACCATATGGAAGATATTAAAGAGAATGTTAAGTCTTTTGAGTTTGGATTAGGACTTGGTGCTGGATACGAATTATCTAACGGAATATTCTTTGATACTAGATATAATGTAGGTCTTAGTAAAGTTAACAAATATGGAGATTCTTCAAGAAATGGGGTACTTCAATTATCTATAGGATATAAATTCTAATCTAGATACCTAAATAACTATGGAGGCTCTTATTGGATAATAAGAGCCTCTTGTTTTTTTTATAAATACCACAAAAAAAGACCTAAACAATGTTTAGGTCTTAGTTATCTTATGATAGAATATTGAATACCATCAGTACCCCTGGTACCTGTATTTCTTCTTTCTTATATTCTTCTAAGCTGAAGTACTTCACGGCTCCTATTTCATTAGTAGCTTCTATAGTTTCTCCATTTAGGCTATAACTATAACAGTCTTGTTGCATCATGATATTCAGCTTCTCCCCATAGGCAGGAGCAGTGATATGATGTAAGAAAGTCAGCCTATCTACATCTAGTACTAGGTTCAACTCCTCTTCTATCTCTCGAATAAGAGCAGTTCTACTCCCCTCTCCTTCATCGATCTTTCCTCCAGGTAGATACCAAGCCTTCTTATTATTGCTATAAGCTAGTAGTAGTTTACCTTCTTCTACTACGACAAGCCCAGCTGTCTCTAGATCTATCCAATCTTCTTCTATGACAGGTAGGTGATACACCTTCATCATACGTCCAGGAACACTAGTTAACACCTGGCGTACACATACACCTCCCATTTTCTCATAAAAGAGATTTGCATTAGGCTCTGCATACACCTCTATATACTTATATCCTCTAGACTTAGCGATCGCTTTGATATGAGACATGATCACTCGTCCAAATCCTTTATTAATATGTGCAGGCAATACCCAAAAGTGGTCTATACATAGGTAAGGGCCTTTATCTTCTAATTCAAAAAAGCCAATATATTCATCTGCATAAAAACATTTGATAAGTTCTCCTTTTCTAAAATTAATATCTGTGATTGTTAGATCATCTGTCCACATCGACATATATTCCTCTCTGTATCCCCAATATCTCTTGGAAGCTAATGCCGTCTCTGTTAGTAATTCACAATCTGCTACTGTAGCATTTTGGTATGAAATAGTCATTTTATAGTAATTGTTACAAGATAGTCAAATATAATATTTATGACTTTAAAATTCCGTTTATTCTAGTTTATTTACTATAAAAACCTCTATTAATCCAATGCGAAACCTCTGAACCAATCCCTTATAGGCTAAATAAGGTGATATTTATTATATAAGAAATTCCCTTAGGTGACACTTATGAAATACTCCCTTCATTCAAGCACTTAGATAAAACAAAATCTTTAAAAAACTGTATATCAATACATCAATTAAAAATAACACTGCAAATACAATCTCATAATATTAGCTATAAACTGAAAATTTGATTTCTATACAAAAACAACTCAACCGTTTATCATAAAAATACTGCCCTTTATGTATATATTATGTAAATCTGTCAATATCCACAAACAAAACATTTCAAATAATTAACTTTTTATTTAATTTTGTCTTTCAATATAAAAAAAATGACAATGAAAAAAATCATGCAATCACTTACTTGTGCTCTTATGTTAGTTGGGGCAACTGCATTTGCACAAACACCTTCTCCAATTCACTTTGGTATTAAAGCTGGTGCTAACTTCACAAATATCTCTACTGACTTAAAAGATTACAGTAGTAAAGCATCTACAGGATTTGGTGTTGGAGCAATGACTAGAATCGATATCAAAAAAACATATATCCAAGCAGAATTATTATATGCTGAGAAAAAGTCTAAATTCGAAAACAACTTAGGAGAAAGTACTACTAGTACTTCTAAACAACTTGAGATCCCTGTAGTTATCGGACACAAATTCTTAAAATTACCAATGGTAAGCCTTAGAGGATTTGCAGGTGGTGTGTATACAAATACTATCGATGACAAATTATCTGGAAGTAAAATCAACGATGCAGTACAATTCAAAAACTTTGACAAGAACAATATCGGATACCGTTTAGGTGTTGGTGTTGATGTATTGACATTCACTCTTGACGTTTCTTATGATGGAAGCTTCAGCAAAACAAACAAAGAAATCGGAGCAAAACCTAATACTTGGATGGTATCATTAGGATACTTCTTCCTATAGTAGGTCTATAAAAGCATACTATTTAAGAGTTACCGCTAGCGGTAACTCTTTTTTTATATCATAAAATTAGAAACACTTTAAAAATTTGTTATTTTTGTCCCATGCAAAAGACAATAAACATTTTAAACAAAAGGGCTAAGTTCGAATACGAAATACTAGATAAGTATACTGCTGGTATTGTATTAACTGGAACTGAAATTAAGTCTATACGTTTAGGTAAAGCAAATATCGCTGAAAGCTTTTGTGAGTTTCAAGGACACGAATTATTCGTTATCAATAGTCAGATAGAAGAATACGCATATAGTAAGCACTTTAATCACAAAGCAAAAACAGAGAGAAAACTTCTTTTAAACAAAAAAGAATTAAAATCTCTACTAAAAGATGTTCAGAATAAAGGTCTGACTATCATCCCACTTAGACTATTCTTAAACGATAAAGGTAGAGCCAAACTTGATATCGCTCTAGCTCGTGGTAAAAAGAACTATGACAAGAGAGAAACAATTAAAGATCGCGATAATAAACGCGACCTAGATAGACTTAAAAAATCGTATTAAGATATACTCTTATAAAAGCATCCTTTATCGGATGCTTTTTTTGTTTACATTCTACTTTTTATCCTCCACAAAGTCTCTTGACTTTTGATTACTTGATAAGGTTTGGGTGACATGCAAAATATTGCATCTCTACTTTAGTATATTGCGTATATGCGTTGCGAGAATATATCCTCACAAAAAACACCTTCATTTACAAAATCTCTTGACTTTCGAGCAAACCTAATAATCAATTCCTTTCTTAAAAGGATATTGACCTATAAGTTCCCATTTACGCCCCTTCTGTAGATACCAATCTGTTTGTAAAGAGTCTTTTGACTTCACCCATGTAATTTCTTTAATTTTGGAATAACTAACAGTATCCTTATCATAATGATTGTCATAGAAATACTGTTGTAGAACCATTCTTTTTCCTTTCATAATATATCTTGAGGAAAATCTCTCAGTAGAGTATCTGATGATATTACTTCCTTTTTCTATAGAATCGAGTTCTTTACTTAAAAAGATCTTCTTCTTTTTGCTTGTCTGTATTTTTTCTACTTTTAAGTCAGTCCTATCACTTCTTCCAAATGCAATGTTTATGCATAACAAAGTAGCTATGCCTACAAAGAATGACAAGGTAATCTTATTAAGTAATGCGTTCATCTTTATATTGTAAAAACCTCTAACAAATTAAAGGTTTTTTTCTGTATATTTGCATATATCAAACATATAGGTTTTAGGTGTTACTCCTTAAAACACACAAATTGAACCAATATGTAATGTTATTTTCTTCAACATCATTACAGTAAAAAAGTCAATCTGTAAAATCTTCATTTCAAATTTTAACACTCTTTTTAACGCATTATTTTTCATCTAAACCCACTATTCATACGGCATTAGACTAGTTTTATTCGGAACCTGTTCGGAAAAAGCGCCATTTTTCCGAAGAAGCTCCGAACAATCCCCGAACAAGGCTAACAAAAAACGTTGTAAACATTGGAAAACACTGAGTTTGAATATTATTTAGCACTGTAAAAAACGCTGTAAATGTTAAAAATTTAACTATAAGTAAATAATCCTAATTAACATTATTTCACAATTAAAATCAACATAAAATAATCTCTAATTGAGATTATTAAAAGTAATATAGTTGTAGACATAGATTATGTGACACACAAAATATTGTATCTCTACTAAGTAACGGTTTTATGTGATACAACCCTACGATTGTGTGCCGATAGGTGTGATATATATATACCGAATGCCGTAGGCAAAAGATTCCTAACTCCTAATTCTAAATTCCTAATTCTTATTCTCCAGCATGGGTACGAACTTAAAGTCTCCATGTTCGTATTTTTCAAACTGTTTTTCGTTGATACGGATCAACTCTGTCATGATTTGCTTTTCCTCACCAATAGGGATGATCAGTCTACCTCCTACTTTTATTTGTCCTAATAAAGCTTGCGGGATAAAAGGAGCACCTGCTGTAACAATAATAGAATCAAAAGGAGCATAATTAGGTAATCCCTTATACCCATCACCAAAAGTAGTAAGCTTAGGTCTGATTCCTAACTTTGGCAATAAAGCTGAAGTCTTTTTATACAATTCGTTTTGTCTCTCGATACTGTACACTCTAGCTCCCATAGCGACTAGTACAGCAGTCTGATACCCACTACCCGTACCGATTTCTAAGATTTTATCTTCTTTTTTGACTTGAAGTAGCTGAGATTGAAAAGCTACAGTATAAGGTTGCGAAATAGTCTGGCCTGCTCCGATAGGAAAAGCCTTATCTTGGTATGCAAAATCCTCGAAACTTGAATCTAAGAATAAATGACGTGGTACCCTCTTGATAGCATCTAAAACATTGGTATCAACAATCCCTTTTTGCTTAAGTACTTCAACCAACTGGTTTCTAAGACCTTGATGTTTTGCAGAATCTTTCACTATTAAATTATTATTTCCCACAAAATAACTAATATTTTCTAACAAAAGCAATCCGTATAAGCCCTGAGAATATAATTGAACAAAACTTTAAGCAGGTTTATTGAAAGTTTAGATAAATAAATTATATTTTTGTTTTCAAAATATAGTTTTATGCTTAAAGTTGGAGTATTGGGAGCAGGCCACCTAGGTAAAATTCACCTACGCTTACTTAACCAATCTGAAAAATATGAACTAGTAGGATTTTACGATCCTTTTAAAGAGAATGCTGAAAAAGTAGCAGCAGAATTTGGCTATAGAAAATTTGACACTATAGAGGAATTAATTCAGGCAGTAGATGTAGTAGATATCGTTACTCCTACCCTTTCTCACTTTGACTGTGCTAAACAAGCTATTGAAGCTGGTAAGCATGTATTCTTAGAAAAACCGATTACGACGACTATTGAAGAAGCTGAAGCCATTATCGCATTAGCTGCTAAGTATAATGTACTAGGACAGGTAGGTCACGTAGAGCGTTTTAACCCAGCGTTTATCGCAGTACGTCCAAAGATAGAAAAACCTATGTTCATCGAGACTCACCGTCTAGCTGAGTTTAATCCTAGAGGAACTGATGTACCTGTAGTATTAGACTTGATGATCCACGATCTAGATGCTATCTTAAGTGTGGTTAAATCTCCTGTGAAGCATGTAAGTGCTAGTGGCGTAGCTGTACTAAGCGAATCTCCAGATATTTCTAACGCTCGTGTAGAATTTGAAAACGGATGTGTAGCTAATATCACTGCTAGCCGTATCTCAATGAAGAATATGCGTAAATCGCGCTTCTTCCAACGCGATGCTTATATCTCTGTGGATTACTTAGAAAAGACATGTGAAGTAGTAAAGATGAAAGAAGCTCCTGAAGTACCAGGTGACTTTGACCTAATCCTTCAAAATGCTGAAGGGGTTAAAAAACAAATTTATTACGACAATCCTGAAGTATTAGCGAATAATGCTATCTTAGACGAGTTAGAGACATTCCATGACGCGATAGTGAATAAAACTACACCTATCGTGACATTAGATGATGGTACTAAAGCACTGCGCTTAGCTTACCAAATCATCGAGGCAATGGAGAAAAAATAAATTAACATCAAAAAATATAAATTAACCATTATGAAAAAAATTGCTGTTATCGGAGCTGGAACAATGGGAAATGGTATTGCACATACATTTGCTCAAAAAGGTTTTACAGTTCTTTTAATTGATATATCAGAAGCTGCTATCGAAAGAGGAATGACTACGATCATTAAGAATTTAGATCGTATGATCGCGAAAGGTAGCATCACTGAAGCGGATAAAAAAGCAACTATCGAAAACATCATTACTTACACTGACATTAAAGATGGTGTAGCTAATGCTGACCTAGTGGTAGAAGCTGCTACTGAGAATGTAGAGTTAAAACTAAATATCTTTAGACAACTGAGTGAAGTATGTGATGAGAATGTAATCTTAGCATCGAATACTTCTTCTATCTCAATTACTAAAATCGCTTCTGTGGTGAAAAACCCTGAGCGCGTAATCGGTATGCACTTTATGAACCCTGTGCCTATCATGAAGTTAGTAGAAATCATCAGAGGATACAACACAAGTGATGAAGTGACTAAAGCAATCATGGATATGTCTAAAACATTAGATAAAGTTCCTACAGAGGTAAATGACTACCCTGGATTCGTAGCGAACCGTATCTTAATGCCAATGATCAATGAAGCTATCGAAACATTATACAACGGTGTAGCTGGTGTAGAAGAAATCGATACTGTGATGAAGTTAGGTATGGCTCATCCTATGGGACCATTACAACTAGCTGACTTTATCGGATTAGATGTATGTCTTTCTATCCTTAACGTAATGTATGACGGATTTAAAAACCCTAAATATGCTCCATGTCCACTATTAGTAAATATGGTAATGGCTGGTAAATTAGGAGTTAAATCTGGAGAAGGATTCTACGACTATAGCGAAAGCAAAAAAGCTGAGAAAGTAGCGAAAATGTTCGCTTAACCCTCCAGTGTTATTGTAAACTAGTAAATACTAATAAAAGACAACCAAACTAAACTTTGGTTGTCTTTGATATTTTTGAAACCATACTTATAATGGCTAAAATAATTCCTTTTAAAGGCTTGCGCCCTACCCGAGATAAAGTAAGCTTAGTAAGCTGTAGATCATTCGAAGACTACAATGCTGTTGAGATTGCTTATCTTTTAGACTACAACCCCTTCTCTTTTTTGCACGTATTAAATCCTGCTTATGTAAACCCCTCAAAAGTAACGTATGATAAACGTTATAAGATGGTCGCAGCGAAGTTAAACGACTTTAAGAAAGAAGGTATTCTGATTACAGAAGATAAACCGATTTATTATCTGTATCAGATCAGCACAAAAAGTTGGAGTTTTACAGGGATAGTGGCAGGAACTTCTATAGATGACTACCAAAGTAATGTGATCAAAAAACATGAAGACACCTTAGAGTTTCGCGTAAGACTATTTAAGGAATACTTATATCACAGTAAGTTCAATACTGAACCTGTACTGATGATGTATCCTGATCAGGAGGATATAGAAAAATGGATTATCACAAAGAAGCATGAGAAACCCCTATATGACTTTAGTACTGTAACTAGAGAAAGACATACGATCTGGAAGATAGATGAGGATACCGATATCGAATGGTTAACAGAACAATTTGCAGATATTAAAGAACTGTATATCGCAGATGGACATCACCGTTTCGCTTCTGCAGAACTGTTACAAGCAGAACATTCTAACGGAACTCCTGCTCATAACAATACAGTGATGACGTATTTAATCGCTGAAAACAATATTAAAATCTATGAGTTTAATCGTATTATACACGATTTAAACAACCATAGCAAAGGAGAATTCTTAAACCTTCTAAAAGAGAAGTTTCACGTTGTCAATAAAGAACAACAGCTTTGGAAACCTACTAAGAAGATGGAATTCGGAATGTACTTAGACGGTGACTTCTATGCCTTAACGCTAAAAGACATCAAACAAACAGACTGCATCTTACAACAGTTAGATGCGCAAATACTATACGATGAAGTACTACATCCTATACTAGGATTAGATGACTTGAGAAACGATGCTCGTATAGACTATGTTCCTGGTAATGAGTCTATCGTTACGATCAAAGAACTAGTAGATGATGGCGAATACGAAGTAGGATTTATGCTTTATCCTACAAATGTAAGTGAGATCAAACAAGTGGCAGATAACGACCTTATCATGCCTCCAAAAAGCACATATATAGAGCCTAAGTTTATGAATGGTCTCTTTATATACGAAATTTAAAAAAGATAAAAATTATGTCTATTACAGAGAATTTAAAACACGTTAAGAACACATTACCTGCTCATGTTACCCTTGTTGCTGTTTCTAAAACGAAACCAAATGAGGATATTGTAGAAGCTTATGAGGCAGGACAACGTGTATTCGGTGAGAATAAGATTCAGGAAATGACTGATAAATATGAAGCTCTTCCTAAAGATATTAAGTGGCACATGATCGGACATGTACAACGCAATAAAGTGAAGTATATGGCTCCCTTTGTCTCTCTGATTCACGGAGTGGATAGCTTTAGACTCTTAGAAGAGATAAATAAACAAGCGAAACGAAATAATCGCGTTATAGAATGTTTATTACAGATGTTCATCGCAGAAGAAGATACAAAGTTCGGCTTAGATGAGGCAGAATTACTAGAAATTCTTTCAAGTGAGGAATTTGCTGGACTTAAGAATATTAAAGTAGTTGGACTAATGGGTATGGCTACTTTTACCGATAATCAAACGCAAGTAAAGAAAGAATTTACACAACTAAGTAATATATTTGCAATGTGTAAAGAGAGATACGGCACGAAGGATAACCTTGACCTAAACATTGTCTCTATGGGGATGAGTAACGATTATCCACTAGCGATAGAATGTGGAAGTACGATGGTTAGAATAGGTAGTAATATCTTCGGTAGTCGTAATTATTAATTTATTAAAAGGACAAGTTGTACGCAGTTTTAGATATAGAAACAACTGGTGGGCAGTTTAATGAAGAAGGAATCACCGAAATTGCTATATATAGATTTGATGGTAATCAGATCGTAGATCAGTTTATTAGTTTAGTTAATCCAGAGATGGAAATACAACCTTTCGTAGTGAAACTTACGGGAATCAATAATGCTATGCTACGGCTAGCTCCGAAGTTCTACGAAATAGCTAAGCGCATCATAGAAATAACGGACAACTGCGTCATCGTAGCTCATAATGCTGAATTTGATTATCGAGTACTGCGCAACGAGTTTAAACGACTAGGTTATGAATACAGTCGCAATACACTGTGTACAGTAGAACTATCACAGAAGTTACTGCCTGATATGCCTTCTTATAGCTTAGGTAAACTAGTGCGATCACTTGGTATTCCCATCGCAGATAGACATCGCGCTAATGGAGATGCTATGGCTACAGAAAAGCTATTCGAATTACTTCTATCAAAAGATAAAGAGAAGACTATCTTAACCTCTATGATTAAGTCGGATATCAAAACGGGGATTAGTCCTAAGTTTTTGGATATCGTAGACACTTTGCCTTCTACTGTAGGTATTTATTATATCCTGGACAAAGAAGGTAATATTATCTTCATCGGTAAGAGCAAGAATATTAGAAAGAAAGTCTTACAGCACTTTACGAGTAATTCGCCTATATTCAAAAAAATACAACAAGAAACCTATACTGTCACTTTCGAAAAAACAGGTACTGAACTCATCGCGCTTCTAAAAGAGGCTGAAGAGATCAATACCAATAAACCAAAGTACAATAAGGTCAGTAAGAAAAGTGTATTCCCCTACTCTATTTATTTAAAAACTAATCTAGAGGGGTACTTATATCTATCTATCGAAAAGACAGATGGTAGAAAGAGAAATCTAATGGCGTTTACATCGCCTAACGAAGCTAGAAAATTCTTACATAAGATATTCCAACGTCAACAGGAGTTACCTTATGTAGAGTTTATATATGAGAAAAAATCAACTAAAATAACAGCTGATAACTTCTTTATCAACTTTACCTCGACAAGAGAAGAGTTCAATGCTAATATACTTGAACTATTTAAACCTTATGATATAGATAAAGACCATGTTCTAATCTTAGACAAAGGCCGTAAAGTAGATGAGAAGAGTGCTGTCGCTTTAGAAAAAGGGAAGCTAAACGGATATTGCTTCTATAACTTAAACCACCAAATCAACGCCCCAGAACGAATAGCAGCCAATTTAACGCCAATTTTGTTTAATAGAAACAACAGAAATATTATTCTTAATTATCTAAATAAGAAGATCGGTTACAAATTAATTCACTACTAAAAACAGTTTTTGTGAGACGCAGATTAAAAAACAAATGGGATATCCTACAGCAGAAGATTTACATCATTATTTATGGTTCAAATACTTTTGCAGGTAAATTATTTGATATTGCACTACTAGCAGTTATTCTGATGAGTGTACTTCTAGTTATGCTTGAATCGATAGAGAGCTATGATATGAAGCACCACACAGGTCTAGTAGTCTGTGAGTGGATTATCACTGTGTTTTTTACCATAGAGTATATCCTTAGGATTCTTTGTAATAAAAAACCGCTTAAGTACATCTTTAGTTTTTATGGAATAGTAGATCTTATCTCTATCCTACCGATGTATTTATCGTTCTTTATTCCTGGTTCTAGAGCGCTTACTGTTGTAAGAGCACTGCGTTTACTACGTTTATTTGGTATCTTAAACCTTGTTCCATACATTGGACAACAGTCACACTTAAAGCTAGCTCTTAAGTCTAGTAGAACGAAAATTATTGTATTCGTATACTTTGTACTTGTGATGTCAATCTTATTAGGTGCGCTAATGTATGTGATCGAGAGTAAAGAAAGTGGCTTTACGAGTATACCTAGAAGTATCTATTGGTGTATCGTAACGCTTACTACTGTGGGATATGGAGATATCGCTCCACAGACACCACTAGGTCAAATGATAGCATCTTTTATCATGATTATGGGTTACGGTATTATCGCCGTTCCTACAGGTATCGTGACAGCAGAGTTCTCTAATATTAAACGCAACAGATTAGATGCGAAGAGAAGAAGAAACTGCTCTACATGTACTACTACAATCTATGATGATGATGCAAATTACTGCTATAATTGCGGTCAAAAATTAGGAGATGTCTACGAAAAATAACAATTATCTTATTGTTGTCATTGGGCCTACAGCGATTGGAAAAACAGCTTTAGGAATCAAACTTGCACAACATTTTAATACCAATATAATATCATGTGATAGTCGCCAATTCTATAAGGAAATGGCGATAGGAACAGCTGTACCTTCTAAGGAAGAACTAGCTGCTGCTCCACATCACTTTATTCAGAATATCAGCATTCACGATACTTACTCTGTAGGAGATTTCGAAAGAGAAGCATTGGCTAAACTAGATGAGCTCTTTACAGATAATCCTGTACAGGTTATGGTAGGTGGATCAGGACTCTTTGTCAATGCAATCCTAAATGGGCTTGATGATTTCCCAGATGTAGACCCAAGTATCAGAAAACAATTAAATCAAGACTTAGCAGAAAAAGGCCTTCCTTATTTGCAAAATATGCTAAAGGAATTGGATCCTATTCACTATGAAAAAGTAGCGATAGACAATCCTCAGCGAGTAACTCGAGCATTAGAGATCTGTATCGGTACTGGTAAACCCTACTCTAGTTTCTTAAATATAAAACAACACGCTCGCAACTTCACTCCTATCGTGATAGGTCTAGAAGCTGATAGAGAGAAGATGTATGAGCGCATTAATAAACGTGTGGATATCATGCTAGATAATGGCCTTCTAAAGGAAGCTCAAGATTTATATCCGTATCGCGATAACAATGCGTTACAAACCGTTGGCTATCGAGAATTATTTGCGTACTTTGACAACGAATTCGCATTAGAGTTCGCTATCGAGGAAATCAAAAAGAATACACGCCGCTTTGCTAAACGTCAGATTACTTGGTTTAAACGTACTCCTGATGTTATGTGGTTTGACTACCTTACTGCACCAGAACAAATCTTAAAAGCTGTAGAAGATAAAATACAGTTTTAAGGGAACTGAAAACAGGGAACAACGATTTCACAAATTCACAGTTTCACAAAAAAACAACAGCACAAAAAACAAAAAAACCATGCCTATATCACCCAACTTTACATCTATATTTACACAGAGCTTCGATGTTGATTACTTTGACTGCGATATCAATGCTCAGTTAAAAACAGTAGATTTATGTAAGATGATACAGATGGCTTCTTCTAATCATGCAGTCTTAGGAGGGATAAGCTTTTGGGATCTGCAAGAAGCAAACCAATCATGGGTAGTCTATAAATTTAGAGTAGAAATAGACAGAATGCCTAAGTGGCAAGACCGAATTGATATCACTACTTGGATAGAGACATTAGATGGTATTCGTTCTGTGCGTAACTTTGAGGTACACTGTAACGGAGAGCTTGTCGCAAGTGCTAGCTCGATGTGGGTGATTATGAATACGGTAAGACGTCGTCCTGAGATGATGGCTATCCCTCACGACCACTTTACTAAACACAAGGACAAAAAAAGTATCCAAAGTGAGTTCACTACTTTTCAGAAGAAACCTGAGACAACGCATTTAATCACAGATAAGGTAAGATACTCTGATCTAGACATGGTTAATCATGTAACTAATATCAAATACTTAGAATGGGTGATTAATGCCTTAAAAGTATCCGAAAACACTTCTAAAGACATTTCTGTAGTTGACATGCACTTTAATAAAGAACTTCGTTTTAATCAAGAGTATACCATAGAACAATGTGTTGCTAATAACAACCACTTTGTGATTAAATCTAATGAAGGAGACCTCAACTTCCAATGTGTAATAGAATAGTTAGAAGGGAACAGACTTATTATCATAAATAACAAAGGCTAATACATCTCGATGTATTAGCCTTTGTTTTATTATTTAATTCTTAATAATATTATCGTAAAATCAGTTCAGAGAATTTAGATGCTCCTGTTCTAAGAATATCAGCAGTTACTTCTTCTAGTTGATTTGAATTAATCAATTGATATAGTTCATTTTCTTGGTTACTTAATGTATCATATAATTCTAGATACTTCTCATCAATACCTTTATACTGATCTATAACTAGATAATGCTTATTCTGTTCAGGATATTCTACTAATTGCTTAGAAAAATCATTTAATCTAAAGTTTAAGCTTTCTAGTTCAGATATATCTTTCTGAATAGTATCTATTGTTCTAGTCGAATTAATATCAATACACTTTACACTATAAATAGATCCATTTCCTCCTATCCCATTTAATTTATAATCAAAAAATAAGGAAGGAATTACCTTCTTTTCAATCTTATAGTCAATATCTATGATGTCTTCTAGAGGTTCTCTAAAGTAACTATTAATACGATTATAAAACACCTCATCTTTTTTGTTACTCTTAGTACTTGTCCTCAAGTCACCTATATATTTCTCATAGAATTTACTAAAGAAAGCTGCATCTATATTCATATTTAATTCAACTGGTTTGTCAAATTGAATCATTCCGTTATTATAAACTGCTAAACGATCTAAGTACTTCTTTAAAATATTAGTATTCTCTTCAATAAATAAATCTTCCTTAGCATTTAGTTCCAAAACTTCACTAATCTTCTTTATATTGAAATTTAATAGTTTACTCTTATTGTCATAGAATCTAGTAATAAAACTAATCTTTGATTCAGAAAACTTATAAAACACATTATTGGTTGAAGAAACCGCTATTAGTCCAATAACAATATTCTCCCTAGACAAGGAGTTATTAAAGTATCTAATTAAACTGTAATACGATTTCATTTTAATAGTTTGTTTAATATGTTGGAAATTCTAGTATTTCGTTCTTGATTACTAAGTATCTCTATTATTTTAAGCTTACCCGCCTTACTCAGTCCTACTTTTGACGGAAGGCTATCTAACACCTCTGGCAAGACCACTAGTGTTGTGTTAATTTTTTCAATAATTCTACTATTGAATTTTGAAAGTACTTCATTCTCAGCAAAATTACAAATCTTTTTGGTGAATTTTGAAGCAATTAACATATTTACAAGACTGACATCCATTACATTAATTTTCAACCCTTTATAGTTAGTTTGATTACCAAAAAGTTGTGTATGATCAATAGCAACAAAATCTATTTTTCCTTGATCCTCAACTAACAAAAGGTTCGGATTATTGATTCTACGATCTCTATTAGCTAACCATACATCACAAAAGGCTATATCCAAAAATTTATAGGGATCTAAGTATTGATTAAAATCATTCTTATTAGATAGAACTAAGTTGTGGTAATCTAGTTCTGTCTGACTATTAATCTCTTTAGAACCTATAACAAACAACTCTTCGATATCAAACTGACTATATTTAGATATCATATTATTGGTGATCAAATATTCTTGAAGTAACCTATTCTCAATTTTTATTATCTTTATTTCTGGTACTTTTATACCCCAAATCTTATAAACCTGATTCCCTATCAATTCATTAATAATATCTTCTAATGGAGGATGAATCTTAAAAATAGTTTTTGCATAATAGATATCAGCATCAGTGCCTAATATTTTAATAGGAATACTATTCGTTTCTAATATCTCCAGAATCTGTATAGCGCCAATTACCTCCATATCAATTCAGTATTTATTTCGTTTTATTAGCCTTATTTATACCACTTAATACACCGCTTATATGTAAATTTAACCTATAAAACAGATACTTACCAAAAAAATAGATGTATATATTATATTTTTAAAAGAATGCCTCTTTACAATCAACTGTTTATACAATATAAACACATTCTTAAAACACTTTTAAATTACAACTAGGCAAAATAAACTACCTTTACCCCCTAATTAATCTACAATGTCTACACACAAGGTAATTAAAGCCAAACAATTTGATCAAGATGTACCTATTGAATTCTTTATGCTAGAAGACAATAGTCATCTATTCAACTTTGATTACCACTATCAATGTAACTTCTATCAGATCTACTGGTTTACCCAAACCAAGGAGACAACACAGAAAGTTGACTTTGAGTCCTACCCTATCTCTGATGATCAGATATGGGTCATCTATCCCGGGCAAATGCACAATATTAACCCTGACGGGGTAAAGGGGTATTTTATTTCTGTCAATAAGGATTTCTTTAACCGCATTCTCGCCAAAGAATTTAACGAACACAAGTTTAGATTTAATCCTCCCTTATGGTTTGAGTTATCAGAAGATAAAAAAGAAGTCTTTAAAGCAATCATGTTTTTATTCCAACAAGAATGGGATACACAGAAACGAACTTATATACTAGAGAAGTACCTCAATATCTATATTTCCCATATTCAAGGCTTAAAAGAGCTCTCACAGGACAATCTTCTTATAGATACTAGAGTACTAAAATTATTAGAGTTGGTGGAAGAAAACTATACTGTCCACCACCCTACTGCTTTCTATGCTGATAAAATAGCATTATCTGTAAAGCGAATGAATGAACTCGTAGTAAAGGCTACTGACTATACACTTAATCAACACATTCACAACAGAATACTTCTAGAAGCAAAGAGACTAATAGGATATTCTGACTTGAATATCCAAGAGATTTCAGCCGAATTAGGCTTTAGTGAGGTCAACTATTTTAACCGCTTCTTTAAAAAAAGTACAGGTTTGGCTCCATTAGCTTTTAGAGAAAATGTGAAAAAAGTCCAATAAGAGTACTTGTTTTGCCAAGGTCTAAGTGAATCAACAGGTTTACTTTTGCCCCATCAAAATATCAATATGAATAAGTTAACAAAAGCTCAGTTTATAGTCGTGATTATTTTATCATTACTATCTGCTATCGAACCTTTTAGTATAGATCTGTACTTACCTGGTTTCTTAAAAATCTCACAGACCTTTAATACAGATCTAAAAAATGTACAGTTGTCCCTTTCTTTCTTTTTAGGAGGATTTGCTGCAGGACAGCTATTTTGGGGAATTATCTCTGATCGCTATGGTCGTAAACTTCCGACTATTGCCTCTTTAATCATCTTTATTCTAGCATCAGTAGCCTGTATCTATGCAGAGACCATAGAACAGTTCTGGGCAGCTCGATTCTTTCAAGCTTTTGCAGGATGTGCAGGAGTAGTTATCGCTCGTGCCGTAGTGAATGAATACTATTCTGCTGACCAGAGTATGAATGTCTTCTCTCTACTAGCTATCATAGCAGGAGTAGCACCTATCGTAGGTCCTATCGCTGGTAACTTTCTGATCAGTCATTTCGTATGGCAATCTACTTTCGTTACTTTAGTGATATTAGGTATCATCTGCCTATTAGCTGTTATCATCTTCTTGCCAGAAACACGTATTGTCACAGAGAAAAAAGATGTTAACCTTATGGCAGACTTTAAAGAAATAGTACAAAATAACGTCTTTGTCAAATATACATTGATTGGAAGTTTAACCTATAGTATCTTAATGATCTACCTAGCCAATGCCCCTTACCTTATTATGGAGTATGGAGGAATGTCTTCAGATATGTTTAGTGGTATATTTGCTTTTAATGCTATCGGTTTAATCCTTGGGGCATGGCTGGCAAACTCTGTATTCTCTCGCTGGTGGACTGTAGAACAAATCGTAAAATACACCGTGTATTTCGGTATTGCTTGGACAGTAGCCTTCTTAGTTATGTGTGTGCTAAAAGAGCCTATTGAAGCCTTATTAGTTCCGTTGTTCTTCATTGTACTAACTCTTGGAGTACTATTCCCTACAACTACTAAATTAGCCTTAGCACCATTCACTACTAATAGTGGATCTGCGTCAGCTCTACTAGGTACTTTACAACTGCTATTTACCTTTATCATATCAGCCGTGACTAACTTAATCCCTGCTGACATCATGACCTTGACTGCTTATTCTTTACTTGCATGTCATCTGTTATATCTAGGATGTTATCTGATTAAAGAGAAAAATAATACTAATTAATTCAAATCAATTATCACATTTATATAGTAAAAGCGACTCAACTTAAAAAAGTTGAGTCGCTTTTGTTTTTTATCCAATATAGCTAACTTACTAGGTTTTGTAAAACAAGCCACTTTTCCTCTACTTTTAAGTAAATGAGCAATGTATCACCTATCCAATAAATAAAGTAAAATCGCAATGTCAAGTTATGGTTATGCTTGCTCCTCAGTCTTTATTCTACATAAAAAGTTTACTATATTTGTTTTTAAACTAAAGAAGAAATGGACAATTACCTAATTGGTATAGGCAAGAAATTAAAAGAAATTAGAAAGGCAAATAAGTACACTATTAACCAAATCGCTTCTAAAGCTGAAGTTAGTAATGGGCTAATTTCAAAAATTGAGAACGGAAGAACCATTCCTTCACTACCTGTATTATTAACCATAATACAAGCTTTAGACGTAGAGATAGGAGAGTTTTTTAAGACTATTCCTGTTGTAGGTAAGAGCAATTATATCCTGTGTAAAAAAGAAGACTATAACACTATAGAAAAAGAAGAGCAAGCTGTTGGCTTTGAATACCGTTCTATCTTTTCAAAACAATTAAATTCTTGTGGATTCGAAACCGTATTACTAGAGGTAAAACCTAATTCTAAGAGAGATAAAGTAGAGACTGACGCCTTTGAATTTAAATACATTATCTCTGGAGAGTGTACCTATATCATTGGAGAAGACGAAGTTTTAGTACAGAGTGGAGATTCCATACTCTTTGATGGTAGAATACCACACGTACCCATTAATAAAGGAACCGAAACTTGTCTTATGTTAGTCGTTTACTTATTCTATGATAAAAACGATTAAGAAATATGATCTATAAAAAAAGGGATAATACAGCCGTATTATCCCTTTCTTATTCACACACTTACTATTTAGATCCACTCTCTAATATCCGTTAATTTATCAACGATATGAGTGGGATTAGCCGTTTTTAATAATTCCCTATTTTGAGCACCTGTAAGCACGCCTACTACATAACCACAATTAGCGTTATGTCCTTCTTCTATATCGATAATCGAGTCACCTGCCTTTAATACATATTTAGCATCTACGATATCGAACTGTTTCATTGCCTTATTTATCATTTCGGGAGATGGACGTCCTATTTCTACATCATCCGCCGTAATCAATGCATCCACTGTATCACCCACTTTCCAGTTAAGTTTATTCAGCAGTTTATTAGCCGTTTTACTATCATATCCCGTATTTAATACAACCTTAATTCCTTTAGATTTTAATAAGTCAAAAAGAGATTGCATCCCTTCATACGTTTGTACAGGATAAGTATTATAGGCATTCTCTAAGTGTTTTTTAAAGTTTTTAAATATTAAATTAGCCTGTTCATCCACCTCTTTTTCAGTTGTACACGCTGTTAGAATATCTTTGATTGCTTGGCACTTTTCTTTTCCTGCACCATATTGTAAAGTTTGTTCCAATGTTACTTCATAGCCCATCTCATTAATTGAGTCACAAACTGTTTTATACACTAAATTATCTTCATTCACTGTAGTTCCTGCCATATCAAAAACTACCATTTGTATTTCTTTCATAATCATTTAAAATATACTATTAATAACTTGCTTTGAATAGCCTGCACTACCCGTCATTCCTTTTCCACCGATTCCGGTAATAATATGAATATGCTGACCTATCATAGTATTAAATATATCCGCGTTTTTACATTGAGAATAAACTCCTGCCCACGAATCCCTAATCTGATAAGTTGGCAAATCCACAATCTTTTTAGCCTCCTGAATCATAAAGTCATTTATCTCCTGTTTTATATCGAATCCCAATTCATCTATATCATTAACATCCGAATACTCATGTGAGTCACCTATAATCACAGAGCCATCTGCCGCTTGTTTAAACAGGATATGCACTCCCCATTTTTTCTGAAGAGAGTCTAAAGGTTCACTTGCTTTAATTTTCGCAAAAGAAGGACACTCATAAAAAGCCTCATACCTTCTGATAGACCACCCTGTTAGAACAGAACCCTTTAACTCATAATTACGCTGAGCTACTGTCTGCATCATCTGTAGCTTAGTCACCTCCATATCACTCTGCGCAAACACTTTAGGGAACAACGTCTTAAACTCTGATCCACAGCATATAATTACTTTAGCTGCGATTAGTATTTCACCTGAAGCTGTTATTACTGACACTCCATCATTGCCCTCTTCACAATTCACCACTGGAGTTAAATATGAAAATTCTACATCTAACGTCTCTTGCATATACTGGTGTAAGCGATAAATCATAGTACGTGGCTCTACTGTCACTTCCTCTGGAAAGAATAACCCACCTATGACATAAGATTCCTTCACTCCTGGGTAACGAGATAAGCACTCTTGTTTAGTTAAAAGCATAGACTCGTAACTATTTGACTGATTAATCTTATTTAATTCTTCTAATAGAGTTAATTCTTCTTCGTTAGACGCTAGATAGATAGAACCATTATTTCGCACCGAAATATCAAATACACTTTGAATCTCCTTATAAATCTGTAAACTCTCCCTTCCATAATTTTGCCATTTTGTATCCATTCCTGATGGTACTACTTGACCAAAGTTTCGTACAGTCGCACTCACTGGTTGTTTATCCTTTTCTACTACTAATACTTTCAACCCTTTCTGAGCGGCGTGAAAAGCGTGAAAGGTTCCCAATACTCCCCCTCCTACTACGATTAAATCATATTTCATATCTATTTTATTTTTATACAGTTACATTACTCAATTTTGTTTTTCGAATAACTTGCTTTTCGAAAAACCATATCGACACTAAAGACAGAATCAATATTGCTATTGCAGATTCTATATTTAAATTAATGAAGAATGTACTCCAGTTCTGTCTAAAGCCTACAAACTCTTTTATTAATAACACAGTGACACTACCTAAATACCCCAGCGAATCGGCTAGATAAAATAGAAACCCTACATTGCCATTAAACTTTAGTAATGCTACTAGTCTCTCGAATACCAAACAGTGAAACAGGATGTATGGCAAATAAACCCCAATACCTGATACTACCATCCACGTTATCGCTGATACATGGCGCTCTCTAAAGAGAATTGTTGTTATTAACATCATTATCGCGCCGAATATCGTCAGATACATTCCTAAGTTAAAAGCCTTTCTATTATTCTTAATCAGCACACTACTCGCTGCTATAATTAATACTATGATGGCTACAGGAACTTCCGTTAGCGTGATTAATTTTGGCGCTTCTGACGTCCCTTGTTCTTCCCAAAACTCTACTACGAAATTATCTCTAAAGTCACGTACAATAGTCAATACGATGTAAATCAACACAAGACTTAAATACCCCAAGCCATTCTGTTTTAAGAACGCCATTCGCTCCTTTTTATACATTGGTTTGCGTTCAGCACGGGCTTCTACATCACTACTAGAGGGTCCTTTACACTTATTCATAATAAATGCACAACTCAAAAATATAGGGAAGAATAGCAATCCTGTCAGAAATGGCATATCATACTCACTCACATAAAAATTCTCCATTAAGATTAACCCCACACTCTTTACAAATCCAGTAGAGAAGATAAACGTCGCACTTAATGCTGCGGCTAATAATTCTGTGTTTTTTCGCCCCTCTATATATGAGAAGACTATTCCGAAAATCATCCCTAGTGGAAGTCCATTTAAGAATAGAGCTATAAACTTTAAATGCGGTGGCAGAATAGAGAATAGTCCCAACATAGCTAACCCAAAAGTAGTTGCTCCGATTAACCAATACAGTCTACTACTCTTAGTCATCTCTGAAATAATTTTAATCCCAATAACTTTTGAAATCATATATCCAAAAACCTGACTAATCACTAAAATAGTTTTAGGATCTACATTGCTCATCACTTCCATATCATCATACTGTCCTGCCAAAAATGATTTACGCACAGCATACATTCCTGTATAACACAAAAAGACAGAAAACAACAACAAACAAGTTTCTACTTTTTTACTATTCTTAAACTTATACAACTCCATCGTATTGTAATTTTATTATTTGTAAACAAAACTAACGGAAACAAAGTAGTCATATATTAACTAAAAGTAAACTTTCAGTTAAGTTTAAAACATCGTAATATCACTAAAAACAAAGAACATATATTTGCAATAGCTTTAAAAACAAGTAATACAAGTTTTTTTGAATTCTTTTAAAGCAGAATCAAAGTTAGCAATATAACAACACAAATATTTACAAATAGTAAAATTATGAAACAAAAAACAGCCACCGCAATGGTCTTTGACAACCAAACTAGAAATTTTAAATCTAGAGAAGTACAAATATGCCCTTCTAACCAAGAGGAAATAATTGTTCAGGTTGCTTACACCACTATCTGTAGTAGTGACTTACACACTTACTGCGGTAGGAGATCTCTAGATGCCCCTACTATATTAGGACACGAGATTATAGGTTACATCACACACCTTCCCCCGATGACTACTACCGATTATACAGGAACCCCTATTAATGAGGGTGACTTAATCACATGGTGTATATATGCCTATGATTCTGAAGATGCCATTGCATTAGAAGGATACCCTCAGAAATCAGCTTCATTATATAAGTATGGTCACCATCCATTTTCTAATACAGAATTAAACGGTGGATTCGCTACCCATTGTATTCTTAAGAAAGGAACAGCTATATTTAAACTCCCTACACACCTAACACTATATGAAGCTACTCCTCTTAATTGTAGCCATGCGACTATAGCGGGGGCTATGCGATTAGCTGGCGATGTAAAAGACAAAACGATACTGGTATACGGTGCAGGTATGCTAGGATTATCTGCTATTGCTATGTCTAAAGCACAAGGGGCTAAACATATTATCGTCTGTGATGTAAATGAAAAGCGTTTATCTACAGCTACTTTATTTGGAGCGACACATACCTTTCAGAGTACCCATGACACCGAGAGCATAAAACAGCAAATCGCTCAGCTAAAGATTAACGCAGTACTAGATACTACAGGTATTCCTGCTGTTATGGAACAGGGAATTGAACTATCAGCTATCGGCGCTACTAACGTCTGGATAGGAGCCGTTTTTAATCAATCAGCTACACAAATCAATGCTGAAACTATAATCCGCAAGCTAATTACTATAAAGGGGTTACACAATTACACCCCTGATGATTTAAAAAATGCAGTAGCTTTTTTGAGTCAGCACCACAACACTTTTCCTTTTAAAGATTTGGCAAAAAATGAATTTGCTCTCGAACAATTAGAAGAGGCTTTTGACTGTGCTAATAAAACGCAGCAGTACAGAGTAGGGATAAAAGCAACTCTTTGAATCTAGTATCAATCTTAGTCAATTATTGTGAAAAAATTGACTAAAATCACTTCACTCCATATCAAAAAAAGCCTGATTTACAGTGTGAAAATCAGGATTTTTTATAATCATATATAACGTTATTTTACAACTCCCATTTTATTCCTAACATTCCTTTTACCCCATAGTACTCTACCTGTAATGGACGGTTAGAATCTCCATAGTAATACTCTAGTTTAGAATTTAATAAGTTATTAGCTTCCATAAAAACCGTAAAATGCTTATTTATTTTATACGTGATATTCGCATCTAAAGAAGCATAGTCACCATAGTACACATCATCTTTAGCTAAGCCACTTGCACCGTGTTCTGTGATATACCTTCCTTTAAAGTTATATGCTGCACGAATATTAAAACCTCCTTTTTCATAATATAACTGAGCATTAAAGAGATGTTTAGCTTGTCGAGGCAATGTTGTGACACCATCACGTGAAGGTATTTTCATCTCCGACTTAGTAAATGTGTAATTCGCCTGTACCCCAAAACCACTTAAGAATCCTGGTAAGAAATCAAACTTCTTATTACCACTTATTTCTACTCCTAACAACCATGCATTATCTCCATTTCGAGGCTGTGCCATCTCCACCCCCTCTATACCATTATAAGTACCTTGTTTAGCACTAACAAAAATAGGGTCTGTAATCACTTTATAAAATACCCCTCCTGATATTACATCTAAATCGCCGAAGTAGTGCTCTCCCATTAAATCAAAGTTATATGCATAAGTAGGATTCACATCTGGATTACCTCCTACGAACTGATTATCTGCCGCTAAATAGGTTCCTCCTGGAGCTAAATAACCAAAATCTGGTCTAGTAAACGTTCTAGTAAAGGCAAATCTCAAATTCGTATTATCTGTCATTGTGTACTTAAGATGTAACATTGGCAATAGCGATAGATAACTTTTCGTATCGCTTACTTTCTTAAGTTCTCCTTTTGTTGTTCCTTCTTCTTTCTCGAAAGCGTATCCGTCTATTTTTGTATTTGTATGCGTTGCTCTAAGTCCCCCTAAGAAAGTAAGTTGACTAGTTAGATCATAAGTAACCATTCCATATACTGAAGAATGTTGCTCTCTAACCTTAAAGTTACGACCTAGTCCTCTACCTTCTTCTAATATTTCTGAGTCATTTCTCAGCAGAGATAAATCTCCATTAAAGAAGTGGTTCTTATAGAAGTTTTTCATGCCTTCTTTAGACAGTACTGGTCCAAAACTATTTCCTATACTTGTATTCATCGCTTTTAGATAATCAGAGCCTCCAGGTTGAGACACTAAATATCCTTTTTCATTTTCTAACACAGGTGTACTTCCTGAACCTGACCATCCGTAAAACTCATCTGCAAATACAGCCGAACGTTCTTTATCCACGAACTTAGCTCCGAATTTCCACTTTAAGCCTGCTGTACTTTCTACTTGGTAATTTGCAGAAACCACAATATTATCTCTTTCCTTAACTCCTACTTTATACAACTGTAGATTCGTAAACTTCATATTCTTAGGATTATCTACGAAGGTAGGATCAGCTAAGTAATCAAACACATTGCCTGTGTTTAACACTCCTCCATCTACATCCCAATACGCGCGAATTCCATTACCTCTATCCTCAAAAAGATCAGGATTAAATGCCACATTATCCTGCGTGTACATCATAGACAGGTAACTATGATTTTTCTTATCTGGGATATTTCCATAGTAGAACTCCGTTCTATAATGTCCTAAACTCCAATCAAATGTTCCTTTATTTAAGAAATGCTTTCCTCCTAATTCTGCTCCGTAAAAATCAAAGTTCAAATCATTAACGATATTCTGTAATTCTATACGTCCATTTTGCGTTTGTGGGTTATACTTATCGAAGCGAATACGCCTCTTATAATGCAATTCTTTATCTAATAACTTACCATAATTAAGACGTACGAATAACTTAGAGTTCTCACTTGCATTATATTCGAATCCTGTATTAACTCCTGTAGTCTGACGTTCTCCTGTATAATCTCTTAATTCTAAACGGTACACTCCTTCATCTCCTGATCTCCTTGCTTCATAGTTATCTGTAGCCCAATTTCTATTCCATTGAGAAAGGTTTAATATATAACCCCACTTATCATTTTTAGAGCGATCTCCCACAGTTAGACTTCCACTATACACTCCTTTATTAGACAGCTGGTTATACCCCATACCTAAAGAGGCATTTAATGTAAAATCCGCTGGTGCAGTTTTAGTAATAAAATTCACACTTCCTCCTAAGGCATCACCATCTATATCTGGTGTCAGTGCTTTAAACACCTCTACATAACCAATAATATCAGTAGGAAAAAAGTCAAAGGCCGTTGCTCTACTCGCTCCTTCATCTGCAGCAGCAGGTAATCTGTGACCATTCATCGTAGTAGAGTTCCACTCTGCTGGCAATCCTCTTACAGCCACATATCTTCCCTCTCCTTGATCTCTTTCTATAGACACCCCTGGGATACGCTGTACTGTTTCTGCAGCATTTCTATCCGGTAGTTTACCGATACCGTCAGAAGCGATTACATTCACTAAGCTAACAGAGTTCTTCTGCATATTAATAGCTTTTGCTTCACTTAGTCGTTTTGTAGAAATCACTACAATTTCGTCTAAATTCCCTCCAGAAGTTGCCATTTCAAAACTATACAGCGATTTTGGCTCCACCAAAGTCAAATCTATTGTTTCATACTTATCGCTATATCCAAAATAACGCATAACAATTTCATATTGCTTCTCTGGCAAATCTGTAAATGTGAAATATCCATCTAAATCAGTAGCTGTTGCCTTGCCCTCTCCGACAACTTCAACAACAACTCCTGGCAATGCTTCATTGCCATCTAATACTCGTCCTTTTAGCGTTCTGTTTTGCGCTGTTAAAGAAAGACAACCTAGAGTTAAAAATAGACTTAAGGTAAACTTGTAGTTCATAAAGTAGTTTATTATTGATTAAATACTTTACAAAATTGAAACAATATTTTACAAATATTAAAATCTAAGGTTTAATAAAACATTACCTATACAAGAAAAAATCGTATCAAAAAAGGCTAAATACATGATATAAAGGTAAAACAAGCTTATATATTAAGTAAATGTTAACACTGATCAAAACACAACATATTACTTATAGTAAAAAAACGTAAAAGTTACAAATAGTAAAAAAACAATCGAACTGTGTACATATTATTTAAGAGTTAAGCTCCTTACAGCACAAGAACCTCACATCGCCGAGATATCTGATTTAATAGGGTATAAGAACCCTCGCCACTTCTCCTCTGCTTTTAAGAAGAAGTACGGGGCATCTCCTAGCCAATGGATGAAGTGATTATTTTGGTAATAAGCTTTTAAAGCTTAACTTACTTTGAATTATTAATCACACAACTTATACTATGAGAAATGTTCTAACTATTCTATCTCTATTTTTAGGAATTAGTGTTAATGCTCAAAGCACAGAAGCTCCTCTAGAAAAAAACGAAAAATGGGCAAACTACACTACTGTTATATAGAGAACACCTTATGAGAGAAAGACTTATTGGAAAAAAGAATACATGCTAAAAGAAGATAAAGTAACGTCTTATAAGACCTTTTATAACGAAGATCTTAGAGCTATTACTCAACTTATTTATGATAAGAATGGTAATATCGAGTCTAACTTCAGTTCGATTAAAAAGACTTTATGCATAATTGTAGAATGATGTTATTATAAAGTGATATAAATATGTGCACTTCGCTTGCACTTCTTAGGGGTTGCTAGGAGTTTCCTAGGGCTTTCCTTGCCCAGAAGGCGTCTTTGTCGAAGAAAAGTGCAAGAAACCCTCAAGCAATCCCCTAGCAGGTCAGAACGAAATCACCTTTAGTTTAAAATACAACAACAAAGACTTACAAGTAGAGGATGCTTTCTCTAGATTCACTTATAATGAAAACAACTTAGTAGAAACTAATTATTCTAAAAAATGGAAAACTTCTAATCAAAAAGAAGGTTGGTTTTACAAGTATGAGTATGATGTATTAGGAAACATCATACATAAAGAGAAAACAAGTGTTATAAAAGGAGAAACTCAGCTCAATTTGAAACTTTTGAATACGAATATGAATATAATGAGGACTATTTATAGACGAAGAAATACTTAGTCGTAAGTGGTAAAATGAGAAGACTATTAGTAGAGCAAGAGATAAAGTAAAAAATCTATAGCAAAAGCCTTGTAACTTAAAGTATACAAGGCTTGTGCTATAGATTTTGTTGTTAATAATATCTACAAATGCTTTATTCTCAGGAAATACTTTTGTACATAATTATACAATTATGTTTTCTATATATGGTTATGAAAAAACAGCATTTACAATAAAGTATAAAGTCTTTTTAATCAATCTAAGATTACAAAATAATTAATTATCTTATAAACAACTCTAATACAATAAAAAAACAAAGTCTATTTTTAACATTTCACTAAACTTTTAGATACTTTTTTCCCAAGTATTTAATTGCATTTATTATAAATAAAAGATTTTAGTTTTTTATTTATAATATTTTTTTAGTTTTTTAAAAATCAACTAAGTATTATTATCTTGTTTTAAAATAACCATTTAAAAATTAATTAATTATGAAAAAATTATTCGTTTCTGCAATAGTCCTATTAGGAGGAATTGTAGTTTGCAATGCTTCTAATTTAGAAGTTAACTCAATTTTAACTTTTAAAGAATCATCTTTTTTAGTTCAAAACAACTATATCTTAGTTATAGTTGTTAAAACAAAAACAGGTAGTTTAATTGAAATCAATGGCTATGAATGTGCATTGCGTTATATTGAGCAAGCTGGTGGCGAGATAGTAGGAACTAAAAATGTACCATCATCAGGACCTACTCCTTTAAGATGTGCTGATTTACCAGGAAGTGATGGAACTTATCCAGGGTATACAGAACCTGGTTCAGGAGGCGGTGGTGGAACTAGTGGTGGTGGTGGAACTAGTGGTGGTGGTGGAAAACTTATAGATTTTGAGGTCTATGATCCAAATAAGGATTACATAATTCGCTAATTAAAATTAGAACTAAATATGCTTTGATTCTCAAAGAAACAAAGCATATTTTATTTTGATTTATTTAATAATAATCAAAATAATCTGTGCACCACACCATTCTCCCACTCTCCACATCCCCCAGTAACTCCATATCCCTAAAATATTCCTACTCAGATTGCTTCTTTCAGCAAGAACATTGCACACATACCTCATTAACTCTGCAGACATCTAAAGTCTATACCTTCTCTTTTTTGCTTAACTTGCTTAACAGAAATATTAATTATGAAAAACGATATATTTATTTGTCATAACTGCCCTATGACACGCACTATGGCAACCATAGGCACAAAATGGAAACCTATTATTATTTATGCTATAGGCTTAAAGACATTGCGATTTGGAGAAGTATTCGCTCGTGTGGAGATAATCTCTAAAAAGGTACTTACACAGCAGTTAAAAGAGCTAGTAGAAGATAAAATCATTATGCGCCAAGAATTTGATGAAGTTCCTCTACGAGTAGAATATACTTTAACTGAAAAAGGAATCGAACTCTTAAAAATATTAAACCAGCTTACGCTGTGGAATCAGAAATATAATATCCCTGATTATCCACATGAGTAAGCATTTTATTATTTAGTTCTACCTATAACGCTGTATGGGACAGGTAGCCACTGATAGCGCTCCCCTACTTTTCGCATTCTACCAAAACCTGGAAAAGACTGATGTGCTCCTCCGATAAGGTATTCACCCTCCACCATCTTATCATAAAATGCACTGCGGACTCTTTTAGCTAGTTCTATATCTTCATCAAAATGATTAATCATAAATGGTTCTTCAAATTGTACACTTGCCACATGTACTAAATCTCCCCAAAAGTACATAGAATGCCCATTACTACTCAATACAAATACAGTATGTCCTGGCGTGTGTCCTACTGTAGGTAAAACCTCTATATGTGACAGTAGTTCCCTGTTATTATTTTTAAATGTTTGTATTTGTTTACTATTTGCATAGACTGTTACAACCTTCTGAACATTCTCTACTATTTTTTGTTGTTCTTTCGCTAAACCGCTTCTAGCCTTATCACTATTCATAGTTTTCATCCAATAATTATATTCTATTTCATTCACGTGAATAGTAGCATTAGGATATACCATTTTATTATCCACCACTAACCCCCCTACGTGATCAACATGGATATGCGTAATCAAGATGTCTGTTATCTCTTCAGGTTTTAAACCATATTGTTTTAAAGTATTTACTAGCTTGCCTGCATGATCTCCGAATATCTGACCTGCACCAGTATCTATCAAGATATTCTTATTGGCATATTGCACTAAATAAGCATTTATACTAACCTCTACGGGGTTAACTAGATAAGCATTCTTAATTAAATCACTAGCTTTAACACCTTCTTTTGAATCAAAGAGTTGGTCTACATCGATATCTACGCTACCATCACTTAGTGAGGTGACCTTTACACCTCCAACATTAACACTATAGAAAGAATTCTGTGCTATTGATTTAGTTGAGAAGAACATCATTCCTATACCCATAAATAACATCCCTAATCGTCTGTAATTTTTCATTGTTTTTACTATTAAATATTTGTTTGGACAAAACTATCATTTAATAGTTTCAAAAAGAGACCATAAATAGAATAGTGGTTACCTACACATCACCACTTATTTTACTATCCTATTTACTTTTTCCCTACCTTGCACCTATAAAACCATCCTTATGCTTCAAGGAAATATAGAGACAGCCAATTCTTCATTTATACATGTACAGATATACGATCAACAAAACATCTTTGATCATGCCAACTTTGGGCATCCCTATAGACCCACTCGTTCTTCCTTTCTATTTGTCAAAAAAGGAAAACTAAGAATAAGAGAACAGATTAATGAATTCGAAATCATAGAGAACTCTATCTTCCTTATTGATGTCAAATACGTATACGAAATCTTAGAGATAAGTCCCGATGCAGAACTGAGACTACTTAGCTATGATCGAAATTTCTTAGAAACTGCTTCTTTTAAGCTTCACCGATTAAAAGTATATAGAGATTTAAAAACACAATTACAACGCAATTTCCACATTAGCAAACAAGAACTAGATATCTTCTGGACCAATGTAGAATCTCTAGGTTATTACCTGGAGCACTTCGACGAAATTGAGTATGGTCAATACATTATAGAAAATTATTTTAATATCATCCTCTATCACCTAGTAAGTGTAGCCACGCCTAGAAGTGAAGATTCTATTAATCAAATGACCTCACAGCAAAAGATCACGTATAAATTCGTGATGCTAGTCTCTGATTATTACCTAGAGACTAAGTCTGTTCAGTTCTACGCAGATAAACTACAACTCTCTATTAGACACCTAAGTACAGTCGTTAAAGAAACTTCTGGAAAAACACCTATAGAAATCATTAATGAGTTTATATTTAACGAAGCTAAAGCACAGTTATCCACTACTACTTTGCCTATCAAACAATTAGCTACTAAACTTCAATTTAGTGATCAGTATGCTTTCGCTCACTTCTTTAAAAAACATCAAGGCACCAGCCCAACTCAGTATAGAAAGATGTTTAAGTTATAGAATAATACTTTTAAACATCTTTTTTGATATTCTCAATCATTTTATACCATGTACTACTGAGCTAACTTTGTCGGCATAAAGTACAAATAAAATGAAAAGAAATATTCACAAATACTTTTGTGGATTAAGCTTACTACTACTCTCATATACTTCAATATATAGCCAAGTAAGCGACCAAACACTTAGTATAGAACAAGCGGTGAACTTAGCGATGCAAAATCATCAACAATTAAAAGTCACTGCTTTAAACAAAAACATTAGCGAACAACAAACCCAATTAATTAAACAACAACGCCTTCCTAATCTTGCCTTTACTGCCAATGCTTCTTATATAGGAGATGCGCTTATATTAGACCGAGATTTCAGTAAGGTCATGACCAAGGATATGCCTCACTTTGGCAATAGCTATGCAGTACAGGCATCTGAACTACTATTTAAAGGGGGAGCGATTAATAAGAATATAGAACTCGCTGAAATAGGCGAACAGCTTGCTTCTCTAGACCTTGTACAAGATCAACAAAGCATTAAGTTCTTAGTTATTTCTAACTACCTAGATGTATATAAACTAATTCATCAAGAGCAAGTTTATCAAAACAATAAAAGGTTAGCCCAAATCCGCCTTGAGAATGTCAATAGATATTATAAAGAAGGAATGATGACTAGAAATGAAGTAATCAGAGGTGAGCTAGTTCTTCAGAATATGGATCAAGCCCTATTAAGTGTAGATAATAACCTATCGATTCTAAACTATAATTTAGCGATTGCACTAGGACTGCCGACCTCAACTAAAATAACACCTAATGAAGCTCTTGTACACAGACCACTAGAAGGGGATTATAACTATTATCTAGATCTAGCCTATACGCAACATCCTATGATACAAAGAGTCGAAAAAGGAGTCGAAGCGGCACAAAAAAAGATAGAGATTGCCAATACAGATAAGTATCCTGCTCTAGCTGCAGTAGGTGGGTATAATATGACTAGACCTATCACCACAACTAACCCTGTGATGGATATGTATTCTAACGCTTGGCAAGTGGGGGTATCACTAACTTACAATATTGACAACTTATACAAGACACCCAAAAAAGTCAAACTAGAAAAGCTTCAAAAAGACAAAGCCGAAGAGACATTTACCCTTGTACAACAACAATTAGAAATGGGAGTCAATGCAGCTTATACCAAATACGATGAGGCTATACAGAATGCTAATCTGCTAAAGAAAAGTCAACAACTCGCACAGGAGAATTACAAAATCATAGAAGCTAAATACCTAAACCAATTGGCTATACAAGCTGAAATGACAGATGCCACTAATGCAAAATTAGAAGCCGAACTTCAGTACGCCAATGCTGAAATAAACGTATTATACCAATACTATAACTTACTGAAGTCAACAGGAACACTTTAATGCCCTACAGGCAATTAAGAATTAAAAATTAGGAATTAAGAATGGGTGCCTACGGCAGTAAGGAAACGGGGAACAGGAACAGGAAACAGGGAAACGGGAACGGGAACAGGAAACGGGGAACAGAAAAACGATTTCACACCTTAACAGTTTCACGATTTCACAAAAAAACAAAACAAGCAATGGAAAATAAAGAAAATACAACTACTGAACAACCAGCTCAAGCTCCAGTTGAGCAAGTTGTAGAGGATAAAGCTAAAAAAGAAAAAAAGAAGAAAACAAAGATACTCTTAGTCAACACCCTAACATTTGCGGTAATAGGAATCGCTTTCTTCTGGTTATTGACTAAATACTTTCACATCAACGATAGAGATTACACAGAATCAGCACAGGTAGAAGAGTTCATTAACCCTATTAATACCCGTGTATCTGCTTATATTAAAGAGATCAAATTCATCGAACATCAGCAAGTCAAAAAAGGAGATACACTAGTTATCCTTGACAACAGAGAAATCATCACTCAAGTAGAACAAGCTGAAGCAGCTTATCTAAGTGCATTAGCTGCTAAGAAAGTAACTAACTCCTCTATTCATACAGCATCAAATAATATCGGGGTATTTAGCTCTAATATTGAAGGGGCAAAAGCAAGATTGTGGAACGCAGAACAAAACAATAAAAGATACGAGAATTTATTACAAGCTGAGGCTGTTACCCAACAACAATATGATCAAGTAAAAACAGAGTACCAAGCTGCTAAATCTGCTTATGAAAGTTTAATAAAACAACAAAACACAACCAAACTTTCAGTATCAGAGATAGAAACACGTCTTGCCCTAAATGAAGCGGATATCAAACGCACAAAAGCGATGTTAGATATGGCTCAACTAAACCTGTCATACACAGTGATTACAGCTCCTTATGACGGAGTGATGGGACGAAGACTAATCAGCGAAGGACAACTACTCTCGCCTAGCCAGCAAATTACAACTATCGTAAAAGATAATGAGAAATGGGTAACAGCTAATTTTTTAGAATCTCAAATGAACAATATCCAAATAGGTAGTATTATCGACATGACAGCTGATGCTGTAAAAGGAATACGCTTTCAAGGAAAAGTAACGGCTATCTCTGCGGCTACAGGTTCTAGATATTCTAGTATGCCTACGGATAACTCTACGGGGAACTTCGTCAAGGTACAACAGCGTATCCCTGTGCGTATCGAATTTACAGATACGAATGATATAGAAAACATCGCTAACCTTAAAGCAGGGATGAATATGAATATACAACTGGCTAACTAATTAGGAATTAGGAATTTTAAATTAGGAATCATAGCCCTTCGGGCTTTCTAAATATATCCTATAATTAAATTTCTAATTCTTAATAATGGAATGATTAATGTGCACACTATATTTTTAAATTCATCAAATCCGTTTTCTATGAAGAATGAAAATATAGTACAAATTAAAAGCTATGCTTTTGCTATTCGAATGGTTAATACTTATAAACATCTAACTACTACTAAGAAAGAGTTTATATTAAGTAAACAATTACTCCGCAGTGGAACATCTATTGGTGCAAATATAGAAGAAGCTATTGGAGGTCAATCAGATAAAGCTTTCTATGCTAAACTATATATTGCATATAAAGAAGCTCGTGAATCTCATTACTGGATTCGACTGTTAACTGACACAGACTATCTAACGACTAAACAGAGTACAAGCCTTTTGACTGACATAGATGAGCTGCTTAAAATTATAGGAAGCATTCTAAAAACAATCAAAGAAAACGAAAAAATAATAAACCATACTTAGGGATGTACAACGTACACAATTCCTAAGTATTAATTCCTAATTCTATACGATGTATAACAAAGGATTATTTCACTCTTGGGTACCAAAACCAGTCATGCTATTACTCATTGTAATCATAGCAGCTGTGTTCTGTAGTATTAGTGGAATATATACCACTAATATCACCAATATCGTGGGTAGTACAGGCTCGATGACAGAGTACTACCTATGGGCTAACTATGCCTATGCCATAGGTCTAGGTACAGTCATGCCTCTTATTGTTAGGATCAAAGCCCGATTCAGAACAAAAGAACTTCTTGTAATCTCACTCACCATGTGTGGTTTATTATATTTGGTACAATCCACCACACATCAACCCTATATCATTATAGCCTGCTCCTATCTAATAGGAGTATTTAAAATGATGGGAATGATGGAAGTAGTATTACCCCTTATGATGCTCTTAAGTGTAGGAGGTAACAGAGGTATATTCTACAGTATCTACTACTCTGCCCTATTAGTTATCACCCAATTATCAGGTTACTTTGTAGCTAAAGTAAGCTTTATATTCAGCTGGCAGATTACCTATATGAACCTAGCGATTATGTGCTTTGGAGCAGCATTGATTTGTATTATATTTCAACACAATCAACGCTTTATGCGCAAGGTTCCTTTTATTTACATTGACTGGATTAGCATCCTTTTATTTAATGCGACATTCATGACCTTGGCCTATATCCTAGCCTTCGGAAAACAACAAGCTTGGTTTGACTCAGAGATCATAAGATATGCCTCATTAGTATTTGGTATTCTCTTATTTATTTTTGTCATTCGCCAGCAGTTGATTAGAAGACCATTCTTACCATTAAATGCCTTTAAGAAGAATAATGTAAGACACGGAACCATCATGCTACTGTGTTTAGGAATGTACCTTGCCACCGCTACGATACAGAATATCTTTGCTGTAGGTATATTAGGATATAATCCGATGACCAATGCCTCCCTAAATCTCTTACTGATTCCCGGGCTTATTACTGCAGCAGTTGTCTGTTATTATTGGTATAAAAACGAGATACCTATACGCATGCTCATCTTCTCTGGGTTTTCAGCATTTCTAATGTACAGTGTGATGATGTACCTCGCTATGGCAACAGAATTCAGCTATTCGATGTGGTATCTACCGATGTTCTTTAAAGGATATGGAATGGGAGTTATCTTTGTCACCACTTGGTATTACACCTTAGATAAGTTAGACTTAGCTAGTATGTTAGGACTGATCGGATTTGCTATTCTATGGCGTACATTTATCGCTGTAGGGATGTTTAGTGCATTATACAGCTGGACACAATATCAATTCCAAATACAAAGTCTAAACAACTTAGCCGTATACCTAGATGATGCCATGCTATTAAGGTCAGGGTCAGGTATTAATCTATCCATTGTCCAACTAAACGGGGTACTCGCTGCCACCAAGACAGTATATGGATATATAAATATCGCTGGTATAGGAGTGTTGTTATATGTATTATTCCACCACTACGGTAGAATACGCACATTGAAAACTCGTGTGTATATCAATAAACTAGGTAATCTTATGATGAGCAAAAAAGATAAAGAGAGTATCGAAAATCAACTCCCTAACAATATATAGATTTGTACTTTTGAATCTCTAGTACACTGCTTCTTCTAAAGGAGAAAGAACTAGAGATTCTTTTTAATTCCCTATATCAATCCACGGAAATCACCTTTTAATACCTATGCACAGTAATAGGGATTATATCAACACTTCTCACAGGTTGATTATTGATGAAAGCAGGACTCCACTTAGGCAACTCCTTAATAACACGAATAACCTCATCTTTAGTATTGTACCCCATATCTCGAAGTATTTCTATATTAGTAAGTGTACCATCTCTCTCAATAATAACTTGGACAATTACATTTGTCTTTTTTCCTTTCTCTATTTCATTAGGCACTCTAAATTTAAGAAGAAAGTCAGTTCTGAACTTTTTGATACCTCCTAAGTAAGTAGCTCTCTGTTCTACATCCCTTGAATGATAAACCTTGTCTAAAGAAGGTAAAGTATCTGTTACTGTAGTGATGGTATTGTTATTTGCTATAGGTAATGTACATCGCCACTCTGGTAACTGATCATATATAGGTAATTCTATAAACTCAACTTTTTTAGGCTTCTGTGCATAGACACCCATCAATAACGAAAAAAATACAATGACAGAGATTATCTTCTTAAACATTTTGTTCCAATTACATTAAAGCTATTACTCAACTAATTCAATACCCAAACTTCCTATTCCTCCCATTCTCCATTTTGAAAATCATACTTTGCATACTCGCCAGTATCGGTAAATTCAGATGCTGTCATACCTACCTCAAAAATAGAATCTCCACTCCAACTTGCAGTAAAGTAAAGCGCATTTTTGCATAACAATGCTGCTCCATAATCTTCATCAGGATGTCCAAAACGCATACCTAAATCATCTTCTTTAATTAAAACATATTCATATACCAAGAGTCTCTTTTTAAGTCCTTCTATCTGTTCTGAAGTAAATTCTATCAAATTTTCCTCATTTCCAAAAAAATCATCTTCTGTATTACCTTGATACTTTTCTCTTGTCTCTATCCTATAAACAGCAATATCATAGCTCATATCCATTTTATTTTATTCTTACTAAGATAACTAAAAGAGAATAATCTTATACACTGTTTTCATCTATTTAATATATTTTACTATATATCAGCTGTATGTAATACAGCCCTACGATTGCGTGCCGAATGAACGTGATATACTATATCGGCTGTATCTAATACAGCCCTACGATTGCGTGCCGATAGGACGCGATATACATACCTATTGCCCTAGGCAAAACGATTCCTAATTCATAATTTTAAATTCCTAATTAAACCGAAGCGTTCTTCCTAAACTGCTGAGGAGATATCCCTGTATTGCGTTTAAAATGTCTACAGAATAGACTAGCATCATTAAAGTGGAGTTCATGACTTATTTCCTTAATAGACAGCTCAGTTGTTTTTAGCAATGACTTTGCATATAAGACTACCATATGATCAATCCATTTTAGAACAGATTTACCCGTTTTTTGCTTGAGTAGAGTTGTGAGATACTGAGGAGTAAGGTGTAATTTATCAGCATAGAATCCTACCTCTCGATGCTTGATAGCATGCTCTGTAATCGATGTATAAAAACGATCTATGATATCGTGACTTCCCTCTTTCACAACAGGGTTCTTAACAGAAAGACTGGCATAGGACTCTATTACCATATTAAACAAAGCTAAGATATGATAACGCAAGATCTCATTCTTTTTCACACTGTTCTCCTTATGGTAGAACTGTTGTAGATATGCTAGAAACTGACGCTCTAAGCTGTCTTCCTTCTCAAAGAACTTAATCTTAGGATTCCATCTGATTTGATCATCCGTTACGAATTCCCATAAACTAGGAATAGAGCTTATAAAGTCAAGGGACAACCCTATCGTGATCACCTCAGCATCATCGCTTTCTTCTACTACATCGATCATCAGATGAGGCAAAGCAATGATGACCTCCCCCGCTTTTACTTCATACTCTAGAAAGTGTACCTGCGCAGTCATCTTTCCCTTTAGCACAAAACCAAATAACAATCCCTCAAACTGATGCTTCTGATAAGCATAGTCCACTATAGGCAAATTGGTATGGTCTACGATAAACACTCCATCCCCTTTTAGAGAAGAATCAAGCTCGTGTAGTTCGTACAAATAATCTAAAGTCAGAAATAAAGACATATCTAAAATATAACAAAATGAATAATACCTATTCCTAAAAAGGATAAATAACATAATAAACATTAAAAATAGTACATAACATCCAATAAAACGCAAAATCTAGAAGCTTCTAGAATAATACTTTTGCACAAAGACTATCAACAGAAACAAAGTCTACTGGATTCAAAATTATAAATCAAAGAATATGAGTAATTTATCAAAGAGTATTAATGAAAAAAGAACGAGAAAGCTACACCTTAATCAGCTTCACCCTATTTGTCTATTAAAAGAGAAAATACAATCTTTTTTTTGCGACTTTACAACCTTTGATAATTTAGATGAAGTTGTAAGTACACAAGAGAATTTTGACAAACTATTAGTTCCTCTATATCATCCTGCCCGTTCTAAAAACGATACGTATTATGTGAATGATAACTTCGTTTTGCGCACGCAGACCTCAGCTCATCAAAATCAATTGTTGAGCCAAGGATATAAACAATTCATTGTCACAGGAGATGTATATCGAAAAGATACGATTGATAAGACGCATTATCCTGTCTTTCACCAGATGGAGGTAGTTAAACTCTTGCCATTGGGATCAGATGCACTACAAGATCTAAAGACAACTTTAGCTAAGTTAGTAGAGTTCTTATACCCTGGGAAAGAATATCGCTTTTTAGACGACCACTTCCCATTTACAGAACCTTCTTTACAGATTGAAGTAAAGCAAGAGGAAGAATGGATGGAGATATTAGGTGCTGGTGTGATCCATACAGATATCCTAAAGCACAATGATATACAAGCCACAGGTTGGGCTTTTGGACTTGGGTTAGATAGACTTGTAATGTCTTTTTGTAACATACCTGATATCCGTTATTTTTGGACAGAAGATCCTCGCTTTATATCACAGTTCAGAAATGGGCTTGCCACTTTTAAAGAGTACTCAAAATACCCTCCTGTATACAAGGATATTTCATTTTGGGTTCATCAGTACAAACCAAATAGAGAAGACAATTGGGAAGAGTACAATAATCTATGTGAAGTCATTAGAGAATATGGCAACGATCTAATCGAACGCGTAGAGCTCGTAGATCAATACAGCCATGAAGCTAAAACTTCTCTTGCCTATCGCATTACTTACAGGTCTAATGAGAGAACATTGCTTAACGAGGAGATAAATGCTATAAACGACACCATCAGACTTCAATTATCACAACAATTTTATATCACCTTAAGGTAAGACGACAAACAACAAATTTAATTTCTGAAGCCCTGTCACCGATTATCACACTAACGGTGAAGTCAGGGCTTTTATCGTATAAAATGTATTTCATACACGTCCATCTCCAATTTCAAATCCATGACAACGGTTATACATCCCTAAAATAATGAAGACAATTCTTAATTCCCTGAAGGGAAATAGCGATACACCTCCTCATTAAAAAAATCTTTCAAATGACGATCTCCATAACAAGGAGCGATATTATTCTCTGCCATAGCTGTTAAAAAGAATTCATAAGGACCATAGGTTTTAGAAGAGGTAAATAGACGCAATAGCTTAATGATACATATTCGTATACAATCAGGAATATAAGTAATCTTTTCTTCCTTACCCCATGCGTTTAAAGCCAGTAAGGCCAATTCTCTATGACTTACTATATCAGGACCACCTACACTACACTCTCTCTCGGTACCTTCCATTTTGTCAATGCATACCTTCGCTAAGTCACATCCATCAATAGGGTTGAGCTTCTTATCCCCTTTACCGAATAGGTAGACTCTACCTGACTTAGCCATCTCTAAGAAATCGCGCATATCTGAAAAGAACCCATTAGGGCGAATTACTCTATAGTCTAGACCTGATTCTTTAAGTTTATCCACAAAACCTTCCTTAGCCTGGAATATCTTTAAATGTCGTAGTTTGTCTCCATTGATGGCAGATACGTATAAAAAGCGCTCTACATCAGTGATACACGCCTCGTGTAATAGATTTAAATTTCCTTGATAATCAACATCCATATAGGTCATTCCCTCTTTCTGACGAGTGATTCCAATGGTAGAAAATACATAGTCTATCGTATGTGTAACTCCTCTTATGCTTTGAGGTGTTGTTATTTCTCCGATAAATACCTCATCAGCTAGGACGACTTTATCGTGTTGTGAAGAGTTGCGGATTAAAGCTCTTACCCAATATCCTCTTGCTTTTAGTTCCTTCACTAATTCACCTCCTAAATATCCTGTTGCTCCTGCTACTAAAACTCTTTTGGTCATCTTAATTTGCTTTTTTTATTTCTCTACACAAAGTTCCATAACTAACCCTAAAAGAACTCTTGACTATCGTCAAGAAAAGAAATTACTTTAAAATTCTAGCTTTAATTCTACTCAAAGTCTCTGGTGATACCCCTAAGAAGGTAGCGATATACTGCTGAGGTACACGTAAAAAAAGTTCTCCCTGATGAGCTAATAAATCTTTATAACGCTCCTCAGCAGATTGGGTAACAAAAGAACGAATGATACGCTGTGCAGTCAGTAATTCATTCTCTACAGCGATACGAGCGATAATCTCAAATACGGGAGATAACTTTAATAGAATTTCGATATTCTCTCTAGTTAATACACATAACTCCGTATCCTCTAAGACTTGATAATTCTCGCTCGCTTCTACTTTATATGTAAAACTCTCACCCGCACAGATAAACTGCCCTTCAGTGTAGAAGAACCCCGTCTTATCTATTTCATTGACGTTATAATAAAGCCTAACACAGCCTTTAGTGACAAAATAAATTTCGTTAGAAACATTCCCTTCTTGAAACAAGATCTCTTGCTTAGCATAGCTTCTATAAACAATATGGGATATCAGATACTCTTGTTCTTGAAGAGTAAGTGGTGTATAGGTCTTGATATAATCTATAAACTTGTTTTGCATCTCTATGTTATTGTAAAGTACAAGCAAGGTACAGAACCTAATTTTATTTTTAGAACAATAAATCACTTATCTACTCCATTAAGAACAATTTATTATCCCTTTTCTTAAACAAAAAAGCTACCCTAAAAATTAGGATAGCTTTTACTAATATCGACGACTTGGTTAGGGTTGCGCCTCTATAAGTTGAAAAGAAAAAAATTTAAGTGCAAGAACTACGTTTTACTCACTGGCTAAAAAGAATAAAGCACATATATTTTCTATACAACCTGAGCTGTTGTTCTACTTTATAAATATAACATCATTTAACAAAAAAACAAATGATTTATTTACATCAACCTACAAGTATTAACAAATAGCTAAAAAAAATCATCTATACAAACAAATTTAACATCTTACAAAAGCATTTTATTAACGATTAAACAACAAAAAACAAATATAGCTAACAGTAATTCCTACTTAATTTGTCATTTAATAGCACTTTTTACAATTAAAACATCATATTCAATCCTTTACAACACACAAAAAAATTTAGTACCTAATAATTATTTAAGATAAACTCCAAATAGACTATAACTTTTCATTTATACTAACACTAAAATCTATACAGTATACAAGTCTAATACACTAAATTCACATAATGCTAAGACAGAATTAGTATAAAAGCTATATTTGCAATAGAAGCATCTCTAAAGCTTGGAATAACAGGAAGAAAAAGATGAATTATAACGCAATAACTCTCAATGGAAATACAGATATTTACTTTGGTAATGAATTGTTATATAGATGTATCTCTTATAAATATTTACTTAAGGATATTTTCTATATAGAAGATATTTATGGAGTAAAATTATTAGAACTAGAAATCAAGCATTTCTTTGGATTTAATAAAAAATATTTGATAATAGCACAGAAAGTGAATCAACAAATTTATTTATTTAAACTAAAGAAGAAATTATATTTGAAAGCGGAAAATGATATTATTTCAATAAATAAAAAAATGAAAGCATGGAAATTTGAAGGAGATTTTATTGTAAATAATGAGTTTGTCGGGGGTTTTAATAATGATTTAAAAGTTTTTAAATCATCTTTTACATTTGATTTCAATAGCAAGAGTGATATTAATATTTATTGTATAATATTATTTTCTATTCTGATTATAGATGAGTTTAATACCCGACCAACTACATAATTAAAAAAATGACAGAACTGAATGTTATAAAATCCAGTAGAAAAAGAAGAATAGAAGTACCCAAGTAATCCTTCACAATACTAAAAAGACCTAGCTAATTAAAACTAAGTCTTTTTATATTACTGTAGGCTTCCCTAAAAATCGGACAGTTGTTAATTCGAAATTATTAACTTTAAACAAAACTGTCAAGTATGAAAACAAGTAATTTTAGTGAGAGCCAAATCATTAAGGCTCTCAAAGAAAATGAACAGGGAAGATCAGTAAGTGAAATCTCTCGAGAATTAGGTATTGATAAGAGCACGTTTTACTATTGGAGAAAGAAGTATGATGGAATGGAAAAACAAGAGTTGAAACGTTTAAAAGAACTTGAAGAAGAAAATCGCAAGCTCAAACAGATGTATGCTGATGTTAGTTTAGACAATAAAATGCTCAAAGATATTCTGTCAAAAAAGTTTTAAGCTCAGCAGATAAAATAGAAAGGGCAAAGTATCTGTTAGAGCAATATAAGTTATCCATCGTTCGTATTTGTTTATTAGTTGGGCTATGCCGATCAATGTGGTATTATCAAAGTAAAAAAGATGATACAGAGGTCATTGATAAACTAAGCGAATTAGCAGAACAATATCCTACTCGCGGCTTTGATGAGTACTATCATAAGATACGCAGAGAAGGACTTGTATGGAATAGAAAAAGAGTTCTACGTGTTTATCGCTTAATGAAACTAAGTCTAAGAAGAAAACATAAGAAACGTTTAATAACAAGAGTTAAACAGCCTTTAGAAACACCACAAGTACTCAATGAGTGTTGGAGTATGGACTTTATGAGTGACTTACTTACAGATGGAAGAAAAGTACGAGTTTTTAATGTATTAGACGACTGTAATAGAGAAGCAATAGCTATCGAAGCTGGATTAAGTTATCCTGCAAGGGCGGTAATAGAAACATTAGAAAACCTAAAACATGAAATAGGAAATCCAAAGTACATTAGATGTGATAACGGTCCTGAATTTATCTCTAAAACCTTTGTAAACTGGTGTAAGAAGAACTTTATAGAGATAAAATATACTCAACCTGGTAAAACAATGCAGAATGGATATATAGAACGTTTTAATCGATTTTTTAGAGAGGATATATTAGATGCTTTTTACTTCAATGATATTTACCAGTTACAAAGATTGGCTGATAAATGGAGAGAGGATTACAATTTTAACCATCCTCACAAAGCATTAGGGAATAAATCACCTAAAGAATATAAGCCCAGATTTGATGAAGAATTTAAATTCTTCATCAAATCTGAACATAATAAGAATTATTTGTCGAATTTAGAGGTGTCCTAAAATGGGGAAGCCTACAACTAGACCTTAATTACCGTACTAAAAAAGTATTCAAGACATCTATAAGTTTATAAATATCTTCCTTCTCAGGAATACCCAGATAATCCGTCACAATACTAAAAAAGACTTAGTTATTAATTGGATTTATATTATCTACTTTTAGAGCTATAGTTACATTTTCTTGAACTTTATTTCCTATTGTTTTAAGTGTGGTCAAACTATTTGCTCGATTCTTCTTAGCAAATTTCACTAAATCTAACTTACCTAATCAAACTTAGGTCATTATATAAAATAATATGGTCAGAATTTATTTCGAACACTACTAGAGTTATTACTCCTTTTTTACCCCATTTTTATTCCATCTTGAAAACCAAAAAAGAATAAAAAAACCGCTTCAAGCGAAGCGGCTTAATTTTATGTAATTTCAAAATACCATTCTAAAAAGGAATTAAAATCTTCCCATTGTGGTTGTAATTTTCCATTTTGAAAGTCAATCAATTTTTGACCAAGTTCAAGTTCTAAGACTTCTCCTGTTTTACGATTATAGAAAAAACCTCCCTCTGCTTCAAAGCTATCCAACGGAATATACTCTTCGGGTAATTTTAGAACTTTATGGGCTGATTCTATACTATAATCCAAATCATCGGAATATATTTTAAACCAACAAACATTGTATAATTCATTACCACGCCCACTAAATGTAGGTCCATAAGTTGCTAAATTGAAATCGGCAAAAGTACTTTCTAAGGAAATATCTAAATCAATTAAAGCATTTATATATTCCTGCTTTTCTTCCTCTGTTAAAGAAATATATCCTTTTTGTCTAAATAACTCTTTTATTTTTTCTGACAACATATTTTAAAATTTTTAACCACAATTCATTCTTATTTTTGCTTCTTCTGCTCTCTGCATCCAATATACTTTCCTATCAGTTTTCCATAAATCACCGTGATCTACTGCATTTATAGGATGTTTATTTAGCAAATAAGGATGTAATGCTTGCCCCTATTTTCCCCCATTAAAGCGATAGATCAGCTTATTGCTATCGATAATATAGTATTGCCCTACTTCATCCCAGTGTACCCACAGTTTCTCTTGACGGTGATAATATGGCTCTAACGAATCTAGTTAAGGGATACTGATCTCGCTTCCATCAGATAGACGCAGCATATAATTATCTCCCATATCGTATAATCCCATATTATAGTTGTGATGGAAGTTATATTCTATAGGACTCCACACATGGATATCAATATAAAACCTAGCTAATTAAAACTAGGTCTTTAATAACTAAATTTTTTTTTAAGATAAAACCTTAATATTCATAATCTAATACACCTAAAAATTGAATATTATCTTTACCTTGTTTCTGATCATCGTATTTATAATTATAAATAGCTATTACAGAATTATATTGAGAATTACTAGTATCTCCAATCTTGTCAATAAATGATTCTGAATAAGATAACGGGGCTAATAATTCCTTTAAACTAATAATATTATTAGCACAATATGCTTCTTGAAAATCCTCGTCATAATACTCTATTTCAAAATCATCTATAAAATTTGATCTTGGTAAATCTTCTAGTTCAGAATATCTAAATTCAAGATATTCTTCTAATTTTTCCTCTGTAGTAAAATTAGCAAGCCAAATAGAAACTTTATTTTTCATATCAATGATGTTTTATTTTTAATCCATCTGGTAAAGCATCTGCTCCACCTTTTAGCCTATAATCTGCCCAATTATTTAGTCTTCTAATAAATGTTTTATAATCTAATGAAGTATCTATAATTTCCAAAATTTCATTATGAGCTTTTGTTGAACCCAATCCTCCGTGTTTTCCTATTGGATTAACAAATTTCACATCTTTAGTAAGTGTTCTTAAATCTCTTATCTTTTCAAATTTAACTCCCAAACTTTTAAATACATCTGCTCGAGAAACCATCAACCATTCATGTTTTTTACCAGGATATCTAAGTCTAGATTCTATTATATCACCTGCTCCTTTTTGTTTCCATAATTTATCAAAGTCAGAAGTAAACATATTGTTAAACCACTCTCCAAAATCTTTAATACTAGGAATGCCAAAATCATTTTTAGGTGCCAACCCCAGTACATCCAACCATCCATTCACATCCCCCACATATCCATATAGCACTATACCTCCCATAAGACCTATCGGATCTTGTGAGATATACATACCTATCTTAGGATCATAATACCTAAATCGGTTATACGCTAACTGAGTTTCCTTATCATAATACTGACCTTGATATAAAAACGGAACAAAGTCATTATTACCCTTAATACATCTAACATAGATATCGAGCTCACTATTCCACACTAGAATGCCATTCTTATCATAAGCATGCGTAGGAGTACCTATATAATACTAAAAAGGAGATTAATAAAAATTAACCTCCTCTTCTACGTACTATTTTGTATTTATACTTTCAAATTCTTTTTTTAAAACATTCAAAATAGAATCTTTATCAAGTATGTATTTTTCTTTTTTTAAACGATCTAACATTTGGGAAATAGCTAATACAAAATTTTCTTTTAAAAATACTTTCAAAGTTTCCTCATTCGATTCTTTTAAAAAATCATAAGTAATAGCAATCGTGTTAGCTATAATATTTTTTTTCTTCATAAAACGCATATTTGAACATCCTAGAGGGTCATTATACTTTATAATATCACCATCTATTCTACATTCAATATGAAGCTGTATATTAGGACTGATAACCATTTTATCTCCAAAATCATTTAGTATTTTAGATATATCTGATTCGTATGGTATGATTGGTCCCCCACCATACTTTGTAAAAATTGTTAATTTTGCCATTATTTTTTTTAATGTTTATGTTTCACTCCGTTTGCTTTTGATTTATCATAAATTTCTTGTGCCTGAGGACTCAATGTCTGTCCTTTCTTACTTCCAGCCCAATTTTCTTTATTATCTATACCTGGTACTATCTCTGCTAATTCTCTTTCAATATCCTTTATATTAACAATATTTCCAGCATCAAGAGGAATCAATTTACCTCCTCCTAATTCATCTAATGTATATCTACCAACTATATCATCAGTTTTCCCCCACTTTAAAAAGTTTCCATCTTTATCAATTTTAGCATATAGATAATTTGTTTTGGTAGAGGCATGTGAATTACCATGAATCTTATCTTTTATAGGCTTAGGTTGGGGATTAGGATTAGGCCCAAATTTCCCGTTTTTTCTTGGATATGGATTATATAGACCTAAAGGATCTATACCATTATTACTATCCCCCACATACCCATATAGCACCATACCTCCCATAAGACCTATAGGATCCTGGCTGATATACATACCCATCTTAAGATCATAATATCTAAAACGGTTATACGCTAACTGAGTCTCCTTATCATAATACTGACCTTGGTATAAAAATGGAATAAAGTCATTATTACCCTTAATACATCTACCATAGATATCCAGTTCACGATGCCAAACTTCCTTACCTTCCTTATCATAAGCATGCGTAGGAGTACCCAAGTAATCCGTTACAATACTGAAACTCTCCCCATCTACAATCTTACCACAAGGTACAAAAGAATTTACTTCATACAGCCAAGTAATAATATTTTCTGTAGATTCGTTAGCTTTAGATAGTTTACCTGCTTTGTTAACTACCATTGGTAGAGGGTACATTTCTCTATGTTTCCACTCATGTAGTGGTACATTACCGTCCCACACCCATCTAGTAGTCTCTCCTTTTGAAGTCTTAGCAATACGTCTTCCTAACGGATCGTAGTAAAACTTCACCTGATTTCCCATTGGACTGATTACCTCTTGTAGCATTCCACTAACTGACCAGAGGTACTGATAACCAATACCACTACCTGAAAGCTTGATCTTAAATCGATCTTGTATTTCCTTTTTGTCCACTACACGCGGATGCTCTGTCTTTTTAAATTCCTTAAAGACAAGGTTCCCTTTTGCATCGTAATAATAGTAGTGCAATTCATCTTTAAGTAGTTTACCACCTTTATCATACACTCTATCATCCTGTTTAGCACTTTCATAGAGATTACCTACCGCATCAGGAGTCTTATAGACTGTTTTAAGCTCATTAGATGTAGTATAACTACCACTAACTAAGTTGTCCCACTGATCGTACTTAAAATCAACTCTATGTCGAGTGAGATCACTTACAATAGACTGCAACTGATTTGTTCTATTCCATTTGTAGCGATCGCTTACTTTCATTACTCCATTTACCGCAACACCTCGTCTGATCACTCTGCCATAATTGTCTCGCTCAGTCTCTACCTTAACACCTCCGCTAAGGTCTCGTTGTATCTCTAAACCTTGTTTATCATAAGAAAACTTCGCTTGCCAAGTTTGACTATCCATCTGCATCACCCAACCATACTCATTATAACCCATAGACACATCTGCACCTAAGTTACTCTCTAACTTAGTTAAATTGCCTTTTGAATCATAGGTTTTACACACCTCATACTTATCTTGGTGTTCTTTAATAACTCTTCCGAGTTTATCTCTTGTCAGCTTTAAAGTAGTATGCTCATTTATTGCAGCCATTAAAAGACCATCCTTATCATACTGATACCCACTATAGCTTCCATCACTGTGCTCTTCTCTGAGTAGATTACCACTATCACTGTACGTATAGTTACTCCAAGTCTTATCAGGGTAAATTACTTTAGTTACACGTCCTGCTAAATCCCTTTCATACTTGCGAATCTGCCCATCAAAGCCTTGCTCTTCTACAACATTACCAACTGGGTCTAATTCAAAACGGTAATACTCCCTTTTTTCATTGCTGATATCCTTTAATTGAAGTTCGGTGTTATAAGTAAAATTTACTCGTCTTCCATTTTGCACTCGAGAAAGCAAAACTCCTAAACTACCATAATCAAATGATATAGCATGAGTGTCATCCTTAGCTTGAATTATATTATAAGAACTATCATACTCAAACTCATGAATATTACCACTCGCCTCTTCTAGTTTAATTACATTATTTGCCTTATCGTACTTATAATGTGTTAAATTACCCTTTACATCACGCTCTACCGACACATTACCTCTTGTATCATATTGCCATTGGGCAAAAGTTTGATTAGGGTAAGTCAATTGTGTTAATTGATGATGTGAATCATAGAATAAATTCCAACTATTATCTGATTGATCAATAATTTGAGTTAAGTATTTATCTGAATAATAATATTTTTGTATCTGATCCTTTCCTACTTGTTTTTTTATTACTCGATCAAGATCATCATACTCTAATTTTATTTCTTTTTTACCAGGGGTGTTTATACTTATTAGGTTCTGTTTTCTATCAAAAACATATTGTGCTGAATCTCCATTTGCATCACTTATTTTAATTAAGTTTCCATAGTGATCATACTCATATTTTTCACTTATACCTTGAGGATCTACAACAACTTCTAATTCCTGATTTGCATTATAGTGCTGATGAGTAATGCCTCCTTTTTCATCTATAATCTTATAGATTAAATTGCGCTTATCATAATAATAATGTGTTGTATATCCTAACCCGTTAGTTGTAATAGTAAGACCTGGTTTATATTCTGTACGATAATTAAGTACTCCACCATCTCCATAGGTATGTACACACTTATACGCTCCTTCTATCTTCTGATACTTCCAATAATAATTTTGTCCTGTTTGATTTGTTAGTTGAACAAGCAAATCATTCTCATATTTAAAGTGTTTCTCTGCCCCAGCAACATCCTTAATATAAACTAATTGTTGTTTATCGTCATAGGTGTATTCTATCCAAGTTATTGTTTCATTGGGATAAATACTGTAGAGTTTAGTAATAAGCCCTCTATCATCTGTATCTACTTCGATGTAGCGCTCAGTACTATCTTTAATGCGTTTAAGATTGCCCTTTCCATGATATTCAAGAACAATTGAAAACCCTTCTTGACTCTCTATACTAGATAACATTTGATATTCTTCTCTATTTTTTGGCCCTAAAAAACGATATCTTAACTTAGCATTATCCTGAATATAATATCCCTTATCATCTTTATAAATCCACATTTTTTCTGTGCGATTATAAAAACAATCATTATCACTTACTTTTGGCATAGCTATTTCTCTTCCGTCTGAAAGACGAACAGAGAAGTATTCTCCCATGTCATATAATCCCATATTGTAACTATGATGAAAATTATATCCTATAGGTCCCCATGTATGGGCATCGCTATAATAGGTACGCTCCCAGACAAATGGAATAGCCCCTGAGAGTTCTACATCAATATTAGTACTAGTCACCCGGCCTGTAACAGCATCAACTGGTTCACCAAATGAACGACATTTAATCCATTGTAAAATATTACCTAAAAAAGGATTTTTTTTCTTTATAAAATCAACGAAATTTTGAAAGACATCTCCTACTTTTTTCCAAAGTTTTCCAACTCCTTTTAACCCTAAACTAATACCTAATTGAAATAAATCAATAGTTGGGGGACCTCCTACTAATACAGGTTTTCCTGAAGATGTTATAATACTTAACATTGAGGTTGGAGCCATTAATGAAGTCTTGGCCTTAACTGCCTTCTTTGCTCTAAAAGGCGCTGGAATTCCAATTAAGTTACAAGAAAGTGCCGGATGAAACCTTGTACTACAAGGAGTACCATCGGCTATAACTGTACTACTTCCCATAAACATCTCTGAACTAGCCATAGGAGCTACAAGAGGAAATGGTACATGAGCTATTATTGCAGGTAAATGTTGTATACTACTTCCTGCATTGGCAATCCATCTATCATGTACTTTCACTGAAGGAGCCATCCCTTTAACTAATGTCTTGGCAATTGTAACTAATGTACCATCTGAATCAGTTGGAGCTGGTACTACAGAAGAAATACCCGCCATAACAGCAGACATAATATCATAGACCATCCCGACATGAGGAACAGGACACAACGGTGAAGGTGGCCAAATAGTTGTATGGGCATCTATTCCTATGGCTAAATCATAAAATTTAGCAACATCTTGTCCAGGCATTGAAGGAAATACACTAGATGCTAATTTTGATTGTAATTGATCTAGTTTTGATTTTGCCTCACTAAAAAGTGTACCAAACGCCCTTTCTCCTGTGGGAGATGAAGCTAATTTACCTACTAATTCCATATCTATAGCAATTTTCTTTTTTTAAAACAATGTCTTTTTCATTTTCAACTCTGACGTCTGTGCATGTGAATAAGCAAGAATCTCTTGCCAATTCTCACCTAACCACTCTTGCAATTGAGATTCCAATATTGCTACAGATTCTTTATCTTTTATCTTTTTACATAAATAATGTGCCATATGAGCCGCATGAATGTAAGTAGATTGTACTCTTAACTCGGGTTCTAAATAAGCTCCAGAGGCTAATGATAAAAGCATATAATCTAGAGCTGTATTTTGATTGTTTAACTCATATTCCAAATGCCCAATCATTCTATAGCTTTCCATTAAATAATATATATCTCCTCTGTCTAAAGCAATTTGATTTAACTCTTGATAGGCCTCTATGGCTTGTTTTTTTTCCTTTTTACCATGTAATAATGCTGCTTTTAATAACATACATGACTTCCATATTGGATATCCAAAAGATTCGTTATTATCCATTGCTTGCTTTGATAAGTCTAAAGCTTTTGTTATATATAGTTCACTTTCCTTTACATTTTGTACTTGATAACTTGCCTGACTAGCAATTAAATATCCAGATGTACTAGCATTTAAGGTCCCTATTTCATCAGAAATAGATAATAACTTTTTAATTTCTTTACTAGTTAGAGACTTATCTTTTTGGGTAGTACTCTCCATAGTGTCTATGATTTGCTTTTGAAAACGCCCTTCTATATCTACTGTACTATTACTGGTAGCTCCTTTATACATATCGTTTTTCACCGCATTAAGCATATCTAAACTCGGATGTAAAATTTGATATATCTCCCTATCCTTTGCACTGGTAGAAATTTCAATCTTACTATTTTGAGCCATATCCATGGTAACTAATCTAATCCCTTTAGGGACAGTTAAGATTATCTTATTAAAAAAAGAAGACATATTTGATATACTATAGATATCATAAGGAAAATAAACACAAAAATTCTTTACATCTGCATGATCTACAAATGTTTCTTTAAAACGTATTAATTCTGACCATAAATCTTCAATAGTAGCTGTATTATTTTCTTTAACTATAAACTGCTGTTTTAAAAGCTTACTTTTATCTAGTGCTTCTATTAAATCATATTTAGATTCAGTAGGCCTTATAAACCAAGAAACAAACTCATTGTATAACTCCTGAATATATTCTTTATGATCACCTTGGTGTCTTATATTAAACTTAAAAAATAAATCCTCAAAAACTCCAATAGGTGATTGCTCTACTTCCATAAAATTATGTACAATCTCTACATCAGCATATTCAACTCTCCAAATAGCTAACCTCCAAGATTCGTTTTTATCAATCTCAGACCAAACATCTCTAACCTTATAAAATTCTTGTATAATAGAGGCATTTTTATTTATCATATTCTTAAGAGTTTATTTTAACTATACCTCCATCAATTACAGCCTCTGCACTTGCATCTAATTTATAATTATCGGCTGTAACACCTATTTCTTTACTTTTTGATTCAATACTATCACTAGTAGCCATCATTAAAGTTTTTCCTCCAATTTGAACAGCATTTCCTTCTGCCGTAAATAATTGAGTGGCAGCTCCACTAGTTTGAAGAACATATTCACTACCATTGACAATAAATTTTGCTGTTTGCATAACAATAGTATCTCCAGACATAATTATACTTGACTTCCCATTTGAAAAAGAAATTGTCTCTTGCGCAATGCCACTAATAGTATTTGTTCCATCAATTACTAAAAAGTTTTTATCACTCTTATCCTTTAATGTAATAGCTCCAGAATCATCAAACATTAAAGTATGTCCACTTTTAGTACTTATACTCTTTACATTATTACCTGATCCTCCTCCAGCACCTGTTTGCCCATGAAAAAGTCCTCCCATAACATAAGGTCTATCAGGGTGCTGACCGATAAATCCAACCATAACCTGATCCCCTACCTCTGGAATGGCCATAAATCCACGATTAGATCCAACCTTGTCACTACTTCCTGCATCAGGAGTCATCACACGGATAAACTCTGAATTTAAATTTGAGTTTTGCCAATCAAATCGAACCTGTACACGTCCCTTATTTTGAGGATCTGTATTGCTTACCACTGTAGCTACTTGCTGCTCTACAAGAGGATTCTGGTAACCTATACGAGGTATAAATCCAGTCTCTGCATCTACAGCCTCAAAACGTCCTTTATAATTACCTAGGGTATCCACCCCATGAATTACACTAGTGATCATTAGTTTTGTAAAATAATTACTTTGTTTATCCTCTGAATTAACCATGCTAAGCTCCACAATACATCCTGGGTATAAAAATGGTACTGTTGTCACACCAGAGGTTACAAATACATTCATACCTATACTTCCTATTACTCCTTTTTGAGCTTGAGTAATATCTTGATTAGTCGAGGCCTTTAAAGAAGCTTGTTGAAGTGAAGGTGCTGTAAAAATACCTTCAGATTTTTGGTAAGCGGCCTTTGCTAAAGTCCCTTTAGGTTGAAGCTTTGTATCACCTGCAGCACTTAGTTTTTCATTGTTTAAACTATTATAACCATAAAGTTGTCTATTAACATGTTGAGCCATCATACGCACTTGTATGTTCTCTATATCTCTTCCATAGACTAATTGAATTGGTTCTTCTCCCGGGGGAAGATCTCCAAAATACAAGGTCTGTCCATCGTAATAAAACTGCTCGCCATAGGCCTCTGCCATACGGGCTAGAAAATTATAATGCGTCTCGTTATATTGACAGGTATAAGAAAGGTTATAATTTTTAGAAGATTTAATAACAAAATTATATTTCCCCCCTTGCGTATAGCCTTGCTCTAGAATTTGATTAACCACAGTATTTAATGGAACAGGGCTACTTCCTCCAAAACTTTGAATATGTGGAGCGGCATCTAAAAGTATAGTTGGACTATAACCTCTTAGAGTTATATAACCTCTGCTTCCATGAGCCTGTTCAAAACTAACCTCTGTAATTACTCCAACAAAATCTCTCTCTGGTTTTTCCTTTATATTTTTAAAGTTAATCATCACTAGGATGCGCTTACCTAAAAGCTCTTGAGCTTTCTCCATTTGATAGGTTTCCTGCTCTCCTAATGCGTCGTGACTCAAAGACAATACAAACTCATGATGTCCTTTAAGTGTTTGATTTAACTGAAAATTTCTAAAGTTTTTAAGCTCAGTTCCTTCAACTACAATCTTTAAATCAACCAAATGATTAACCCCAAAGATGGTGTGATCTGAAATTGCTTGAGCATTACTTACCTGTGCTTGATCTGTTGAAATTGTACTGTTTTGACTTAAATTCTCTTTAGCCGGAGCTAAAGTGCTTTTTATTTGATTAGCTTGACCTTTATAGGCTACTGCCTTACTAGCCAAATCATTTGTAGCCTTATAAGTCTCTGTGGCATAACTGGTGATCTGTTTTGCTTTGGCCATTTGCTCAGCAGCACGCTCTTCCATACCAGCCACTAAATTTTGAGCATGACTAAGAGCCTTATTTTCTACTATATTTTCTATATTTTGTGTAGCATTTTCAATTAGAGATTCTTGTGATTGCTCATTAATAATCCCTCTACTTTTATCTGGAACACCTTTAAAATTCTCTTTCATAGCAATATTTTTCTTTTTCCTTAATTAAATAATAAAATAGTTGGGGCCTTATTTTTAAAAAGCAGGTATACTATTTAAAAATAAACCCAGAGAAAGTATTAAGCCAATAAACAAAGCGATTTCATAAAGTAAGTATACCTTAATAGAACTGTCTTGTAGAATTAGATTAATACTTAATCTGGGTTATATAAAAACAGAGTCTAAAACTCTACTTTACTTTAATTATGCTCCTGGCCAAGTTCCTTGGTAAACTGAGTTTCCATAATCGATTTGTTCTGCACTAACAACAAAAGTAACATACATACTATTTGAGTTAATTGCATCAAAATCTACATGGTGTTGGATTACATATCCATTTGACCATTTTAAAGTAATTAGAGTTCCCTCTTCGTGAGATTTATTAAATGTAACCTCACCTGTTGTTGGTTTGTATTTACCATTAAGTAAACTCTCTAAGATATCTGATTTATCTGTAGCTTCAACTGTAATAGTAATAAGTGCATTAGAAGGATCTGATGCTACACGTCCAGATACGTCTACTGTACGAGATACACCATACTTTAGGTTTAACACTTTCTGCGCCTCACCGCCATTGAATTTTAACACTGCTCTTGAATTGTTCTGTGCCATAACTTAATTTTATTTAATTATTATTTGATTCAAACATATATACTATTTTTTCCACTCAAAAAAATTTTGATAACATTTTGAAAAAATAGGGGGATTTTACTGTAAAAGAAATGTTAAAATATACTATTTAAGTATAATATCACTTTCTAATAGCCATTTGTAATCTATTCTATGGTGTCTTGTTATAATCTTTTTGTCTTTATTTACTTGTAAAAAAACATATACAGAATCTTTACCTTTTTGATTAAAACTTAAGAGTTTATCACTATAGAAATAAAAACTTGCGTTTGTTGTGTCTTTTGACTTTTGTTTTGCATTATAATCCTTTTGATCTTTAATAGTCTTTGCATTATAAACCTTATACAAATAAAACTCTTTTAAGGACCTATCTTTTGAAGAGATATCAACCAAAACAACTTTGTTTGAAACAACTACCTTATCGCTAAGTTCAATTGTCTTTTCTAAAGACATTTCTGTGGTTGACTCCTGTTTTGTTTGCTCTGGAAATAAATTAACTTTATAGTACTTAGAGGAAGTCTGCTCATTTATAGCATCAGTTTTCTTACAGCTAGTAAAACTGCCAATAACTATTAAACCCACAAGTAATTCTTTAAAGCCAATACGCAGACTACTCATAAAAACAAATATTAACTTTCTTGTTAAACAATACTATTAAGGCTCTTTAAAACCATATTTTCTTTTAGAAGGTAAACCAGTAGCTTTAATAAAAAACTACTGGTTATTTACCTTAATTATTCTTGCACGTATTCAGCCTCCCAATCATTTCCATCATCTCCCTTGTGCCCATCTAGTTTAATAACAAAACTCTTAGCTGGGAAATATGGAGTTAAACGAATATCAAGCCAAACGCGATCTTTTTGATTTCTATCTTGTTCAAAACGAACAATTTTGAATTTCTCAATTAATTTATCTGCTCCTTTGATTCCATCTAAAAACATAACGATTTGTCTTCTTAAATCATCCTCATTTTTAGCATTCCAATTCTCAAAAGCTCTTCTGTTTAAGAAGTCTAATAATACTTTAGTTACATAATCAAACACACGAACAACAGAATAAGTTTGAAGTCCAATGTTATCACCACTAAATAAAGTCTTAGCCGAGAATGCCATAATTTTACCATACTCATTTACCATTGGTACAAGACCCATTTTTTCAAGTTGAGAAATCTCACTCTTTTTAAGCTCAAATTTAACGGCATCTACCTCGTTAATTCCTCCGTGTTTTTTTCCTGCTGCTACTTGAGACATCAATGTTTTGTGAATCTTTCCAGTTAAAGAAGTTGAAGGCGCTATAAATACATCTTCTTCCTCTCCTACCTCTTGTGCCTTACCACGACCAACTAGCCAGTTACACGTCATAATAACATTACTCTTGTGTACCTCACCTCCTGTTAGGTTTGCTGAATGGAATAAATCAACAACATCATCTGGTTTATCTAAATTGGCAAAGTCAGTTACAAGCATAACCTTGTTCTCATTACATATCTTAGCCCATTTATCAACTACTTTATTAGATCCCATATACCCAGGAATAGACAATAATGAATAATTGTCTCTTAAATCTAAACGATCGTAGTAAAGTTTAAATTCCTCAGCAATATGATCGATAAATATTGGATTATCTAAATCTGTGATCTGTTCCATAGTAGCATTGATAACATGAACGTTATCAACCTTGTCTAGTTCTGTGTTTTTATAGAACTGAGCCATTGTACGATAAGAAACTTCCAACTCACGAGATTGATCTAAAGAGTTTTTTAAATTACTCTTTAAACTACTAACAGCTTGAGCAGACTTTTGTTTACATACATCGATAAGCTGATCTGCCGATTGATCAGACTCTAAAAGTTCTAACCAAAGATTAATGTTTTTAAGCAAATCTGCACGCTCGTCTTTTTTACTTGAATCTGTTAAGAAAATCTGTTTACGCGCTTTTCTCTCAGGGTTCATATTTGCCATTCCATCAACAACAGTCTCAACAAATCCAAATCCTCCTAATTTTTCTAATGCAACACTTTTTTGTTGTTTACCTGCTACCTTGTGTTGCTCTTGTATAGCCTTTGTATCTTGATCTAACTTTGCCATTATTCAATTTTTTTATATTATTTTTCTAATTCTTTTGCAATAGCTCTTAAAGTATCTGCAAACTCTTGTTTAGCCTCTTTGTCTTCAAACATTTTACGAAGAACTTTATTTACTCTAAGTTGTCTAACAATCTTATTGTACTGCTCCTCGTCTAGTTTTAATCCTTTTAAAAACTCTGAATTTTCAACCATATTTTTAGGAGTGAAATCACCTAAGTTTTTAAAGGCAAACTCTTCTTTTACAGTTTGACCATCATGAGTCTGATGCTCAACTTCTATACTTGGCGAGTAATAGTTAAACACATCTTCTACCGTTTTTAACCCCGTTACGATCTCTGGGCTAATAGCCTCATCAGTGGTTAATTGTGCCACTAATAAACTTTTGTTTCCTTGAATCTCTTGGATTGCATCGTTAGCGTCTACTTTAACTTCGTTACCGCCAACACCATAATTAAACACTGCCATTTTCTTCTTTTTATTTAAATGATTAATATTATTTTCTTCTATTTTTATTTCTGATACATTCTTGTTTGTTTTCTGGGCACACACATCAGCTTGTTTGTTTCTTGTTGTCTTGAGTTTTAATTCATTCCAAGCATTATTTCTAGAGACAATCACTGAACTCACTGGCTGGCTAATAGACTTAACTACCTTTTTAAACTTATCATAAAAACTCATACTACTTTATTTTTAGTCCAATACACTCCAACCGCGATTAGTTTTAGCCACAGGAGTTACATCGAGTTCATTAACAATGATATTTTCTTTGCGCTGACCGATATAATCAAGCTCACTTAATTTTAAAAATATCTTCTCTAGACTAACCAAAAGAAGTTGTACTTCTTTTAAATGCGCTCCACAATCAGTATGTTGATAATTAATCTCTGCCACGGCAGATAACTGATTTAAAAAAGTATGAGGAGCCACTTCACTCCATTCACTCACATAGTTTAACATCTCTTCTAATTCTAGTGAAGAAATAGACTGAGTTGTATTGTATAGATGAATTGAGAGTTGAGAAAAGCATTCAATAAGATATATGGGAGCCACATGAGGTATTACATTTCTAAATTGGAAATAAATATTACCTATATGGTTAACCAGTGCATGACAAAGTAGTTTTACATTAAATGCAAGCTTTGTGTTTTGACTAGTATTTATATTTTTTTGAATAATTCTAATAGCATATTGTTGAAGTATGGCCATGGTCTTTGCCACACTATTGTAATAATTTAAAAGCAGTGGATGACTCAGCACACTTGTACAAGGTGGAATAAAACTTGTATCGGCTTGAATACTATTTCCTTGAACTGTTGCCTTACCTATTATAATGTAATTTCCTCCACTAGTGGCAGCACCAGAATCAAAAGAAGACACAGGCATTAACTCAATGTGATAACTTGGTTTTGTAAATGGATGTCTAGGTGGAGTTTCTTCCAAATCAACATCTCCATGAGGTATTTTATCAAAGGGATTAACCGATATAATTAAATAGTAATCTTCCTTTTGCTCTTGTAGTTCCTCAGATGCCTGAGGAGCTAAAGACTTTAAATTGGTTGAAAAATTTGAAAGTTCAATTCTAAAACCAGCTGGAGTTACAGCGCTACACTGCTTAATTACAAGCTGTACATCTCCTGTTAAGGTATTAAACACCTCAAAAATTCCTTTATCCTGACTCTTATCAGAGATAGGTAATAATCCGTAATTGAAATTATTGATATACAAAGAACTCACATCACGTAAACTATCTAGAGTAAAATTGGTGTGCGCGTCAAAGTGTCTTTGCGAAATCTTCATACCATCAACCCAGTTGACAGCATTATGTTTTATTGGATTTATCATAGCAATTATTATATTTCTTGTTTGAATTCAGCAACTCTTTTACAAACAATTACATCATTTTCTTTTATATTATTCTCAGCAATATCAAGATCAAAATCAATATACCTTCTAAAATGAAATATGGATTTTTTTACATAAAACACCCATGAATAAGAATCTCCATTTAAATTATATAACTCTATCATAGAGGTACCATTCTTATAATTATAGTCATCTAAAACCTTGTGAAACCAATCTCCAAAACTCACGCCAGAGGAAAGAGTCTTTGCCTTAATTCTAAACCTATTTCCATCTGTTACATTCTTTGTTAGTTCTATATTGATAACCATAAGCTTATTAAAATCAATCCCTTCAAAGTCAACTGCTTGTTTGTTTTTTTCATACGTCCAAGTTTTATAAATACTAAAAGGAATATTTAAAAACTCTATATAGGTATAATAAAACAAAAGAGGAATAATATACACAATCACACTTGTTGCCGAGATATAAGCATATCCTTTAAATGGACTTAACCAATCAAAAATATAAGCAAATAGCCATGCTCCAAACACCATACAAATAAGAGTTATTACTACCTCAAAAGTTATTGTTAACCACTTGGCTGTATCCTTGTTTTGAAATCTTTTCAAAAGTTGGTTTACATTAAAAATACCCAGTAGTAAATAGATAATACTTGCAATTATATACCAATAAGGATTAAAACTATTACCTGAGAATCCTAAAAAACCAGGCAAAGCCAATACAAGCCCACTGATAAGTGTGTAGAGTATTACAACTTTAGGTTTTATAAATGATAATTTCTTTTTAAGAAATACTACTATTAAAACAAGCACTATTATTATAGTGGGTAAAAGCAAGTGCTTTAAAAAAAAGGCTTTTACTAATTCTATATCCATAACTGTTTCTTTTTTAAATCATAGATAGGTTGAATACCCCAATAAACTATTGTTGTTATTGTCTATCTTAAATGAATTTTCGTTTCTATTTGTTATAAACTCCTGCTTAACTGTAACTGTAACTGGTAAACAGTAATCGTATATAACATCTAATAATTGTCTTAGTGGACTACCGTTTAAATACAAGTGTAAATCTTCATATTTAATTGGACCGAATGAGAATTTCCAATTTCTCTCTCCATCAAAGTGATCCCCTGTAAGCACACTAGACAATCCTAATCTTATCTCAGATAACACTAATTCTGAGGATAGTTCATCTAGCTCTGAAATTTTATTTGGCGTAAAACTTACCTTAACTGGTATGTTTAAAAATGAACTTAAACATTTCTCTATCCAAGATTTCTTTCCTCTAGCGGAATGAAAATAAGGTAGCAGACAAGCAAAAATTTTAGCACTCTTTAAATCCAATGACTTTAATAAAGGCCAAAGTTGCTCGATCATATTTAAAAACTCACTTTTATCAGCAATAACATCAAAACTATCACTAAGCTCTAAAGCCTTTAAATGACTAAAATAGATTTCTAATTCAAAGGGTTGAAAAAACTCTCTTGCCTTTTTCTCAATTCTTTTCTCATACCTTATTTGTTCAACTACTTCAGTTATATTCTGACCTTTTCCCTTAAGTGATGGTGGATGAAAAACTCCCTCTGGCATATAATCATAGATTCCTTCTCTATAACTCTCAACACTAATTATTTTTTCATTTAAATCAATATATTCCTCTTTTATAGCTTTTAAGTCTTTATGAAAACTTCTATTATTACTACCTAGTTTTTTTAAAAAAACATAATCTACCTCCTTATAGTATTTCCAGATATTATAAGCAATAACTTCTGCCTTATAATCGGTACTTAGGTTATTGTAGTCTTTAATATTTAGCTTATCAAACTCCTTCATACTCTTACGCTTTAATAGAAGTATCCGATTTAAAACTCACCACATACTCAATCCCATCAATTGCTCTGCTGACAATTTGTTTTTTTAAACTATGAGCATAACTAATCCAATACTGACTACTTAATTCCTCATAATCACTTACAACTATTTCAATATTCACAGTACGAATAAAACCTTCTTTTGGTTTATCGCTAACTATTGTTCCCTTTGAAACGTTAACCCCTTTACACTGCTGTTTTAAGACCATTTTACAATAGTTTTTAATATCTTCTTTTGAAATAATCTTATCTCTAGTAGTTAAGGCATATTTATATGCTTGAATAGCATCTGTTCCTGTTTTTTCACGCTCACCTCCTTGAGTATTACTAAGAAGTAAAATATGTCTATTAACATTGGTGTAAACCTTATTTTGCTGAGTAAGCTCTGTTGCTTTTCTAATATTGTTGGCAAGAGCACAATGAGTGATCCAATATGTCGCATTTAGATATTCTGTATTGGCCAGTGGCTCTACAATAACATAATTCACATCACTTGGCACGATACCATTTACTGATTTTACTTTTTGATCTAAGGCTCTCATCTGGAAAATCATATTTTTTAAAGCCTCCATTACCTTATCTCTTTCAACAATACCAAAAGCAGAGACTTCATCTCTGGTTAATTCTATCACATTAGTGATAAGATCAATAGCATTGCGCTCACTAAAGCGTTCCATCCCTCCTTTTCTTAACGTATACAAACCTTGTCTTAAACTATTGTTTTCAGAAAAAGGAATCTCGCTGTATTCTCTAGCATGACTATCCACTACCTTGTTTGTATACAAAAACTCCTCTCCCACACTAGTCATTAAAGGAATATTATTTCCCATAATATCTAAACTAGATTCATTGTGTTTCCATCCTCTGTTTAAAACAGGAAAAGCATTTAAATGAAAGGTAAATCCTTCTAAAATTTCTTTAGAATACTGAGCAGGAAAATCAATTTGAATCCAAAGTAGATTATTGTTTTTTAAAATCTCTTTGGCCCCCTGTTGTTGTTTTAAAAACTCTAATTCTTTAGGTAAGACAGCAAGTTGTAAATCAGCTACTTTATCCTTTAAACCACTAATTTCAATAAACTTACTAGAATAAATATTCTTTATATTTTCCTCAATTCTATGCTCAATAGAATAACTATCAAACATTTCTTCATATCCGTTTTTAATTTCTTTATCAGGATAAGTTAACCCCTCTTTTATCTTAAGTACCTCGCCCTTTACTCTCATTGAGGAAAAAGGAAGTAGCTTATAGACAAACTCTAAATTCTCATAAGTGGGATTATCACAATAAAGACTTAAATACTCTGGGGTATGCTCTAGATCATACTCACTAAAATCAATAGCCAAAAACATAGTGTTATGCCCAATTGAACTACTGAGTTTTACCTCAGGAACGCTGTTGTAGAATCGATCATATTTCCAAATAGTATCTCCAATTAACATAAAGCTAACCTTAAGTTTATAAAGGTTTATATTATCAATAGCTGTAAAAGGAATATCTATTTGAATATCCGAGGCTGACTTTACATTAGATGTAAAGAGCTTTTTGGTAAAGAATTCTTGATGATTTAAAAGCACCTCTTTAGACTCCTCTGCCTCTATAATTGCAATAGCATGAGAAGGCCTTGGATAAGTATATATACTAGGAGTTAATAAACGCGCCATCTTTTCTAAGATACCTGCTTTGATGTCCTCTATATCGTTGTTTACTTTAAAAATCTCCGTACTAAAGGCATCTACTAATAAGGTCACAAAAGGGTCTAAAGCATTAGGGTTATTAACCCCCCAAAGCTTAGCTGCATTTTGAAGAATCCTAGATTTGATTACTTCTTTGGAATAATTATTTAATATCTTTTTCATAGCAATATTTTTTTTAATCCACCGACATTGGGCTGAGATAGATATGGGTAGAAAAAGTAAATAGTTCACCTATATCAGTAAGCACTGCATTTACACCTATTTTGGCCTTTTTTCTAATCTCCACAAAATCTTTAGTTCCATAATTATGCTCCACATACTCCATATGCACTTGAATCTTAGGAAAGATAATCCTTGGTTCATATTTTTTAATTTGATCCAGTAAACTCTCCTCAAAGACTCTCTCCCACTCCACTAGAGTAACTGCATTGTCAAACTCTAAGTCCCAAACTGCATTTCCATAATCAGGATTAAATCTATTTTCACCTTTGCGAGTAAGAACCAGTAGCATCACATTTTGAGCAATACTCTCAGCCAAACTACACGTTGGTAAACTAGCACCTTCACTCATGGCTAGTTCAGGATTAAAGGGAAACTTATAAAATGTATTTTGCATACTTAGTTTTAAATTAATTCACTTTAAAAACCACCTCTTTATCTTTTATATCTACAAGAACCTTTTGTCCTGGCAGTAATTTTTCCCTTACAATCATCTTTGAAATAGGTCGGGCTATCTCTTGGCGAATCACCCCTGAGATTTGTCTGGCTCCATACTGGCTATTAAACCCAGAAACAGCTAATTCTGTTTTTGCATTATCAGTAATTTCAAAACCAATATTTAATCGATCAAAAGCCTTAATAAGTCCTTTTAATTGAATAGAGAATATCTGTTTTGCCATTGTTTCTGTAATAGGAGCAAATGGGACTATCTCAGTAATACGAGCTAAAAACTCAGGTCTAAAATTACCTGTCATCAGCTCCATAAGTTCTTTAGATGAAGGTATTTTTTCTTGATTAAAAGACTCTATAATATGTTTACTACCAATATTTGAGGTAAACAATATCAGAGCATTGCTAAAATCTCCTTCTTTTCCAAGTTTATCATGAATTTTCCCTTCATCCATTATCTGCAAAAACACATCAAAAACAGATTGGTGAGCTTTTTCAATCTCATCAAATAAAACCACAGCATACGGTTGTTGTCTTATTTTATTAACAAGCATCCCCCCTTCTTCATATCCAACATATCCTGGAGGTGCTCCGTATAAAAGTGCTGCAGAATGCTCTTCTTTAAACTCTGACATATCAAAGCGAATCATCGCTTTTTCATCATTAAATAAAAGTTCAGCTATTGATTTTGCCAGTTCTGTTTTTCCTGTTCCTGTTGGTCCTAAAAAAAAGAAAGAGCCTATAGGTTGTCCTGGTTTATTAAGCCCACTTCTACTCTCTACTATGGCGTCAGAGAGTACCTTTAAAGCATGATTTTGTCCAATCACTCTATTTTGTAAAAGCTCTTCCATGTTAAGTAACTTCTCTTTCTCTTTGGCCTGTATCTTACCTAAAGGAATACCTGTTTTAGCAGCCATAACAGCGGCTAATTCCATATGAGATACTCTACTTACTTTCTGTTTTGAAGCCTGTACTAACTCCTTGTAGATATCAGTGATAATGCAATCAAGTTTTTCACTTGAAAAACTATTATCAAGTTCGGGTTGATTTTTTAACATTCCCCATAAAATAGGGCTTATCATATTTTGTAATTGGCCATAAAGCCATATCATCTCAGAGGATTTAGTAGTATCATCTACAAAATCTTTATCTAAACTAGTTTGATAAAACAACCTCCACGATTCAAGCTCTGATTCAGATAATTCATCAAGCATACCAATAGCTGCCATGGTTCTATCTAATAAATCAAATGCTGTATCAGGTAGTTTCTTATCTTTAGAATACCTTTTAGCTAAAGAAACACATGTAGGTAAGGCATCTAAATCAACTCTTATATTATGATGTGATTCATATTTACCAATTACACTTTCTAACATTTTCACGCAAGTCTGATCATCTGGTTCCATAACTTCTAAGACCTCAAATCGTCTATTAAAAGCTAGTTCTGGTTCAATGATTTTACGATACTCTTCAAAAGTAGTAGTACCTATTACTGTAATTTCTCCTCTTGCTAAATCAGGTTTTAGTAAATTAGCCACTCCTGCCATATTACCTTTACTATCTAGTAAAGAATGTATCTCGTCTATAAATAAAATAGTTTTACCAAGTTGTTTACTCTCAGTTAAGATCTTTTTTAATCGATCTTCTATTTCTCCTTTATAACTAGTACCGGCAACAAGTAGACTTAAATCAATCTGGAATAAATTACAATTCTTTAATAAAAAAGGAACTTCTTGTAGACTCAGCTGTTTTGCAAAACCTTCAATCAAGGCAGTCTTTCCCACCCCTGGTTCTCCAACTAAAATAACATTGGGTTTTGATCGTCTTCCTAAAATCTCAACAAGAGTCCTAGTTTCTTTTTCTCTTCCTAGGATTCTATCAAACTCTCCATCAATTGCTTTGTTGGTTAAATCTATACAGTAATTTGTAATTGCTGTTAGTTTTAAAGGTTGATCATTCTCCCCTTTATAATTAGCATCAATTACATCTTTGCTTTCAAAAAGGCGCATATTTTCTCTAGATTGACATGCTCCAAATACCTCAGACTCACGTAAGGGTAAAGATTTTAATTGCTCTGAAGAAAAAACAGAATTCGGCTTTACAATACTAGCTAACAAACATAAAGGAGTAACCTCTAAAAGACCTAATTTCATTCTTACATCTTCTGCATTCTCCCACATCTGTTTTAATTCAACATCCTCTTTTACTTCTTCAGGAAGTTGTGTAGTCTTGGGATAATCCTCTATACGCACCTCTGCCCATTCATAAAAATAAGAAGGGTCCTTATCGATGCTAAATAAAAAATCCTGTAGATCAATATTCTTATGCATTAAAGCCTGTAATACATGTGAGGCTGAATATTTAGGATTGTAATTTTCTCTAGCTATGGATTTTGCAATATGAATCACTTCTTGAACTGATTCATTTGATAATAATACACTCATATTTTCAATGGATTTTTTTCATTAAGGCATTCCTTTTTTCACTCTTTCGATATACTCTTTAGAATTACCTTGCAATACATCTTTATTTTCTTGACCAGCTTTTATTTTTTCAAGTTCAACTGGAAGTATATCAAAACTATTGTCATACTCTTTACTGGTTGAATAATCCAATACAGGTAAATACTTATAACTTAACCAGTAAAAACTTGTTCCATGATGATTAAACATCACTTCTTTATTTCCTTTATCTGCTACAATTTTATCTGCATAATCCTTAAAGCTTCTAAAGTAATGTTGTAGCATAATAGGATTCATAATTTTTTTACGCTTCCATTTATTAAGTTTCATACTTGACAGGCTATCTGCCTGGGGTAAATACAATCCCGTGCTTTGAAACAAACCAATATGCATTGGATTTTCTCGCAAGAAACTTCTTGATACTCCCTTATGTAATAAACTCTTGTCTCTAACCACAGACATATACCTACGTATTAAACGTCTGTTTGTTAAAGTATTATTTCTAAAAACATTCGCATAAATACTTAAATAGTAGTTTCTGATTTGTTCTAATTCAAAATCATCTAACAAAACGCCATATTCAATATTTTGATAATCATTACTATCTTGTTTTTTTAGTTTCCCTTTTACAATAAACGAGTAATCTTTATCTATTAATGGCATTGCAATATCAGTAGAGACATATGTTTTGTCTTGTTTATACCATGGTAAATACTCTGATTTAACCTTAGTATGAGATACTCCTATAGGACTCTTAAAGAAATTAGTTAGTGTACTATCAATATTTTGATTGTCTAAAACAATATCAGAAAGTGTTTTCTCGATAACATTTTGTAGTAAAATTGGTCTATTCTCCTCGCCTTTTCTAGGAAAAACAATAGCCCCTTGATTCATACTGTTATTAGGATAATCAAGTCTATAAATACCCATCTCTCCTTGAGAAAGATCAAACTGATTTGTTTGTAATACATCCTCGTGATTAACTAATTTTTGTTTTTTATTCTTAGAAACCTCTTTAGAAGACTCCATTATCACGCGCTCCCCAAATAAAACAAAATCATTGTAATTGTCATTTCTATTGGCTTTAAGCTGATAAAAAACAACTCTACTGTTTATCCTTGCTAGATTATTTATTAAAGCACTTTGATTTAGTTTATCTTTCTGATCTAGTGTATTACCTAGAACTACAACCAGATTAGTCTGATCTAAATTTGATATAAGCATATGATTAACATCATTTATAGCCTCGGATAAGCTAAGATTAGATGTTGCTCTAGTATTTGAGAAAAAGCGCTTATCTAAGGCATTAGAAAGCTCATTATAATCTCTTGACAAATTCACATACTCTTTTTGATATTCCCTATCAACATTATAGTAAGTGGCTGAAAAAGTTACTTGATCAAAATAGTCTTGTTTTGACATTTGCAGTTCAAAATCCTGTACAACAGATCTTAAAGCAGCTAAACTGCTAAAGTTTTCTCTTGACCCATCAATTACAAACACAAGGTTTAACTTTCGGTTATTGGCTAGAATCTCGCGATAAGCATTATAATAAATCGCCCTACCTAAAACATTATATACTTTGTTCTCTCTATAGTCAAGTACATTATCTAAATACCTAATTTCAAAATCATTATCCCGTTTAACATACCCCAAAGCATTAATATGTCCAAGGTCATTTACCTCTGTAACTTTTGATGAGTTAATCACTGAGTTAAAACTAGTTCCTTCTGGACTTTCTACTCCTAATTGAATTTTATTATCTTCTTTAGTTGGTTTTATTTTAAACCCTGTTCGCTCCCCCCAGAGAGAAAGTATCTTAGTGTCAATCCATCCATATAATTTACTATCTGGCTGGTCAACTTCTAAAATAGACACTCCTCCAATTAATGCATTTTTACTATCATCACTAAATTTGTAGATATAGACAATATCATTAATAGGTAGTTTTATATCTGCCTTATTAATTAAACTTGGTTCTTTATAGATTAAAACAGAATCATTTTGAATATATTTTTGGCTTTTTTCAATAACATCCTTATCATTTATAGCTAAGATTCCTTTGAGTCTAAATCCATTAACTTCATTTTTTAAAGATTCATTCCATAGAAGTAAATCATCTTTATGAAGCCAACCATAACCTTTTAAAAGCCCTTTATCTATTTTATTCTCAACAATACTTCCTGGTTCGTATTTAGCCACTTTATACATGTCCCCTTTTTTGCGTAAAACAATAAATGGTTCTATAAAATTTGCTTTTTTATCAGCTTGATCAAAGTTCTTTGTTGGGTAGACAACCGCTTTTTCCTTATCTGCAAAAACAATCCAAGGTTTTGAGTACTTAGGAAACCCCGATAAAAGTAAATTATCTTCATACTTAAAAATAATACTTGAAGAAGGTGTTTTTTTAACTGGTACTTTTTTAATACCACAACTTGTTACTGAGACTGCACCAATTAAAACCAGACCAATAACTTTACTATTAAACTTATAATTCATCTTCTTTTATTTAGATTGTACTACATTTACCTTTGTTACACAATTAACAGCCTCATCAAATCCAACTTTTACAGATTGAATCACAACGTTTTTATCAAACTTTAATCCCATGCAGTAATAATAAAATGAATTGACTTTACTTGTATTCACACTTACACTTGCATTCTCATTTTGACATAAATATTTATTGACCAAATAATTGTAGTGTTGATTAAAGGAAGCGCCGTTTGCTATTTGTTGTAAATGGTACTTAAAATCATCATCCACAGCCTTATATACATCCTCTACATCTAACTCATCGTTCATATTTTTAAATGAAGGATGAACCTTTATACGATGAATCACAGGATAAGCTGTATCATCTGTGTACAAGAAAACCTCGTAATCACCTGGTTCTTGATAGGCATAAATAACTAAGGGTTCCTTGGCATCAATATTTCCAGTCTCCCCAAACTTCCAACTATACATACTAGCCTTTTCTGTCACTGCTCTAAAAACAATATTTTCATATTGCATGGCCTGACTTGGAGCTTCTATCTGCGTAAAATAATCTCCATAATTCTGTTGTTGTTTTTGTTTTACCTCTACTGAAAAAGTCTTAGTATACTTATTGTTTACTGTAAATGAAACCTGATAAAAACCAGGTTGTTTATAAATATGATATCCCTTTTCATTTAATGATAAATCTCCATCTCCAAACTCCCATTTCTTTATGGCTCTAATACTTGTGTTATCCTCAAAATGCAAAGTATCTCCAACATGTAATACCGCAGGATACACCTTACTATCTAAATCAGAAATACTATAAAAAAACTTCTTTTGAATAAAATAGATAACCAGTGAAAGAATAACTAAAACACTACCAACTATTAAAATAACTTTACCTTTATTTTTTTCTATATAACTCATAACTCTTATCTTGCTAGTAATGCATTTCTTCTTTGAACCAGTTGTTGTTCTTTATCCTTAAAACCAATTGAACACTCCTCGAATTGTTTACGAAACAACTTGATATTTTCAGACTTTTTAGCAACAATCTTTTTATCCTCAAAATACATTTTATAGAAATAACCAATCTGAATATATGCTTCCTTGCGAGGATCGTAAATGGGAACATTAGCAAAAGAATTAGCAACCTCATTAATACTGTTAGTTATATCATTCTCCACAAAAGGTTGAGGAGTTTCAAAACTTAAAATACTAATCTTATTAAAGGTTGATTCAAGTAAAGGTTCTACAATATGCTGCTGTTCAATAAACTTATATTTTTGTTCTAACATTTGTATCTCTAAAACAGTGTGGTTTGAAAAAGGAGAATTAAAACCTCTTAAAAAAACAATTCCTAATAAAATTAAAGAAACAACAAGCATTGCAACTAAATAAAAGAACTGATATCTTCTTTCTGTTTTTGATAAAGACTGATATTTATTTTGTGTCATAACTATCTATTTTCTATTAAACTTTCGACCAGGATCATCAGTTAATTCATTGTGGACTTTCTTGAATCTATTCATGCATTCATTCAAGTCTCTTAAGGCTAAATTCTCTTGATCACTAACATGAATAATTTTATTCTTAAGTTCTAGCAAACTATCAAGTTTAGATACCAGTACAGAGTAATATTTAAAATTCTCTTCTTTATCCTCTCCGATTAAAGCTTTAATCTGAACAATATCCTTGGTGATATAGTTTTCTAAAAAAACATCATTTCTCACCTTACCTGTACTAAGAAGACTCATATGATAATAAACAGTGTCTATCTTGGTCTTTAAAGCATAATGCTTATTTAAAACCTCTTTGTAAGCCAAAACATCTTTTTCTATATTATCTTGCTGTAAATCAGAACTTTTGTAAAAACAAAAAATCCCAATAAAAGATACTGTTAATAGCATGACAAAAGATGTCAAAAACACACAAAAACTGCTAAATATCTCCTTATTATTTACCCTTTTTAACCCCATAACTTATTATAAACAGTGTATTTTTTAAACATAACATAATTTTAAAACAATATTAATACTATTTTTACGGAATTCAAATCAAAAAAAAATATTAAGAAAATGAAAGTCAATATTTCAATATGTGAATCCGATTTTTACTTTAAAAAATTACTAATAGATAATATAGAAAGAAGAATATCATATAATTTAAATGACCAATACAACAATGGATTAGAATTAATTAATAGAATTTATTACAAACAAAACAATTTTTTGATAATTGACTCATTTACACCGATTATGACAGGGTTTGAGGCGATAAAAATCTTAAGACAAAGAAATAATCAGACTCCAATAATAACCTATTCACATGTATATCAAGAAGATATACACTTGTTTTTGGAAAGCATTAACAATGTCTATTATTGTCAAAAGAACAGTGATGTAATATTTGAAATTTTAACATCTATAATTGAAAAAAAAATAGATTTCTATGCTGATTATCTAAAGAAATGGGAACAAAACAAAGCAGACGTTCATGAATATATTACTAGGCAACGACAAAATATCTATGATCCTACTTCTATTGAATTGCAAATAATAAATCATGCTTGTCAAGGTTTAACAAATAAAGAAATAGGAGATAAAGTCAACTTAAGCTCTCGAACAGTTGAAAATTATATAAAAAAGCTTTCTGAAAAATTTATGGTTAAAAACAAGATCCAGTTAATTACATATTGTGTTGAACAAAACCTACATAATTATAAATAAAAAAGAGAGATAAAAATGACTCTATCTCTCTTTGGTATATTAAACTACGAGTACTTAATCTTAATACTCCTTTCTACCACATTTCCATAGAAAAATAAGAGTTTGTTCTTTTTGAATAGAAAGTTTTTTAACTATTACTATACACTCTGTCTTTAACTCATCACTAGTTAATCACTCACAATCTACTTATAATTATTACATCCACTAATTGTAGGTAAACTCAAAAACAGCAAGTAATGTTTATCTTTCATTTTTTGTGACTTAGTTTTTAATATGCAGTCCACTAAATACTTTCTTTAACCTGTAAGTCACTTAAACTTTTAATTATATCTTGAATTTGATTCTCTGTCAAAGAATATATTTTTGGTCGTGTTTTAACTATAGTTTTTCCATTTTGAAGCAAACTAAATTTATTAAACTTACCAGAGCTTGTTACCACATTTTTATAGCTATATTCTAATTCCGCTACTTTATAAGTATTTTTAATAACTTTACCTAATCTTGCAAAACTATAACTAACTGTTTGGTTACTTGAGTCTATAATAAACTCAATATCTGAGTAAATAAAATTTGAAATACCTAGTAGCCCTAGAACTACTATATTTAAGATAATAATATTAAGGGCTTCCATGTCTATAAAGTATCCTATAACTGAAATGCCTATTACAAGAAAGAGAATAACTGAATAATCTAGTTTAGCTTTATAAATTTGCATTCTTGTTTGTTTTTTACCACAGTATTAAGCACTAAGAGAATTGATAAAATAATATGACAAGACTTTCAAAACTAACTATAAATATTACTTTTTTCAACCTTTTTTATTACAATTCCAATGCAGAATGGATATATAGAACGTTTTAATCGATTTTTTAGAGAGGATATATTAGATGCTTTTTACTTCAATGATATTTACCAGTTACAAAGATTGGCTGATAAATGGAGAGAGGATTACAATTTTAACCATCCTCACAAAGCATTAGGGAATAAATCACCTAAAGAATATAAGCCCAGATTTGATGAAGAATTTAAATTCTTCATCAAATCTGAACATAATAAGAATTATTTGTCGAATTTAGAGGTGTCCTAAAATGGGGAAGCCTACATTTTTAGGGAAGCCTACAAAACAGCAATACTTTCTCTTTAATCTGTTAAAAAATTTGAGTTGATTTTAGTGCGAATTATTTTGAAAAAAAGTGTTGTAAAAACAATACACAAATAGAGCTAATTCTAGGATCTAAATTATTGTATTGGTAACTATACTAATACACAAAGCACTAAGAGCTCACTCTAAATTTGGATGGCACTTACCTAATTTAGTCGCTTTTATCAGTTTAAATCTATTTTTCAAAATATATCTACAAAAATGGTTAGATACCCCACTAAATTACATAGAACCCCTTCCTTCAAAATTGAAAGAAGGGGTTCTATTTTAAATTTTATCAAAATATCATCTATAACCAACTAAAGTGGAAGGATACTTTATGCCTTAAATTTATTTAGGACGCTATTGTCTTATTTAAAATCTTCAGAAGTATTCTGTAAGCTAGATTGAGTTTGATTACCAACTGCTTCTATTTTTTCTGATACATTTTTACTTGTTTCTTGAACAGCATCTTTTGTATCACTTACTACATCAGAGATTTTATCTGATACCTTAGTATCTTCATCTTTAGTATTATGAGATAACTCTTTAATTTCCTCTACAACATCTTCTACTAAACCTTTTGCTTTATCCCACATATTACCTAAAAAATCACTTGTTCTCTCCTTAGCTTCTTGAGCTGTTTCTTTCATAGAATCTACTGCCCCTTCTACTTTATCTTGAGCATTGCTAGCTGTCTCTTTCATAGAATCTACTGCCCCTTCTACTTTATCTTGAGCATTGCTAGCTGTCTCTTTCATAGAATCTACTGCCCCTTCTACTTTATCTTGAGCATTGCTAGCTGTCTCTTTCATAGAATCTACTGCCCCTTCTACTTTATCTTGAGCATTGCTAGCTGTTTCTTTCATAGAATCTACTGCCCCTTCTACTTTATCTTGAGCATTGTTTACTGTTTCTTTCATAGAATCTATTGCCCCTTCTACTTTATCTTGAGCATTGTTTACTGTTTTTTTTAATTGATCTTCATTCATAATTCTTTTATTTTAAATTAAACTTCTTTATAACTAATAATTTGAAGTCATCTTGACTTTTTAGTTTTGTAAAATGACCAAATACTTTTTTATGACTTTTTATGACTTAATACTTAGTTGCTAAACAAAGCTTGAACTGGCTAATAACTCCATTGGATACCTGTTTTTAATTTGCACAATAAAGAACTAACTGTTTTATATAGTGAAACTTATGATTCAATCCATCTTTTTCGAAGTGATAAATATGGTACTATATCTAATTCTATACTATCTTTTGTGGAGTACTTGGTCACGGGGTGTAGATTTTGTTTGTTTCGCAACACAAAGATCTATAACCCTTCTTTATTTTTATTTTACAAACTCATGACAACCTCCTTACAAAACAGTATAGCTTATCTTTATCTAAGAGAATAAATTAAGTAATCCTATTTACTTAGTTCTTGATTAAAAGACCTTAATTTCTAGTTTTGAAACTAAGGTCTTCATTACAAACACCACACTATTTTATCACAAAGTTTCTTACTAGTAGCTTTTTAATCGTCAAATAAAAACTCCTTATTTAAAATCGGAAAAAAAGCTTATGTGATGCTTGTTAACCTTCAATCATTTTTTAATTATAATTCAAATATCTAGTTAATTTCTAAAAAAACAGTTTTATTTTGTTATCCATATGCTCTTACTAACAAGCCAACAACTTAATAAGACTAAAAAGTCTCCTAGCGAATCTAAACGTTGTCCCCTTTTCATCTAATTTTTTTATGAGATAACTAAAGGAAAAAGAACTTATTTAACTAGCTTTATTATATAAAATCACTTTAAATAAAACTCAATTATTTTAATAGTACTTGAGTTTACTTACCCAAAAATATTTGAAAACCAAGTGACACACCTAATCCGTTATGTGCAGATGCATTGGATTGATTTGATTTGCTATAATTGTATCCAACAATAGCCTCTAATGCAATATTTCTACTTACAAAGTGGGAATAACCTGCATTTACATTAAATGCAAATGATGTATCACTTTTACCTCCTACCTCTGCTCCAGAAATACCAATTGCTCCTTGCCCAAAAAATCTACCAGTTTCACTAGCTCCTTCAGGAAAATAGTAACGTGCAAAAGGCATTACTTTGTAATTCCAAATATTATCACCACCTTTTACTGTTTGTAGACCAGCTCCTATTTCTAATCCTACTGCTACGCCATTAGAGATAAAATAACCAGCTCTTGGTGTAATATTAATATTAAAACTCTCTTCTTCAAAACTATACCCTGTAGAACCAAGAGCTCCTCCAACTATCCAATTACCTTTTTTAATAGGTGTATTACCTACTTTTTTAGACAACTCAGGTATTGAAATATTTTCACTTAGTTGGGCATTAATTGACATGCTAAACAAACATGTACAAAAAATAAAAACAAACTTTTTCATATTTATCTATTTTTAAATTAATTATTCTTGTTCTTCTACATCTATTTAACAAGGAATTTTTAACAAAAAGCTCCTCGACTTTAAGACAGAAGTTAAACATCATTAATTAAACTACTTGTTGTATTCCAAGGGCTAAGTTAATTCATAAGTAATAGAATAAATAACTTAGCCTTGGTATAACATTAATAAAAACATTGAATGAACTCCCCAAAAACAGAGCCTCTAGGGAATCTTTTGATTATAAAACAACACTTATAAGCATACAACTTATTTTTCTTAGTACTGTTACATTTTCTAAGTAAATACTTAAAATCAGATATTTTCCAATAAAATACAATAAAATCATCCTTATTTATAAGGATTGAACAATAAATTCACTACGTCTATTTAACTGATGTTCTTCTACTGTACATGGCACTCCATTACTACACTTATTCTGTAATTGTGTCTCACCATATCCTTGTCCTGTCACTCGGCTTGCCTCGATACCTTGGCTGATAATCCACTGTACTGTAGACTTGGCTCTGCGATCAGACAATCTTAAGTTATAATCATCGTTTCCTCTACTATCTGTATGAGAACGAACATCTATCTTCATAGTAGGGTACTCTTTTAATACTTCTACCACTTTCATTAATTCAATAGATGCATCTCTACGAATATTTGATTTATCGAAATCAAAATAGATTGGATTCAGTTTTAATTTCTTAAATAGATCATCATCTTTAGCAATAGGTTTCTCTGTTTTCTCTAAAGAAATATCTTGTTTTTTAACTCCTCCAGCTACAGCGTCTAATTGTACACTTACTTCTTCTGTATTATACTTCTCAGCTACTGCTTTTAGTCGATACTTCCCTTTACACTCTAGATCATCTATTCTATAATATCCCTTATCATCAGTGATAATTTCTCCGATTACTTTATATGAGTTATCATACACGGTTACTTTAGCATTAGTTAATACCTCTTGGGTATCTTTATCAAACACAATACCTTCTAGGCTCTGGTGACATACTTTCTGAATAAAGAAGTAAATATCATCTCCACCTACACCATTCACTCTATTAGAACTAACAAATCCTTTGCGTGTCTTACTATCAATATAGAATGCAAAATCATCTGTGCTACTATTAATAGGTGTTCCCATATTGATTACTTGACCTACACTTCCATCTACATTAATCTTGGCCACAAATACATCTAAACCACCAAGTCCTGGGTGTCCATCTGAACTAAAGAACAAGAAGTGATCTTTAGATATAAATGGAAATGTCTCTCTACTGCTGTATTTACTTTATTCCCTATATTCTCTACTTTACCATATTCTCCAGTAGAATAAATAGCTACTCTAAAGATATCAGATTGTCCTAAAGTGCCTTCTCTATCTGAAGAGAAATATAGCCACTTATCATCTGGTGTTAAAGCTGGGTGAGCTGTATTATAGTTATCCGAGTTAAACGGCAACTCTTCTACATTCTCCCATTTTCCCTCTTCTGACAAAGTCGCTTTATATATTTTTAATAAAGTTGAATGCTCTTTATTTAATCTTCTCTTTCCTTTTACACTTGTATTATTACGTGTAAAATACATTGTCTTCCCATCAGAAGTAAATACAGCTGTTGCCTCATTTACTTTAGTGTCTAACTCAGGTGCGAACTTCACTGGTTCCTCAAAAGTACCGTCTGCATTAATCACACTACTGTATAAACTTGTAAAACTCTCGTTCGTCCATTCGTGTAATCTCTTTCCTGACTGATGTTCTGTATTACGAGCAGAAGTATAAATCAACTGATTTCCTAATAAAGCTGCTCCATAATCCGAATAGGCCGTATTCACGCTTATATTCTTTAGTTCGTATTGATCAGAGTTATTCTCTATCTCTTTTAGATAACGGTCTTTACTAGATTCAAAAAGCTGTGCTCGAGAATCGTTTGCCTCTAATTTAGAGAACTCCTCCATCATCAGTTTTGACTTATCATAGTTCTCTACAGCTTTTAGTGTCTGTGCGTAACGATAATAATATTCTGATGGCAACACTTCTTTGCCTTTATCTTCGTATTGACCTTCAAACAATTCAGTATACCACTTATTTGCTTCTATCAATTTTCCATTAAAGTAATACGCATCCGCTAACTTCTTTAGCATATCAGCATTGGTGTATCCTTTGCTAGCTATGCGCTCGTAGATCTTGATTGCATCTACGTAAGCCTTAGTTTGATATTCTTTATCCGCTTTCTTCTCTGCTACTTTCTGCCCATAAGTACTAATACCTACGAAAAGTGACATTGTCAATAAGCTTATTTTTAATAGCTGTTTTCTCATAGTTTCTCTTTCTTTATAGCGAATTTTCCTTAGAAGAATCGCGGAGCATTAATTGTACTACGACGGTTAAATAATTCAAATCTTAAAAAAACTTCGTGTGATCCTGAGTTATAACGCTTTAAGGCAGTAGTCTCAAAGTCATAAGAATATCCTACAAATAAGTTGTCATTCACCTGGAATCCTGCCAATGCACTCACTGAAGCATCCCAACGATAAGCCGCTCCTAAAGTAAATTTGTCATACAACAAAAAATTAGCTGTTAAATCAACTTGTAATGGTGATCCACTTACTGCCTTAACTAAAGCTGCTGGCTTAAATAATAAGTTCTCACTCACATCGAATACATACCCTCCCATTAGGTAGAAGTGCATCTTCTGACGCATAGTCGTGATATCATTATCATCATAGCGATCCGTAGTCAAGAAGTTCGGAACTGATAATCCTACATAAGCTTTATCAGAGTATAAATAAACCCCTGCTCCAATATTTGGGTTAAACTTGTTGTTTAGATTCTCTTGGCTTACAGGGTCTGTAGGATTGTGGATATTAAGCTTTGTATAATCAACACTTAATAGATTAGCTGTTCCTTTAAGTCCAAATGCTAATTTATAATCAGCATTTAAGTCAATAGCATAAGCTAAATCTACAGAGATATTATTCTCATCCATCGCTCCAATGCGATCATTGGTAAAGTTCACTCCTAGACCTAATCCACTTTCTCCAAGAGGTGTAGACACAGATACATTCGCTGTCTTAGGTGCTCCATCTAGTCCTACCCACTGTGTTCTGTACATCCCAAACACGTTCAGTGTTCCTCTACTACCTGCATAAGCAGGGTTGATCATATTAGCATTATACATATACTGTGTATACTGCGGATCTTGTTGAGCGTAAAGGGAAGGGATTAAGCCTACCATGAGTAGGCTCATCCCAAGTAATATAATTCTCTTTTTCAATTTCATAGTTTTAGTCTGTTTCTAATTGTAAATACCCTGATTTTTTTATCATACGTGAACCACTATGATCTTTGTATTCATAGGTTACAATATAAAAATATGTACCACTTGGTAATTTCTCACCTTTATTTATAGTAACACGTCCATCAGAGTATCCTCTAAACACATTCCCAGCACTATCATAATTATCTGTAGTAAATACTTTTGTTCCCCAACGGTTGTAAATCTCTACTGTATTGTTAGGATAACGATTAATATTATCAATGATAAAATAATCATTCTTTCCATCTCCATCAGGAGATACTAGATTATAGATAACAACATCTCCTTCTAAGAGTAAATCTGTTTTTATCCTTGCTAGAGTAAAATATCCATAACCTAATAAGCCTGAAGCCGTTGTAATCTCTTTCTTCTCTAGATCTACTACTCCACCTTGGTCTACCCATAATTGTTGTTTTGAATCCCAACGCACGATATGTAAATCTTTCTCTGGATTTGTCAACAATTCTGATGGAGTAGTTCGTTCATCCCAACTTAGTGTTAATAATACATTACCTGAACTAGAGTCTGAGCGTTTTATCTCCCAATACTCCTTTGTATTCAAATCCTCTATAACTCCCGATTTACTAGACTTATCTAAAAAAAAATCTTCCTCTGAATAAACATATCTACTCATATATAAATCCTTTTCATTAGATGATGTAGATAATTTTGCTGGACGATAATAGCCACTATCCCCAATTGGGTATGTAAAGGAATCCTTACCTTGTTTTTCTACATACCCTTCTACATGACTTTTATCTGAAGCGCCTATTGATTTAGAATTAGACAGAAAAGTAAACATGCCCTCTTGATCAGAAACTTTGACAATTCCTGAAATAAAATTGGATTCACCTTTAACACTAATTTCATTACCAAGTAAAAAACTTTGGTTAGAATTATCTGTTCTAAACTCTACATTATGAAATTCACTAACACTTTGTCCTAAAATTTCTTGTCTTATTAATTCTTTCTTGGGATGAAAATATACTTTTGCCTTTTTTGATGAAGCACCTGAATAGAAAAGATTATCATTTTTAAAATTATTATAATAATAAATCTCTCCTCTATTTTCGAAATTTCCAGAAATACTATTCTCAAAATTATAACCTATACTTAAGGTTCCTCCCTCCAATACAATCAAATCTCCTTGATTGATAAATTTTTCTTCTACAGATTCCTGACCAAACACAGCAAAGTTCCACAGAGAAAAACAGATCATTGGTATATGTATTTTTATCATAATACTAATTATAAAATTATTTTTTCTTATTTAAAATAATAAGAAAAACTTCCAAAACACATCTAAATTAACTAAAGTTCTTCTATAAGTATATAGGTTCCTACACTTGAAGTAGTTGCTTCTCCTGCCAAATAATAACCATCGTTACCTGCAGCTGAACCACCATACCTAACCTTTAAATTCAAGCGAGCACCTGCAGCTTCCGAAGTAAAAATCATTACAGGTTGAGTTACTCCACCATCATCATATCCTTCAGTAGAAGATTCAGTATATCCTTTAGTACTAACTAAAACTCGACCTCCATTAATTAAATTAAATTCACTGGTAATATAACCTGGACTAGTACTTCCTTGTCCATTTGAACTTGCACCACGTACTCCAATGGCTCCTGTAATTCTAAATACTCTATTAGGAGCAAAAATTAATTCTTCTTTATTTGTACTAATTTGTACCTTATCACTATTAATTCCCTGTTTAGTTCCATCAAATTGTGCATTGTATATTGTACCTTTTACTGTTAGTTTTTGAGTATCTTTTTTATTTATTACTAGAAAAATTTTGCTATCGACATTTACAATAGTTTGATCTATAACTAAAGGTTTTTTTCCTTTTTCGGGTTGTTGTGCTAAAACTAAATAGGGAGTCAATAATAGAATTCCCAATACAATTATTTTTTTCATATTAATATTTTTAATATTGTTCTACTTTATTTAATTATTGCTTCTAATCTGAAGAATGCTAATCCTTTTATAGCTTATATCTAAATCATTGATTACTTCTGAAATAATTGAAAAGAGATATCCTTTACACTAAAAGTTAATAATTTCACATCACCCTTAGCAAAGTTCCCATCTTGATCCCCTCCATTTTTTTTAAAAGTTGAAGACTCTACTGCTACTCGTATTTCTAAATTATTATTAGTTTCCAAAAGCATTAGATGGTCTATATTGATACTCTTTGAATATTTTGAAAGGATAGGGTCACCGCCTCCTATTGGCAAGATTAGATAATCATTATAAGATGCTATCAATTGACTATTTAGATAAGTAGATACTACTATTTTGACAGTTGAATGTTGTCTAACAGTAAAATCATTGATTGTTTCAAAATTCGTTTTTACTATACTTGAGAGTTGAATATATCTCTTTTCTGTTTTGTTTACATCTGATTTAAAATTAAGTGTATAAACAGGGTTATTGAAAGAAACAGATGATTGAGGAATATAACGCCATTCTCCTTCGTTTTGAATATTTTGTCCCACTATCTGATTATATGTATAAGATCTATCAGACGCAGCAGTACTTGTATATTCTGCCATATCAACTAGAGCATAACCATCATTCAGTTTAAAACTAACACCTTGTTCATCAATTACATTACCATCAGAGTCTATCGCTTTTTCATTAAAATAAGTAAACGTTCCATCTTTATTATCTATTAATTTGGTAACTGTCTCATTGGCCTTAACTAGTTTATCTAGGTCGATTGTCTGATCATTGCCATCTTTATCTTTGTAAACTAAGTCTTTACCGTTGTAGATTACATTACCCTCTACATCTTTTAATACTTCCTTAATTACTTTTTCTACTGTCTCGGGGTTGTTCTTTACAATAGTCTCAAAATTCTGAACTACCGAAGCTGGGATGTCAATCTTAGTCTCTGCCCCATCCTCTGACTTATAGGTATAGGTACCATCAGCCCCAGCCAATAGCGTAGTTACTGTCTCATTGGCTTTAACTAGTTTATCTAGGTCGATTGTCTGATCATTGCCATCTTCATCTTTGTAAACTAAGTCTTTACCGTTGTAGATTACATTACCCTCTACATCTTTTAATACTTCCTTAATTACTTTTTCTACTGTCTCGGGGTTGTTCTTTACAATAGTCTCAAAATTCTGAACTACCGAAGCTGGGATGTCAATCTTAGTCTCTGCCCCATCCTCTGACTTATAGGTATAGGTACCATCAGCCCCAGCCAATAGCGTAGTTACTGTCTCATTGGCTTTAACTAGTTTATCTAGGTCGATTGTCTGATCATTGCCATCTTCATCTTTGTAAACTAAGTCTTTACCGTTGTAGATTACATTACCCTCTACATCTTTTAATACTTCCTTAATTACTTTTTCTACTGTCTCGGGGTTGTTCTTTACAATAGTCTCAAAATTCTGAACTACCGAAGCTGGGATGTCAATCTTAGTCTCTGCCCCATCCTCTGACTTATAGGTATAGGTACCATCAGCCCCAGCCAATAGCGTAGTTACTGTCTCATTGGCTTTAACTAGTTTATCTAGGTCGATTGTCTGATCATTGCCATCTTTATCTTTGTAAACTAAGTCTTTACCGTTGTAGATTACATTACCCTCTACATCTTTTAATACTTCCTTAATTACTTTTTCTACTGTCTCAGGGTTGTTCTTTACAATAGTCTCGAAGTTCTGAACTACCGAAGCTGGGATGTCAATCTTAGTCTCTGTCCCATCCTCTGACTTATAGGTATAGGTACCATCAGCCCCAGCCAATAGCGTAGTTACTGTCTCATTGGCCTTAACTAGTTTATCTAGGTCGATTGTCTGATCATTGCCATCTTTATCTTTGTAAACTAAGTCTTTACCGTTGTAGATTACATTACCCTCTACATCTTTAGCTACTTTCTCGATAATCTCTTTTACTTTCTCGGGGTTGTTGTTTACAATTGTCTCAAAGTTATTGGCAACAGATGCTGGGATGTCAATAACTGTCTCTGTTCCATTCTCTGATTTATAAGTATATGTACCGTTGTCTGATGCAACTAGCGTAGTTAGTGTCTCATTTGCCTTAACTATTGATGAAAAAATTAATTCCTTCCTAGCTCCTGAACGATCTAAATACTCAAATTTACTTCCATCATAAAAAACATTCCCTCCTGTTTTTTTTATAATGTTTTGAACTGTCTCATTTTTGACAATTTCTTCAAAATTATTTATTACAATATCTTTGACTTCTGAATCCGATGCCAATTTAACCCACTTTGTTTTATTCCAATAATAAAACCCTGGTTCAATATCTCCTTGCTTTTTATTAGCATAGACTAATAAGCTCTCAACATTCCCATTTGAAATAGTTGAAGAATCATTAGTAGCTTTTAAAGAGACACTTGGTATTAATAATCCTTTGTCATTAGAGCTAATAGTTAATTCGGCTGACTTATTCGGAACTTTGGTTCCAATACCAACTTGAGCTTTTACTGACAGCATAAATAAAAATGCTGCCACACACAGTAACTTTTTTTTCATAATTCACTAAATTTTATGAAACGAAATTCAATAAAATAACAAAAAACACAGTTCTCTTTTGTTATAAATATTGTTCCCTAACAAAAAAAAACACTAATAACAAATTAAAAATCAAGTAAGTACCCCATATTATGTATAAAAAAAAAATCGTTTTAAAAAAAACACAACTAACAAAAAGAAACAAACAAAGAATTATTAACAATAAAACACAACACCTACCAATACTTTTAACAAAAAGTATCATAGTAAAAATATATTATCAATATAATAAAAGCTTAGACTATCATTTTTCATAGTTATATAAATTAAATATGTATCTCCGTTTAATGACATAATTCTATATTTGTAGTCTAAAAGAGAGGAATCATATGGCCAATCATTTACCTTTTCAGCCGAATTTACAAGTGAAGAAGCTTGCAGTTTACACTTTAAGGAACAACGTGACAAATTAGGTGTAACTTGTCAAAGATATTGTCATGATACCCACTATTGAATTCAAAGTAGATGGAGTTATTCATGTAAGAAATGTCGTTCTCATATGACTTTAAAAAGCGGAACAATAATGGAACATTCTAAGCTATCTTTTCTAATATGCTATAAAACAATGTTCTTAATGACAGCGACCAAGAAAGGCTTTTCTACTTTAGAAATTCAGAAGCAGTTAGGACTAAAAAGATATGAACCAGTATGGGCAATGGGCAATAGAGATAGCAAATATACTTTAGCAGGAATGTTAGAGATGGATCAGGGGGTATTCTAAAGTATAAACATCTGAAATAAAGAAGTCTAAAACAAAAAGTGGTCGTGGATCTACAGGTGTCCAAAATGTTGCAATTATGGCAGAGAGTACAGTTTTAGAGGACATAAAAACAGGTGAAAAACAAAATCATGTACGCTTTTTTAAAGCTGTTGTTTTTAGAAGATCATAAAGCTGAAGGTGTTAATGAAATGATTAAGAAAAATATTCATGAAAGTAGTATTGTCTTAACTAACAAGAGTACTTCTTATGTAGATATTTCAGATTTTGTTCAGATACATATCACTGAAAAATCATCAGAACAAACTCTTAAATGGGTACATATAGTTATCGTAATGCCCAAAAAAAACTACTGGGAAATTACCATAAAATTAAACGAAAATATCTTCAAGTATACTTAAATGAATTCGTTTATAAACTTAATAGAAGGTACTTTGGTGATAAACTCTTTGATAGGCTTATTATTGCCAATATTACTGTTTATGACTAAAACGGAGATACATCTATCTTAACGTGAATTCAATATAAGAAAAGACAAAAAAATAATATAAAAAATAGATATAATTGGTAAATTCAAGATTGTTAATCATAAATTTTTAACTAAAACTATATACTTTTCGTCTTTTTCCACATCAAATTCACGTTGTATTAATAAATTCTTATTCAATAGAAATTTCTATAAATTAAAATGCACAACGGATTAAATAGATTTTAAATATTCTGCAGGAGTCATACCTGTAATGCTCTTAAAACACTTAAAGAAGGAAGTTCTAGAATTAAAAGCACTTTGGAAAAACAATTCATTCACAGTAATTTTTTCCTTCTGTTCTTGACTTTTTATATATTCCAAGACCTCTTGTATACGTAGAGAATTTATATATTCTCGAAAATTCATATTATGAATTTTCGAGAAATATTGAGCTAAATAATATCTTGATACCTTTGTCTGTAGAGCTAAGTCAGTAATTTTAAAATTAGGATTTAAATATGCCCTATTTATTAAAACAATCTGGTTAACTTTCTTATCTATCCTATTAAGTACATCTTTACTCAATTGTACCCTCTCATATTTGGTCTCTTCTTGATAAATATTCTCTTCAATATCAATCTTCTTATTTTCACCTCCTTTACTTTCCTGTTCTTTTAAATCTATATTTCCCTGATAATAAGTTCCCAATACTATGGTATTAGTAAGTTGATAGGAGGTTGAAACTTGACTTTTTTCTTGAATAACATCAAATTGAGCTTTAATATCAGCACTTATATCATTATAAATATTGTGAATTAACCTGTATCTCAAAACTCCTAAAAAAATATAATAGCCAAATAAGTTTAATCCTAAAAAACCAAACAACACGTTGTAATAATGTCGATAATAAACAAGAGCTATCACGAAAAAAACAGAAAAAACAGAATTAAAAACTAAAAGAATCACCTGTAGATTGTAAATTCGAAGATTCTTTCTTTTAATTCTTTTTATAGATCCTAACAAGTAAAATCCCTTGGTAATATAATATAACAAATGTAATGACACAGAAATACATAAAAAATACCATATATCACTACTTAAATGTAAATCATCTATAAAATGAAAAAACACAAAAGATAAAAATGTAAAAAAACACAATAAAAAAAAAGAATTATTTAAATAGTAATTATAAAAAATATTTTTTTCTTTAAAAAAACAATAATACAATATCAAAATAAAATAAGGTGCATATAATATAAATAATAAAATCCACAGTGGTGATATATACAAATCTTTTTTAACTAATATAAAACAGAAAAAACAAGAAAGCTGTATTATAACAAGATAGTTAAGCCTACTTAATAGTTTAAAACTCATCATATAGACATTCTTCTTTTTTAATATATAATATAGTATCAACTCTTTTATAAGAAGAACACCTAGGCTAATTAAAAAAAAAATATTTATCAACATCTCAAAATTTTCCAATTTAATTAAATATTTAGCACTTTATTTTTAATATCACATCTTACATAAGTCACAGTAGAAGTAAAACTACTAATATTTTATTGATAATAAAATATTTTTACATAGATTTTCATAAATAAATTCAGATAATTTGTTTTTATGTGTTATAAAATTTTCAGTAAACAATCTAGATAGACATGCTTTAACAATAGTTAGTTAATTTATTATCTCTTGAAAATAAATTATCGTGTTAACTGTTTATTTTACATTCACTACTTATCAAACAAGATATAACCAATCTAACAGAGCATTTTAATGATTTAGTATAAATAAACATCTATTATACTAAATCATTAAAATGCTCTGAGAAAATAAACTAGGAGTTTCTAGCTGGACTTCATTGCTTTTATTGTGATAGACTGAAAAAGTTTTACGAAACTAAAAAGTCAAGATGACTTCATTTTTCCAATAATAAAATTTAATCTTATATTTAAATAATTCTTCAGGATATTTTGATTATTGAAAGTCTGGTGTCAAATCTATTTAGTAAAGAACAAAAGCTATCTAACCAAGTATTGGTTCATACAATAGCATATCTTTCTTTGTATAGTTGTTCATCAAAATAATCGTCTTCATTATCTTGCCCATTTCTTTTATTAGGACAGATGTTATCTATTATTTCTTTATCACTAATTTTTTTAAGCTTCTGAGAATCAAAATCAGCATTAATAAACAATCTTGATAGAGATATTTTAGCATTAGTTAATTGACTAGATATAAGTTATATCATCAAAATAGACTTCTATATCAATAAAAAATCTGTTTTATTCACTAAGCCGCTAATACAACACTCGACAGAAATGTAATAAATCATTCTGACTAAATATGCAATTTTACTAAACATGAAACCCCTATAAATATAAACAGAATCTCCTTAGTACACGACAAAATTATTAAATAGTTGATTTTAAGATAAATAAAGGAAAGGATTGTTTGTAAAAAAGGCTGATATTCAGTATATTAAATAATTATTTCTCACGTAATGTTTTTAAAAACAAACAACAGCCTAGAGTACAAAAACACAGAACTTCTAACAACTATAGAAGCTAATTTTAAAGGAAAATTAGGGTTAGCTAGGATCCGACTTATTTGTTTATTTATCATTGCTCTATGCAAAGTAAAGTCCGTGAATTTTTCTAAAGTATCAACTGGATTTGACAACTGTGCAACAACTAGTAGTAACTATAGACGTATTTTAGCGTTTTATGTCTTGTGTCGATTTGAAGTTGGAATGGGTTTCAAGACTTATTTTTGCACTTATTCCTACTGAGGAATCTTATGTCCTTGTGATGGATCGCACCAATTGGAAGTTTGGAAAACAAGATATAAACATCTTAATGTTAGGTATTAGTTATAAGAATATGTGTTTTCCAATACTATTTAAAATGCTAGATAAACGTGGTAATTCAAATACAAATGAGCGAAAAGAACTCATTAATACTTTTATTTATTGGTTTGGCAAAGATTGTATTGATTGTGTCTTAGCGGATAGAGAATTTGTTGGAGAAGATTGGATTAGCTATCTAAATGATAGACAGATTAAATACTACATCCGTATTCGAAATAACTTTAAGGTTTACTTGACCAGTAAACAGAAAGAAATAACGGCTTCTCATCTATTTAATAACTTAAAATCTAGTCAAACAAGACAGTATCACAAGATTGTTAGAATTCATAACCAGCTATGTTATATCTCTGGAACTAAAGTGATAACAGATGGTAAAATAGACTTCTGTATAGTCATAGGTTTTAATAAACCAGAGAAAGCTTTAGATACTTATAAAATAAGATGGCAGATAGAAACATTATTTAAAGCCTTCAAGTCTAATGGTTTTAATATAGAAGATACACACTTACAAAAAATTGATAGACTTGAAAAACTAGTCATATTAGTGATGATTGCCTTTGTATGGTGCTATAAGATTGGGGATTATATAGACACTATCAAACCTATTACAATCAAGAATCATGGTAATAGGCTTATTAGTGTCTTTAAACTTGGACTTGACTATCTATCAAGATTATTGCTTTCTAAAAACGAATACAACCCTTTAAATATCAAGTGCTTTAGTTTTTTGTCGTGTATTTAGCAGAATCTCTTAATTTCTGTCTTGTAAAAGATACTTATAGATCACTCCTCCTACGATAGCTCCTAATATAGGCGCTGTGATAAATAACCAAAGTTGAGGGATATACTCTCCTCCTGCAAAAAGTGCTTGCGAAATAGAACGAGCAGGATTTACAGAAGTATTGGTAATAGGAATTGAGATTAAATGAATTAAAGTTAACGCTAGTCCAATGGCTATCCCTGCAAATTTACCACTTGCTTTCTTATCTGTAGCACCTAGAATAATTAGAATAAAGAAAGCTGTTAATACAAACTCTGTAACAAAAGCAGATAGTAGATTAAACCCACTAGGTGATAAATGCCCATATCCGTTGGCTGCAAATGCTCCTGGTAATTTATTGTCAATACAACAGACTGAGCTACCCATATAAATCAGGTATAATACAACAGCTGCACATATTGCTCCAGCGAGTTGTGATCCTATATAAGGTAGAATTTCTTTTCCTGAAAATCTTCCCCCTATATACATTCCTATGGATACAGCAGGATTAAAATGACCTCCTGAAATAGGTCCTACCGCATAAGCCATAGTCAAAACCGTCAGACCAAAAGCTAGAGATACACCTACAAACCCAATGCCTACATCAGGTACCCCTGCTGCAAATAAAGCACTACCACACCCTCCTAATACTAACCAAAAAGTTCCGAAGAACTCAGCAAAATAATTTTTCATAGCAATTTAAATTATGTTTACTATTAGGACTGTCTAAATAATAATAGTCACATAGTGCGAATATAGTTTAACACTATAAATAAGAATAAATCAAATACATTAACACACCGTTAAAAACAAAAAAACAAGAGTAAATTGCTTCAATAAAATAATCTGGTGCTGAATTAAACCAAAACTTAATTATTGCATTTGCAAAACTTTAACCGTATTAAAGGCACTATTGACAAGTGTCTAAAGGAAGTAAAACCAATAATAGACAAGAATTATACAACAAATAACAACAATTGTATAAGTGTAAAAATAAAAGTGCTTTTACGTCTGCAAAAATCATTTAAAACCTATCTATATATTTAAAAAACAAGTATCTTTGTCTCATTGTTTTGAACAATTCAGACATTAAATGAAGAAATACTTATCCATATTATTCCTATTCTTATCCTTTTTAGTGACGGCTAGCCCTGTTATAGAGTGGTCTTGCACGGAGGAGGTGATGACTTGTGGTATGGAGATGAGTACTGAGGGTGGTATGTCTTGTTGTGGTGGTGATATGGAGCAAAGTTCTCGCAGTATGGATATGAATATGCCATGTTGTACAGTTGCTTCACGAGTACTAGTTACCATAGCAGAGTTAAAAGTACAAACGCCAAAAGTTGTTCAAGATACAAAGGCTAAAATAGCCAATATTAAATCACAATGGTTTAACTCTAACTACTTAGAGGACTTAAAATCTATTGATTTAGTATCTGTTTCTCCCCTTTCTGTTTCTGTTTCTGGATTTAAGTATAAAGATATAGACCCCTTGTCTTATATCTGTATTTACCGTATATGATACTCTACACAAGGTAACTACCTTATGCCCTATACTCTGGGCAAACTCTTAGGATAGTTACTTTACCCACACATTTTATTTTATTACTAGATAGGAAAGTATTATTCTAAGTACTTACCTTATTATGTACATTAAAGAAGTCTATAACAATGTAACTATTTAGATGTCTTTACTAAAGAAGTAATAAAGTGCTAATCTGTGGGGCAAATGATAATTATCTTTTAGTTATCATCACTAATCTATTTTTATCGGATGTTAGGTTTAAAATCAATGCCTTAACTTATGGCATACCTATTGTTGCATAGAATCAAAGATTAGTAGATGTCATTTTTTAATACAGAAATACATATCTTATGCTTAATAAAATCATTAAGTACTTCTTACACAATAGAGTAATTACTCTATTACTACTAGTAGTAGTTATTGTATGGGGACTAATAACAGCTCCATTTAACTGGCACCAAAATATGTTGCCAAGCGATCCTGTACCAGTAGATGCTATCCCTGACATTGGTGAAAACCAACAGATCGTAGCAACAGAGTGGATGGGGCGCTCTCCTAAAGATATTCAGGAGCAAATCACTTATCCACTAACGACTTCTCTACTGGGAATCCCTGGTGTAAAAACAGTGCGTAGTAGCTCTATGTTTGGGATGTCGTTTATCTATATCATTTTTGAAGAAAATGTAGAATTCTACTGGAGCCGCTCGCGTATCTTAGAGAAACTAAACTCTCTACCAGCAGGAACATTACCTGAGGGAGTAATCCCTTCATTAGGACCAGATGCTACTGCACTTGGGCAAGTATACTGGTACACGCTAGAAGGGCGTAATCCTGAGACAGGAGAACCTACAGGTGGATGGGATCCGGACGAGCTACGTACAGTACAAGATTTCTATACTAAATATAACTTATCTGCTGCAGAAGGAGTGTCTGAGGTAGCTTCTATCGGAGGATATGTAAAAGAGTATCAAGTAGAAGTAAATCCTGATGCAATGCGCGCTTATAACGTATCTGTGATGGATGTGATGTCTGCGATTCAGAAAAGTAACCTTGATATCGGAGCAGAGACCATCGAAATTAATAAAGCAGAGTACTTAGTACGCGGTCTTGGATACATTAAAAATGTCAAGGATCTAGAGGATGCTGTAGTCACAGTACGAAACAATGTTCCTGTAAAAATTAAAGACATAGCCTTCGTTAACTTAGGGCCAGCTACACGTCGTGGTGGTCTAGATAAAGAAGGTATTGAAGCTGTAGGAGGTGTTGTAGTAGCTCGTTATGGAGCTAACCCTATGCATGTGATTAGTAACGTAAAAGCTAAAATAAAAGAGATGGAAGCTGGGCTTCCTCAAAAAACACTTGCTGATGGTACCATATCTAAAGTAACCGTAGTTCCTTTCTATGACCGATCAGGATTAATACAAGAAACAATAGGTACACTAGAAACAGCCTTAGCACACGAGATATTAATCTGTATCATCGTAGTTATTGTACTTGTTATAAACTTGCGCGCGTCAGTGATTATCTCTAGTATTCTACCCATAGGTGTACTAGCGACTTTCATCATTATGAAATATATGGGAATAGAAGCCAATATCGTTGCCCTATCGGGTATTGCTATTGCTATTGGAGTTATGGTGGATGTTGGCGTCGTCTTTGTCGAGAGTATCATCAGGTACATGGAAGAAGAAAAAGCCCAAGGAATACAAAGTAAGGGAATGGCTTTTGTCAACCTTATTACAAAAGCGGTATCAGAAGTATCAGGTGCCTTGTCAACAGCTATGCTAACCACCATTATCAGCTTCTTACCTGTATTTGCAATGGAAGCGCAAGAAGGAAAGCTATTTAAACCATTAGCTTACACCAAGACCTTCGCTCTATTATCGGCATTTATCTTAGGGATCATCGTACTTCCTACAATAGCGTACTATGTATACTCTATTAAAATAGACAAACAAAAACTGCGCAAAATAGCCAATTATATCTTAGCTGTAGTAGGTATAGGACTGTGGATATATACAGGCGAGTTTATCGCTGTGACGCTAACATTAGTGGCTATTAATAATCTGTTTACACCAGGCTGGAAAACAGATACAATAGCCAATTATATCAATGTAGTCCTTACCCTATTTGTGGCTTTATACTACCTTACAGTAGAATGGTTACCTCTGGGTACTCAAGAGAGTACAGGATTAAACTTTGTCTTTGTACTTTTAGCTATCGGATCTATATTAGGTGTATTGTGGTTATTAGTAATCTACTATGAACAAATCTTAAGATGGGCACTTACCCACCGCTGGAAGTTCATGAGTATTCCTATTCTAACATTAGTCTTCGGAATGCTAGTATGGTTAGGTGCAGACAAAAGCTTTGGTTTTCTAGCCAAAGGCTTTGAGACTGTTGGATGGAAATCATTTAGAGAAACTGCTTTTTGGCAAAAATCAACACAGACCTTCCCAGGTATTGGACAGGAGTTTATGCCTAGTCTTAACGAAGGATCATTCTTACTGATGCCAACAAGTATGCCTCATACAGGTATTGAACAGAACCTTCAGTTTATCGGTACACTAGACAGACGTATTTCCAATATTCCTGAAGTAGAATTAACAGTAGGTAAATGGGGACGTGTAAACTCTGCTCTAGACCCTGCTCCTACTCAGATGTTTGAGAACACGATCAACTATAGATCAGAATACATCCTAGATGACAATGGACATAGACAGCGATTTAAAGTGAATAAAAAAGGAGAGTTTGAACTTATCAATGGAACTACCTATAATGTAGAAGATGGTTTTAGACTTATCCCTAGAGATAGTTTAATTATAGACAAAGATGGTAAGTTCTTGCGTCAATGGCGTCCTGAGATTAAAAAGGCAGATGATATCTGGCAAGAAATTGTCAATGTATCTCACTTACCTGGACTAACCTCGGCTCCTAAACTTCAGCCTATCGAGGCAAGACTTGTGATGCTATCAACAGGTATGCGTGCGCCAATGGGATTAAAAGTATCTGGACCAGATCTAGAATCTATAGAAGCAGGTGGAAAAGCATTAGAGACTGCGCTTAAAGACATCCCTTCTATTATGCCTTCTACTGTATTCTATGATCGCGCGGTAGGTGCTCCTTATGTAGAGATTCACCTAAACAGACATAATATGGCTAGATACGGAATTACAGTATCTGACTTGCAAGATGTAATCGGTGCTGCTATCGGAGGAATGGCCCTAACCACTACTGTAGAAGGACGTGAGCGATTCCCGGTAAGATTGCGTTATCCTCGAGAACTAAGAGATAACCCAGAACAGCTAGCAAAAATGCTAATCCCTACCGCTACAGGAGCTCAAATTCCTTTAAGCGAGGTAGCGGATATAGAATATGCTAAAGGTTCACAGATGATTCAAAGTGAGAATACCTTCTTACTTGGTTATGTCATCTTTGATAAAATAGAAACAAAAGCAGAAGTAGATGTAGTACACGAGGCAGATAAGCTATTACAAGCTAAGCTAGCCTCTGGTGAACTTACCCTACCAAAAGGAGTAACCTATAAGTTCGCTGGTAATTATGAACAACAAGAAAGAGCTTCTCAGCGATTACTATACATTGTACCACTGAGTTTATTAGCGATTCTTTTGATTCTATACTTCCAGTTTAAAACGATTGCAGCATCGCTTATCCACTTCTCTGGAGTGTTCGTAGCTTTTGCAGGAGGTTTTATCTTATTGTGGTTATACGGACAGCCTTGGTTTATGAACTTCTCAGTCGGAGATATGAATATGAGAGACTTATTCCAAATGCACAATATCAACCTGAGTATAGCAGTCTGGGTAGGTTTTATCGCCTTATTCGGATTAGCTACCAATGATGGAGTACTAATGGGAACTTATATACATGATACCTTTAAGGCTAGAGATCCTAAGACTAAAGAGGAGATTCGAGAAGCGGTAGTATACGCAGGATTAAAACGTGTAAGACCTGCAGCGATGACTACTGCTACAGCTCTAATTGCACTTCTTCCTGTGATGACCTCTACGGGTAAAGGAGCAGAGATTATGGTCCCCATGGCTATCCCTACATTCGGAGGAATGTTAATACAGTCCATGACCATGTTTGTAGTACCAGTATTCCAATGTTGGTGGAGAGAATGGGCAATTAAGCGTTCCGCTTAATTAATTACGAATTAAGAATGATTGCCCTACGGGCATTATATACACACTGTCGGCACACAATACACTAAGGTAGAGACGCATTATTATGCGTGTCACATTCAGGGGATAACTCGCTGCGGAAAGTCTCCCGACTTTGCGCAACTTAAACGAAGTATGATGGTGTGGATTTCCAATCCGTGACGACATAAACTGTGAACCGTAAACTAATAAAACAATGAACAAAAATAAAACGTATATATATTTAGCTTCGGCCTTCTTAGCAGTGACTAGCTTCACTGCTACGGCTGTAGCGCAGCAGCAACCTAAAGACTCTCTATCAAGCTATCTCAATGTAGCCATAGAGAATAACCCAGGGATCAAAGCACAGAAATTTGCTCATGAAGCTTTTTTACAAAAGATTCCACAAGCAGGTGCTTTTCAGGATCCTGAACTATCTATGGACTTCTACACAAAGCCTATGGATATTGTAGGTGGGCGCTCTATTGGCAATGTAAGTATCATGCAGATGCTTCCTTGGTTTGGTACGCGTAAGACTGCCCGCATAGAAGCTGGTCATATGGCTAATATGCAAAACGAGCAGTACAAAGAAGTGGTTGATAATATTACTTTACAAGTACATACCCAATGGTATGCCATGCAGAAGCTAAACGAGCAGTTAAGAAATAATGAAGAGAACAGAAAACTCTTACAACAATTAGAACAATTAGCTCTTAGAAAGTTCTCAGCACCATCTAATAGTGCTAAGGTTACCGCTACTCCTAAAGTAAGTAGTAAGACTGCCTCTACTACATCTGCTTCTGCATCAGCAGGTATGGGATCAATGAATATGGGTGGTGGAACTACTGCTAGTAGCACACCAGCGATGTCTTCTTCCATGGGATCTGGCGGAGGTATGAGCGAATTGGGCGGCAGTAGCGCTTCAGGAATGTCTGATGTATTGCGTATTGGATTAGAGCTTATAGAGATAGAGAATAATATTGAAAGCTTACACTCTCAATTAAAAGCAGAGAAAGCAAAATTCAATGCTCTTTTAAACAGAGAGGCAAACCATGAAGTAGTCTTAGGTGAAATAGAGAAAATACCTTTTATATATGGAGAGCAAGATGCTCTTCTAGCCATAGAGGCTAATAACCCTATGCTTTCAATGATCACAGAAGAAGGTCTTGCCTATAAAGCGAAAGCAGAAATGGACAAGAAAATGAGCTACCCTATGATAGGACTTGGACTGCAGTATATGGTTATCGGAAAGACTAATGATAAAATGCTGGCTATGGGAGATATGAATGGAAAGGATATGATTATGCCAATGGTCACTGTGAGTCTTCCTATCTTCCGCAAAAAGTATAAAGCCCAACAAGAAGAAGGTAAACTATGGTGGAAGTCTAGTGATCAGAAGTTCGAAGACACTTATAATACTTTAAAAAGTGAGTATTATGGATACAAAAGTCAATTAGATGATGCTGAACGAATTGTCACCTTGTATGAGAAGCAGACTACATTAGCTGAGACGACTTACAACCTTATTATCAAAGAATTTGTAACAGGTAAAAGTGATTTAACCAATGTAATACAAGTACAACGTCAATTATTAGATTACCAATTAAAAAAAGCAGAAGCAATTGCTAACTACAATACCATGGTAGCTTCTATCAAGAAATTATTAGCAATACGTGACAACACACAAAATATTTAGGCAATGGACAAAATAAGAAATATATTCAAAAACAATATTGTGCGTTATAGTGCAATATTACTTGTAGGTTTATTATTAGGATGGATGGTCTTTGGTGGAGCAGGATCACATCAGCACAATGGAGAACCAGCTACTACAGAAGAGGGAAATACAGTATGGACTTGTTCTATGCACCCACAAATCAAAATGGATAAACCAGGGAAATGTCCTTTATGTGCTATGGACTTAATTCCGCTTAAATCTTCTGATGGTGGTGATAACGCAATAGATGATGAGGCAATCCAGATGTCTAAAGAAGCAGTAGCACTAGCTAATATACAAACTACTGTGGTAGGACATCAAGATGCAGTAAAAGACATTCAACTCTATGGAACCATACAAGTAGATGAGCGATTACAACAATCTCAAACTTCACATGTCAATGGTCGTATTGAGAAGTTGTATGTTAACTTTACAGGAGAAGCTGTAAGACAAGGACAACTAATCGCTACTATCTATTCTCCTGATCTACTAACCGCTCAACAAGAGTTATTAGAAGCAGCTAAGTTAAAAGACTTACAGCCATTATTATTAGACGCTGCTAAAGAGAAATTGCGCATTTGGAAGATGTCAGAAGCTCAAATAAGCAAAGTCTTGAGCACAGGGAATGTTTCTCCTTATGTATCTATACATGCGAATACAAGTGGTATTGTCGTGGCAAAAAATGTTAACCAAGGTGATTATATCAGTCAAGGAACTGTGCTTTATAATATTTCTAATTTATCTAAACTGTGGGCTGTATTTGATGCCTATGAGAATGACCTTCCATTTATCAAAGAAGGAGATGTATTAAAATATACATTGCAGAGTTTACCAGGAGAAGTATTTAAAGGAAAGATTGCTTTTATCAATCCTATTATAGACGCTACTTCTAGAACAGCAAAAGTAAGAGTAGAAACAGACAATAGAAATAATAACCTTAAACCTGAGATGTACGCGAGTGCAAAAATATCAGCTCCTCTTAAACAGTACAATAAAGAAATGGTCATTCCTAAATCTTCTGTACTATGGACAGGTAAACGCTCTGTAATCTATGTAAAACAACCCAATACAGCTACTCCTGCCTTTAAGCTAAGAGAAATCGTATTAGGACCTTCACTTGGAGAGAATTATGTAGTGATGTCAGGATTAGAAAATGGAGAAGAAATCGTAACTAATGGAGTATTTACAGTTGATGCTAGCGCGCAGTTAGAGGGGAAACGCAGTATGATGAACAACGATAATGCTCCTGCTGCTAAAGGACATGCTAATCACGGAACTACGGCAAGTGCTAATCTAGAACATGCTATGCTTAAAGTAAAAGGAAACTGTGATTTATGTAAAGAGAGAATAGAAACCGCTGCGAAGAAAGTAAAAGGGGTATCTACTGCTTCTTGGGATGTAAAGGAAAAGGTACTACACCTTAACTTTGATAAAAAACTAACCTCTAAAGCAGCTATATCTAAGGCTGTAGCCAAGGTAGGACACGATACAGAACTAGACAAAGCTACAGATGCAGATTATAAAGCCTTACACAGCTGTTGTCAATTCGAAAGGTAGTTTCTTTTTTGTGAGACCGTGAATTTGTGAGACCGTGAATTTGTGATGTTGTTTTTTCGTGAAACTGTTTCAGAGTATAGTTAATTACATCATCTAAGTACATTATGCCCGTAGGGCAATACTGTAAACCGTAAACTGTTAACTTTAAACAAAACTCTACCTTCTTTTTTCTAACTTTACCTTATCGAAAACGAAAATGGGAACAGAGAATTGAAAACACGTAACAAGTAACAAGTAACAAAAATACAAATAAGCGGTTTCACGATTTCACACCTTGACAAAAAACAATAATACAAATAACAATCAAATGAAAAAAGTAATTTTAAGTTTTGCAGTATTAGCTTTCACACTTACTGCATGTAATGACAAAAAACAAGAAACAACAGCTCCAACAACAGAAGAGCACGCAGGACATGATCACGATGATCACACTACAGCTAGCGCTGCTGAAAAAGTAACAACAGTAAAAGAATCTGCTGTATTACAATCTACTCTTGATGCTTATTTCTTAGTTAAAAAAGCACTTCAAGAAGACAATCAAGCAGAAGCTGCTACGGCTAGTAAAACATTAGTAACTAATCTTAATGCAGTAGTAACAGAAGATGCTACAGCAAAAGAACTAGTGAAAGAATTAGTAGAAACAGCTACTAAGATTGACGTAGCAGACATCAAAGTACAAAGAGAAGAATTCGAAGACCTAACAGAAGACTTAGTAAAACTAATCAATACGGTAGGAACAGACAGAGTAGTATTTGAACAATACTGCCCAATGTACAACAACGGTGAAGGTGGTCAATGGCTAAGTGATGTAGAAGACCTATCTAACCCATTATACGGTTCTTCAATGCTTAAGTGTGGTGCTAATCAAAACAAAATCACATTTGAAACTAAATAGTTTTATAACTAAAAAATAGAAAGGCTGTCCGATTGGACAGCCTTTCTGTTTTTATTGGAATATTATTCATAAACTTTAAATAAGGTACCTTTTACATTTCCCATTGTATATCTAACCTCACTATTACTTTTTTCAGTAAATATAAATTCTATTGTAGTATTATTAAGGTAAATAGCTAGACGATAATACCCTTCTCTATACCCTTGTTGTAATCCTTCTCTATATTCTTGTTCTACTTTGACTACATCAGGATTCACTTGATAAGCCTGATTAATCATCTCTTGAAAACATTCTGTTGTTAGAGAAATGAAACATAACTCATTTAAAGAAATACTAAAACCAGGAACAAATGGTGAAGTCCCCCCACTTATCCTCCACTTATCCTCCAATTTCCTTGAAGCCATTTTGGTGTTTGAATCTTAGTTGAGGTAGAAATTCCATCAACTATTTCACTCTCATTTACCTCATTATTATCAGAAGAGCAAGCTAGTGCCATAGATGCCATCATTAGTAATAGAACAATTCTTTTCATTTCATATTTTTTTTATTATTAATACTACTTCCTTTGTTTCCTTAGGAACGACAAAGGTATATCCTATAAAAGACTCGTCCTTACAGTTTTACATATCTATAGAAAAAGTGACTGATAGCGAGATACTTATAAAAATCTAATTATTGTTATACGCACTAAAACTGAAAATATAAACTCATATAAACTTGATGAGCTTTAACTTTATAAGCCTGGTCATTTAGTATTAACTCACTTTTATCTGCCCATAGTTTACCTAAAGTAAATCTAGCTCCTATCTGCTGTCTCTCTTTTAGACTGTAAATATAATCTAGCTCTAGTGTCAAATAATTTTTATCCATCGTTCGATATCTAAAAGCAGGAAGGTAAATCTCTTGATACAAACTTTGAAAAGTAGTGTCTTCTTGTGTAAAAGCTTTTTGTGATTTCTGAGCTTCAAAACTCACTCCTACTCCTACTTGATATTTTTGTTTTTGATAAAGTACCTTAGCTTCAGCCTTTGGAGTTTTTTTATCAAGTTGAGATTTAAAAAGTGTCTGCTTATAATACTCATCATAGCTGTCTTTTTGGTAACTCACCCCTAAACTGTATAACCAAAACTGACTATGTCTATAAGTAATACTCACCTCAATTCTATATTGATTCTCATCTAGTACATAGGGTTTTTATCTCTCCTTTTTTAACATAATCATAAACACCAGAAAAATCATCGTTTACCCTATTATAACTATATCTATTTTCTTTTTCTTTTAAAGTAGTCAATTAAGCAGAGAGCTGTAATTGAGCTTGCCATTTTCTAGACAATACATAATTAAACTTTACTTCTGGCAAATAGTTATAACTTGTTAATTCATAAAGGTTAATCGTTTTTTATTCTTCTGTTTTTAGGTTGCGTATCTCTGTTTGAAATAGTATGTCAACAGAGAAAGGACTTTTTTTCCATAGACCAGCAGAAGCACTTATAGAAGTAGTGCGTTGTTTGTACCAATACTATTTTGACCTCTTTCTAATCAAGAATGAAAAAATAGAATCTTTGACTTAAACTTATCAGAGGAAAAAACATATAAATAGAAGCTTATTCTTTAAGAACTTTCCAACTAAAAACACTTTCTATTTAACTCATAAAATAACACCTATTGGGTATAAAAAAATAAATTAAGTACAAACTATACCCGAAGAGGTATTATATAATATTTTTATGTATACCTTATACCTGAAAAGGTATAGATATGGATTCAATACAATTATTTGTAAAGCAAAAACGAAAAGAATTAAAGCTAACACAAGAGGATTTAGCATTAAATGCTGGTGTAGGACTGCGTTTTGTACGTGATTTAGAACAAGGTAAAAAAACACTTCGTTTAGACAAAGTAAACGATGTACTAGCTCTATTTGGTAAAGAAGTAGGTGTAATTGATAAAACTAGATAATAATGGTAAGACAAGCGAAAATATATTTTCAAGATCAATTAGCTGGTTATCTTCTTGAAACAGATAATGGTTACTCGTTTTACTATGAAAAGGATTATCTAAAAACAACTAATCCTAAGCCAATTAGTTTACCCTTATCTGAAGAAAATTATCATAGTAATGTACTTTTTCCTTTTTTCGATGGGTTAATTCCTGAAGGTTGGTTACTAGACATCGGAGAAAAACATTGGAAGCTTAATCCACATGACCGATCTGAATTATTAATCAACTTATGTAGAGACACTATTGGAGCTGTCTCAGTTTATCCGATGGAGGCGGAAAATCATGAATAATTGTACATCCAAAATCTCTATCTATTTTCAACTTCTTCTCTATAAAAAACACTTCAAAAGACAAAGAAAAATCTCCTATAAAAAAAGAGCTACCTTCTTTTAAAAAGAAGGTAGCTCTACTACATATTATTTTATAATAACTACATATTATAACTCCATGATAATAAACTCGCTACGTCTGTTTTGTTGATGTTGTTTTTCTAAACAAGGAACATTATTCTGACAATGATTAATAATATTAGTCTCACCATAACCTTTAGCACTTAACCTAGAAGGATTAATACCTTGATAGATTAACCAATCAACTGTTGTTTGAGCTCGACGTTCTGATAATCCCATATTATAAGCATCGGACCCTTTACTATCTGTATGTGAACGAACCTGTATTTTCATAGTTGGATTATTTTTCATCATCACAACCACTTTAGCAAGCTCAAACTGAGCATCAGTTCTAATTACAGCACTATCATGATCAAAATAAATTGGTGCAAGTGCTAAACGTTTACCTAGATCTTCTCCTTTTTGTATCTCCTTATAGGATTGTGCTTCACCAGAATTGTTATAGTGATCAATATCAAGAGCTGTATCTTTTAAAAGCTGAAAATTCACAACCTTCACATCTGTTAATGTAACATCCTCTACTGATTTTTCTTCTGATACATAACCAGTTGCTTTTACCGATACATAATAATCTCTGTTTACTTTTACGTCTTTAAAAACATATTCACCACGCTTATCAACCTCTATTTGCTCTATCATTCTATGTTTACTGTCATATAAAAACACAAAAGCATCTAGAATTGGTTGCTTAGTTTTTTGATCAATGATCTTTCCTGTGATATCTTGAGAGATATTAAGCTCAGTACCTAATTTCATTCTTACATAATACAAATCGTCTTTACCACTTCCATTGGGTCTGTTAGAGGTAATAAATCCAAACTTAGCCTCAGGATCTAAGTACATAGCAAAATCATCATAAGGGCTATTAATTGAGTTACCTAAATTAACTACCTCTCCAAAACTTCCATCTTGATAAATCTGTACTCCATAAAGATCAAGTCCTCCTAACCCAGGATGACCATCCGAGGCGAAGTATAATACATTATCAGAACTCACAAAAGGAAAACTCTCTCTAGCTTCTGTATTTATTTTATCTCCTAAATTCTCTGGAGTTCCAATAGATCCATCTCTAAATACTTTAGCTCTATATAAATCTGACTGACCGTATCCTCCGGGTCTATCTGATGAGAAATAAATCCAATCTTGATCAGGTGATAATGCAGGAGAAGCTGTATTGGCATGTTCTACATTAATACTTAATTTCTCTACATCTCCCCATTTTCCTGGTCCAAAGCTATAGGCTCTATATAGATTAACTAGTAAAGCTTTATCTGAGTATCTCACGTTTTTATCTGCTCGATTATTACTAGAGAAATACATGGTTCTACTATCGGCTGAGAAAATAGCATTAGCCTCATTATAATTCCCTTCTAGTTTTCTAACAAAAGGTTTCGCCTTGCCAATATACCCATCAATTCTTACCGAAGCAGAATAAAGCTTAGTATAAGGATCATTGGTCCAAGAGTGAATACCTTTTTGTTTACCTTTTTTAGCCGATGATGCATAAACAATCTCTCCTTTATATAATGCAGAGCCATACTCAGATCCTGGGGTGTTTACGCTATTTAGTTGCTTTACCCTATACCCATCTCTATTGGTATTAACCTGTTCTAAGTAGTTAGGATTACTCAAATACTTTTTTACTCTAGAATCTCCAGGAGCTTTCTCGGCAAATAGCTCCATCTTTGAGTTTGCTAAAAAATAATCCCCTGTTGTTCTAATTGTTTGAATGTATCTATAGTAAGCCTCTATATCTTTTATATCACTAGCCTGACTTACGTTTTCAAACAATTTTTCATACCAGTGATTTGCCTGCAAGTACATACCATTCTCATAATAAGCCTTGACTAAATTAAAAAGTATATCATCTGCTTGTTTACCTTTTGCTATTGCTTTTTCATAAGTAGTAATTGCCTCGGCATAAGCCATTTTCTGTATTTGCTTATTTGCCTTTTTAACATAGCTGTTTTGGGCAAAACTGGTCAAGGAAAACAAGCTTAAACACATTATAAACCCTGTTTTGTAAATCTTTTTCATTCTTTTTCTTATATTATATTTATAGCTTTTTTAGAAGAAACGAGCTGTGGTTACTCTATTGTATTTATTGAAAATATCAAATCTTAGAAACACCTCATGTGATCCAGAATTGTATCTAGCTAATTTAGTGGTATCAGCATCATAAGAATACCCTATAAACAATCCTTCATTTATTTGGAATCCAGCCAGAGCGCTTACAGAAGCATCCCAACGATAAGATGCCCCTAGTGTGAATTTATCAATAATCAAGAAGTTTGCTGTTAAATCAACCTGCATAGGAGCGCCAGAAACAGACTTAGCCAAAAAAGCAGGTTTGAATTTTAAACTTGGATTAAGTTCAAAAACATATCCTCCCATAAGATAAAAGTTCATTTTTTGACGCATTAATTTTTGCCCCTCGTTCTCTGTTCTATCTGTAGTCATAAAATTAGGCACAGACATACCCAGATAAGACTTCTCTGAATATAGATATAATCCTGCTCCTATGTTTGGACTAAATTTATTATTAACATCAACAAAAGAAACATCACTTGGATCATATATATCAAGCTTGTCTTTATCAAAATTTAAAAGATTTGCTGTTGCTTTTAAACCAAATGATAATTTGTACTGGTCATTTAAATCTACCGCATAGGCTAGGTTTACAGAAAAGTTATTCTCTGACATAGCTCCAATTCTATCATTGGTATAGTTAATACCTCCTGAGAGTCCATTTTTCCCAAGTGGAGTATCTATGGATATATTTGCTGTTTGAGGAGATCCATCAAGCCCTACCCATTGTGCTCTATACATACCAAAAACATTAAGCACTCCACGAGTACCTGAGTACCCAGGGTTGATGTTTGAGGTATTATACATATATTGTGTAAATTGAGGGTCTTGTTGAGCTTGCATAGTTGTAAAACATCCTAAAGTCAGTAAACTCACTCCTATCTTTTTAATATCTACCTTTATTTTCATAACCTTTTTGTTATTTATTACTAGTAAATAGGCTTTAACAAAGAACATACCCAATCCATATTTTTAAATGTTAAAAAACAAAATGGATTGCTATTATTCTCATTAATTACCAATACTATTTCTTAAAACAAAATAACAAAAAGCCTGTAAAACAAACAATTAACTAATCATTATTGAATAAAACCCTATTAAATATCGAAAAAAAAGAAAAACTAAAAAAAAATTATAACAATCTTAAAACAATCCCTAGTTGCAGGTTTTTTCAATTAATCACCAAAAATCACCTATACCAAAACACTTAATCACACAAGACAATATCCATATAAAAATCACCTGCTTAAAAAAACGAATATCACAATTTGCATAAATTCACCTTATGTACAACTTTTTAAAGTATTCTTATCCAGTTTTTAATAAATATTCTAAGCTTCTTGTCAATACAAGAGGTTTTTCGTCGTATTACAACTTTTTACATAAGATTTTATAGGTAAAAAAAAGCCTTAAAACTTGGAATCTTTTAACAAAAAAAGATCACCTCTAATCCAGGTAATCCTACACTATGTCCTTATTTAGCCAAAATAATCCCGATTGTATTTGTGATACTTCTTATGGTACTTTCCTTTGTATTTATTTTACTTTCTCTGGTGATAATTAGCTTTATACTTAAAATAATTACCCTTAGAATCAAAGGGAGAATTATTTGATTTCTTAGCTTAAAACATAGTAGATATATCACAAGTATATACACGATTTTTCTTCATTTAATTTATTAAATACTATCCCCCCTAATTAGTCAATAAAAATAAAGTTTTAACTAACCTAAGACTCATTAATTTTGCTTTACTGATTCTTATTTAAATTTTATAAACCCAAAAAAAAGAGGTAAAATAAGAACACTTTTATTCCTATTTTACCTCATTTATCTAAAAAGCGCTATTTTCAGCTCTCTTTTATTTTTTTACTCATTTGGTCTATCTCTTTGAATTTGATCAATTGCATAGGCCAAGAAGTTCATTGTAAAGTGACTATTATAAGTTGGAAGACTACCATTTCCTGCAGATCCTCTACCTGTTGTTACAGTTGCTTTAGTAGAATTACCACTAACTCCATAAACATTACCTAGTTGCATAAACCCACTATCTCCTGTATAAACAAAATTATACTTATTGTGTCTTATAACCCAACGTTTGTTTGGATCTGCATCGTAGGCAATATAAGAAGACGGTAAATTATTAACTGTTCTACCTACTACATCCTCCCCAAGGGTTAAGCCTCTTAAGTCTCCAAATGGCCCCACAAGAAGCGGATCATTAATACTTACTAAAGTATGGAATGTACTTTGTCCTGAAATAGTTGCACTTCCTCCTCCTGCTAATAAATTTATAAATGCCGCAGCATAAGATTCATTTGCTTCATTATTAATCATTGCTGCTCCTTTTTGATTAACTAAAAAATCATAAAGAACATTATTTTTAGTATTATCAAATCCAAAGTTTAGCGTTCCTATAACTATATCTACTTTATTATTTGTTAAAGCAGTTGAAAAAGCTGAAGCTGATGTATGACTTCCTGAAACAACAATTAAGCTTTCTATTTTAACAAGTCCATTAGGACCAAAATAATCCTTATTGTTTAACAATCCACCTTTTGTTCCTGCATCTACACGATATCCTGAACTATTTCCAGAGGATAATAAAACCATTGGTCTATACAAAATAGGTACTGTAACAGGTCCTATTTGAGGATTATTACCAATACTGTTTCCTTTTAAAGTAAATACAGATTGATCAGCTTTCTCTGGTCTACCAGTGGCTTGTAATCGAATAGTTTTTACTCCTCCATTTGTATTAATATCATTATCTGTCAATACTTTTGACCCTTTATAACTTACTCCATTTACTTGAACATCAGATTCTATAACAGCTTCACCTGGGAAGATAACCTTCACTGGTACATCTATATAATTAGCATTAGTTGCCACTGAGTAAGGTCTGAGTTTACCTCCTATTTGAATATTATTCCATAGTATTTCATACTGTACTGGAGCTCCTGTTACAGGCACATTATACTCACATCCCACAATATCTCTATCATTATTCTCTATTGGGTAAGTAGTATCATACTCATGAGCTCCTTTTGATAGCATCTTAAATTTAAAGGTTATATCTTTATTAGATACAGTTGGCTTACCAGTTCCATTAACAGGAGTTAGCACTACATTTTGTACATCATCCCTTAGAGAATTAAACTCAAAATCAACCACCTCTGAACTAAACTCAATCTTTTGGGTCTGTTGTCCAAAGTCGCTACCTGTAACATCTACTGTAGCTACAAGTTTACCTCTTCCAGGGGCTAATACCTTAACTGGTACATTCAATTTATGATCATTTGTCAAAGGCTCATTATACTCAAAATCTCCCTGATGACTAATTGTGTATTGACCTGTATTATCACAAAGCACATCAAAGTTTAATCTTTCTATATCTACATTTGCCGCTTTTACCTTAGGCGACTCCCCTAGTTCTAACCTAACATAAGAATTACTAATAAAGTCCATAGGTGTTGTACGAGGCAGCAAAGGGATTCCTTCACCATAGAGCCTAATTATAGCCTGTTTAGAAGCTACCTCTGCACTTGTTAAAGCACGTTTTCCTATAAAACGAATACCATTAATCTCTGGAGTATGAATCTCTACGATTCCTCCCATTGTGATTTGATTAATATATACATCTAAAAAACCACTACGCTTGTCTTTTAAACTCACACCAGTGTAAAACTCCCCAGATGGTACAACTCTATCTATCTGATATTGTAAAGATTCTTTCTCTACAAAAATATTTGTTTGACAATCTATATCTTTACCGTTGAATTTAAACTTAATTATATCTCCTACACTTGTAGGCTTACCTGTATTATCTCTTGGATAACCTTTTTTAGGAGTTCCTGTTGCTCTTAAAAAAACATTGTATGTTCCTTGTGAAGGAAAAATACCGCTTGAGGAAAAAGCATAACCATTTTTTTCTGTTCCATTATATGCCTCTGCCTCTATTTGATAAGTTCCAGGGGTAGAAACATTTACTTCCATAGCAATCAAGTTAGCACGTGATTGTAAAAACACTCCTTCGTTATAGTTTCCTTCAATTCGAATCTTACCACAACTTGCATCTGTAATTACAAACTCGGCTGGTTCTCCATCTCCACAAAGTCCTAGCCACTGTTTTCTTGTTGCGCTAAAAAACTCCATACAATCTCTTGTTGTATTATAAATCATCAGCCCTGGTTGTAAATTCTTCACAGGTATAGCCTGACGCTGTTCCATTGTCATACGAGGCAGAAGAAAACCACGTTCTACAGAACTTAAATCCAGTATACTAAATGATAATGGATTTAGAGTATTCTGCAAAACAGAACTATCTGAAATCTGAGCTCCTTTTCCTTGTCCCTGTACATTTATAGATGTAAATACACTTAAAATAACTAAACAAAAAAACAGGATTATATCTTTAAATTTTCTATTTTTTCTCATAAGCATTTTTTTAAAAATAAACTAGAGCACAAATGCCCTAGCCTAATTCTTAATTACTTCACTGATTTATTTTCTTTTACATATTCTATCGCCCATGCCATTAGATTTGCATAAAGAACACTGTTATACACTGTTGAGCCTTTATCGTAAGGCTTTCCAATAGGTGTTCCATCTGCTGTGTATCTAGATGGCCAAACATTTGTACTAGTGTTTGTCATAGTACCAACTACCCATCCTCCATCTCCGAAGAAAGCAAAACCTAAAGTTTTATGTTTTAATCCCCATATATCACCTGATCCATCATTTCTAACAATAAGTGGGGTAAGCTCAGTATTTGATCTAACTCCATCAAAATACCATCCATTAGACGCATCATTACCAATGTACTTGTCTTTTAAACTACCAAAAGGTCCTTTTACAATAGCTTCATCTTGAGCTGAGTCTAAAACAGGATTAATCATTGTAAATCTACCACTTGCATTACCAATGCTCTGTCCTGTTAGAGATTCTATAAACTGTTTACTAGAGGTATGAGCAGTGTTTTCATCACTGATAATCAGTACTCCTTTTTCGGTTTTCACAAACCAATCAAAAACATTTAAAGTAGCTTGATTAGCATTATATCCTATCACATTATGGATAATATCTACTTTATTATTGATAATATAACTACGTAGAGATTCTCCTTGAAGACCTGTGGTTAACACTCTTATATTATTTACCTTAACAATACCGTTTGGTCCGAAGTTTCTAATACTCTTTAAAATAGCACTTCCTGCATAAGTGTTTGCTGATGGACTAGCTCCATAGTTTACGTTTCCTAAGGTTAATATAACTATATCTCTATTTACTACATTAACAGTAGTTGAACATACCGTGCTTCCAGATTGACTATTTGTTGTAATCATATAGGTTAAACGCCCTGATTGTTTATAATTACCTGAAGGCTTTAACTCAACTATGTATTGTCCTGGCTTATCAAAAGTCCCACTTGCCGAGAAGCTCACATCATTTAATTGATTTGTTACAATGGAATAATCCCCTGGATAATCAACACTTATTTTTACTGAAATACTATTTTTGCTAATATCTGTATCTACTAAATAATTTCCATTAACAACAATACTACTACACTCCAGACTATAACGAACTATTTGTTCTTCTACCTTTATCTCAGGAAAAGTAGTACAAATATTACTATTTAAGGCTGAATCAAAAGTTATTGCGCTAACACCTCTAGGTACTAATACTTCTTCTGGGTATAAAGTTACGTATTGAATATCGTTGCGAGATTTATTAAAACTAAGATATACATCTTTAGCCGTGTATTTAACCTGTGTATTTCCACTACTTGCTTGCATTGTTCCAATAAGCTCAATAGTGGTAGTTCCTGGAGCTAAAACTGTAACAGGCAATAAAATAGCATTATTTCTTCCAAGCTTAACATCTTGTTTGTACTCACCTCTAAACTCTACTTTATTATTTGGGTCATCACATAGATAATTATAAGATACTGGTTTTACATTAACTCTAGCCTTAACATTTGTAGGTGCGTTATTAGAACTTGAATTTGTAGTAAAATTAAATATACTTGGATTACCTATTGGTGTTGATTTAACCGGAATTCCTTGTCCTACAACAGAGATTGTTTGGCTTCCTGTACTGGTAAACTCTCCTGTTCCATTAAAGGACATTCCATTTTCACTATTACTTGTAATTCTCCAAAAACCTAAAGCAGTTACATTAACTGTAAGATCTATTCTATTATCATTTGCATTTAACGGCACACCTATATAAGCATCCCAATTAGCTTGTACATCTTGAGGCTCTAGTGTAAAACTAAGGGCTGAAGACTTCACTTTAATACTAAACATACAATCTGTTGGAGCTGGTTTACCATTAAAACTAAATGATATTAAATCTCCACTTTGTTCATTAGCCTGTAAAGGAGTTCCTAGACCATCTAAAGCAATAGTATACACACCTGTTGTATCAAAGGTTCCTGATTTAGAAAAAGAATAACCATTGTTACTTACCGCGCTGATATTAAAAGATCCAGGCTCTTCTACCTTAACAGTTATATATAATACATCTGTTTCTCTTAAGTATTTACCTTGAGTTAACATATCACTTCCAGAAGCGCTTAATTTTATAGCATTACAATTAGATATATCCATAATTGCAGGAGGTAATGATCCACATAGGCTCAACCATCTATTTCCTGTTTTACTCCAATAGTTAACACAATCTGTATCAACATTATAGATTGTAAGTCCGTTTCCTCTTTCTTTATCTGCAATTGAAATTGCATTACGCTGCGAGGTGGTTAAACGTGGTAATAAAAAACCTTTACTAACACTCTCAAGTTCTAGCACCGTATTCTCACTAGCGGCAGCACTGCTATTGGCCACACTACCATCTTTTATCTTTGTTGTATATAAATCATTTTGAGCAAATGATGTAGCTATGCTAAAAAACATAGCTACAATCAATAAGATAAATGAATTAATAGATACTTTATTTATTTTTATACTATTCATCAATATAATATTTGATTAATATTCAATTATTTAAGTAATGCCTCTAAAGCCTCTAAACGCTTAGTTAGATCATTAACATCCTTTTTAAGGTCCTTAATCTCACTATCTTTTGCATTTAGTTCTTTTTGTTGATCAATTACGTGTAGGAATAACTCTTCTGTTTTTTCAAGCAATTGAATTGATAACTCAGAAACATTAAATGAGTATCCTGTCTCAGTTTTTTCTAAATCACTAATTGGTGTAATACCAGGTAAGTGTCTATTAGATTTAATATAACTATCAACCGTGTTTAGGTCATTAAACTTATAATCATATTTTAAACTAGAATATCCATCAAAGTAGCTTTCAAATACATAATCCGCATAGTAACTATTAGTAGCAGTAATACTACCATTAACACGTAGCTTCTCATTTGGAGCACCTGATTTTTCCTTATAACCAATTCCTACCCATCCCATAGTATAGATATCTTGATCATTTTTAGTTGCTTGTTGATCCTGACCTGTATACCAAGGCTCTTGAACTAAAACATCATATGATATAAAGTGTTTATTTTTCTGCTCATCAATATAAATCAATTCTCTTGTATCGGCTTTAGCCTCTAAAGAAGTTAATGTTTCTGATGATTGGAACATTTGATCTATGAAAATTGGAGAAATATTCTTTTCTTCATCTTTATAAATAAGAGCTGGTCGTCCGGCTTGTCCTGCATTTAAATCTTCTCCATACTTCGCATCAAAAGACAAAGAAGTAAGAGTTTCTAAACTACCTGATCCGCTTCCTGTTGCTCCAAAAAGTTCGCTACCTTTTATCTCTTTTTCTATCCCTAACTCATTTGTATAAACATATTTAGTGGCTTGGTATTCTCTTAAGGCTGTTTGTCCTTCTCGTTTAACATCAGTATGCTCCTCTAGATACTCTCCATTAACCTCTACCATGTATACATACATATCATACTTCACGGCCTCTAGGGTAGTTTTAGTCTCCTTGTCTTTAATCTGGTTAGTTAAGTTTACCTCTACTTTAGATTTATTATCCTTAATAACAATATCATCTCCAACCTTAACCACTGAGACATCACCTGAGACATTAGAAATGAACTCATTTAACGTATTTTTCACCTTATCAAACTTAACAAGCTTATCAAACTCATCTATGATTGTTTCAGATACTTTAATAATAACATCATCTCTATTTCTTGTCTCATCAATAAAGTAATACTCTTTTAGATCAATATCTTCTCCATTTACATTATGTGTTTTATAACCTTTTTCTAATTCAGTTAAAGTTTCTGCAAAAACAACATCAGCTGTATTATTAGCTCCGCTATTAAAAACAAACCCAGCTTTAACATCATTAGCGTTTCCAGTATCCTTTAACACTAAACTAGCCACTGTAGAGTTTTCTTTAATAAGCTCAACAAGGCCTTTTTTATGTTCTGTGCCAGAGGTATCTTTCCAAGTAAAGATAAAATCACCATCTTTCTCAACAACTGTTACCGTACCTGGAGCTGCCTCCTTCTCGATTTGGTTGATGATTTCTTTTATAACCGAATTATCCTCAAAGATAGTTTTGCTATTATCAATAACTGATTGTACTACATCTATCTGAGTAACTACGTTTTTCTCGTTAGTATAGGTATACTTTCCTGTTAACTTATCACTAGCGTCCTTCTCTGCTATAAGAGTTGTTTCTGTTTCTACAGATTTAACCGCTACTGACCAGTCAATAACCCCAGCACTACCATCTCGTTTTATATAAGTAAACTCTTTAGTAGTTTCATCATAAACTACGTTTCCGTACTCACCTTCTAATTTATTGATGATATTCTCTATAAACTCCTGGTTGTTTGTAATCTCTGTTATAAACTCTTTGTTTTCTACAAGTTTTGTTATAAACTCACTGTTCTCTGTAAGGTTAGTAACAAATACGCTGTTCTTAGCTATTGTCTCTCCTAACTCATCAGTTGAAATAGAAACTACACCACCTTTTGAATCGGTAATTACTAAATTCGTTTTCGCATCATCAAAAGAAAACTTAACGTTTACAGTATCTAGATCTGACCAGTCGATATAGTTTACCTTCCCATCTTTTAAATAAAAGAATTGATTCTTGTCTTTGTCATAACCTACATTACCAAAATCTCCTTCTAGTTTATTGATGATGTTCTCTATAAACTCCTGATTGTTTGTGATGTTCTCTACAAACTCGATGTTATCTCCAAGTTTTGTTATAAACTCCTTGTTCTCTACAAGTTTTGTTACAAACTCACTGTTTTCGGTAAGGTTAGTAACAAATACGCTGTTCTTAGCAATGGTCTCGCCTAGCTCATCAGTTGAAATAGAAACCACTCCACCTTTTGAATCTGTGATTACTAAATTTGCTTTTGCATCATCAAAAGAAAACTTAACGTTTACAGTATCTAGATCTGACCAATCGATATAGTTTACCTTCCCATCTTTTAAATAAAAGAACTGATTCTTGTCTTTGTCATAACCTACATTTCCAAAATCTCCTTCTAGTTTATTGATGATATTCTCTATAAACTCAATGTTATCTCCAAGTTTTGTTATAAACTCACTGTTTTCTGTAAGGTTAGTAACAAATACGCTGTTCTTAGCTATTGTCTCTCCTAACTCATCAGTTGAGATAGAAACTACTCCACCTTTTGAATCAGTAATTACTAAATTTGCTTTTGCATCGTCAAAAGAAAACTTAACGTTTACAGTATCTAGATCTGACCAATCGATATAGTTTACCTTCCCATCTTTTAAATAAAAGAACTGATTCTTGTCTTTGTCATAACCTACATTTCCAAAATCTCCTTCTAATTTATTGATGATATTCTCTATAAACTCCTGGTTGTTTGTAATCTCTGTTATAAACTCTTTGTTCTCTACAAGTTTTGTTACAAACTCACTGTTTTCTGTAAGATTAGTAACAAATACGCTGTTCTTAGCGATATCCTTAATCTCTAATTCAACTTTATTATTTTCAGTATCTGTAATAACTAATCTTTCTTGATCCTCACTAATTGTAAAAGATTTATTAGTGGTATCTGTAAAAGTAGCTCCTGACATTAATGGAGTCCACTTATTTTCAAACCAATAATAAAAACCAGCTTTTAAATTACTTGACCCTATATTATATACAAGCAAGCTCTCTATTAGTTTTCCTTTTACAGTAGTATTATCTGTCTGACTTAATAAATTTACCCTAGGTAATAAAACCCCTTTATCTGTAGCAGTTACATCTAACATTGTTGCATCTGCAGGTTTTTTTGTTCCAACCCCAACTTGAGCAGTAACATAACCACTGAAGAAAAGTGCTGTTAATGGAATAATTTTCTTAATCATAATTTTACTTTTTTTTATGAATTACTTCTTCATAACGAACTTTTGTAAAGTTACACATAATACACTATCACCAACAATAAGTATATTATTTAACATAAAAAACAAAATAAAATACTAAAGCAAAAATTAAAACCTAAAAACATCCATTAATTAACAAATTAATTCTATTTATAAAAATTCTAAATAACTCAGTTTGGTAAGTCTTCTAAAAAAACAAAAATCACATATTGTCAAACACAAACTAATATTCTTTTTGTTATACCCCCTATAATCACACAAGGTGATTTATTACACTTTGTAGGATTTTTACATTTTCGACAATAGATTTTTTGTTGTTTTTACAGTCAAAAACTACTCAGGATCTTTTTTTTCGTCGTATTAGCATGATTATATACTTTTTCTAACACAAAAAAAAAGCCGTTTTGGATTATGTTTTTTTTGATAATCATACATTCTCATATTAAGAATAATAACATAATAACTTGGTGCTAAAAGAGAAAAAAAAGTAAAATAAACCTATTTCCACTTGAGTCTATGCTACTTATTGATTGTTAAGAATAATCTAATATATCTTATTAATACTTCAGTATTTAGTTTAAACAAGCTTTTAGTATAATTCTAATTCCCCTTGTTTTTAAAAAGCAAAAGTCTAATACTTGAGTGGTATAAACTACTGCTTTTTTTATTGAATTGTAGGCCTAATACTTCTTCTATAAATTAGAGATACTCTTTTATATAGATAACGCTATTTGTTTACTCATACGTAAGATTTAGTGGTTATCTACATATCTAATTTCCCTTACTTAACGCATAAAAAAAGAGTCTGCCCTATATAGAGCAGACTCCTTAATTTCTAGTCACAATCATCGTATTTATGCTTGTGCTTATATTTTTTATTGTGTTTGTTTTTATACTTATTACTTTTTCTATAGTGATGTTCTCTTTTTCGATCATAAGGGTGATAATGTTTATAGTGGTAGTCACCTGTATTCCATTTCTCACGTTGTTCTACTGTTAAGATATCGCCTATCTGTATTCTGATTTCTTTGTATAATTCTTCTCTTTTGCGATCTAGTTCATATTCTCTATAATGCTTAGCACTAGCCCAGTCACTATATCTTCTTTCATAATCACTTTGATACTCTCTGATTTTTATCCACTGATTATCTTTTAAGCCTAACGCAGACACATCATCATACACTAGAGATACTAATCCCCCCAAATTAATACCGATACTAGCACTACTGACTTTAGTCTGAGCACTACCCAAAGAGGCCATTAGTATAAAAGCCCCTAAAATTACTTTCTTTTTCATATTGCTTACTGTTTTACTTTCAAACTATTATTTTGTTAGTAAGGCAAAATACCTCTTGATAGCAAGACAATATTCAAACTATATCCTCTATTTTTACAAAGTACACAACAAATGAAATTAAATACCGCAATATTTCAAAAACTATTCACTAAATATTAACTATTCTGTTATACTTTTTTTCACTACTTCTAGAACTAAATTATCTATAAAAAATAATTTCTTTAAAAAGAATAGTTCCTTCAAAACACAATTTAAGCTAAACTATAAACAAAAAACCACATTATTAACCACAAAACATTTAATTTCAATTTTTTTAACACAAACACACATTAAAAAACTAAATTTTCATAAAATAACATTCTAATCATTCATAATTGTTCTTATACTCTTTACCTTACCTATTACAAGGCGTTAGAATATTAAATTAAAATGGAATGAATACCTTTAATAATTTTGATAACACTCAACCTAGTTGAGTTTCCATACAATTTTTCTAATCATTTTACCAAAAGAAAGACATCCATTGTTTAAAAAAAACACTTCTTTAACTTACTAATAGTTGTTTTTACAATAAGTGAAATAAAAACAAAAAAGCACGAAGGTTCGCCTTCATGCTTTTACTATATATAACTATCTTCTTATCTTTTTGCGATACGAACCGTTTTAGAGAGATTATCTCCTTTTACCTCTACCACATAGATATTAGAATTAAGACTTGCCATATTGATACTCACTTTTTCTTGTTGTACAGTCTCAGAACTACTTAATACTAAACGTCCATTTATATCATACACCTTCATATCGATTACCTTGCCATTGTATGTCTTGTCTAAAGACACATATAGATGATCCTCCACAGGATTAGGCCATAACCTTATCTCTTGTTTAGTCTCTACTTTACTCTCCTGAAGATCGTCAAACTCCCCTACAGTACTGATTAGAGAATATTCTTGTTTACCAGTTTCTAGCTTTCCTTTATGGGTAACTTCGATAACATACGTTCCAGGCTCCACATCATATAATTCTATCTTTTCGATATTATCTACATCATTGACTCCTTGGATCGCTCTAAGGTCATTAAAATCCTTATTTAGCATCCATGGATAATAGGTATTCTTGCCTTTTCTAACCACTACATCTAGATCATTTACAAGGTCACCATTATTTCTTTTATAGTTCTCATCTGAGTTTTGGTAACTCACCACACCAGGCGCATCTGTCCAGGCCAACGTCACCACCATCTTACTCATTTTCTCACCTACTTGGATTTCGTGAGTATATTTTTGTTGCTCTCTAAGTTCATTCTCCAGGATATAGGTACTACGCTTATCTTTTGCCGCTAACATGACTTCCACACCAGCCTTAGCATTAATCACTCCCCAACCAAACAAATGATCAGGCCCCGCAGCGCGTCCTGCCTCATCAGCCGTATGTGCCATCAACGCGCGTAATGTCGCCGATTTAAAAGGCATATTAGTACTAGAGGCGTGAATAGCCCATTCTTGCCAAAGGGTAAACACCCCACTAACAGCAGGAGCAGCCATTGATGTACCATCACTATAAGCATATAGACTCGTCTCAGCCGCTCCATAAAGAGGATTTGGATTGCGATAAGCCGCTGATAATACATCTACCCCTTTAGCCGAGATATCAGGCTTTATCCTAAAATCATTTGTTGGCCCTTGACTACTAAAGCTAGCCAGCACCACATCAGAAGGCCCAGTATACTGAGCGACCTGTTCTACAGCAGCTACTACTACAGCATTCTTAGATACAGAAGAATCGTTTAACAAATCACAGTTACAGTCCTCCTTCTGTCCCCCTCCATAGACATTATAATGATACTCCCCATCATTCCCTGCTGCTATCACAGGCTGATAATAAGCAAATAAATAAGCTACCCTATCAAATTCTCTACTGTGCTCAGAATAAGCCCCAAAATTCCTTATCAAACTAGGCTCATTTAAATATCCATAATCATCAAAGTAGTTATACCCATAAGAATGATTACTAACTAACATCCCACCAGAGGCCATTTGTCCCATCTTGCGATAATCGTTATTCCACGAATAACTCACTAGTTTTGCTTTAGGAGCGATTCCTTGAGCTTTGTTATTATATCCTAGCCCCACCATCGTTGCTCCAACATGAGTCGCGTGAAAACGACTCTTTTGATACCCTTTAGCATTATATGTAGTTAAAGTAGGTACAGACTCTCCTAAGGTTACTCTCGATGTCGTATTAGAAGTTGTTGTATAAAACTCTTGATGAGTATCTAATAAAGGTAGTCCGTCGATAATCCCAACTGTCATCCCCTCTCCTTCAAGATATTGATTAACGCCAACCTCCTTTTGGATAGCATTCACTCTCGCTGTTAGTCTAGAACCATAGTTTAAAGTAGACTTATAAAGCAAAATTCCATTTTTATCTATACCACTAAGCTCAAAATAATTCCCTCTGGCATTTACCCCACTTATGGGTACATTTCTTTTCTCAGCCTCCAAAAAAGCCTCTTGTTTATTTTTAGCTGCTTTTGTTGTATATGCATTAATTTCTCTAGTTGCCTTATCTAAATCATAGGTTGACCTTACTGCACTACGAGTAGAGATTGTCTGCCCATAATTATCATAAACCCCTAAACATAAGAATGCAAAACCTGTTACTATTATTTTTCTCATAGTTTCTATACCTAATACGGGCTAAAATTAACAATTTATTCTTATCTAAGAGGCTGATTCTAACTTTTTATTTATACCTATTCTAAACTAATAAAGGAATTCAAATATTTATAAAGGGATATCTCCTTAATGATAATGAACTACCCCGAGGCAGAGCCTCGAGGAAATCTTTTGATTATAAAAAATAAATATAAGAGTGATTAATAAGGATAGCTCCTCTATACCTTACTGTTGACAACAGTAACAATAGAAAACATTCATCCTTTACGGAAAACTGTAAAAGCTTATTTTTTATTATCACGGTCCTAAGTACGTGACAAAAAACACATATAAATTATTCTCATTTTTAACCAAAACAATTTATATATTACAAAAAATCGCTAGCAAGGATTTACACCTAAACTCCACGCGAACTAGTAAGTAGACACACAAAAGGGGATTAAAAAAGAAAACCCACCAAAGGCGGGCTCTTATAAAAAAAGCAATAGAGTTTTTATAAGCGATAGTAAAAGGACAAATTGTTATAAATTGTTTTTTACTTCTCTATTGCTGTATTAATATTATTCTATTTTTATTAATGTTAGGTTCTATACTGTGCATGAATTACATCCACACGAACTAGTTAACGATTGCTCACCTTCTGTTCCCATTTCCAGGCACTATCTAGGGCCTCTTCTAATGATAACTCTGTCTTCCATCCTAGCACTTCATTTGCTTTGCTAGTAGAAGCATAAGCCTGAGTAATATCACCATCTCTTCTAGCTACAATCTTGTAGGGAAGCTTAACTCCTGATACTTTTTCAAAAGCCTGAATAATTTCCATTACAGAAGATCCTTTTCCAGTCCCTACATTAAATACCTCTACCTTATCTAGATTCTCTTCTTTTATCAATCTATCTAGTGCTGTCACGTGCGCTTTGGCCAAGTCCACCACATGGATATAGTCTCGTATACAAGTACCATCAGGCGTATCATAATCATCTCCAAATACAGACAACTCCTGACGCAACCCAATAGCGGTTTGTGTAATAAACGGAATCAAATTCTGAGGAACTCCATTAGGAAGTTCCCCAATTAAAGTTGAAGCATGCGCCCCAATCGGATTAAAATAACGCAACAATACTGCGCTTATATTACTTACACGAGTCACATCTGTGATAATATCCTCCCCGATTTGCTTAGTATTTCCATAAGGAGACATGGCCTTTTGTAATGGAGCCTTTTCTGTAATTGGCATTACAGCCGCTTGCCCATAGACTGTACATGAAGAACTAAAGATAAAATGACTCTTCTCTTTCTTATCTAATTCTTTTAATAGATTCAGTAGAGGAACGATATTATTCTCATAATACATTAAAGGCTTTTCTACACTCTCCCCCACAGCCTTTGAAGCTGCAAAGTGAATCACTCCTGTAATATCCTTATAATCTGCAAAAAGTTTACTTACTCCAGCTCCATCTCGTAAATCCAACTCCACAAACAAAGGGCGTACTTTAGTAATCCCCTCGATACCATCTAGTACCTCGATAGAAGAATTAGACAAATCATCTACGATAACTACCTCATATCCTTTTTGCTGTAATTCTACTACGGTATGAGATCCTATAAATCCCAATCCTCCAGTAACTAATATTTTCATTTATTTTTACAGTTTATCTTTTTCTTTAACCATCAAAGATAGTCTTTTTACCTTTTTTAACAATATCAAAATGTCGAAACTATCTTTTTTTTGAGTCAACACCTATTTTGAGAAAACTGGGAACTTCCAATTAAGAGTTAGGAATTAACAATGTGTGCCTTGGCATTAAATTACATATAGCCTTTTCTCTATTAAATTATTCTAAATACGCACTATCGCTTAATAAAATGAAAAAAGCTGTTGTATTAAGACAACAGCTTCTCTATAATCTTTGTTATCGCAGATTTATAATCCGTGATAAATATACCCTATACTGCTAGGGTAACAATTTCAAATTTTAAACTCCTTAAAACAGACTTCATTCTCTAATATCAACTACTCGGTTCTAGACAACAGCGATGCTGCTTCATTATCCAAGATATACTCTACATGAGATAATCTCTGTAAAAAAGTAGCAGGTATATCAGCAGATATCTCACCTTCTAATGCCTTTTTTATAATCTCTGCCTTGCGCTGGCTTAGTGCCATTAAGATTACCTCCTTAGCCTGAGTGATGGTTTGTACTCCCATTGTGATTGCCTGTGTAGGTACTTTATCCTTGCCTCCAAAGTCGTCCTTTGCATCTTCACGCGTAATATCATTCAAGGTTACCAGACGTGTTCTAGACTCTAGTATAGCACCAGGCTCATTGAATCCGATATGCCCTGTACGACCAATACCTAACAACTGTAAGTCAAGCCCTCCAAAGTCAACAATCTTCTTTTCGTATAGGTCACAATATGCCTGTATCCCCTCTAGCGATAAAGTTCCATCTGGGATATGTACATGCTTTGGGTCAATATCGATATGGTTAAACAGATTACTCTTCATAAACGACACATAGCTCTGATCATCTATCGGCAAGATTGGATAATACTCATCCAGGTTAAAGGTAGTCACATTTTTAAAACTTAGTCCCTCATCCTTGTGTAAGCGTATTAACTCTTTGTACACCCCTTTTGGAGTAGATCCCGTTGCCAATCCGATAATTGCGCGATCCCCTTTATTTTGTTTTTCTTTTATAATTCTCGCGATGCGCTGTGCTACATAAGCCGAAGCAATATCTTTGTCCTCGTATACCTTGATAGCCTCCCCTTTGTTATATGTAATTTCTTGCGTTTTAAATAATTCGCTCATCTATCTTTTTCCTTAACAACAATAAAAATTTTATTCCCTCCAATTCTGATATGTTATCTTCTAAAATATAATAACAACAAAAACACCTCAGTGTAGGTGTTTCCTTCTTTTGGAGTAATTTTGATTTTGTAAATATAATCATTTATACCTTGTAATGTCTATCACATTGGGCGAATATCTTGTTTTTTTGAGTAAAACAACTACACTGAATATATGCCCTAATAAACTGGAACAGGAAGCCCCTACCCCTAGAAGAATAGAGGGTTAAAAATTTCAAACCTACAGTATTAGGTATGTATATCACGTTTATTCTGCATACAATACATTCTCCTCTATAGAGGGGGCGAGGCAGTATATCACTGCACTCAATAAAATCCCTACTAAACGAAGTAAACAACTCCCTAGCCAAAGGTTCCTTTTACAAAAAAAAGCTATTGTCTAAAGACAATAGCTTTTATATATACTTTTAGTTTTATTTTTCTGCAACTATCAAAATTACAAAAAAACAAAAACTGTGACTTCACAAAATCACCTATTTAAAAAACGCTTTCACCGCTACAGCGATACGCTCTCTTTCCTCATCTGTAAGATTACTTCCAGAAGGTAAACACAATCCACAGTCAAATAAATGCTCTGCTACTTGCCCTCCATAGTATGGCGCATTTTCAAAGATAGGTTGCATATGCATAGGTTTCCAAAGTGGACGAGTCTCGATATTCTCTTCTAATAACGTTAAACGCAATTGCTCTCTATTCTTGCCTGCTATAGCCTCATCGATCGTAATACAGCTCAACCAATGGTTAGAGAAGAAATCAGCAGTAGGTTCTACAAATACCGTTACTCCTGCGATATCTTTAAACAACTCTTGGTAGAATTGATTATTTGCACGACGAGCTGCGATGCGGTCATTTAATACCTCCATTTGTCCACGTCCAATCCCCGCTACGACATTACTCATACGGTAGTTATACCCAATATGTGAGTGTTGGTAGTGAGGTGCATTATCACGAGCTTGAGTAGATAAGAACACAGTGTGTTCTTTGTGTTCTTTAGTTTGAGATACTAAAGCTCCCCCACCCGAAGTTGTGATAATCTTATTTCCATTGAAGCTCAATGCAGCTAACTCACCAAAAGTACCACACTGACGACCTTTGTACGTACTTCCTAGTCCTTCTGCAGCATCTTCTAATAAAGGAACTTCGTATTTCTTAGCCACAGCCATAATCTCATCCATTTTAGCAGGCATTCCGTATAAATGTACTGGAACGATTGCTTTTGGTTTTTTACCTGTTGCTATTGTACGTGCCTTAATCGCTTCTTCTAGTGCTACAGGACACATATTCCATGTATCTGCCTCACTATCCACGAATACTGGTTTTGCACCTAAGTATGCGATTGGATTAGCTGATGCAGAAAACGTCATTGTTTGACAGATTACTTCGTCTCCTGCCTCTACTCCAAGGTTAATTAATCCCATGTGTAGAGCTGCTGTACCAGCACTTAAAGCTGCTACCTGCACACCTTCTCCTAAGAAAGACTCTAAGTCTTCTTCAAATCCGTTTACATTAGGTCCTAGTGGAGCAACCCAGTTCGTATCAAAAGCCTCGTGTATATATTTCAGCTCTTGTCCCCCCATATGAGGAGAAGATAACCATATTTTTGATTTCATTATGTTGATATGTTTTAATTCTGTTTTAAGTCAATAAAGGTAAGAAGTTTTAATTCATTATATCAGATATTTTTTTATCTTTTATAAATGCTGAGATATAAAATACTAAAGAGATAATAACAATAAATACAGCATACCACCACTGGCTTTTTTTCAATAGGTAAAAAATAGAAAGGAACAATATATCCTAAAGCGAGAGATAAGCAGAATATATATATCATACGAAAACCACGACTATTAAACAACGTAAAAACTACAGCACAAGGAACTAAAACCCACTTCCAATCCCAATTTTGAATAGAAGTATAATAGATTATGATTCCTAAACTTTCTAATTTTACAAAACGGATAGCCCATTCTCTAGTCAGGTTACTTTCTTCTCTATCTATGAAATGTTTCAGAACACCATAAGGAACTTCTTTTTGTTTTTGTATAGCATTTTGTTATACTTCAAGAAGTATTTTATTATCTATTAATTCACCGCATTTATCACATTTTACACCCATATTCTTCAATATTAAAAACCCCCTTAAAGTCCTAATAAAATACCTCGGGGCAAGCCCACGAGGTATTGTTAGAACAGAGTAAGTTGACCAGAATATACTTTATGATAATCTTTATCTGATTTACCTTGACTTTCTATATATTTTAGTATTACTTCTTTGTTCCCATATAAGCCTACTGTATTTGCATAAAAACCACTTGTCCATAAATTACCTCCCCATAATAATTGCTTTATTTCTGGGTGAATACGAAACATTTCACGGGCTGTTATACTCATTATCGTACGTACTATTTGACTTAATGACAAAATTGGCACACTCTGTATCAAAAAATGAACATGGTCTGATTCATAGCCTATCTCCAAAAATGCTATTTCATATCTCTCTGATATTTCCTCACAAACTTTCACTAAACTAAGACCTGACTCATCTGTAAGTACCTTACGCCTATATTTCATAGGAAATACTATATGATACAATAGTAACGTCTTGTTATGACTCTTATAAATATGCTCATCATCCATAGAACTAAGTTACACTTTTTCAAAGTGTTTTGAAAAAACATCTGTTTTTCAATTTTTTCCTTCTGAACTCGAGGCAAGCCTCGGGGGAATTCTTTAGATTAAAATACAAATCAACTAGTATAAATTTTCATACTTAAAATGGGTAGAGGTATTTTTATTCTTAGGCAATACTGATATCTAGTATAATTCAATAGAACTACAGCGCATTATACAACAATTTGTCCTTTATTACTAACAGATTTTCCTTCTTTAATAACTCTAGCTGGATTTCCAGCTACTATACAATGTGGAGGAACGTCTTTTGTCACAACAGAACCACTAGCTACTACAGAATGCTCATAAACAATAACACCTAGTATAATGGTAGCACGTATGCCGATTATACAATTATTTTCTATCACAGTATCTACCTTCAATGCTCTTACATGATTATGTGCTAATATAACAGCCTGATATAAAACCATGCTATACTTACCTATAAAAACTCCTTTAGGATTAATACTTTTATCAAGTTTTGCTTTAAATGATATTTTAGCGCTACTGTCAACATACATTCCATATACTTTATTCATCATAAAGATCTGATAGGCAGATACTATAGACCATAAGATTTCTCTAATTCTACTTACCATATACATACAAATATAGATTACTGACACAAAATAAAAACATCTAATATTAATTCTATACACAAAATGACTGAAAGTGCTTTTATTCTTAGGCAAGTTAAAACTCTATTAATATTCAAATAAAAACAGTTACTTTTGTTAATCAAACATCAAATCTCAATATGAAAGTCGGAATTACTTTCGTAGCTTTTGAATTTTTACATTCTGGATATATTCAAATGCTAGAAGAAGCTAAAAAACAATGTGATTATCTTATCGTTGGGTTAAACACGGTTTGCAAAGATGAAACAGGAATACTTCTATCCAAAGAATACTCTCTTGTAGAGAGATACATTACTTTAAAAGCATGTAAATATGTTGACGAAATTATTCCTTACCACACAGAACAAGACCTAGAAGACATTCTACGTTCATTTAAAATAGACATTCGTATTCTTGGATCAGAATACAAAACGAAAGATTATACTGCTAAAGATTATTGTAAAAACAAAGGAATAAAAATCCACTTTAATCATAGAGATCTAAAACCTCAAAAAGTATGGTAACAAAAAAAAACTACTATTTAATAAAATAGTAGTTTTTTTTATTACTTTATGAGCTCTAAAACATTATAGAGAGTATCAACTTTATATTGGGGCAAAAGTTTCTCTTCTACCAAAAAATCTTGTTTATGAATATTATTTCCATCATCCTTAACACATATACTAATCCACCCTAATTTATTTGGAGTAATAAAATCTTTCTTTACATTATCTCCTATGTAATATTTGACTCCTTCAAACTGATTAAAAACTTCAAAATTTGCAAATTTTGGTTTCATACTACCAAACTCCTCCGAAACAATAACCAAATCAAAATAATCAACTAGACCTATCGCTTTTAGTTTATTCCGTTGAGTTATTGAACGGCCATCTGTGATGAGTCCCAAAATCCACTTTTGTTCTTTACAATAAGACAACAATTCTTTTGCACCTTCTACTAAGTTCAATGTAGGAAGATGATTACGATACCAATCTAAAAGTTGAGAAACTTCAGCTGTAGAATACTCCTCAGTCAACCATTTAAAAACATTTTCTCCTCTATAATAAAGAACTAACATTTTATCAAACAAACTCGCATTATTAGGATCAACCTTTGAAGCTATTTCTTTATATGCTGATTCTAAATAATGAATCTCTTTTATAAGAGTATCATCTAAGTCAAATACTACAACTTTCTTATCCTTCATAACCATTAACTAAAACTTCAGCATCATATCGTAACATAAGTAAATTACTCTCCCATTCATCTGTATAACCTACAGTCTCATTTAAGATATACTCTTGTATCAACCATTTTGGGTAATTAGCACCAGCCAAATAACTTAATGGATAACCTCCACCAAAACGCGAATTAATCTCTATTGCAACAATACGTTTATTATCTTGATTAAAGAAAAACTGCATTGTAAGACATCCTATAGCCCCATCGATATGTTGCAATTTATCTTTAATAAAACCTACTAACTCATTCTTATGTGTTACACCTTTATTAATTTCACCTGCTCTAACAAATATACGTTTACGAGGTACAGCACAGCATAACTCATTATTTTTATTATAATAACAATCTACTGTATACTCATCATACAACTTAGTATCAATGTATTCCATAAACATAAGTTTTGGATTAGTCAAATGATACTCAGTCAATTCTTCCTCCTTATTTATCAAAAAGATATCTTTGCTTAAACTTCCATCATATGGTTTAATAAATAAAGGAAAAGTCAAAGCATTTTTATTCATAGGAGTTGGTATCTCTACTCCTTTATCAATAAAAAATTCATTTATTATTCGTTTATCACGACATGCCTGAATAAACTCTTCACTACTTACAATAGGTATAATACCCTCTGCTGAAAACAAATGTCGATATTCTGATAATACAGCTAATTCAGTATCTATTGTTGGAATAATCAACTTTATTCCCCATTCTTTACAGATACTCAATAGTGAATCTATATAATTTGAATCTGTGACCCTTGGTACACTTTTATATCCATCAGACACATGACATGCTGGTGCCAAGATAGGATTTAAATCAACAGTATATACTTTACTAGATTCTGATATTTTTTTTAACTCTTTTTGAAACGCTTTAACTAGAGAGACTCTCTGTCCTGCTGATGTTATTAATATATTATCCATTACTTACTTCCTTTAAATACTTCCATTGTTGCTTCACCCTCTTGAGAAATTCCTTCTCGCACAAAAACCTTTTTAATTGTCAAAAAGAAAATCTTCACATCTAATGTTAAACTTAGATGATCAACATAATAAACATCCAATTCAAACTTTCGTTCCCAAGAAATAGCATTACGCCCATTTACCTGAGCCCATCCGGTAATCCCTGGCTTCACTTCATGTCTTCTCTTTTGCTCAGCATTGTAAAGCTCTAAATACTGAGGCAATAATGGACGAGGTCCTATTAGACTCATATCTCCTTTTAACACATTGATTAATTGTGGTATTTCATCTAAAGAAGTCTTACGTACAAATGCACCAATAGAAGTCAATCGCTCAGCATCAGATAGTAAATTACCTTCACTATCCCTCTTATCATTCATCGTCTTAAATTTTACTATCTTAAAGATCTTTCCTCCTTTACCTGGACGTGCTTGAAAAAAGAATGGTTTGCCATCATTCGCAAAATACAATCCTATAACTACAACCATAAAAATAGGACTTAATAGTGTTAATCCTATTAAAACTGCTAAAAAATCAAAGGTTCTTTTGAATAAAATTTTGTACATATTTTATCTTATTATTTGCCCTTCATTACTAACAGATATTCCCTCTTTTACAACTCTAGCCGGATTTCCTGCTACTATACAATGTGGAGGTACATCTTTTGTTACAACAGAACCACTAGCCACTACAGAATGTTCATGAACAGTAATTCCTGGCATGATGATAGCACGGATTCCTATTATACAATTGTTCTTTATAATAGTGTCTACTTTTAAAGCTCTACTATAATCATGTGCTAAAATTACAGATTGATAGAGTACTCTACTATATTTACCTATATATATGCCTTTTGGATTTATACTTTTATCTAATTTAGCTTTAAATGATACTTTTGCGCTAGGGTCAACATGCATACCGTAGATTTTATTCATTACAAAAATCTTATAGGCAGATATAATATGCCAAAGAGTTTCTCTTACTTTACTTATCATATACTTACAAATAACTAAAAATTTTGCTATTCACTAAACGTTTAAATAACAATTTATTATTTAAAATTTTCACTAAAACCTTATACATAATTTTTTGTTTCTTACTACCACGATATAAATTAGGAAATATTGTTATCCTGTTTATATCAACGCGATCAAAATATACTTGTATATCTTCATAATCCAATCCAAGTTTCAACATTCTTACTATCATAAAAAAATAAATTGACTCTCTACGCTCACGAAGATTTCTTAATGCTAAAGAAGAAAGCTTAATATTTTTTGCTTTTTCAAAAAGTCTACAATGTTGATTCAATGAAAAAATCAAATCTTCAACTACTTTTAATTCGTGTAGTTTATTTCGTACTTTCCTAATTGAATCTGGATTATGAAAATAATTATACACAACAAGATTAACAACTCCTATTTTATTACAATTTAAATATAGTTCTGTAGAAAAATAATCATCTTCCATTAATTTACCTTCCACAAATTTCAATCCTATATCTGTTAACAATTTTCTTTTGATAATTTTATTAACAGCAAAAGGTGTAAAATAATAAGTCTCAATAAATTCTTCTTTTTCAAATATCCTTAGTTCATTCTCGTGTAAAATTACCTCTTTAATTTCCCCATTAAAATTTAATTCATATCCAAACTCTAATACATCCAAATCACTATCTAGGCAATTACACAAAAGAGTACTTAAACAATTACTGTTGTAAAAATCATCTGAATCTAAAAATATAACGTATTTTCCTATTGCTACTTCTACACCACGATTTCTAACCGCACTTAACCCTTTATTCTCTTGATCTAGGACTTTTATAAAAGGAAAATATTCCTCTTCTAACTCCTTTGCAAGTTTCAATGTATTATCCTTTGATCCATCATTTATGATCAGTACCTCAAAATCTTCTAATCCTTGTCTAAAAACTGAATCAATACATCTCTTTAAATAAAGTTCAACATTATATGCAGGAACAATAATAGATAATTTCATAAATTATTTATTTAGTAGTTTTAAATATCTCTGTAATATATTTTCACGATCAAATAATTTTTCAAATATTTGTCGATTTTCTCTTCCCATTTCGGATAATTTAGTTGCTTCAGAGTTAATCAAAGCTGATAAGGCTCTAGCTATGGAGTCAAAATCTTTAGATTCGCATAAAAAACCAGTTTCCTTATCCTTAATAAAAACTTCATTATCTGAAACCTTAGTCGTTATAATTGGTTTACCTAAAGCCATTGCCTCACAAATTGTATTAGACAAGCCTTCAAAATGACTAAACAACCCTACTGCATCTGCATTTGACATAATTGGTAGAATCTCTTTTGTTGGAGGATAGAATGTAAAAACATCTTCCAATTGATATTTCTTTATCTTTTCAACCGCCTTTTTTTTTGAATCATCTATCTCAAATTCATGTCCATACCAAGCTATTTTTAATTGTTTTTTCTCCGAGTCTGACAATAAATTAACTCCTTCTACTAATCCCTCTAAATTTTTCCAATACCTTAAATTAGCAGGTATAACAATGTGTATCTTATTATCTTTCTTATAAACATAGTCTTCATTGACTTCAAACTTAGATAAATCATATAGATTATAAATTACTCCACATTTATTCTTTTTTAAAAAAGGATTAACTTGTAAAACCATGTTAATATTACATTGTGAATTAGCAATAACATGATCTGCTCTAAAATGAAGTATACGATAAAGTTTTTGTTTAATAGAAGTCATAATAGCAGGATTAGCACTTCGCTCTCCAACCACCAACTTCCATTTTCTAGATGGGAAACTAGCTACTTCAGCAATAAAACATGGTCCTTCTAAAAAAGCCAAAACAGAGTCATATTGTCCAGTTCTTATTATCTTTCTGCATCTCTGTAATCTATTAAAATATCCTCCCTCTTCAGGGATATTAATAACTTCTATATCTCGTTCTATTAAAACTTTTTCGTAAAAATCACTTCTACGATAAGTCAAAAAAGTTATACTATGCCCTAAATCCTTAAATTCTAAAGCAAGATTTACCATCTGACGCTGAGCTCCTCCAGAACCCAATTCATCAATAAAAAACAATAATTTCATACCTTATTTCCAAGTCGTTTTTAAAGGTTCCTCTACATCACTACCAAACAAAGATGCACTAGTCAAATTTTCTACTTTAAAATTTGATTCAATAAAATTATAACGATATTTATAAGTATCTAAAATAAAATTACCAAAAACATAAAAAACAAACAAATGAAACAACTTATTAATATAAAACATATAAAACTTTATCATAAATAAAACACTTAAAAACAAAGCTATGGTATCATAATATTGAGAAATTGTCGGTGAACTTGAAAACACATTTCTCAACGAAATAATAACAAAGAAAGAATTTAATAGTACTTTATCTTTAAAATCCGATTTACGATATATATAAACAAACATTAATATAAAATAGACCCATAAGCTTTTATATAACAAAATTAACTTGAAAATGGCTGCATTTTGAGCAGCTTCACTTAAAATATCATTATACATTAAATAGTCATTTGCCTTACTAATATAACTTCCTGCTAATGGCAACATACTAATCCATTGAAACAATAATTCACTAGGTATCAAAGTAAAAAAGAAAGAAACATAAAAAACTTTTCTAAAGTTAACTTTTCCTAAAGTAAAGAACAGTATAATAAAGCTTACAACTACTAAAGAAGTAGCAAAATGCGAATAAACAGCTAAAAATAAAAACAAAAAACCAGAAAATTTCTTTTGACAATAACACAGATAATACCAGCCTAATAAAGCAAATGCAGCTCCTACATAAAAACGTAATCCTGAAAATAGATAAGTATAATTAAATGAAAAAATAACAAGGCAAAAACACATAAAAAAAACCCACTTAGAAAAGCTAAATATCTCTTTATTTATTTTAACATATAACAACAAGAAAATATAAGTAGTTAAGGTACTTGCTACGAAAAACACCGAACGTGGATCATTTGTAAACAAACTCAATAAATACATAATTCCATAAACAAAAGAATCAGGTAAATTATTATTTGTCAAATAATCCATAAATCCACTAAATGAATCCAATCCACTTATCTCATAAAAACGTTCATAATGTCGGACTCTATCATCATTATCCAAAGGAATATATACAAAACTGAATGCTCCAATAACTAAAGAAAATAATAACAAAGAAACCTTATCTTTTCTATATACATTAAATAGAATAACTAATAAGGATAACAATGGTGTTAGTATCCAAAATATTAAACTCTCTAAATAAATCCTAGAAGATACATTAATACCTTTCATATATATTTTTTAACAATTATTTCTCTAACAAATCTTGGATAATCCAATCTAAACCATTGAATTTTTTATCTTTATGATATACACCATCTCGAGTCCAATACCCATAATCAAACTCATCCTGGTCTACACCATAACAATAGGAATTTTCAATAACATACAGTTGATTATCACGATTATCTCTAACCAAATCCAATGCACATGATTGTAACTGTAAACGATCTGCAATATCAAATGCAAACTTTATTACTTCACTTGACAACAGCTCGGTTTCATGTGTTAAATTATTACTTCCAGACGCTCTAAAGTCACCTTCTCGGGTATAACGTACCATAGCTAAAGCCTTATCACCAGTAATCTGAATCCTGATATCATATCCATCATTTGGAATAAACTCTTGAAAATATACATATCCTTTTTGTCTTGGTAATAGATGAGCCTTACCTAAACGAGGAAATAAACTCAGTATAAACATTTTAAGAACTTCATTTAAAGAAGCTCTTTTTTTAAAAAAAAGTTTAAATTTATCTTTACATACACTCCAATAATCGAATCCAGAAAACCCTTTTCCAAAGGCCTTATTAATAAAGCGTTTTGCCTCTCCTTTATCTCTAATCATTTTTACATTAGAACTTCCAGCTCCTCCTCGAAGTTTAAAAATCTTAGGGTAAGAAATATTATCTACCCATTTTAAAGCAGATGTTTTTTCATAGAACGCCCAAGCTTTAGCAGCAGGAATATTATTAGCTTCAAATAAATACTTTTGTCCTAATTTATCATCAAAATGCCACCCTGTCTTAAAATCAGGGAAAACTTTAACTCCTGCTTGTTCTAAAGAAAACAACAACTGCTTAGCAAAATTAACATCTCTATAATCACTGTGGTGGTGGTGCCATAAGAATACTTCACATCCTTTCAAATCATGTATTATAGTATCTGCATAAGCATTAACTACTATATAATTAATTTTATTAATCTGACAGTACACTATCCAGCGCTTACTATACGCTGTATCACTATTATGAATCCCTATTTTCATACTTTAACTTTTAAATATTGGCAATACAAACTCCCTCCCATCAATAATCTTGTAACACTCAAGGTAATCGCACATCCTAAAACCCCATAACCAACTATCAATGGATAAGCAATAGCCATCCCAAACAACGAAAATATTATTGTATTATACATTACTCTCTTATCCATACGTTTTACAATAAAATAATTTAACCCAAATATATTATCTAGTACATAACCAAATACGCCAATTAATAATATTAGTAAAACGAACAAAGCTTCAGAATGTTGAATATTTAAGAACATAAAAATATACTTATGTCCTACAAGAAACAAAAGAATTATAAACAAATAAATACTTAACACTAATTTTCGATATATTTTAAACGCCTCTACTTTTCTATTTAGAAAAGGAAAGAACACCCTTGAAACAATTTCTATAATAGTAATTCCAAGATTTACAACTGTAAGAATGGCTTGATACATACCTACTAAACTCTTAGCTCCAATTAACCCTAATAAGAATGTACTGGTATTATTATATAATGTTGGTACAAATTGATTGACAAAAAGTGGAAAATTACTTCTTACCGTTTCCCAAACCACTGAGAAATGTAATACTTTAAATTTTAATTTATACTTATACATTAATATAAACTGCCCTACTAATCCTGCCCCTATAAATCCCCCACTTTGTAATAATGGATAAATCCAGTAATCATTTTCACTATGTATAAAGATGAAAATACAAATTGTAAAAAACAATTTTATACCAACATTTAAATATGTAATATAACGCATTTGCTCAATTCCTTGAAAAAACCATTCTGGAAATAAAGCATAACCTACTAATAATAAACTTGAATAAAAATATATCTCTTTATATTGATAAAACGGTGCATAAAACAATACTATCAATCCAATTACAGCTAATGATAACAACAAAAACACTCCTTTAACAATCAAAACTTTACTATATATAAAATTCAATTGTTCAATATCATCTCTATTAATTGCAACATCCCGAACAGCGGTTATTTTAAAACTGAAATCTGTCAAAGACTGAAAATAAGTAATTAAAGAGGCTGCAAATACAACAATTCCATAATTTTCAAATCCTAGTACTCTAAGAACATATGGTAATGTAATCAAAGGTAAAATCATCCCTATTAACTGCAAAGCAGATAAGGATATAAAATTCTCTAGAAGAGCTTTTGCATCTTTACTACTAAATTTTTGTTTTATTTTTTTTACTAAACTCACAGCCTATAATCTACTATCCACTTCTCTTTCCAATACTCCTTTTACATCATATACAACAGACACCTCTTTCTTTAAACTATCAATATCTAATACTAATAGTTCTTTATGAGCTACACCCAATACCACAGCATCATAACGCTTAGTATTAGCTGGATAGCGGTGATCTTCTGTTTGTTGCTCCTTAGGTTGGATAGCCTCAATAGTATTATGACTCATTACACCATATTCATGCATTACTTCTGCTGGATTAGCCCATGGATCATAAGTAGTTACTTTCACTCCATAGTCTTCTAAAGCAGCAATTACATCCACAATCTTAGTATTACGCACATCAGGGCAGTTCTCTTTAAATGTTACTCCTAACATTAACACATCTGCCTTGCTTACATTGATACCTTTTTTAATCATTGTTTTCACTACTTGAGAAGCTACATATTCTCCCATAGAGTCATTCAGACGACGACCCGCTAAGATAATCTCAGGGTGATACCCTTTTTCCATTGCTTTTTGTGCTAAATAGTATGGATCTACCCCAATACAGTGCCCTCCTACTAAACCTGGTTTAAACGGTAAAAAGTTCCACTTTGTACCTGCTGCTTCTAATACAGCATGTGTATCAATATCTAATAAATTAAAAATCTTTGCTAATTCATTCACAAAAGCAATATTAATATCACGTTGAGAGTTCTCAATTACTTTAGCCGCTTCAGCTACCTTAATCGTTGGAGCCAGATGAGTACCTGCTGTTATCACAGCTTTATAGATATCATTTACCACTACTCCTATCTCCGGCGTGCTACCTGAAGTTACTTTTAATATCTTCTCTACCGTATGTTCTTTATCTCCTGGATTAATTCGTTCTGGTGAATATCCACAGAAGAAATCTTCATTAAATTTTAATCCTGATACTCTTTCTAGTACAGGTACACATTCTTCCTCAGTTACTCCAGGATATACTGTTGATTCATAAATCACAATATCTCCTTTTTTTAACACTTTCCCTACTGTCTCAGAAGACTTGTATAAAGGTGTCAGATCAGGACGATTATGTTTGTCTACAGGTGTAGGTACAGTTACTACATATACATTACAGTCTGTAATATCTCCAATATCATAAGAACAGAACAGTCCTTTCACTCCTCCATGTAATACAGGATTAGTATCAACTAAAGCAGACTGAAGCACTTCATCAGACACTTCTAATGTACTATCTTTTCCTTCTCTTAATTCTGCAATACGTCCTTTGTTAATATCAAAACCTACTGTAGGGAATTTAGTCCCAAACAATCGCGCTAAAGGTAATCCTACATATCCTAACCCTATAATTGCAATTTTATGTTGTGTACTCATTTGTTTTAAATTTTCGGAATTATTATTCTACTATATTAAAATTGAATATTGTTTTTCTTTAAGAAATCTATAAATTCTTCACTATGTATTCTTCCTAACTTACGACTACCATAGATATTCCAGTGACCATCATCATAATAGGCTATAGTATCATTTATAAAAGGAAGATCCTTGTCTTTATTAAAATCGAATTCTATTTTATATAATTTATCTGGGTATTTATTTAATAGCTGATTAATATACTCTTGCTCCTTACTAATATATTTTCTATTCCCACCATAATGATTATTTTGAACTATAGATCTATTAATTCTCAGCGGATTAATATCAAATACTGGATAATCCCCTAATAAAAGAACCCTTTGATTATGTCTTAATCCTTTTATTAAATTTTCCAATGCGCTTTCATTACTTGGAAAATCGTAAGCCCAAATGGAGCATATAATAATTAAATTACTACGCTTTAAAATACTATCAGTTTCTATAGATAACCTTTTATATTGATCATATAACCTTTCTGTTTGAAACTCTTCTTTTCTAATACCTTTAAAAGTCGGTACTCTATCATTTGTTATACTACTAAAAGAGAAATCATTCATTTTTCCTATTTCATCTAAAAATCCCTTATAAGCAAGAGCATGACTGTCTCCAATTAAGCATATTGAAGGAAATGATTTTCCTTCTAATGCTCCATACACGCCAATTTCTAAAAATGTTGGTCCATGAGAATCTAAACCAAAAGTAGGTTTAGAATATATCATTGGTATTGGAGACAAATAATTATTTAATCTAGGCATACCAAAAACCACAATTCCTAGACCACCAATAATACCTCCAAATCGTAAAAAGAATTTCTTATTATCATAAGTTCTAAATATATTTTCCACAAAAGTATATGATAACCAAGATAGAGTATAAGTCAAAACAATAATAAATAACACTTCATACCACATAAAATCAATACGTACGAAGTAGTATCTCACAAAAGCCATTATAGCCCAATGCCATAAATAAATAGAATAAGATAACTCTCCTATATGAACTAATAGCTTATTCGAAAAGAAAGCATTTACCTTAGACTCTGTAGTGATTAAAATAATTCCTGTAAATACACAAGGTAAAATCACCCATAATCCAGGAAAGTTAAAATACTCAGTATAAAATACTCCACATAACACAATTCCTATCAATGACAATATCGACACTATACTCTGTCTATTACCTATAAGTATTTTAATCTCTTTTGCTTTTATTGCAAAGACTGTTCCTATTAAAAACTCTGGAATGCGTGCTATTAATGAAAAATACATTGCACTTTGATTATTCAAAAAAGTACTATTATAGAAAGAATAACCAAATAAAGTTATAATAATAAATAAACTAACAGGTACAATATACTTCCTATTGACTAATATCAAAAACAAAGGTAATAAAAAATAAAACTGCATCTCAATAGACAAAGTCCATGTATGTAATAAAGGATTCTCTTGACTACTCGCTCCAAAATAATTATCTAAACTCGCTAAATAATTATTAGAATTAAAAATAGCAGCATGGAACATATTCTTACGAAGGCTCTGTATATCTCCACTTAAGTAAACCCATGCTCCAACTATTCCTACAAAAACTAAAAGCAATAGAAAAACAGGAACAATTCTTTTAATTCTTCCTATGTAAAAATCAATAAAACCAAATGTTCCTTTTTCTTTTTTATATAAAATAATACTACTTACTAAGAATCCAGAAATTACAAAGAAAATATCCACTCCAACAAATCCTCCTGTTAACCAAGAAGAGTTCAAGTGAAAAATAAAAACTAAAAGAACAGCTAAAGCTCTTAATCCTTGTATATCGTATCTAAATCCCATATTCTTATTTCAAATTCTCCCAATACCAGTTCACTGCTTCAGCTAAGCCTGTATCAATAGTGTGAGTTGGTTCGTATCCTAATAATTTTCTAGCTTTATCAACAGATGCAAGTGAATGAGGAATATCTCCTACACGATTAGGTCCATGTACCTCCTCTATATTAGCTATTTCAGCATCATACTTTGCTAAGTTGTCTTTTAAATAACCAATCAATGAATTTAAGGTAGTTCTATCTCCTACTGCTGTATTATACACTGTATTTACCGCCTCTGGATTAGTAGTCAGCATTGCACGTTCATTCATCTGAATCACATTATCGATATACGTAAAGTCACGAGAATAATCTCCTGTACCATTAATAGTAGGACTCTCGTGTTTCATCAATTGCTTAACAAACAAAGGAATAACAGCAGCATAAGCTCCGTTTGGATCTTGGCGACGACCAAATACATTAAAGTAACGTAATCCTATTGTCTCGATACCATAAGTTCTAGAAAAAACATCTGCATATAATTCGTTTACATACTTTGTAACTGCATAAGGAGAAAGTGGCTTTCCAATAATGTCTTCTACTTTAGGTAAGTTTTCTGAATCTCCATAAGTAGATGAACTAGCAGCATATACCATGCGTTTCACTCCTCCATCTCTCATAGCTACTAACATATTTAAGAATCCTGTCACATTTACATCATTAGAAGTAATAGGATCTTTTACAGAACGAGGTACAGAACCTAATGCTGCTTGATGCAATACATAGTCCATCCCTTTTACTGAACGATGACAAGTTTCTAAATCACGGATATCTCCTTCAATTAATTCATAATTTTCATTTGACAAAAAAGGCTCAATATTATATTTATGCCCAGTTGCGAAATTGTCTAAACAACGTACAAAATATCCTTTACTTAAAAAATATTCTGTCAAATTAGATCCAATGAATCCTGCTCCACCTGTGATCAGTACTTTAGTCATGTTTTTTAATTTATAATAAGTTCTTTTTCAGTGATATTTTATGCTATTAAACCTTTTAAAATGCCAATAAACGACTCTATTTTCAACAGCAAGTTACAAATGTACACTTTTAAATTTTTGGGGTGCAATAAAATATTCACTTTTTGTGTAGAAGTGTTTTTTTGTTAGTTAAAAAGTTTTTTTGTGGTTTCGTTGTTTTGTTTTTTTTGTGTTTGCCTTTTCAGGTATTAATGGGTGTTGATTGTGGAGTTACGAGTGGGATCTCTCCTGTCGTCGAGATGACACGGTTTGGGATATTGTTTGGAGGGCATATATCCTCTCCTTCTCCTGTCCCAGAATTTATAATGTCCTTCCTACCATTGTGTACCGCCTGAAGGTAATATAAATCGCACAAACATCTTACTAATTCTTTAATCTTGTAAATCTTAATATCAGAGAATAAAAGGAACGAAAAGTCAAGAGACTATTGCATACAAAAAAACGCTATATACATCATCATGCATATAGCGTTTACTTTACTTCATTTCACATTCTATAACTTAGAAATAGTATTATAAAACATCTCTTCCGTTTTATCTTGTACATATAACTCTTTACCTGTTCGCTTGGGATGCCATCCAAAAGTCTCTCCATCTATAACCTCTGTATCAACAGCATAATCTAAAGATACTTGGCGTTTGGTATTTGGATTTATTTTCTTTTTAGTAAAACCAATGTTTTTATCTAATTCAATTAGTGTAAAATCCCATTTACTACGAAGTTTTCTTATACTTTCATTATATATTTCCCTACCATCGTGCCAATGTGTAAAAACAATTACACTAACAGGTTTACCTCTTTTTGTTCCATAATATTTACTATTGGGATTATTCTTTTGTGCCTCGCAATCAGCTGAATACTTTTTAAGACAATAATCCCAATTCTGAGTGCTATTATATTGATTTCCGTTAATAGGCTCATAATCCAAATATGATTCCCTAACTCCCTTCTGATTATATACATTCAAATTATGAGAAATATAAATAACCAAATGATTAAATTTATCTAGTGTTTCTTTTGTGTATAATTCTCCTCTATAGATTTTATTTACATAATTATTCATTCCTACTCCGCCTCCATCAGCGTAGTTTACATGATAACTTCTTAATCTATTATAGGCATTTTTATACCAACTATTCTCAGGTGAAGCAAATGATGCTCCAATCATAAGTGAAGATGTTCTCTCTATATCTCCTTCAGCTGACACCTTAACCTTTATAACTCCTTTTGTCTTTTTACCTTTTACTTGAGTAATGATATTCGCTTCCCCTTCTTCTTTAGCTGTAACAATTCCTTTCTTTACAGTAGCTACTTTAGTATTCTCACTCTTCCAAATAATATCTTCTTCATCTACATTACTACTCACCAAATAATCATTCAGATCAAAACTTTTCTTTATACCTAACTCTAATTCATCTTGTATAAAGGACATTTTGATATCATCAACAGAGATATTGAGTATTGCTTTATAATCTGTATTTTTTAAAGTAGCTATTATTACAGTAGTTCCTTTGGCTATCGCTATTACCTTAGTAGCAACCAACTTTATAATCTTATTATTATACCCAGACCACTGTATATCATTAGGGTCTGCATTTTTGAGTACTAGGTCGTTTAATAAATTGAAGCTCTCATTTAGGAATAATTGCTTATCATTTTCTTTAAATTCAATACTGATTTTCTTCTCTTCTTTACTGTCATTATTAGGCGAACAATTAAACAATAAAAAACAAAAAAAAGTTAGTAAGGTGATTTTTGTTTTCATTTGAATATATCTAAATTTCATACCAAATTTATATACAAATCAGTTTACTTTTTAATCAACAAAAACTATTCTTATAAATACACCAAAAAACAATAAAAATACATATATAATTCAAACAAATAACACTTAAAAGTTATTAAACATAATTTAAAAGTTATTTTTAAACACAATACACATTATCACTTAACATCAAAAAATATATTTTAAATTGTAATATTTATAACCAATACATCTCCACTTAAGTAAGACTTAAACATCAAAATATTTCTTTGGTTTCAAATCTTATTTCTTATTTTTCTCTAAATGATATTAACTCCTCATTGAAACTGTCCCTTGAACACTTTTTTAAGGTTAAATCCTCTGAGATAAGAAGGACATAGGCTATGGACTTTTTCTAAATGTATCTCCGTTTAATGACATAATGCTATATTTGCATTCTAAAAGAGAGAAATCATATGACCAATCTATTTACCTTTTCAGCCGAATTTACAAGTGAAGAAGCATGCCGTTTGCACTTTAAAGAACAACGCGACAAATTAGGAGTCACTTGTCAAAGATGTGGTCATGACGCCCACTATTGGATTCAAAGTAGATGGAGCTATGAATGTAAGAAATGTCGTTCTCGTATGACTTTAAAAAGTGGAACAATAATGGAACATTCTAAGCTATCTTTTCTAATATGGTATAAAACAATGTTCTTAATGACAGCAACTAAAAAAGGCTTTTCTACTTTAGAAATTTACAAGTAATTAGGACTAAAAAGATATGAACCAGTATGGGCAATGGTTCATAAACTTCGCAAGGCAATGGGCAATAGAGATAGCAAATATACTTTAGAAGGAATGTTAGAGATGGATCAGGGGTATTTTAAAGTAGAAGTATCTGAAATATAGAAGTCTAAAACAAAAAGTGGTCGTGGCTCTACAAGTGTCCAAAATGTTGCAATTATGGCAGAAAGTACAGTTTTAGAGGACATAAAAACAGGTGAAAAACAAAATCATGTACGCTTTTTTAAAGCTGTTGTTTTAGAAAATCATAAAGCTGAAGGTGTTAATGAAATGATTAAGAAAAATATTCATGAAAGTAGTATTGTCTTAACTGGCAAGAGTACTTCTTATGTAGATATTTCAGATTTTGTTCAGATACATATCACTGAAAAATCATCAGAACAAACAACAAAAGAAACTCTTAAATGGGTACATATAGCTATCAGTAATACCAAAAGAAATCTACTAAGAAATTACCATAAAATTAAACGAAAATATCTTCAAGCCTACTTAGATGAATTCGTTTATAAACTTAATAGAAGGTACTTTGGTGATAAGCTCTTTGATAGGCTTATTATTGCCAATATTACTGCTTATGACTAAAAATGGAGATACATTTTTCTAATTAATCATATTGGCTTATAACAAGGAAATTTGCTTCCTTTTCCACTTCTTCTTTTGAAGGTGCTTCTGTTTCTACTACCTTTTTATCATAATCTTTAAAAGATTCCTCTAAGTACACGACAAAAAACCAAAGCAATTGATATTTAAAGGGTTGTATTCATTTTTAGAAAGTAATAATCTTGATAGATAGTCAAGTCCAAGTTTAAATACACTAATAAGCCTATTGCCATGATTCTTGATTGTGATAGGTTTAATAGCGTCAATATAGTCTCCAATCTTATAGCACCATACAAAAGCAATCATCACTAACATGACTAGTTTTTCAAGCCTATCTATTTTTTGTAAGTGTGTATCTTCTATATTAAAGCCACTAGACTTGAAGGCTTTAAATAGTGTTTCAATCTGCCACCTTATTTTGTAAGTCTCTAAAGCTTTCTCTGGTTTATTAAACCCAATGACAATACAATAATCTATCTTATTACCTGTGATCACTTTAGTTCTAGAGATATAACATAGCTGATTATGAATTCTAACAATCTTGTGATACTGTCTTGTTTGACCAGGTTTTAAGTTATTAAAAAGATGAGAAGCTGTTATTTCTTTCTGTTTACTGGTCAAGTAAACCTTAAAGTTATTTCGAATACGAATGTAATATTTAATCTGCTTATCATTTAGATAGCTAATCCAATCCTCTCCAACAAATTCTCTATCCGCTAAGACACAATCAATACAATCTTTGCCAAACCAATAAATAAAAGTATTAATGAGTTCTTTTCGCTCATTTGTATTTGAATTACCACGTTTATCTAGCATTTTAAATAGTATTGGAAAACACATATTCTTATAACTAATACCTAACATTAAGATGTTTATATCTTGTTTTGCAAACTTCCAATTGGTGCGATCCATCACAAGGACATAAGATTCCTCAGTAGGAATAAGTGCAAAAATAAGTCTTGAAACCCATTCCAACTTCAAATCGACACAAGACATAAAACGCTAAAATACGTCTATAGTTACTACTAGTTGTTGCACAGTTGTCAAATCCAGTTGATACTTTAGAAAAATTCACGGACTTTACTTTGCATAGAGCAATGATAAATAAACAAATAAGTCGGATCCTAGCTAACCCTAATTTTCCTTTAAAATTAGCTTCTATAGTTGTTAGAAGTTCTGTATTTTTGTACTCTAGGCTGTTGTTCGTTTTTAAAGGCATTACGTGAGAAATAATTCTTTAATACACTGAATATCAGCCTTTTTTACAAATTACCCCGTCCTTTATTTATCTTAAAATCAACTAATTAATACTTTTGTCGTGTACTAAGAAGATTCCTTTCAAAAAAACAAAATTGTTGACTTTCTCTTTTTCCTACATATTTATCTAAAAGAAAAAACATTTACCACTTTACATTCTCATAGTCAAAATCATCATCGTTAAGCTCTAATCTTCTTGCGTTTGTATTTAATCTCTTGGCGTCACGCTCTAATTCTTTTCTGTAAAGATTATAACCTAAGGTTCCATAACAAGCTTTCTCTAACAGACCAGGCAAGGTTTTAAAAGCCTTTTTACCACCATTTAACAAAAAGTATTCTAGGTTAATTTTTCTCATATAGATATACAAGCAATCATTTGAAGTGTCGATTCTACCTGTTATAAAATCTTTTAATTCAAAAGCTGTTTTTGAATCAAATTCATACATTGTTTTTTCCATCCAATATTCAAACTCTAACAAATGCGATAGTATTAGTTTATTAATTGGTATAAGGTTTTGCTTATATCTTATAGCCTGAATAAAAAATATCCCTTGAACCCACGATATACAACATTCATAATAAACAGATTCACTACCACTTAAATGCCCCGAGTTTCGTTTTAATCTACTATCAATAAAATACCTCGGGGCAAGCCCACGAGGTATTGTTAGAACAGAGTAAGTTGACCAGAATATACTTTCTGATAATCTTTATCTGATTTACCTTGACTTTCTACATACTTTCGTATTACTTCTTTGTTCCCATATAAGCCTACTGTATTTGCATAAAAACCACTTGTCCATAAATTACCTCTCCATAATAATTGCTTTATTTCTGGGTGAATACAGAACATTTCACGAGCTGTTATACTCTTTATAGTATGTACTATTTGACTTAATGACAAACTTAGCACACTCTGTATCAAAAAATGAACATGGTCTGATTCATAACCTATCTCCAAAAAAGCTATCTCATATCTCTCTGATATTTCCTAACAAACTTTCACTAAACTAAGACCTGACTCATCTGTAAGTACCTTACCCCTATATTTCATAGGAAATACTATATGATACAATAGTAACGTCTTATTATGACTCTTATAAATATGTTCATCATCCATAGAACTAAGTTACACTTTTTCAAAGTGTTTTGAAAAACCATCCGTTTTTCAAACTTTTCCTTCTGACCCCGAGGCAAGCCTCGGGGAATTCTTTAGATTAAAAATAAACCAAGTCTTTTAAGGACAAACAAACCCATTAAGAGTCAAGAAGATAAAAAAGAAGCAACAACCTATATTTTTAAAGATATAAAATTATGCAAAGCGAAGATGATTTAAGAGCCCTTTCAAAGATTTTATCTTTTTTAAGAGCCGTTAGTATTATTATACTACTTCTGCACATATACTGATTCTGTTACTCTTTATTTATATGCCTTAAGCTAACCCACCCTGTAATTGATAAAATCCTTTTAGGATTTAACGCTAAAGCAAGTTTATTTGTCTATCCTATCTACACGAAGCTATTTTCTATTTTACTTCTAGGACTGAGTCTTTTGGGAAACAAAGGAGTTAAACATCAAAAAATCACCTAAAAGAAAATAATTATTCTATTTTGTATTGGAGCATCACTTTTCTTTCTAAACTCATCTCTAGCAGCTAGTCTATACATTAGTAGTTTATCTATAGGATACATACTGCTTCTTGTTTCTGGAGCTTATATAAATAAGCTTATTAAAGAAAACAACAGTACAACGAAGCTTAAACTGCGCAAGGTGAAGTTTTATGATAGAGAGAACAAGAGGAAATTCGAGTTCATAACTAATCTTTTCCAAATAAAGTCGGATATGATAGCTGTCCTATACAAACTAAGGTGGCAAATAGAACTTGTCTCTAAACAGCTTAAACAAAATTTTCCTTTAAAGTACTCTTTAGAAGATAATCAGAATGCTATTAAAATACAGATATACTGTGTTTTGATAGTAAATTTACTCATATCTGTGATTAAGAAGAAGCTTAAAAGGAGTTGGGCTTTCTCAAACTTGGTGAGTTTTTGTAAGATTCATCTGTTTAACTACATTAAACTATTACATTTCTTAGAAAATCCTGAGCAAGATTGGATTATTGAAGATCAAGAGATAAAACAACTTTCTTTATTTTGACAGCCTATTTATAGGCTAACTATGAGATAAAAACAATATAAAGCTCATTATCAATATATTATTATAAAATAATCCCTTGATAATAAGTTTTAACGGACACTAATGGGTCAATGAAGTCGTCTTGACTTTTGTAAAATAAAGAAGGGTTATAGAACTTTGTGTGGCTAAACAAACAAAATCTACAACCCCGTGTACCAAGTACTCCACAAAGATAGTATAGAATTAGATATAGTACCTCACTTACCGCTACCAAAAAGAGGATTTAAATCAAAAGCCCCGCTTTATGAGATAGTTAATGCTATATTATACAAACTAAAAACAGGTATTCAGTGGAGTTATTTACCAGTTCAAGCTTTGTTTAGTAACCAAGTATTAAGTCATAAAACAGTATTTGGTCATTTTCGTAATTGGTGTAAAGTAGGTGTATGGCAATCTTGTTGGGCTGAATTATTAAAAAAGAATAAGTCTCTTATTGATTTGTCAAGTGCAGATTTTGATGGAAGTCATACTACAGCTTTAAGAGGAGGAGAACAAGTAGCTTATCAAGGAAGAAAAAAACGTAAAACGACTAATTCTTTATATTTTACAGATCGTCAAGGTTTACCATTAGCTATGTCAGAACCGATAGCAGGAAATCACAATGATTTATTTGATATAGAAATCTATTTTGAAGATATAACTAGTCAACTAACTAATGCTGAAATATCTCTCTCAGGATTATTTATTAATGCTGATGTTGGTTTTGATTCTCAGAAACTTAGAAAAACAATGAGTGATAAAGAAATAATAGCTAACATCTATCCTAATAAACGAAATGGGCAAGATAGTGAAGATGGCTATTTTGATGAACAACTATACAAAGAAAGATATGCTATTGAAAGAACCAATGCTTGGTTAGATAGTTTTCGTTCTTTACTCAATAGATTCGACACCACACTTTCTAGCTGGATGGCGTGGAATTTCATCGCTTTTATCGTTATAGGACTAAAAAAGTTTTACAAAACTAAAAAGTCAAGATGACTTCAATATATACTTTTCTAAATATCTTTACGTTTAATTTAAATAAATCATTCAATCTTTATATATGCCTATAGACAAATCTTATTCAAAAATTTAATTAATGAAAAAAGCCATTATTTTATCTGCCACCTTACTAACATTTACCTTATCAAGCTACTCACAAAGCGATACAAATACAATAGAACACCAATTTAATACACTAATTAGCCAATCAAATAATTGGCAAAATTACAAGGTAGTAGAGAAAAATAAATTACAACAAGTACAACAAAATGTAAAGGATTCGATAAACAACCTACAAACTACTATACGAGAGAATAAGAATTCTCTTATAGAACAAAAAAAATCTATAGATTCTTTATCCAATCAATTACAAGTTCTTCAAGAAAACCTAACAATTGCAATTGATAAAGAAAATAATCTTGACTTTATAGGTATCAGTACCCATAAAAGTACTTTTAAAACAATAGTTTGGTCTATTATTTTAATACTCCTATTGGTTTTAGGTATCTTATTTAACCAATTCAAGAAAAGTTTTACCAACACAAAGGATGCCTGTAGAAAACAAATCGAAGCAGAAAGTGAACTTGAAGAATATAAAAGATCATCCTTAGAGCGAGAACAAAAAATCAGAAGACAGCTTCAAGATGAAATCAATAAAAACAAACGAGTTTAACCCATAGGATAAAGCATATAAAAGACTGAGATTTATTTTATAATTCATTAAGAGTTAGCTTTGGGTTAACTCTTAATGATTATATCATTTTCTCTTACAACTCTCCTGGTGTATATTCAATCAAAAAACACTCCTATTCTATCTATTTTTTTTATTTAAAACTATTTAAAAATGGCTTAGTAGACTACAAAAATAGCATTATGTCAATAAACGGAGATACATTAAACAGACTCACTATCACTTAAATGCCCCGAGTTTCGTTTTAATCTACTATCATTAAATACTTTTCTAATCTTATATAAAACCCCACTTATAATTTTATCACAAGAATCAAATTCTAATTCCGAATCATAGATTTGATCATTAAAGAAAATAGAAAAAGAGTCATACAAACTCACTTAAATCTTCACGACTTCCCCAAAGCTGAAAACCTATAGCATTTTTAGTTGGTTTAATATAAAACATAGTCTTTTATTTTTTACAAGATAAAAATAGTTTTTTCCCAAAAATAACAACAAAGCTCATCTTATTAAAAAAATGAAGCCTGCCTCTTAAGGACAAACAAAACCTATAATAACCAGTAATATATAAGAAAAACAATAACCTATATTTTTAATTGGTTCTGTTACTCCTTATTTATACGCGTTGGGCTAACCCACCCTGTGATTGATAAAATCCTTTTAGGATTTAACGCTAAAGCAAGTTTATTTGCACATCCACTCTATACTAAGATATTTTCTATTTTACTTCTAGCTTTAAGTCTTTTGGGAAACAAAGGGGTAAAAAATCAAAAAATCACCCTTAAGAAAATAATAATTTTATTTCTAATGGGAGCTGGACTTTTCTTTTTAAACTTTTTTCTTTTAAAAATAAACTTACTTATTGCAAATATCCTATACATCACAACTTTATCAATCGGGTATATACTACTTCTTGTCTGTGGAGCATATTTAAGTAGACTTATAAATCAAGAGCTTTTAGAAGATGTTTTTAATTTAGAGAATGAAAGTTTTTATCAAGAGACTCGACTTTTGCAAAACCCGTATTCGGTTAATCTTCCAACTAAATTTTACTACCGAAAAAAATGGCATAATGGATGGATTAATGTAGTTAATCCCTTTAGAGCTACAATTGTTCTAGGGACTCCAGGTTCGGGTAAGACCTATGCGGTTATAAACAGTTTTATCAAGCAGCAAATAGAAAAAGGCTTTGCCATGTATATCTATGATTTTAAATACGATGATCTTTCAACTATTGCCTATAACCATCTTCTTTTACATTCCCATAAATACAAAATAACGCCTAAGTTTTATGTTATAAACTTTGATAATCTAAGAAAAAGCCACAGATGTAACCCAATAAACCCTAGGTTTATAACAGATATCTCCGACGCATATGAATCTGCTTACACCATTATGCTTAATCTTAACCGATCTTGGATACAAAAACAAGGTGATTTTTTTGTAGAATCGCCAATTATCCTTCTAGCGGCTATTATATGGTTTTTAAAGATTTACAAAAACGGTAAACACTGCACCTTTCCTCATGCTATTGAGCTACTTAACAAACCCTACAAAGATGTTTTTACTATTTTAACCTCGTACGACTCCTTAGAGAACTATTTATCTCCTTTTATGGACGCCTGGGAAGGAGGAGCTCAAGATCAGCTTCAAGGGCAAATTGCATCGGCAAAAATTCCACTGTCTCGTATGATTTCTCCATCCCTATATTGGGTTATGAGTGGAGATGATTTTTCTCTTGATATTAACAATCCCAGTGAGCCCAAGATTCTCTGTGTTGGTAATGATCCTAATCGTCAAAGCATATACTCCGCCGCACTTGGTCTTTACAACTCCCGCATTGTAAAGCTGATAAACAAAAAAGATCAACTAAAAAGTAGCGTTATAATAGATGAGCTACCCACTATTTACTTCAGAGGCCTTGATAATTTAATTGCAACAGCTAGAAGCAATAAAGTAGCGGTGTGTTTAGGATTTCAGGATTTCTCTCAACTAGTAAGAGACTATGGAGATAAAGAGAGTAAAGTTATTCAAAACACGGTGGGTAACATCTTCTCTGGTCAAGTAGTTGGAGATACAGCCAAGAGCTTATCTGAGCGTTTTGGAAAAATACTTCAAAAACGCCAAAGCATATCTATTACTAGACAAGATAGATCTACCTCTTTTTCCACTCAGCTCGATATGCTTATCCCTGCTTCTAAAATATCGTCTTTAAGTCAAGGGATGTTTGTTGGGGCTGTATCTGATGATTTTTTCCAAAAAATAAAGCAGAAGTTTTTCCACGCACAAATACTAATAGATTCTGATAGGATAAAAAATCAAGAAATAAATTATAAAAAAATACCAACTCTTACCTCTTTTACAGACTACAAAGGCAATGATCACCTAGATAGGGCTATTACAGATAATTACAATCAAATAAAAAAAGACGTTGAGCTGTTGGTTAAAAATGAAATTAAACGCATTGAAAATGATCCAGATTTAGTACACTTACTTAATAACAATAAATAAATTAAACAAAGATAGAGATAGGTGTTTTAAAACAAACTATCTCTATCTTCTAGTTTAAATACTATTTTACTGTATCAAACATAAGCCTTGCGTTTTTATCTAAAAACAAATACGCTTTAAAACAAATGTTATCTCTCGCTTTAAAGACAAATACTTTACTTGTTTTTTTAAGTTCCAGTAATTCTTCAAGTTCTTGCTTAGATAGATGTACTCCAAAAACTAATCTAGGTATAGTCCAATTACAAGTTTTATTTAAACAAACAAGCCTTTGATAGCTGAGCTCAAATTTACTACCTAAACACATAGGACAAGATCCTTTTAAAGGCTCTTTTGACTCTTTTAAATAAGAGATGCTTTGGCTTAACTCCTTAAGCTTTTCACAACTAATTTTATAAAACATCTGCTTGTTTATCTCTGCTTGATTTGCCTTGAAAAATAAAACCTCAAAATCAAATAAATAAGCAAAGCTAGAAACAGGTAAATCTTTTGTTTTAAAATAATGATCAAGAGCCTTGTTTGTACAAACAAGCTTTTTATTGTCTATATACAAATACTCTTGTTTTATTAAATGATCAAGGGTTAAACTAAGACCCAAAAAAAGATCTGTAAAATAACAAAAATGCATATGCGCAATTGCGTTTTCATGTAAGGTTTTAATAAAATCTTTTTTTAGTTTTTTAAACAAACCTTCTATACTAAGCAAAGCATTCTGCTTTTTTGTGTGTGTTGTAATATTTACAGATTCTATTTTAAAGACTTTCATACCATTAAGCTGCTCTAGAGTATCAACTTGGTTTATCAAATTATCCTTTAAGAACTCTCCCTTGTAAATCTCTAAGGGTAGATCAAATCTTGCGCCATCTACAAAGAGATTTAAACTAACTTTTTTTATATCTTCTTTAGGGGTAAAACAATCTATTGTTCTTTTTACTATCAGCTGATAGATTACTTTTTCACACGTATTTAAACAAGTTGGAATCTTTAAAGTAGGTATAATTCCGTAAGTTTTTAAATCGCTATCTACTATCACATCCTTATAATTAAGCCTAGCTAGCTTTAAAGTTAACAGCTCTTTTTTAAACAAGGGATAATCTCTTAAGGCGTTTAATAATCTTGGTATACTTGATTTATACCAACTAGGCAGATAATTATTTAAAGTAAGTGGATAACTAATAAATCTTTGTCTGTAAAGACTAAGCAAGGCCTGTTTTGTTTTGCTAAAAGAAAACCCATATAACTTATTAACGCATACTATAAGACTTATAAAATCATATAAAAGTAATTGCTTTTGCTTTAGAGTTTGTATGTTTTTTTCACCTATCTCTACCCTTGAATCTTTATTAAGTAAACCAGCTAAATCTTCAGCTTGTTTTAATTTTTTATACTTTTTTTCAAAAAAGCAGCAAAATAGTTTCTCCTTAAAACTAAGCTCGACATTTACTCTATAACGAGTTTTAGTTTTACTAGCCTCACTCTTTAGGTGTTTCTTAGAAAACAAAGCGATAAGAGCAGTTTTAATAAGACCTAATTTAATTTTTGTTCCTGTTTGATTGTAATAATACCTACTTAACCTATTTTGAACAATCTTAAAGACAAGATCCCTGTTGTAATAAGTTTTAAAACAAGAAGTAGTATTATCTAAATATAAGTGATTTTTTAAAAAGGATTTCTCTAAACTATAAAGCCATAGGGTTTTACAAGGCAAGGTGATATTAAAAAATTCTTTGAAATACTCAAACTTTCTTCTTTGGGTCTGACTTGGCTCTGTGGCTATAACAATAGATTCAGATTTAAGGATGAGCTCCTTTATTAACTGCACTTTTTTACTTTGAACAACACAAGGAGTTTTTTTATTGGTCCTTTTTACAAGTTTTAATTTATAGTCTAAAAAGTCTTTAGCCCCAAAAGAGTCATTATCTAGTTTAAATTTTAAAGGCTTTAAATCTACCATGCAATCATCTATCCACACAACCAAATGAGTCTGTGAGCTATAATAATCAAAATGCCTATTGTTTGCATTAAAAAGCGTGGCTAGAATTCTAGCCACGCTTGCTGATTGTGTTATAATAAGTTCCATATTAAATTTTTAAGCCTTTTTTTCTGTTTTGAGTCTCTTTATTATTCTGCGTTTGACTCTCTATGGTCTTAGGGTTACTAGGATCTGTGAAAGAAAAATTAGTTCTATTGTTTATTTTATCATAGTTTATAAACCCCTTATAAGGCTTACCTCTTTTATCAATAAGTCCATCAATGGCCACAGTCTTGCCCTCTAAGAGCTCTTTATACTGATTATCATCTAAGGTCTTTCCTCTAAAGATCTTTAAGTCTTCAGGATTTGAGATTTTCTTATTTTTATTTGTATTATCAAACAAAAACTCAATATGCTCTTTAGAGGCATTGTACTGAATATGAGCATCAAAAGGATTTCCTTTACTTGAACTCATATCCTTAACCAGAACTGCTTTTCCTTGTCTTAGCTCACTTAATTGATTATCCGAAAGATCAACCCCTTTTATATGTGTTGGGATTTGCATTTTCTCAACACTAGTAACCATTATATTATTGGTTAATCTATCCACGCTTACAACCGATGGGATATAAGAGTTAGTCTCAGGATCTAAAAGCTCCACTACCCTTCCCATATTACCTGTCTTTAAAAGATTGTGTTTATCCTGCCTGGTAAACTCATGTCCTTGAAAAGGTACATTTAAATTTGGGTACTTTTTTACTCCCTCAAGAGTCATTACAACCTCTCCGTTAGGGGCATGTTTAAGTCCAAGACGCGCATCTAATGAAAACTCAGCAGATCCCAAATTAAGATTAACCTGAACTAAATCTTTTGTTTTATATCCTTTTAATAAAGGTTCTAAAAGATCCATCTCTTCGAGTTTCTCTTTTGAGAGTCCTATCTGACTTAGTGATTCCCAGTTTATATGATCGATATTGTATTTATATGGATTATATTCTTTACAGGAAGTTATATCCTTATTGGTACTATTTTCAATACTTTGAATCATTTGCTTCGGATCTACTTGATGGGATAGATACAGCTGATGATTTAAAGTGTTTTTCAAGTCTAACTCACCTTGCATCTGTTTGGACAAACTAATGGCTAAATTCTCTGGAACCTTAAAAAAACTAAACCTAGTGGGGTCTTTTAATTGAGAAAAGAAATTGGTGAAAAAATTAGAAAAGAAATCCCCGTTTTTATCTAATCTTAAAAATGAGTTTAAATTATTCTTATTAATTTGTGCACTTTTAAGATTACCATTTTCACTTAAGCCCTGTACGGCTTTAATTTTGTTATCCTTTGAATCACTAACAAGTAAGATATCATGCTTTGATTCACTGCTTTTTTTTACTTCCATAATTAATAGGTTAATTGATTAATACCTAAAAGTATCTCCTAGACCGTCTTGTACTTATTTTTGGCACAAAAAAGTATGTATTTGACCTTTAGAGTCGTTTTATTACTCTCTTACCGGAACAGCAAAGCTGTCTCGTATGAACTGCTGCACATCAGAAAGCTTATAATATATCTTACCTTTTAATCTGTAATAAGGAAGCTTTTTATCAGATCTATATCTTTGAAGCGAGCGAGAACTTATCTTTAAAATCTGTAAAACATCTTGATTATCTAAAAGTTCTTCTCCATCGATATTTAAAGTTTGGAGTTGAACCTTGGCAATATGCTCACTTAAAGCATCAAGTTTTGTAGAGAGTCGTTCCATCCAGGAGATGAATTCTAAACGAGTAACATTCATGATTTAAATTTTTAATAGTTAATATTCTTGTTAGCTAACCATACAAAATTCAAAAGCTTAAAAAAGGTGTAAAGCCAATTGGCATGAAAAAAAGCAGAAATTCTTATAAAACCGATAAGAATTTTAAAACTAACTAACCACAAGGCTAGATACAATAAGACTTTAAAGGATAAAAGTAAAAAGATAGATAACGAATTCTTATATACGAATTTTTTCTGAACTATAAAGCCAATTGGCATCTGATTTACAGATAATTAAAAAGCGTACTATTTATCACTATACTTTTTAAAAATAAACTAGCATATAACCTGTAAAGCTATAAAAAGAGCAAAAAAAAATTAAAAAGTATTAATCTTCAAGTAATTTTTAGCTGAAAAAAACAAGTCAAAAAAACACTTATAAAAATGTTTTTTTATTATAAAATTTACAACTACATTAGATTATTTAATTTTTATTTTAAATAAAAACTTTTTACATAATTTATAATAAAAAATTAAACACTATTAAAACGCTGTAAAAAAAACACATTAACAAGCAAATACTATTTTGGGGACGTGTATCTTAATCAAATAAATAAGGAAAAAAATGAAAAATAAACTACGTTTTATAAGTTATTTACTTATAACTGCATCACTGTTTATATTAATTAATCTAGTGTATTGTTATAATAATAGAACTGATAACTTTGATGAGTTAAACAAAGAAATATTTATCAGTTTACTTAATCTAATTATTGGATTTATCTTTTTTTTCAAATCAAAAAACACACAAGACGAGAAATAAAAAAGATACGAAATACTTGTTTTTATAATTGGATGTTAAAACAATACTACTATTCTTTTCTAAATAAAAACCAAACCATAACTATTTAAGTCTTTTTGCTATTTCTTTAAAAGAGTCATCTTGTTTTTTATCTAGTAAATCCGTTAGACTCTCTGAAGATTTTTTAGCTTTGTTTAGCTTTTTGTAATTTATTTTAGTTGTGCTTTTACCAATAATATCAGTAGTTAATACAGTATTATTGTCTTTAGACTTACCGCTTAAAAGAAAAGAAACAAAACTTTTAATTGAAAAATAAAAATCTAAAAACTTACTTATCATATCTTTAAATTTTAAATAATCACCCCTTTTTTTAAATACTTCTCTTACATACATACCTATATAAAGTATTTCACTCATTTAAAGAGTATGTCTTTTCTTTTTGCGTTTTTTCTTTTTAAGATTCATAAACTGTTTCTGATCTAAATCATCTACTGGGCCAGTAAATAGAAAATTAAAAAAACTAACAAACTCTGCTTTATTATAAGAGTTGTAATAATTATCCACAAACTCAAAACAAGGATGAACCTTTAAGCTATCAAACTCTTTATTTAACTCAATAAATCTATGTTTTACAAGTCTCTCAATAGGATCTTGTTCCTTTTTAGAGTTGTTTAAAAGGGTATTAAAAAAAGGATCGTTATATAATTTATTAGACAGCTGTCTATCAATATGAGAAAAAGAAAAAACTCGTCTATATTTATGACTAACAAAATAGAACTTGCTTTTATCTTTATTATCAGCAACTAGATTAATTCCTTGATTAGTGAGTAGTTTTTTAAAGTGCTTGTAATCTTTACTTTGAGAAAGATATGATCTTATTTGATCACTAACCTTGTTATCAATATTTAAGTCCTTAGCTTTAATAGACTTTTTAAAGTGTTTTTCTAAAAAGCCTATATCTACTTTTAAAGAAAGTTTACTTGAGCTTACTATATTACTAACTGTTTTATTGTTATGATCTAAAGCGCAATACATAACAGGCTCAGACTTATCATCAGATAAGACCTTTCCTCGTAAAGCTTTTACTTTAAAGAGTTGTAAAATAGCGTTATAACTCTTTAAATCCTCAAAACTATAGTACTTAGGTAAACTACTAACAACGCTATCTATTTGCTGGGTTAGATTTGACTCTCTATGATCTACCACCTTAAGATCTAAATCATTCTTTTTTTTATATCTTTTATCATAATCTGTTAATTGAAACTCTTTAATTATTTCCTTACAAGCATTTTGAGCAACTAAAAAATCAAAATCACAATTAATTAGATATCCATTTCTATTTATCGATATAGATACAATATGAAGGTGTATTCTTTTAAGATCAAAGTGTTTATAGATAATATAGGGCTGCTCGCTATATCCTATTTTTTTCATATAAGCCTTGGCTATCTTTAAAAGCATTAGATCATCTAATTTATCCACTGGGTTGGGATTAAGTGATGTATGTCTAATAGGAGTGACAGTTTTAATATTGTTGAGTAAATAGGGTTCAAAATAACTATAGAAATACCTGCTAGGATTCTGAATTTCATATAAAGGAAGTGCTATTTTATTAACTCCTAATATACAAGCACACATATTATCTAGTTTATTTTGATTATAAACCAAAGCCTTTATAATATCTTTACTCTTTACTATTCTAACTACCATAATCCCTAATTTTCTGTAAGACCTTACTCTCAAATTCTAAAGTAAGTTTTATAATCTCTTGGCAAACTTTTGAAAACTCTAAAGTTGTCTTTTCAATATCTTTTAAAATTGGTTGTGAATCTAAAGGTAAGTCAGGTCTATTTACAAGGGTATTATAATTTATACCAAAAGCTTTAAAATGATTAATTAAACCTGTAAGACTTGCATGATATTCAAATGAGGCCTGATCCACTAATACAACTTTAGTAGACTCATTTAAAATACAAGAAGCAATAAATTTAGTTTTATTACTAATATTATATTTTAAAAGCAATCTACTAAACTCTTTTTGTTGCTGATTAGTTAAATAAAAAGTATGTCTGTGCCATACCGTCTTTTTCTTCTCTATTATTTTATTATTAGTGTTTTTTTCCATGACTATAAATATTAGATACAAGCAAACTAATAATAAAAACTAACGGTTAAAGCATTATGGTATTTATGGGCGTAATTAGGCTTAGATTGACGATTGTTTGTATTTTAGGTCATTAGAATTTTTAAAAGTTAAGCACACATATAAAAGAAAAAACAGGGATAAGACCAGTATTTAAACAGCTTTACAATTACAAGGCATTAGGCTAGTAAAAAAACAAAAACACAGAAGTTAAATACTACTGTGTTTTTTATTTTTTATTACAGATACTCTAAAGCTATTTTAACTCCTTAGCCATTACATTAAAATAATCACAATTACTCCATAGGTTTTTATTACCAATTACATAAAACCTTTTCTTTGCTCTTGTTAAGGCTACATTTAGCATATTGGGTTTCTGGCTAACCCAGTTTCTTGCTCCTTGTGATCTAGGATCACCACCTAAAACTAAAAACACAACATCTGCCTCCTTTCCTTGGAATCTGTGTATGGTTCCACATTCTATCTTTTTGTCATATAAAAATTCATTGTGACAATAACGAGCTATTGATTTAAAAGCAGAGATTACATAAATCTGCTTATTAAACCCAGAGCTCCTTAATTGAAAAATCTTTTCTTTTAATAACCTTATCTCATCAATAACAACATGTCTGTCTTGAAGTATTACTTGATCACTGACATTATACCACTGTGATACTACTAATGATTGCGTATCAGGAGTTAGATTAGTGGCCTTAACCATTTGCCCGTTATAGGCAATATCATTGGCAATTCTAAACATTGGATCATCACAACGTCTGTGTGTTCGAAGCGGAAAACCAGTCCATATTTTCTTATCAGTTCCAATTACATCCATGTAAGTTCCATATTTTGAGATTCTATCGGCTAATTGTTGTACTGATGTTTTAGAATAAGACCAGTCAATATCAACCTTGTATTCCTGCCTTAGTCTTTTTACAAGCTCTACAGGCATTGTAACTACAGGTTCTACCTGTAATGGATCTCCTACCACTACGCATCTTTTAGACCTTTGAATCAACCCTACAACAGATTGAGCTGTAGCTTGACCTGCCTCATCAAGTAACAACCAACCTATTTGCTGTTTACTATAACTAGAGAATAACCTCCCCACAGAGGCTAGTGTGGTTGATACAACAGGAACGCAGAGAAAAAATGTATCCCAAAGATTCTGATAGATTTTATCATCTGTCTTTATCGTGTTTTGTATTAGCTGAAAGTATGCATTTAGATTATTTCTAATTTTCTTTGCATTAACTAAAATCGCATTTTCATGCAATTTTAAAGCAGTTAAAAATATCTCACTTCTTAAACGTGCTATCTTCTTTGAGTGATATGGGTTTAAAAGATGTATCTGCTTGATTGATTTATCTAAAAATTTTAAATCACAAATATCATTAGTATCAATGCCGTATTTGTGGTTTAATTCTCTTTTAATATTATTATAATAGATAAAAAACTCATCGAGTTTTTCAATCTCAAGACCTAGTGCTTTTTTTTCTAATTGATAATCCTTTATGCTTTTTAAACAGCTGTCTATCTGATTTTTTAAATCAGATATTTGTTTATTTATTTTATTAAACTCTTGTAGTATTTCACTAGCTTGAGCATCCCAACTTGTAAAATTACTGGTTTTAAAAAGTTTATGAAAAAACAAAAAAGAAGGTTTTCTAAGTGATAAAACCCCTAGAGTAGATTCTATTTTGCTAAAATCATTTTCTAATTCCTGCTTTTGATTTAAAAGCTCCTTTTCTCTATCTGCACAATCCTTAATTTTTGTATCAATTAACGCTATCGCAGATAAGTGTTTATCTTTTTGATTCTGATTTTCAATACACTGCGGGAGTAAATCATGAAATTTACTAGAAAGACTCTGAAACTGAATAAACTCGCTTGTCAAGGATTTGAATTTTTGGTTTTGCTTTTCAAATTCTCTAGCGTAAAGATCAGTATTATCTGTCTTTTTATAAACACTATAAAGCAAAGCTTCAAAACCAAAATGGTTTTCTTTTTCATTAGATTCCCAAAAGGCCTGTTTAAAAAGTGTTCTATTTTCACTATTTCCAAGGGCTGCTGCTAAAACTCCCCAACTAGGCTGATGTATAAGTCTTTGAGAATAGTTTGAAAAATAACTAGCCTTTGAGAATGTTTCATTATCTATTTTTGATTTACAAGGTAGCTCTTTAGTTATATTCTCAACCGCTGCATTGTTGTTACTTGCCACAACAATTCCAAAATCTCTTTGAAGTTTTGAATTAAGAGGATAGGTATATAAATCAAAGCTGTTTTCTTTAGGTATAACATTATGTCCTTGATTAAAAATATGCTTACAACCTAAATCTGATATAACAAGAGCTCTTTTTACAACTACCTCAGCAATAACATCTAACAATAGCGTAGTTTTACCCGTACCAGGAGGTCCGTTTACTCCTTGAATCCCTTCAGAGTCCTTAAGGTCTTTAAAGATTGTGTTTACCGCCGCGCTTTGAGCCGAGTAAAGTCCATATTCAATTTTAGAAGGCCACCTTCCCATTGTAAGATAGCAAGGATTAAGAGCCTTAAATAAATGCCATTTGTCTTTTATTAAGTCTCTTCTTTTATCAATACTGGGTTTAAGGGTAAGATATTGTTTTAAACTTGGGCTGAATTCACTAATTTTTATATTAGTTAAATAGTTAAGATCATCAAGGAAGAAACTATTTAAAAAACTAATTACAGCCTCACTATCTTTATATACTTGTTCTTTTAAAACAAACACTTTAATATCAGAATTAAGCCAAGGAGCTAGCCAAGACAGATATGCAATCTCGTTTTGAATTTGTGTTAAGCAAAAAGGCTTATTCCCTTTTTGATGTGAGTCACTAGAATTATCAAGTATATTATGTCTTTCTATAAAATCCTGCTTAACCTTTTCTAGCTCTTCAGATATAGTAGATAAATCTTTACCGCTTTTAAGAGCGTTAATTCCTAGTATATAACTAGCCAGTATATAGCTATCTTGCTCTATTGATCCGTTTTCATTAAGTATTAAGGCGGATAAACAGCTAAAGCCAGTTACAGGTTCTTGCCAATCTTGAATCTGTTCTGATTTAAGTAATGTATTTAAATAGCTAATAATATTACTATTGCCAATTTTACCAAAATAAAGTGTGTACCTCCACTTATAATTATCTTTAGTCTTTGTTTGGTCAAGCATCCAAGGTAGGATCTGATTTAAATCTAATAAAACAGCATCTTTATTAAAACCAGGTAGATTAAATACCTCAATGTCTCTCCAATACTTTAGTATGTTGTGTTGTTGTGTCAATTTTATTTTTCTTTAATTACTGTAATAAACCACATCAAAAAACACTTTAAATAAGCTACTATATACCAATAGGAAGCCAGGGGAATGATTTGGCTTATTATGGCTTTTGAGATAGTATTATAATTAATCTATTTCACTATAAAATAAAACCTTTAGGCAAGGTTGATATGTCTAGATTTCTAGGATCTGCTCCACCAATAAGAGCTGATATCACCTCTTCTTTTTTAAACTCTTCAAACTTATCATAACTAAGGTCAAACATAATTTGAAGGTTTACTTGAGTTATAGCCTCCTTGTTATCTATAAACTTATCAGAATACATTCTAATGAATTGTTGCTTTAAGATCTCTTGTATTTCAAACTCTTTATACCTTATGAAATCCCCTTGTTTAATTGAAAATATTTTCTTTAGAGCGATAAAATCATTCAACTCCTCTACTGTTATACAATCATCCTTTAAGGTATCATAAGTATACAGTAACAAATAATCTAGAGCTGAATTTCTTATACGTTCTAAAACACCATCATGTTCCACTAAATATTTTTTTAGCTTATCAATTGTAGCATCTTTTGATACAACAATAGAGATAATTTCATTTACAGAATTATTCTCTGATTTTTGACTCTGAATGAACTCTTTAAAGTTCTTTGATAGTACATACATAATTAGATTTATTGGTTTTGAAAATAATTCATAAAAAGCTCCCCTGGTTCTTTATCTATTGCTTTTTCAATTAAAAGCAATTCTAAAGCGTCAAGACTCCCCTTTCTAAAGAACAAATCCGAAATTCTTGCTTCAGAAATCCCAGTCTTTATCGATATAATTTTAGGTGTGTTTTTTACATTCTCAAATTTTAACATAAAAGTTCCGAATTGATTCCTTTTCTTCTCTGGTACTCTCTTAAGCTTTACTTTTTGAAAATTTGGAAAAACAATTCTTATTGCTTCATTAAAATCACCACCTAAAGCAATAACAGCTTTATAAAAAGTAAAAGCACTTAATTTAGATACTTTTCCATTTCTCAATTTATTAATCTTGCTTTGAGACATATTCATCTTCGTAGCTACAATTTCTTCTGTAAAGCCTAACTTATTCATTCTTATATCAATATAATCACCTATTTTATGCATACCGAATATTCTTTATTTAATAATTTTTGTAATTAGGAATATTATTCATATCTTTACCTTAAATCTTAAACAGAGCTCTACTATGTAAACTCTGCTTATAAAAAATATTTATAAGTCTCGAATCTTGAGTAACGACCACTTCGAGCACAGTAAGAATAGCCCTTTCAAGAAAAAGTAATATATTTGCTTTCTCATTTAAGGGAGGGCTCCTTACTGGAAAATTGTAACAGTGGTCGTTTTATCAAGTGTTATGATTAGTACAGTTAGGGGCTCTCCCTTTTCTTTTGCATCATAAGACCTATAAATTATAATCTATGTGAGCGATTTTTTGTTTTAACCACTCACTGTTGTGATTCTTAAAAAAGAAAAGCACAGTACAAGGTTTAAACTCTAAATTGTTCTCATACAAATAGTGTGATAAAAAAAGGCCGTGATTCCTTGATTTATTTACACTACATCTTTACTTAAAAACACTAGTGTTTTAAGCAAGATTGGTTTTTCTTTAAATGATTCGCACTCTAAAAGTAAACCCTTTCTTAATGTTTTCCAAAAAGAAAACTTACTCTAACTAGTATTTTTTTAACAAAAGATGACAAAATGCGATAGTCTAACATCTAGGTGTTAGACTATCCAAGAGAATTAAGGTATTAGAAACAAGTGTTCTATACCTCAACATACCGCATAAACCTTTAATGTTTAGCCGTCTCCCAATTAGGCTATAAAGGTTTAAACAAGCAAGGTAGATTTGTAAGTATTCTTTTACTAGTACTTACAATACCTTATCCTTAATGGACTTATCGAATGATTCAATTCGAAATTTTTTCAATTATTTATTACAACAAACAACAATTAGTAGTAACCAAATTCACATTTAGCCTATGATTAGATTCTTGTGTAACTACCCTTAGAGTTATGTTTTTTTTTTAGACTTTGAATTCATAAACAACTTAGCCCTAACTCTAAGGGATTCATATATAGTTTGCCAAGTAAAATTACTTTTTACGCTAAGTTCAGAACAGTTTCTGAATGCGTACAGGACCTCTATTACCTATTAGTTATCAAATCTATTTAAACCTAATAGGCAGTAAATAATTTAGTTAGTAAGGATAAAAATGCTATGAAACAATACGATCCGCTGTACTATTTATTAACCAAATAAAACACTATCACATTATGGAAAAAAAACGTCTACAGGCTACTACTTAATTAGTTGGGTTTATTTGAAATTAACTAGTAAGAAGGTTTTAAAAGTAGTTAAGTCTGTAGGCACAAAACACAAACAACACATTGTATGGCTTAAAGGGATTTTAAGTCATACTAAAAGTCCATGACTATTCTCCCTGAGCTCTTGTTATGCATTTTGGGAGACATGTTAAAGAGCAAAGGGAGATAGTTCTATTAAAACAATATATAAAAACCAATTAACTAACCTTTGATACAAAGGCTTATTTAAGTACTACGGCAATAAAAATCTTAAGGATTTAAAGTCATCTTGTATCATTTTCAACTATAACAATTATGAAAACTCAATTTTTAACCAATACCAGTTACGGGATTGTACTGCTTTTAACTAGCCTTACCTTTACCTGTGGCTATGCCGTACCTAAAGATAGTCTATTTAATGTAGATTATCAAAAAAAGACTATTCACGGAGTAGTAAAAGATAACACAACAGTGCTTATAGGAGCCATTGTACAGATAAAAGGAACAGATGTAGCTATAAGCACAGATCTTCAGGGAAGATACTCTTTACAGGTCTTAGCTGGAGATACTCTACTTGTTTCTTATATCGGATACAAATCAAAAGAAATTACAATAACAAATGAGTCTGTTTATAACATTACCCTTTTACAGGATCAAGACATGCTTGATGAAGTAGTTATAAACGCAGGTTATTACACCGTTAAAGACCGCGAGCGTACAGGAAGTATCGCTCGAGTTACTGCAAAGGATATCGAACTTCAACCTGTTATCAATCCTTTACAAGCTATTCAAGGAAGAATGGCTGGTGTAAACATAACTCAAAACTCAGGAGTACCAGGTGGAGGTTTTGATATACAAATTCGTGGTAGAAATAGTTTACGTCCTTATCAAAACAATGCAATAAATGGAAATGCTCCATTATATGTAATAGATGGAGTTGTAATCCCCACTAGTAACCTAGTTAACTCTTTACTATCAACTCAAATCCTTCCTATGAGTGATACTAATATTTTAAACTCTATCAATCCTTCAGATATACAGAGCATAGAGATTTTAAAAGACGCTGATGCAACGGCCATCTACGGCTCTCGAGGGGCTAACGGGGTAGTTCTTATTACAACAAAGAAAAATAAATCAGACAAACTTTCTTTTACCCTGTCCTCTTCTACTTCTTTTAGCAAAGTAGCTAGTAAAATGAAACTTTTAAATACTAAGGAGTTTAATAAAATGCGAGATCAAGCATTTTTAAATGATGGCATTACAGTCTATCCTGATGATGCACTCGATATGAACGGTACTTGGGATAGAAACAGATATACTGATTGGCAAAAAGAACTTATTGGTGGTACTGCTCTTAGTCAAAACATAAATTTAGGTGTAAGTGGAGGAAGTGAAACAACACACTTCTCAGTATCTGCAAATCAAGGTACTCAAACCACGGTGTTTCCAACTGATAAAGGCTACAAAAGAAATACCTTTTTAATCAATGTGAATCACAATAGTAAAGATGGAAGATTTCAATTAAACTCATCAACTAATTACTCTATACAAAAGAATAATTTAATAGCTACTGATTTAACAAAAAGTTCTCTAACCTTATCTCCAAATGCGCCAAGTTTATATAATCCTGATGGAAGTTTACATTGGGGATTTATAGGTGATACAAATCCAATATCATCTATGCACGAAACTTATAAAAATGATAATAATAATCTTGTTCTAAATATTGACTTAAACTATGAGTTATTTAAAAATGCACACATCAGACTAAATGCTGGTTACAACAAGTCTAACATAGAAGAAAAAAAGTTAACACCTTATACTATTAACAACCCAGCCAAAGGTTATACCTCAGAGCAGTCTAAGGCTGAAAACACCTTCAGAGATAATATCTCTTATATACTAGAACCTCAACTAAACTACATTCTTAATATAGATAAGCTATCTATAAACTCTCTAATAGGCATAACCTATCAAGACAATAAAGTAAATGCCCTGCATTTAACTGGAAGTGGTTTCCAAACTGATGATTTTATATCTAATATCTCTGCCGCTAAAACATCGGCTATAACGCAATCTGCTAACCAACAATATAAGTACATAGCCTTTTTTGGAAGATTAAATCTTAATTACAACAGTAAGTACCTAATTAACCTTACTGCAAGACGTGATGGTTCTTCAAGATTTGGAGATAATCATAAGTTTGGTAATTTTGCTGCTGTAGGAGCTTCTTGGATATTTTCTAAAGAAGATTTTTTAAAAAACTCATCATGGTTTAGCTTTGGAAAACTTAGAGCTAGTTATGGAACTTCGGGTAATGACAATATTGGTGATTATCAGTATTTAGATACTTATACTCTTAATCCCAATAGATATGATGAATTAACAGGTCTAACTCCCTCTAGGTTATACAATCCTAATTTTAGTTGGGAGAAAACAAAAAAATTAGAAGCAGCCTTTGAAGCAGCCTTATTTAATGATAGATTACAGTTTGATATAGCCTACTATAGAAACAGATCCTCTAATCAGCTTGTGGGTGTTCCTTTACCAGGAACAACTGGTTTTATTTCTATACAAGATAACTTACCTGCAACAGTCGAAAACAAAGGTTGGGAATTTAGTTTAAGCTCTCAAAATATTAAATCAATAGACTTTACCTGGACCACTAATTTTAATATATCTTTCCCTAAAAACACACTACTTTCTTTTCCAAACTTAGAAAGCTCAACATATGCAAACCAATTTATCGTAGGAAAAGGTACTAATGTACGTCGTCTATACAATTTTGAAGGAATTAATCCTGAAAATGGGCAATATATTTTTACAGATTATAATAACGACGGTAAAATAACGTCAGCTTATGATAGACAAATTATTAAAGAAAGAAAGATTGATTATCACGGAGGCCTTCAAAATACCTTTATTTATAAGAATTTTAGTCTTGATTTTCTATTTCAGTTTGTAAAACAAACTAATTACAATTACAATTATATTCAACTATTTCCTGGTTCTATGAGTAATCAACCTATCGAGATATTAGATAGTTGGTCTCCTACTAATCTTGCTAGCCAATATGGAGCTTTTACAACCGGTGCAAACTCTACTATAAGAAATCAATTTACTACTTATCAAAGTAGTAATCAAATAATAAGTGATGCCTCTTATATTAGATTAAAAAATATATCTCTATCCTATACCCTTAAGATACCTAACGCTAAAATAGATTCACTACGCTTGTATTTACAAGGTCAAAATCTAGGGACAATTACAAACTACTATGGACTTGATCCAGAATTTGTAGCAATAGGTTATTTACCTCCTCTAAAGACATATGCTTTTGGTCTACAATTAACTTTCTAAATTAAAATTATTATGAAAAAAATTAGCTTATTATTCACTCTTATACTACTGCTTCAATCATGTGAACAAATGATTGAAATAGATTTACCAACAGATCAAATAGCCACTGAAGGTATTTTTAAAGATAAACGAACAGCTAGATCAGCTCTTGCCAACTTATACATAAATCTTAGAGAAAGCTCTATTTATAGCGGTAATAGTCAAGGCATTGGTTCTCAATTAGGTTTATACACGGATGAACTTGATCCCATAACAATACCTCCTACAGAAGATAGTTCACTCCTTTATAATAATATGATAGACCCTACTAGATATGTTCTTTCTACGTTTTGGAACACCTCTTACTCTCATATTTATGCCATTAATGCTTTTATAAATGGAATTTCAAAATCTGACGCTCTCCTAGAAGAAGATAGAACTAAATTAATCGCTGAAGCGAAAATTCTAAGAGCTATGTATTATCAAGCCATTACTCAAATATTTGGTGATGTCCCCTATACAGCATCTACTGATTACAAAACAAATATTACTATCAAAAAGACTCCTGTAATTGAGATTCTAAAACTCATTGAACAAGACCTTTTACAAACTATTGAAGACCTTCCTTATAGCTATAGATCTTCAAATAGATACTACCCTAACAAGGCAGTTGCTGAACTTATTTTAGCTAAAAACTATTTACTTCAAAAAAAATATGACAAAGCTGAATTTTATTCTAAGTTAATCATTGACAACCCCTTATATAGCTTAGAATATGACTTATCAAAAACTTTTAAAAACACAGCAAAAAGTACACTTTGGCAACTTAGCAATAATTCTAACATAACGGCTACTTATGAAGCAAATAATTATATAATGTTAGTTAGTGATTGGAAATACAAACTAAGCACCTCTTTACTTAACTCATTTGATAATAAAGACCTTAGAAAAACAAACTGGACTAATGAATACCCAAATACAAATAAATTCTATGCTTTTAAATATAAAAATTATACTGCCAACTCAAATGAGTGCTCCATTCTTTTCAGAATCGAAGAGGCTTATTTTATAATGGCCGAAGCACTTATTTATCAAAACAAAGAACAAGAGGCCATTTCTTATATAAACCCTATAAGACACAAAGCAGGATTAACCGATCTTCCAAATACTATAGACCAAGAAGAAATTATATATAAGATGCTTGAAGAAAGCAAAAAAGAATTTTTCCTTGAACACGCACGAAGATTCTTTGATTTAAAAAGAAATAATAAGCTATATCTTTTAAAAGCTACTAAAGCTAATTGGCAGGACAAACACGCATTATTGCCCTATCCTGAGAAAGAAATCCTTATCAATCCTAATCTAAATCCTCAAAATGAATATTAATATAAAAACCTTTTATGCTACTTTGTTTCTGCTACTAAGTATACTAACAAGTTCAGCACAAACAATTAATGATAGTTTGAAATACAGTGAGCTTATAAATAGTTTACTCTCTAAGAATGGGAAAATAGCTGTTATACACAAATATTATAAACCTGATTCTAAAAGAGATAGTGTATTTATATATAATGAAGGAAAATTAATAGACAGCAAACAATCTAACTTTAATTACAGACAATTTAAAAACAATTCAATTATTTCATACAATACTAATAAAAAAGAAATAGAAATACTTAATGGACATACATTAAAAAATCAAATTATTCCTAATGTAACCAAGCCTATTATTATAGAAAATTATGGTCTTCTTTTTTATTTAAATTCAAGTACCAAAATCTATAATCTTGTTCAAATACTTCAAAAGGGAAATAAAGTAATTTGGACAAGTCCAAAAGACAAAGTGTCTTTCACAGATGTAAGTGATGACAAACAAAATCTTATCATTCAATACAGTAACAAACAAAAGGGAATCGAAATCATTAATTTAACAAATTTTAAAAAGACTGTAAACAAAGAGATTAAATTCACTATTAAACAAGCGATATGGAGTAAAAAACATCCTATTGTTTTTCTTTTACCAAATTCAATAGGTGACAATAAATACCCTTTTGTGACCTTTTATCACTACAATAATAATTTTATTAAAAAACAAGTCCTAAATGATAGTAGTTATTATCATGATTTAGAATCAACAAGTAATAATAGCTTTAAAATTATACGAACTTATAATTCCAACTATCTACCATATAATACAAAAAAAGTGGAACTATGGAGTACAAATGATCGTTATTTACGAAATGCTATATCTAAAGCTGGAGCTCAAACAACAACAACAAATGAGCATACCTTCTTTAATTACACAAACAATGAAGCTACTCTTTCTGAAAAATTAAATAACTATGAGTCCATTTCTTTAAATGAGAACACTTTTCTTGTATTTGATTCCAATCAGTATCTTGATTACACATATCAATGGTCTTCTAGACCTCGAGATATAAGTATTTATAATATCAAAGAAGATACTCTAACAGTAATTGTAAAACAACTAAACTCCCCCTTTAATACAACGAGCTTATCTCCAAAAGGAAATTACTTTATATATAGTAAAGAAAACACTTTACACTTCTACAATACTAATGAGAGAATAATTGAAAATACTTTGAAACTAAAAAAAAATAATGAGTTAAAAAAAGTAAGACTCAGAACTTGGTCTCAAGATGAAAGATTCTTTTATTTTTCGGCAAATTCTAACCTTATGAGATATGACACTAAAACCAAAACCTTCAAAACAATTATAAGTTCCAATAGTGCAGATTTACACTATTCAGTCCTTAATTCATCAAACAATAGTACATATAATGCAAACAGTGAACTATATTATCACTCTCTTTCAAATAATAACAATCTACTTCTTGTTAAAAAATGGGACTCGAAAAAAAACACACAATCACTTGTAGTATTAGATAATGAAAAACAAAATTGGATAGTTAAAGATACGGAGAATCGTATCTCAAATATAAAATATAGTGACGACCTTAAGAGCATTACTTACTCTTTAGAAAATTTTAATAACCCCAAATCTGTCTATCTATTTCAAAAAAATAAAACTATACTACTTTTAGAAAACAAAATTACTAAAGAACATTTCTCTTGGCAGAAACAAAAGATTATTTCTTATAAAGACAAGTATGGGAATAACTTAAAAGGTGTCTTATTTTATCCTAAAGATTTTGATCCGAACAAAAAATACCCAATGATTACTCATATTTATGAAATACAAAATCAAATAGCTAATATTTTCACATACCCTACCTATCTTAATAGTAATGGATTTAATATAACTCTTTTACAGGAAAACAAGTATTTTGTTTTCTTACCTGACATCTTCGACACTCAACAAGGAACTGGATTATCTGCTCTTCATTGTGTGGAACAAGCTATAGATTCAGTACTTAAACAGGAAAAATCTATAGATAAAAATAATTTAGGTTTATATGGTTTTTCTCATGGAGGATACGAAACCAACTTTATTATAACACAAAACCATATGTTTAAAGCAGCAGTAAGCGGATCCGGAAACTCTGATATCATAAGGTCTTATTTTTCATACAACGAGAATTTTGTTTCACCATTCTTCTTTCAATTTGAAAATGGACAATACAAAATGCCTAAAACATTTAAAGAAGATAAAGACTTATATTTAAAAAATTCTCCCATACTATATACTGATCAAATTAAAACTCCCTTACTTACTTTCACAGGAAAAAAAGATGAAAATATTCATTGGGAACAACAAAGAGAATTCTTTATTGCCATGTTACGTTATAAAATTCCTCATGTAGCATTATTTTATAATAATGAAGGTCATGGTCTTTTAAAGAAAGAAAATCAAATAGATATTACCAAAAGGCTTATTCAATGGTTTGATTACTTTTTAAAAGATATTGATACAAAAGAAGCAAATTGGGTTTATCAATACACAACCTTTGAAGAAGAAAGAATAACTAATAACTAAAAAAGAGGACGCTGTTATAGCGTCCTCTACTATTTTAATACCTTAATTAAATTATTACTCTTCTACTTTAAATAAAGGCAATGTACAAACAGTATTTTCTAGTGGCCCTTGTTTACCATACAAAAGATGTTCTGTACTCCCTTCAATCCAAGTACATGCAATATCTCCTTGCGTATCACACATTGTTCTTTCTCTACAAACAAGCCCATCATTATCCATTTTCTGATAACCAGGCACAATTGTTTGGGCGTTTTTCATGGCATTTGTTGCAAATGCACTTCCGATAGCAAGAGCAAATACACCGATTGGCAATCCTGCTGATTTTAAAAACTTTTTCATCTTAATAAAATTTAAATTGGTTAGTAGCTTGTTTTTAAAGACCAAGCTAAACTTTAATCAAACTTGTCTGTCAGGGATTTGGCCAGTCTATAACGCACAAGTTTTTGATCAAATAGACCATATATGTAATGATCTGTAACAATTAAATCAGAAAGCTTCTCTTGCCCTAGGTGATAGATATAAAAGCTTGCGATATAACTGTCTTTTACAAAGTCGTAGATATCAACAATACTAGCTTGTCTCCAGATTGCCTTAGACTCATTTTGTCCAAGAGAGTTTGATATAATAAACAGAAGATTGTTTTTAACTACTACTTTCTTATTTATGGGGCTAACAGGAGTTGTCATCTTGTTTTCTCCTGAGGCTAATTTTGCCGCGGTTATATGAAGTGATTTTGTGGTATCTATTGTGTTTTGCCTTTTTAATAATTCTAAAGCAGGACTTGTCAGTACGTACTGGTTTTTATAAAAGTAAGTATAGATTAAAGTTTTGTTTTGTTTACTTAGGCTAAAACTCCCATCACTGTCAAAGACTCCATCGGAATCACTCTCCAATATACTAGCATCAATAAACGCTCTTGGGGTAGTTTGAGAATTAATAATTCCTAATACATTTTTGTAGTCCTGACTACTTTGACTTTTAATTGCAATAGATGTGGAATCAATGGCAATAAAATCGTTAAAGTAAGCTTCTTTAAAACTAAATATTTTTGTTTGTTTTATTTTTTCATTAGAGTTTAGCTCTCCTTTATAAACAATTGGAATTGATCCATCTGCTAAGAAAAAATAAGGATAGACTGTTTTTAATCTTAAGTACCTATAAGGAAAATGTGTTGAATCAATTTTTATTAAGTAGTCTTCTCTTTGCATTAAGGAATCTACACTAATAAATCTAAGTGGAGATTTAGTATTACCTAAGTAAAGTTTGTCTTTATAGTAGCCTGAGAAATAAAACGTATTTACCTTTAAATCTAAAGTATCCTTTTCTACCACTCCATGAGGTAGGTATCTTCTTATAAAAGGATTTTCTTTTTTTATGATATGTTCTGAGGATAAAAAAACAAGTATAATAACACTACTACTTACAAGTGTGGTTACAATAGATAAAAGATAGAATCGTTTTGGTTTATATTCTTCAAAGAAAAGGGCAAGTAGAATTAAAACACTTATTATTATATTAAACCATAAATGTTCATTCCAACTTAACCTTTCAAGCACTCCCCCACATGAGCAGGGAATAAAGTCACTGTAGTTTAGAATTAAGTAGATGTAAATGGAAAATGCAACCATTAAACCATAGCTTAGATAAAGAGCCGATACCTTTGTCTTTTCTAAGACAAGTAGCAAAGAGATACTTATCTCAACAATTATAACCATGTAGGCTATAGTGTTTGCATAAACACTTAGAAGTGGGGACTGAGTGAGTTGTACTTTAAACTCATCAAAGACAACAAGCTTACTTATTGCTGCGTAGACAAAAAGTAAAACAAGAAAATAACGAACAAATAAAATAAACCTAGTTTTCATAATGATTGCATTTTGGGAGAAACAAAGCTACAAATCACTATTTTTCAATTCAATACGTATTTCTACGTAGTGTGTCCTATTTTGGAACAGAATGTCTATATAAGCGGTTTTGTTTTATTGAAGTATTCGCATTACACCTTTAGTTTAAGCTTGTTTAGAATAAACATTTTTCACTAAAACATTTTAAAAACACTAAATTCTGCAATAAAGTCAAAAATCATTAAAAACAGATTATTTTTTATATTTTTTTAGCCATAAACAGCTAAATACAATATTAAAAATTTGAACATAACTTATCTTTTTCTATAATAAAACAACAATCACTCTGTTTTTTACTTTATTACAAGCACATATCTAACTCAAAACAAGTAAACTAAAGCTTTTAATATAAAAAATAATGGTTGAGTATCAAAGGTTGGTGAAATAAAAAGCCCTTAAACAGAGGCTATTTTGCTTTTGGATACTACATGTATATTCTGATGAAAGTACACTACTTATTACAGTAAATCAATGTTAAACTGATAAAATAAAAAAAGCCTGACTCAACCTTTTTATGCTTAGTACACACTTCTAATGAGAACTCCACTGATAATCAAAATTTACTTTGTAATACTTTATTGAGTTTTCTTTATTCAATTTTATATATAGGTTACTATATCTGAAATTTCTTTTATAAGAAAACATATTTTTCCAAAGTTCTTCTTGGTAATTTTCTTTATGAATTTGTCTATATTGTTCTTCAATATCAAGATTAAACTGATTTAAAGATATTACTTTATGATTTTTCGGTATTTCATCTAAGTTAACTTCTTGGATTAAGTCAAAATAGAAATTATCTGAACTATTTTTATATTGCCATTTTTCTTTATTTTTATTGAAAGAAAACCACTCGGTAGAACTATTTAGTAACTCTTTATCAGTATCTAAAACAAGAACCTCTCTTACTGTTATTTTTTGGCCATATAAAGGTTTGAAAGCAATTAGTATTAATAGCAGTAGTATAAATTTAAAGTAGTGTTTATTTACAAGTGGTTTTGTTTTTTGCATTTTTATATTCTTTTAAGTTGTATTCTAATGTTTTTTTTTAAAATCAAGTGAAAGATTTACAGCAGTTTAGGATTCCAAAACTGTATTATAAGAGATAAGTCTATAAAATTAGGGTTATATTAATATGAGACGGATATGTAGTTAAATCTAACCTTGTATAGTTTCTCTGCGTTATCTGATTTTACTCTAACAAAAAGATTTGTAAAATTATAATTACCAAAATACATTCTGCCAAGATCTAAAAATTTTTTATTATAGATATTATTATAGTATTAGTCTAACATAAACTTATCAAAATCATTTATAGAGTATTCTTTTGTAAAAGCATGAGTAGGTACTTCTTCAAGAAATGTAAATTCATAAGTGTCTAAACGAGCTCCTCCATCATTTGAAGGCAAAAAAATACTTGAGATTTTATTTTCTTCTTCTACTAGTCTGTAGCTTTTGTCTTTAGTTATGCTTACAACAATTGTATCAGTAATATTAACTTGGGCTAATGAAATATTAGCAATAAGACATATGATAATTGATAAAATATGGTTTCTCATATTATTGACATTCAATTGTTCTGTTATTAGTTCTATATACTCAGGTGGATGTTTTACAATAATAGGAGTTTTATTAATACTTAATTGTATTAAGTACTAATAAAAACGTTTATTTAAGTAGCCTAGAAGATTATGGTTTGTTGTTTTATACAATTTAATATTGTTTTTATCTCTACTGTCCTTAATAATTACATTATCAAATGTAAATGACCCTTGTAATATAGCAGGTCGGTTCTTGTTGTTTTGATATTCCATTAGTTCTTAATATTTACAATCACTATAACTAATAAAAAGAAGAATATCCATTTTTTGATATTTTACATCAGTATCTAACGAACTTAGTTCTTCTACAATTTTAAAATCATTTTGTATTCTAGTACTGTAACTAAAATGGTTTAAAGTTACTTTTGAAATCAGACTATTTTCCTCTTCTATAATTATTCTGACATAATTATCATTCTTGTCTACATTAAGTATAGTAGTATTATTGGATCTTTAATTTGAGACATACTAGTTTGTAATATAAATAATAAGAATAATATGTATTTGATATTTATTTGCATTCTATCTTGTTATTTAGTGATTTATATTCTTGTAGAGATGATTTTATTTGATTTTGTTCTTTATCACTTAGATTTTGAAAAGTTTTGACATTTCATTCCCTTTACCAGAGATTGAACAAGTAAACAAAGTAAAAACTAAGAGTGTTATCTTTTTGAAGCTTTTACTTACAAGTGGTTTTGTTATTTTTATCTGTATACTATTCTTGTTGAGTTGTTTCTAATTGTTTTTCTCCTTACTCATTTAGAAATTCAATATACTGACCTTCAAAAGAAAAATGCTTTATCTCTCCATTGCTTTTCTTGACGATACACTTATTTGAGTTCTCCATTTTTATAATACTATCCCCCACTACAGCATAGCTTCCAATGATAGTAGTGGGAAATACATTGATTAATTTATCATTTTGAATTCTAATTTTTAAAAAGGTATGAGGTAGTTTTTCACGAGGATTAAATTTCTCTACAACTACTCCTTTAACCCCTGTAGTGTAATTGCTTAGTACTTTTTGTTCTTGTTGCAAATTAGTATAATAACCAATAACAAAAAGATTCAACGCTATTATAAGCCCTATTATAATTTTATTTTTCATCAAGTGTCTTCTATGATCTATGATTCTACTAAAGTATGCATTATCGTAAGTAAAATAACGCTTTGGGTTTTAAAAAATAATTTGTTTTAGAGAAACACTTTTTTCAAAACCAATTATAACGTTCTTATTGTTTATAGATAGGCTATATTTAGGTAAATAATTAAATTTATTTTTTTATTAAAAATAATATACTTACATTTGCAGATGTAAATATGAATAGGCGAAATTTTCATCAAAATAACAGCTGATTATTTACTTTAGTAGTTCTACACTATATTAAGAATTTATTACTCTTTAAACTTCAGTATAAAATAAATTCTATTATTTAATAGCACTTTTAAAAAAATCATTTTTTTATTTTTTAAAGTAAAATTTCATGTACTCAAAGCATGGTTATCTTTTATACAATACCTCTACTGTATTAAAGTAAATAAAAAAATAGGCATTGTATGATTTTAAATAGTAATTCTCATTTAATAAAAGTAATTGATGATTTAAATAAGTTGTTCTTTTTCAATTTAATCAACATCTTTTAAGGTATCTAAAAAATACTCCTTCTATATAATAGGAATAAAAAACAACCTTTTATTAGGTGTTTTTATGTCTTACAACTTATAAAATACTTAAATCTAACCATTAATATTATTTGTAACAATCATATTAAAAGTTAGATAGCTAATACTTTATTTATAATATTGAGTTTAGATTGCACAACGCACTTAAAAAGATTATATCTAACTAAAGTAAGTAATACAAATTCAACTAATACAATAAATATTTACACAAAAAAATTCATTTAGCTATACAAAATAGCCAAATTATCTTATTATAAAAACAAATAGGTTATGAATTTCACAAAGAATTTCAAGCCAATAACAATATATATGAATAGAATAGAAATACAACACCAAGATCATAGAGATGATCTTACCTTAGAAGAAATGATTATATCAAAAAGTATGAATGGATGGATATTACAACTATACCTTCAACTATTTAAAAAAAAGCCTTCTAGTTTATAAATTAAGAGGGCTATAAAATAAATTATCTAAGATAAAACCCCTAGTAAATACTTTATTAGGGGACAATTAAAATATTAAATTAATAATTAAGATTATGCAAGAAGGTACAGTAAAATTTTTCAATGAAACAAAAGGATTCGGATTTATAACAAATGGAAATGAAGATATTTTTGTTCACGCTACAGGTTTAGAAGATGACATTAGACAAGGTGATAATGTAACATATAACGTAGAAAAAGGACAAAAAGGTTTCAATGCCGTAAATGTAAAAAGAGCATAGTATTAGAAGTAATTTTTACATCTAAGTTCGCTTTAAATTTGCAAATATTAGTGTTTTTAAACACATCATTAGTAATAATTGATGTGTTTTTTGTTTTTAAAAAATAATTGGTTTTAGAAAAACACTTTTTCCAAAACCAATTATAACAATCTTATAATAATAAAAATTAATACCTAAAACCACCTATCCAATCTAAAAAGGTAAATACCTTAGAATATCAACATTGAGTTTACCTTAAAATAATCTTCTTTTTTAAAGGCTACATTGTAGCTTACTTAATAAAGCTTTATAGTAATGATCTAAGTACACGACAAAAAACTAAAGCAATTGATATTTAAAGGGTTGTATTCATTTTTAGAAAGTAATAATCTTGATAAGTAGTCAAGTCCAAGTTTAAATACACTAATAAGCCTATTGCCATGATTCTTGATTTTGATAGGTTTTATAGTGTCAATATAGTCCCCAATCTTATAGCACCACACAAAAGCGATCATCACTAACATGAGTAGTTTTTCAATTCTATCTATTTTTTTCAAGTGTGTATCTTCTATATTAAAGCCACTAGACTTGAAGGCTTTAAATAGTGTTTCTATCTGCCATCTTATTTTGTAAGTATCTAAAGCTTTCTCTGGTTTATTAAAACCTATGATTATACAGAAGTCTATTTTACCATCTGTTATCACTTTAGTTCCAGAGATATAACATAGCTGATTATGAATTCTAACAATCTTGTGATACTGTCTTGTTTGACCAGGTTTTAAGTTATTAAATAGATGAGAAGCTGTTATTTCTTTCTGTTTACTATACAAGTAAACCTTGAAGTTATTTCTAATACGAATGTAATATTTAATTTGCTTATCATTTAGATAGCTAATCCAATCCTCTCCAACAAATTCTCTATCTGCTAATACACAATTAATACAATCTTTACCAAACCAATCAATAAAAGTATTAATGAGTTCTTTTCGCTCATTTGTATTTGAATTACCTCGTTTATCTAACATTTTAAACAGTATTGGAAAACACATATTCTTATAACTAATACCTAGCATTAAGATGTTTATGTCTTGTTTACCAAACTTCCAATTGGTGCGATCCATTACAAGAACATAGGATTCCTGGGTAGGAATAAGCCCAAAGATAAGTCTTGAAATCCATTCCAATTTTAAATCAACTGAGGATATAAAGCGCTGAATACGTCTATAGTTACTACTAGTTTCAGCACAGTTGTCAAATCCAGTTGATACTTTAGAAAAATTCACAGACTTTACTTTGCATAGAGAGACGATAAACAAACAAATAAGTCGGATCCTAGCTAACCCTAATTTACCTTTAAAATTGGCTTTTATAGTTGTTAGAAGTTCTGTATTTTTGTACTCTAGGCTGTTGTTCGTTTTTAAAGACATTCTGTAGGAGGAAAACTTTAATATACTGAATATCAGCCTTTTTTGCAAATCACTCCTCCCTTTATTTCTCTTAAAATCAACTAATTAATACTTTTGTCGTGTACTAAGAGTAATGATATAATAACCATACTCTGTGTTTTTATCACCAACAGGACAAATAAACAAGTAACTATCTCTTGATACTTGATAATAAGTAACCAAAGATTGCAAGGGTATATTAATAGGGGTAGCTGTTTTTAAAAATGTTTCCAGGTTATCTACCACTAAGGTTTTATTTTGAAACTCTTTATCATGAAGTTTGAAGAACTTTTCAATGCCTTCTAACAATCTACCTACTATAAAAATCCCAGGTACTATAGGGTAATTATCAAAGTGACCTTTACAATGCTCTATGGTAAATGCTGGAATATCAATACTAAAATGCGCTGGCTTACCTAAATCAATTTCCACTTCTTGATATACTAGGTCATTTTTAACAGGGATCCTCTGGGTATAAAAACCACTAAAAACTTGCTGAAAAGCATTCTGATTAAAAATTACATATTCCAGCTCAGAGGTATAAACCAATTGTGACTGATTATCAAAAATATCTAATAATACTTTGCCTTTTCGCTCTGAAAAACAAACAGTTCTAGCGCAGTATCTTAACTCTTGATCCATTGTTGTATTACTAATCTTTCTTATTCGAATTTTTTCAGCTAAAAAAAAGGTTTTCTCACAGACCCTCATATCCTGTAGCAATGATATACTGGCTAATGTTGCGGCAGTTTGTCCTATCTTTTTAAACTCCTTAAACTGATTTTCAGAGCTAGTTGTAGTATATTCTACACTAGATTGGTTTATAATTAATTTATCTAATTCAAACAGATACGGATACCCCTCTCCTATAGATTCATATATATGCTCCATACTATAAACTATTTTGTTTAAATATATAGGTACATGTTATATTTGAATGCTGATCATAAGAGCACTGAGGTACGTGAATTTCAATATGATTTAATCCAAGATAATCTTTAATTCCTTCCATAAAAGCAATTAAAGTAGGGAAGCTTAGATACTGATCGATTTTATAGAGTTTAGCCGCCCTGTGATAACGATCTGCTCCCTTTAGCTCTATAACTGCATAATCCGGGGTATAATCTTTAACTTGAAACTTAAACTCTGGGCTAGAGGTATAAATGGCAGAAATAGCCACTAAGATTAATGATCTACAATCACGAATCATATTAGGGTCCTTGTCTAGGGCTTGTTGTGCTTTTACTCTTCCTAGATCATAGAACAATGCCTCAGAATGTACCCTTATTTGATCTACCCCATGTCTTTGCCCGATTAATTGCAATTGCAAGGCATAGAACTGTGAGGTAATATTAGATAAATTAATGGCTAAATCTGATACAGATCCTGGAAGATACAAATCCACTAGTCTTTCTTTGATTTCTTGTGAAGGATACTGATCATTCCCTCTTAATAAGTTCAATTCTGAAAATAAGGTGTTTTGTTGTTTCATAATACAATTAAATTTAAAAAATATTTATTTTTAAATTTAATAATAAATATTGTAAAAATTATAACTAATCAAAAGTATATTTATTTTCAAAACAAAAAACAAAACACATTTTAATACACACATCATATTTATAATCTATAAAAAAATAAAATAACATCAAAAACAAAGCAATTAAAAACAAAATAGTTTATTTCAAAACCTTATATAAAAAAGTATAAAACTGTGTTTTTTATATATTTAAAACAAACAAAAAACTACTAAATATTGAGATTTTACGCTATTTAAACAAACTCACCTACCTTAGGCTAAGTTTTAAAAAACAGTTAACTTTTTTAAGAAGATATGATAGTTTTAAAACCTATACCCCCCTTAGATCTTAAAATAAGAGAACTAGAAAAGAACATCTCTTTTATTATCAACAGCCTCAAGTTTGTTTTTTTATTATAATGTGATTTAAAAGCAATCAATTACAGCTTTTTTTACGTAGACTAGTTAGTTTTTTTTATGGTTTATTTTTTTTAGAGGTTTTATAACTGTTTATAAAATCCTGTTTTTTAATATAATGCATTGAAATTGCATATAAAACAACGCCTGTAAAATTATAAGATCCTGTTTTTTCAAGTAAACCTTCTTTGTGTTTTTCAACTGTCCTACAACTAATATGTAAGATATCAGCTATTTCAGAGGAGCTAAGCTGTCTAGCGCTAAGAGTTATAATTTCTAATTCTCTTTGGGAGAAAACACATGTGGTGTTTTCTATATCAAAACTAAGTTTTATTAGAACCTTTCTAACCCTTTTACCAAAATACTCTAATGATTTGTTAACTGTTAAAATAGCTTTTTCAATATCCTTTGATTTTGCTTTTTTACTTAAGTATCCTGAGATATTAAACTTAAGCATTCTAGCGATACTATGATGATCATAAAAGCTAGAAAGTATAATTACCTTTAAAGAAGGATAGATTTTATTTAACTCTGCCACTGTTTGATAGCCATCCATTTTAGGCATCTGAATATCTAAAAATACAATATCAACCTCTACTGTCTTTAAGCCTTGTAATAATTTTAGCCCATTAGAACTTTTTAAGACCACCTCTACAGAGCTAATCCTAGATATGATCAATTCAAAACCATCTCGAAAGACTGTGTGATCATCCACTATTGCTACTTTTATTATTTTGCTTTGCATAATAAATACCTATTGCATTTGAATTCTCTTCTCTTATATGCCTAAAATCAGCATTAATTTGTTTTAATCTAGCATGTATATTACTAAGACCTATACCCTTTTTGGCGTTATCACTTTTTATATCAGAATCATACCCTATTCCATTATCACTAATTAATAAGATAAATTTACCCTTATCCCAAAGAAGTCTTAAACTTACCTTACTAGCCCCGCTGTGCTTTATGATATTTTGTATCAGCTCTTGAACTACTCTATAAAAAATTAGTTTTACATTTTGATCTAACTCAAAACTAACTGGCTCATAGTGATAACTAAACTCAATACTACTTGCCTTGTTAATTCGGCCTATATAATCAGATAAAATACTCTCTAAAGGATTATCCTCAATATAAGGTGGAGATAAATGATAACTCAGCTCTTGAAGCTGACTATAAGTGTTTAAAGTTATTTTCTTTATCTGTTTTAAGGCATCTTTTTTTGTCTTTTTATCTTGATAGAGTTTTATTATCTGTAGAAAACTTAACACACATGCCAACTCGTTACACACCCCATCGTGAAGCTCTCTTGAAATGCGAGCTCTTTCCTTGTGCTCAGCTTCTAAAATAATACTAAGTCGGTTGTTTAAAAGTTTGATTTGATACTCTTTAAGATTTTTTTGATACAATATCACAATAGCGATAACCACGCCACACAAAGCAGTGGCTGAGATTGTGGCCAACCAAAAGATAATCGTTATTTTATTTTCCATATTCCAATAGATATTACAATTCTAAGGGTTAAGCTCCCTAGAATATTAATTAACCAATAATCTAAAAAATACAATTTATTATCCACTCTATAACTACACAACACAAACAAAGGTATAGTCACACTATAATAAACGAAAAGGCCTATTACCATATAAAAATCAGCCCTTTTAAAGAGTCTTAGGCTTGTTTTTTGAATAAAATTCTGATTAATGACAATAAAACTAGAAACAATCACAAAAATCATTACAAAAACCTTATTTATAGTTTTTGATACCAGAAAATGATGGTTTGTTAAAAAGCGGAATGAAAACAGATAAACTATTACAAAAAGACCTAAAGACAGGTAAAAGTAAGCCTTTGGTTTTCTATTTAATAAGTTTATAAAAAGGTAAAACAGAGCTATAAACTCTAAAAGGGAATAAACTTGGAACCATGCAAGAACATTAATCTTTAAAATAAGACTTGCTATTGTCTCGTACAAAGAAGCAATAAAAAACAATAAAACAATTCCCAAATAAGCTTTATCACAATTAATACCCTTTTGCCTTTTATACAAGTAAAGACAAAAGGGTATAATTCCAAACAATAAAGTTAATACTATTACCCCCATTGATACATAAAGCTTGCTTTTATCCCAAAGTATTATCATACGAACAAGCAGGAGGACAAGTGATTAATTCCTCTAGGATAATTCCATCGCTAATATCCTGCCCTTTTTGATCTACTCCTACTAAAACCATATTGGTTAAAGCGGTTTGTTTATTGAGTCCTGGATAAATACGCATACCTATACAACTGGTTTGACTCAAAAGCGCTTGTAGTTTATCTACCCCTACATAATAGCTATTTATCGCATCTGGATACTGAGCTTTAAACTCAGTGATATACTCAATAGCTTTTTGTTTTGTGACCACTTGACCACTTTGATTTGAAATTTTCATAAAAATACTGATTTATAATTAATCCATAAAGTTTAATACTTTAAACTACAAAGTCAATACGTATTTTTACGTAATTATACGTATAAATACGTATTGATTAAGATTAATATTTTTACTTATTTAGCACAGTTATCCAAAAAACAACATTTATGATAAATCTAAAAACAAAACCAACCTTAATAAAAATTACAACTCATGAATCAAACAACAACAACAAAAAATGCCCTTAGTCAGATTATCAAAAAAGAAGCTGAACTAGGGGCATTAGAATCTGTTTCTATCTCAAGTACATTAGAAATGATCGAGTTTTTAAAAGCTGTTTTAAAACAAATCAAAAAACAAGTTCTCCTTTATGGTTTTACCAGTCAAGAGCAAGAAATTGATTTTTTTAAAAACATTAAACCTTTAATTCTTGGAAAGCTTATCTTTTACAATAAATTATACGGTTTTAAGTGCGAGTCTCCAAGTGATATATTATCTGCTAAGATATACTTCCAAGAAAAACTAAAACAACTGCACAGTGAATATAAAAAATATCACCTATATAGTGAGATCTATAAATATTATAAAACAAAGGCTTCACATAGAGATATAGAATACTTTACAACAGGGCACATAAATAAAACACATCTGGTAAATAGTTTTAGTTTTGAAATAAACCCTAAATTCTCGACCTTTTATGATTATAAAATAGCACGTATTATAACCTATGAACTTCTAAGTGCGTATTTAAACAATAAAACAACCTCTTACAATTCTCTTATAGGTACAGCCACGCAAAACGCTATAACCTGGTCTGAATCAAATAGCGCATTAATAGAACTAATATATGCCTTGTATGTAACAAAATCTGTAAACCATGGTAAGGTTAAAATAAAAAAACTATCAAAAGCTTTAGGACAAGTTTTCCAAATTAATATCTCAGATAATATTCATCATACCTTTCACCGGATGAAAACAAGAAATTACTCAAGGACAATGTTTTTAGATAAATTAAAAAAATCCCTTGAGGACTATATGGATAAGGACTACTAGCATAGGAATTAAAAATAAAACTAAAAAAGACCACTTACATATAACCTTAACCTACAGTGGTCTTTTTTATTTAAAAGAAAATCTTTGAATCTTAATCAAAAACTATACGTATCAATAGATATATTATATCTTATCGTTTTGAAAACAACAAAATAATGATATTAAACTTTCCAAAGTGACACGGTTTGAACCGAAATAACTACAAGAACACAGAGCGCCTGATTACAAATGATAAAAGGTCTGTTTTCAAAACAAAAACAGACCTTTTATAAGTTTAATCCAAGAATATCTAGTACTTTTTCATGCTCTTAAACAATCCATATACTTGAGAATATTCTGGCTCTTTAATCACTTTTACTTCTGCTACACCTTCTAATCTAGCTGATGTAATATAACGACACAATAATAGATAAATCTCTTTTGCCTCTTGATCTACATTTATCTCTAACTGCATTGGTCTATCATCTGCAGTCTCTTGATCAGTTAAACTTACCCAATCATTGTTATTAAACATATTTATAATATGCATATCATCAGGTCCAAATGGCTCTGTTCCACGCTCAGGATGAGCAAACTTAACCATGCCACCCATAGAGGTAAGTTTTCCACCACTTTTTTTACTATAAATTTCAGTTCCTCCTAAGTAGGTATAACCTGCAGCAAATAATACACCTACGATGGCTGCACCACGTACTAACCATCCCTCCATAATAATACCTGGAAAAATAATTAAAACAAGAAAACCTAAGGTAAAGATACCTCCTATTACTTTCTTTGTTACGTTTGTTCTTTCTTCAAAATGTTCTGGTTGAGATTTAAAAAACTCAAACAATTGATCTGGATACTTCTGTTTCATAATTTTATTATTTATATTTCACTTAAATTCATCATACTACGCGATAAACACACATTATTATAGAAGTTATTCACGCTGTTACCTTTTGCTATTTTAGTATTGTCAAGCCCTAATAATCCTTCGGGAATATTAATTGCTGCATAGAAGTGATTAAAAGCATATGAAATCATTATGTCTTTATCATATCTCTTTTTAAGTTCTACCATTTTTCTCATTCTACTAGGCGTTAATATATAACGGGCTAAAGTATCATCACTACTATAAACAGTAAAGGCATGCTCAAACTCTACATCTTCCATTTTAATTAACTCAATTCCATCTCTATTTTTAAGTTTTTGAATATTATCTGCTAGGTAATCCATATGTTTCTCTAATTTATCAGGGACTATAATTACAATACCTCCTATATTTTTCTTTAAAGACACTGTGCTAAACATTCCTCTAAAATCTAGGGTTATATCTTCCATTCTCTTTGAGAATATCCCTCTAAACATATAGATAACAACTGTGATAAATGTTCCTACTGAAGACTTAGAAAGCCAATACATCAATGTACTCTTTTTAAGTCCTATATCATTAATTGTTATTGTGCTACCTTGCTCAGAAAGCTTGAGTTCACCTAATGAATAGGCAGAAATTTTGTCTCGTTGTATATTGCCAAAAAATCCGCTAAGCATTAGTTTAGATATGGAAAAAGCTCCTTTTTCAAAACTATATTGACCACTGGGCAGGATTGTCTTAATAATTTTTTGGATTGCCTGTTGCTCGGTTTGAATATATTTAGAGTAATAATAACTCGTACCGAGTGTTCCTATGATAATTAAAACAAATAGAGGTATGATTATATAAAGTATTGTAGTGTTATCTATTTGATCAAACCATTGACTATGAGTATAAATTAGAATATTAAATGAAATAAAAATTCCTAAGAAGTAAACAATACTTCCTCCGTATGATAAAACCTTAAACAGGTTCAGTATACGCGTATGCTTTTTTACTTTTAACAATGTACTTTGTAATTCTAATTCTAGTTTGTCTATTTCTTCTTTTTCCATTATTTAGTAAATAAAGATCTTACATCTATATCTTTAGCTTCTTCTTCGCTAAATGCAATTAGCTCCACTACTTTATAATTCTTGGTTGAAGCAATAATAGAAGATGGAAACATTTGAACATAATTATTATAATCAACAGCAGCAGCATTAAAAGATCTACGCGCTGCTTGTATTTGCAACTCCATTTCTTCTAAAGAATCTATTAACTTAGTAAATTGACTATCCGCTTTAAGGTCTGGATACTCTTCAGAGAGTAATTTAATAGAAGGCAGATCTATAGAAGAAGTTTCTTTGGTATCTAGTGCATTACTTCTGAGTTTTGTAACCTCTAATAGAATATTGCTTTCATGATCAACATACTTCTCTATCGAAGCCACTATATTAGGAATCAAACTACTTCTTTGTTTTAACATAACAGATATACTACTATCTGCTTGTTTAATTCTATTGTTTTTGTGAACAAAAGAATTAAGAGTTTTAATCCACCATAAAACAATAATTGTTACAATAAGTAAGGGTACTAAATAATATGTAATCATATCTTAAAAGTTATTCTACTCTAAGTAATAGTTTTCTTTAATTTTAACCAAAAGTAGTTAACATTAACTTAATATAAAAATTGTACGCATCAATATTTTTATATATTTTACAATTTACAAGTACTATTATTTCTTATAACTGCTCTTTTAACAGCATAACAAACTAAGCGCTGAGATAAATACCACAATTATTAACTTAAAACCTGGTCAAACAAGACAGTATCACAAGATTGTTAGAATTCATAATCAGCTATGTTATATCTCTGGAACTAAAGTGATCACAGGTAATAAGATAGATTATTGTATTGTCATTGGGTTTAATAAACCAGAGAAAGCTTTAGAGACTTACAGAATAAGATGGCAGATTGAAACACTATTTAAAGCATTCAAAATCTAGTGGCTTTAATATCGAAGATACACACTTGAAAAAAATAGATAGAATTGAAAAACTACTCATGTTAGTGATGATCGCTTTTGTGTGGTGCTATAAGATTGGGGATTATATGGATAAGGACTACTAGTATAGGAATTAAAAATAAAGCCAAAAAAGACCACTTACATATAGCCTTAGCCTACAGTGGTCTTTTTCATTTTAAAACAAAATATTTACATCTTAATAAACAATCAACTCCATAGAATAATTAATATTTTTAATATTGTCTATACAAAAAAAGAGTGTTCCAAAATAAACACTCTTTCCTTATTTTATAACTTAAAAAACTATTCTATTTAGCCTGCTTATTAGAATTAATACCATCTACATCAGATTGATATATAGCCCAGGCTATAGCATTTGCTGTAAAAATAGAGTTACTAACACTCCTTTTTATATTGTGCCCAAAATTATCTCTTGCTATTGGTTTTTTATTAGCATCTAATAAAAACGGAGAAGATAAATTACTTGTTAAAGTTGAACTATCATTAAATCCTCCTTCTCCTGCCCAAACAAAATAATATCCATTTTGATGTAACCCAGTATATCCAGGTGTACCTTGGTTAGTAGTCTCATTAGGATCTGTAGTAGGTTCTTCTCCTCCAGGATTTTCTGGATCAGATGGTGATACCACAGGTACAGACTGATCCGTTGCATCACTATAGACTAAAAAATCACTTGTGACTAACTCTTCTATTCTAAATGCAGGTCCATTAGCCCCCCAATATTTCCCTCTTATATCTCCAAAAGGTCCGTTTAATATTTTATTATTAACTGTTGAAAGTTTATAACTAGAACCCGCCTTATTAATCAAACTAGGTACTAAATTACTACTCGAGGTAAGCTTTTCAAAAATCTTAACCATAGAAAGCTTGCCTGTAAACATTAAAACAACACCTTTTTTTGTTAGATAAGTATATAGTTGTTCTACTTGTGTATCACTTAATAGGGCCTCTTCTTGTACCACTACAATATCAAAGGGAGAAGCTCCTAATAGGTCTGTAGCTAAATCAGCGTTATTACCAACTTTTTTAATACTCTGCCAACCTTCGAAAAAAACTGTACTTGTGGCTAATAAACCAAAGTTAGTATCTTTGGTTATCAACTGATTAACCGCTGCACTTACATTAGCAAAATCATAAGCATTAGCAAGTTTAGTATCTCCTACTATTAACAACTTTTTCTTTGGAAGAGTAACTCTTACTTCAGCATGGCAAATACTCACACTAGTATCAATCGAATTAGAACGAATACGCAATTTCTTTACATCTGTTGTATTTGGCATTCCCCTACCTATTAACTCAACTGTTTGTGTAGTTGCCGTTAGCTTTCCTGTGCCATAAAAACTGATCCCATCTACCTCTTCAGACTCAATAATATAGCTCGCCCCTATTGCTTCGGGTTTAACATCTAATGTAATACTAAGTTTATGCTCTGCTGTTAATGCCTTATCCATCTTATAAATACCGCTTGTGATAATACTTCCACATACCATCTTATAATTGGGTTTTACACTAGAGTTTTCCACTTCTACATTAAAAGTACAACCATTGGCATTATCTAAACCATTTAATTTAACAGTAAATTTGTCTGTCTGAAATTTATTAGGCACACCCATTGCAGGTACTTTAACTAACACTTTTCCGACTCCTATATACTCTGCTTTTGTAAAATAATAATATCCATTATCCTGCTCAGGCAAAGCCGTAATAGAATAAACTCCAGGTTTACTTACCACAACAGGAACCATCAGATAATGAGTATTACCATTTAAGGCCATGCCCGATAGATACTGTCCGTATACTTTAATATCTGTACAATTCTCTAGTTTAAATTCAGAATTTCCCAGATTACCACACACACTACTCCATTTGTTCTCAAGCTTATTCCAGTAGTTAAGACAGTTCTCATCTATATTATAAATACCTAGTCCATTGTCTAGATCTGTCAAATTTAATGCATCTCTTTCCAGTGTAGTTAGACGTGGAATAATAATACCTTTATCTTTTAGTGGCGCCTCTATATGCAAAGCTGCATTTGGATTTATTTGGTGTGTATTAATTCCTGTTTGTCCTAAAACTATATAAGTAATTAATAAACATATTGCGATATAAAAATTTCTCATCATATTATAACTTTTAATTTTTATCTACTTATTGGAATTAATACCATTTTTTTCTGATTGCATTAAAGCCCAAGCAAAAGCATTTGCTGTAAATATGGCATTATACACCGGTGATTTATTTGTACCATTTCCAAAACTAGATTTTGGAATAGGATAATTATTATCATCTAGTTTAAAAGGACAAATTGTATTACTTGCTCCTGCATGATTAGAATTAAAACCACCATCTCCAGTCCAAATCAAATTAAAGTCCTTATGCCTAAAAGCAGTTAATCCGCCTTTACTTGTCATAGTTCCCGTGGACCAATTATACGCATCTGAATAGACCATAATAGAACTTGTATCTACATTCACTAATGTAGTTGTGGTAGAGGCATCCTCTCCCCATAGCTTTCCTCTTATATCTCCAAATGGGCCATTTAAAATAGGATCATCTATATTAGAAAACCTATATAGAGTCCCGGCTGTACCTCCATTTTGTGCTTTTACAGTATTTCCACCTGTTAATTTTGCCATCAAAGTCTGCATTCCTGCATTTGACTCACAATAGGCAAGTACCACTCCACCTTTTAATAAATAATTACCTATTACTTCTGCCGCGGCCTCATTCATGGTCCAACTATAACCAATAATTAAAATATCAATAGGATTAGATCCTTCCATCCAGCCTTTAAGAGAATTAATACTTGGTGAATTACTTCCATCTTCTATAACCATATTACCTTCGTAACCTATTACACTTGTTGGTAGATTACCATAATTACGTATCTCTGTAACTAATTTATTAGATGCGGCTCTACCTGAAAAATTATACCCATATCCATTTGGGCTTGTTCCAATACTAACAATCTTTTTTCTAGGAATTAAGACCCGAACATTCACATAACAAACAGCGTTAGTTAATGTACTATTTGTCTTAATTGTAAAGTTCTTCACACTTGTTGTATTTGAGACACCATATCCTTGAAGGCGTATTGTTTGTCTTGTTTTAGTTATTTCTTCACTTCCTTTAAAGTAAATACCATCAACTTCATTTGTCTGAACAACTAAAGTAGCTCCCATAGCAGATGCCTCGGCATCTATTATTACTTCTATGTAGTGTGATTGGTCTAAGGTTTGGTCTAATTTATAAACTCCGAAAACCTTAGTATCTCCACAGCGCATTCTAAAATCAGGCTTAATACGAATATCTTCTACTTTTACTTTAAACGTACAGGCAGGTTCTAATCCATTAGCATCTTGATCATTCAGATACACTTTAAAGGTGTCTGTACCAAAATTCATTGGCTCCCCCGCAGCTGGTACATTTATAGTGTATTTACCTGTGCTTAAAAACTCTCCTGAGATAGCATAGTAATATCCATTATAAGGAGTAGAAGATGCCATTATAGAATATGTTCCTATTTTTTTCACATCTACCTCCATTGTAATAAAATGCTCATTGGACAATGGAGTTTTATCTTTGTAAATACCATATACTTTTATCTTATTACAATCCGTGATTGTAAACTCTGATTTACCTGTTTTTCCACAAACACTTTTCCATTGATTATCTATTTTACTCCAATAGTTTAAACAATCTTCATCTATATTATAAATAGTTAATCCATCTTCTGCTTGAGTGGTAACAATCGCATTTCTCTGAGCTTGAGTAAGTCGAGGTATAAGCATACCTTTTCCTTTATCAGAAGCCTCCACATGCAAAGCGCTATTTACACTAGGTAAAGTGCGATTAATAGCTGTTTGTCCGAAAGAAAATATGCTAAATAAAAAGAAAACTAGTAAAGAATATATATATTTCATTTCTTTATTTTTTATTAGAATTAATACCACTTTGTTCTGCTTGATTTAACGCCCACCCAATTGCATTTGCTGTAAATATTGAATTATAAACAGCTTTTCTTTTTGCGGTTGTTGTATTGCCATATCCCTGTTTTTCTATTGGAAAATTATTAGAATTTAATTTAAATGGACAAATAGTATTACTTGTCCCTGTATGATTAGAGTTAAACCCTCCATCTCCGACCCAAATCAGATTATACACACGATGTTTAAATGCAGTTATACCATGACCAACACTAGGACTCTTATCAGTTGCTTTATCAAAACTATCACTATAAACATATACTGCGCTAGTATCCATATTTAGAGCAACTGATGTAGCAGAGGCATCCTCGCCCCACATTTGACCTCTTACATCTCCAAAAGGTCCGTTTAATACCATATCATCTACAGCAGAGTATACATACAATGACCCTGCACTAAAACCATTTTTAATATTTAGTGAATTATTAGATGTAACTAAACGAAGAAGATTTGTCATTCCAATTTTATTCTCAGAAAAAGCCAATATAACTCCGCCTCTTATTAAATACTCCATCATAATATCTGCTTGTTCTACATTAGGTCCCCAACTATAACCAAGTATAACAATATCATATGGAGCATTGCCTAAAAGCCATGTTCTTAAATCAGATGTAGAAGGATTGCTTGTTCCATCTTTAATCTCGCTCCATCCCTCAAAAGAAATTACACTATTTTGATCTGTTCCATAATTTAAAGGCTCTCTAATGAGTTTATTTGATGCAGCTGTACCAGAGAAGTTGTATCCATAACCATTTTTACTATTGCCTATACTTAATATTTTCTTCTTAGGAATAGCTATTCTAACATTTGCATAACATACTCCTGTTGTTACACTACTATTAGATCGAATAATAACTCTCTTTAAATCTGTTGTATATGGAGCCCCCTCACCATATAAGATAATATCTTGCTCAAGGTTAGGACTTGTTACTTTTCCTTGTCCTTTAAACTTAATACCATCTAATTCATCTGTCTCGATGATATAAGTTGAGCCAATAGCTTCAGCACCATACTTTATTTTTACCGAAATAAAGTTACTTTGTGTTAATTGTTGATTTAAAAGATATACACCGTAAACCTTAGTATTACTACAGTCCATTCTAAATGCAGGTTTCTTATCAGAATCCTCTACTGTAATTTCAAAACTACATGCAGGTCCATTTCCATTTGTTTTCTCTCCATTTAATAATAATGTCAATTTATCTTTTTGAGCTACTCTGGGTTGTCCCATCGCAGGAATCTTTAAAGTATAGGTGCCTAAACTTAAAAATTCACCTGAACCACTAAAATAATAACCATTATCCTTTCCATCATCAGTAATACCCACTATATGATATGTTCCTTTTTTAGTAACATTTACTTTCACTGTAACATAGTGATTCAAATTTACAGACTCCTTACTCTTATAAAGTCCGTATACTTTAACATCACTTTGACAATCAAGTATTTCAAATTTAGCTTTACCTAATTGGCCACAAACACTCTTCCATTTTTTTTCAATAATACTCCAATAATTAAAACACCCCTCATCAGTGTTATAGATTGTTAACCCATTCTCATCGGTATTATCAACTTTAATTTTATCTCGATCCTGAGTAGTTAACCGCGGAATTATTATCCCTTTATCTCCTAAGGGGGCCTCTATATGAAGAGCCGCATTAGGATTTACATCATATACACCTATACCTGTTTGGGCATAGATACAAAAAGATAAAAAAAATAGCAAAATTGCACATATCTCATTTCTTAACATAATTGAATTTTATTTTATTAATAACACTTATTTTTAATATAATATAACTTTATAATGATAAAATCTACCTTATAAGCTTTAATTCTTATTTTATATAAACTACAATCCAAAGAATTTCAAACTACTTGTTTTTAAGATCTTCTTTTTTTTCATGTGTATACTTTTAGACTAAAAGCATACATTAAAAATCAAAATTAATAAATTTTATGATAAAACTAAACAAAATTAAAATTAATTAATCATAATTTAAAATATAAATTTCAACAAAAAGCATAATAAAATATATTTCCATGTTATTATTAACATTGTAATTAACGTGGATTTATTTAAAAAAGACTGATTATATCTTGATTATCTAAAAGCTCTTATCTATCAATTTTTTTGAGTTTTTATAACTTGATTCTAATTATAAGAGCTCAATTAACTTGCAGTAAGTCTCTTGTATATAATCATTTTTTACTAAAAAAATTGCAAATATTCAGTAAAATCGGACAGTTAAATCACTAAAAAAGATAGTGTTTTTTCAATAAAATGATAACTTATATAATTGAAGTGTAAAACTATTTCAGTACAAGACAACATCACAATTTTGTTAAGACACATCAGTTATTGCAGTAAATCTTAGGATATTAAAATAAATAAAAAAGCCTGGCAAAATGCCAGACCACTGAAAAAGTCCTAATATATAATGAGGGTTAAAATAAGGATTCTAAAGATTCTTATTTTAACCCTTTATTTTTTAGATTTACCTGATAAATCAATATCAAGAAACAATATCATTTAGTAGATATTCAGAGTTATATGAGATGTTGGTTCCTAGAAACAACACGTTGCGGAAGACAAATAAGCTTGTTGACTTCAGTTTTATCTATGAAGAATTAATTATCAAGTAAATACTGTTCTAATAATGGACAAATAACTTATTCACCTATACCTTTTTAAATATTTCGGAATTAACTTCAGTCCTATTTTTAAAAAAGTCGACATTTTTAATTATTTAAATATAATGGTAATCTCTTTATTTTAACAGTAAACAACAATGTTTTTAAGAACTAAACTATCAAGAAATAGTAAATAACTCCCCATACTAGTAAAAAGAATAAACCTAGTAAAATATTGTTCTTTTGTCCTTCAAAATCCTTTTTAACAAATAATACATATAAAAGATAAATGATAAAAACAACTATTAGACCTACTGAAATAAAAGGATACAACATATTCTTTACTATTTAATTAATATAATTCTAATATAATAATTTTTAATCAAAAAATGATGTAACCTAATAAAATATCTTATAATATTTTATTAGGTTGCATCATCTATATTTATTTAGATTCAAGCCATTTTTTTTCAAAAGTTTTTGAAAATGACTCAGATCGAAAAAAGCTAAAAAACACCTAACTTTTCACACAAAAATTCTCTCCTTTTGTAGTAGACAAACTACCTCTTTAATTCGAAACTCTTGATAATAATTAAACATAGTCTGAGTCAAAACATGTTTAAATAAGAGTTCTAACTTCAATAAACTTATATTATTTGTTTTTAGTGATCAAATAGAAGACTAAAAAAAATTTCCTCCCTCGACCTCTCTCACATCATCTGGCAAATAGTTATGTACCAATACCGTTGTTGTTTTTAGTCAGGTTACGACAATCCGTTTAGACTTTTTGAATTTCGAAGCTATTGCCCAGAAGTGATATAGGATTATAAATAATGTAGTATACTTGAAATTTACATTTGGAAAAAATGTTAGCGTTGAGTTACTAAAACAAAAGAGTATAGACGTAAAAAAACCGATAGCCTGCGCTATCGGTTTTCAAGCATATTAAAAGAGTTATTGACGCCTTACTCCATATCTCTTTTAATATCAATTGCTTTGGTTGTTTGTCGTATACTTAGACAAACAATTTATCTTTTTCTTTTTACTTAAAATCACTTATGGTCAATCTTACTTAACTTATAATTTTAAGTTAATAAAACTTGTCACAGTATAAGCTAAAAAAACATATCAAATCCACTTTTATAGATAACTTAAAACTTAAATTTTAGACACAAAACATGTGAGTTTATTGCTCTTCTTGTTTATTTTTCTTCAACTCTTGATCTAATATGCGGATTTACTACAGCTCCACAGGCTATTCCATTTATTCTAAATAAGGCTGGTTTTGACCTTACCCCATCCAACTCAATAGAATAATAAATATCAGCTTGATTACCTGGTTCAAACCCTCCATCTTTTACGGTAAATGTTATCTCTTCATAAGCACTTGAAAACTCCCACTTACCCGTTGAGTTTTCATATTCTCTATCTCCACCACTTAATTTATTTCCATCCTGATCCACAAACATAAAACTTCCCCATGTAATACCATACCCCGTATTTTGTAATACCTTCACATCAATCACTCCTGCTTTACTCTTTCCTGTATCACTCACACACATATCAGCTACTACGTCATCCAATTCTGGCTGATCTTGTCCAAGAGGATATACCTTAACATTTCTAATAATTGTTTTTTGTTGCGCAAAATCAATAGACAATCCTACAAAACCTATTTTAACCTTTTTGGGTATTGTTGTTTTAAAGTTATACAATGTCTCTTTTAAACTACTATCTGCATTATATCCATCTACTCTATATGTATTAAACGAGTGCTTATAATAGAAATCATCAATTAACAATATTTCATTTCCTCCATCTTTTGCCTTTACAGTTACGTACATCCCTTCTTCATTATCAGGAATTAACTCAACAATAATCTTTTGAAAAACAGGAGCTTTTGATGATCCTCCATTTGCTATATCAAAACCAGCTCCATTGCGTCTGCGTTCAAAATCATACTCACCTGTATTGTAATTTAACGTTGCTGTTGCTATATCATTAGAAGGATTATAATATCCTTGATATTGAGAATAAAGTACTGGATTACCATTAAACCCTTGCATTCCTTGTATAGCACCTCTTAAAGTAATATGACTACTATAATAGTTTCCAAAAACACTTGGAGTAACGCCTGCTGCTGCATATCTTGCATCTGAAATACCAGTGCGCATCTCATATGCTCTCATTGCACCAGTTCCTTTAAACCCACCACTAAGGTCAAAACCAATACCTAAGTATCCTCCTGCTAACCCTGCTAATCTTGCTGTAGAGCTTGATTCATTATAAGCGTATCCTAAAGCACTTCTACCATATCCTAACTTAAACTTTTTATCTGCATCAAACAAGAAAAAAGTCATTCCACCTCCTGCACCATATCCTGTTCCAGAAATAGTACTCATCGCATACTCAAACTCTACTGCAACTCCTTCTCTTAGATCAATCTCCAAATCATCAATAGCAAAACCACTATATCCTACCCTATCATGACTTAATACAATTCCTTCTTCTGTATAACGTTCACTACCTGTAGGAGCACTTCCTCCTCTATCCCATTCTTCAACAATCCCTTGAGGTTTTGATGTTCCTGTCAAAGGAAGATTATAGGTATTGCCCTTAGTATTTTGTGCTTGCATAGTCAACAGACCAAAACAAGCTATCAATAAATAATAATATTTCTTCATACTCTAATTATTAAATCACAGAAGGTCATTTAACAACCTTCTGTGATTAATCAATATTATCTTACTTGTAACACAACATTAAAGAAAGTTCTCGCGGTTGGTTTCACTCCTTTTTTAACTTTATAATGTAACTCTCCATCGTTATCTACACTTACATCATAAAACACATTTTTATCATAATATGTTACATAATAATTTAACTCATAACGATCATAAACATGTAATGAATATCCTTCAGATGTTGCCTTACTATTTACAGCCATTGGACTTCCATACTGCTCTTTGTAAAAGTCGTGCAACTCTATAGATGTATCGTCTCCAGATACTATTTCTACATAAATTGCTGGTAAATAGAATACTTGTGGCATTGCAACTTTACTACCTCCTCCTTCTACTTTTTCCCAAGAAGCTCCTCCGCTTCCATCAGCTGTTAAAACATACCCTTTATCAACTCTCCCAGAACCAATTTTATCTTCAGTTACTGCCTCATCTTTTATTTTTGAAGTTGTAATAGCCTCATCATCTACCTTAGATGTTGTAATCGCCTCATCATCAATTTTAGATGTTGTGATTGCTTTATCATCTATTACACTTCCGTACACAGATTTAGATTTTAACTGATCATAACCTACTGAGTTATCTGCAAGATGTTTTGTTTTTATAGATTCTTCTATAATTTCTAATTCAACATCTTTAAGAACAGCATCTTTTCCATTTATAGCTTTTATTGTACTACTTTCATCTATATCTCCAGTAGTTCCTCCTGACATAGCTTTAAAACTTGCTCCTCCATCTCCATCAGCCGTTAGGACATATCCTTCTCTTGCTCCATCTGAATCTATTTTTTTTGCACTTACTCCTTGATCTTCAATAACACTTCCATAAACAGCTCCGCTTTGCAATTGATCATAGCCAACTGCGTCATCATCAATTTTAGACTGAGTAACCGCTTTACTTGCTAACTCTGAAGTATCAACTGCTTTACTCGCTATTTTATCTCTTGTTACTGCATTATCTGCTAATTCTGCTGTACCAACAGCTTTATCATCAATATGTCTTGTTTTAATACTTCCTCCTTTAACCTCAAGAGTTACATCTTTTAATACTGCTCCTGTGCCTCCTGTTGACTCAATTGTACCACTTTCTTTAATATTTCCTTTTGTAATATCTCCTCCCTTGGCTGGTTGGAATGATGCTCCTCCATCTCCATCAGCAGTTAATACATAGCCAGTACTCACACCTTTAGAGTCTATCTTACTACTATCTACTCCTTTATTTTTAATAACATCTCCATAAACAGCACTTCCATCTAACTGATTATATCCTACTGCATCATCTGCAATTTTATCTCTTGTAATAGCTTTTGCTTTAATAACATTAGTATGGATAGCACTATTTTTAATTTGGTTATATCCTACTGCATCATTTGCTATTTTTCCGTCAACTACAGCATTAGCTCCTATTTTATCTTTCGTTACTGCATTATCTGCTAATTCACCTGTACCTACGGCTTTGTCTGCAATAGTTCTTGTATTAACAGCTTTATCCGCTATTTTTATATTATCAATTCCCTTATCCGCTACACTAATAGTTACATCCTTTAAAGCTGCACTATCTCCTCCTTCAATTGCAATACCTGCTCCTTCTGCTATGTCTTTTCCTGAACCTGATAAGGCATCAATAACACTTTTAAACTCAGCGCCACCTTGTCCATTAGCAGTTAAAACTAAACCATCAGCTGTATTTGGAGTACCTATTTTATCTGCAGTTACTTCTCTAGCGGCAATATGTTTATTTTTAATTCCCAATTCTTTTACAGAAATAGTTAAGTCTTCTAATGCTGCCTTATTTCCAGAAGTCATAGTTAAAGAACCATCCGATTTCACTTCTTTTCCTTGAGCTTTAGCAATATCAGATAATCCTTTAAAGGCAGTATTTCCTTTGCCATCAGCTGTTAGGAAAGTTCCATTACTTGCATCTTTACCTTCTACCTTTGAACTTATCTTATCATTAGTAACCGCATTTGCTTTGATGTGTTTATTATCTACACCAGAATCAGCAATTGTAAGACTTGTAGCTTTTAGCACAGCTCCATCTCCTCCAGAAACTACCTTAATAGAGTTATCACCAGATAAATTAGATGCTTTTCCTTCAAATACCGCTTCATTTACTTTCTTATACTCTACCTTTCCTTTACCATCAGCAGTTAACACAGTATTGGCACTTTCTCCTTCTGCTGAAATTTTAATCTTACTAACTGCTCCATCTGCTAACTTAGATGCATTAATACCACTATCTGCTACATCTATTTTAGTCTTAACTAAAACAGCATTTAATCCTGTTCCTTCTGCGAAAGTTAGCGATGTTCCCAAACTTAGGTCTTCTCCTCCTGCTTGTACAGCTTCTTTTTTCACATAGTCAAACCCTCCATTTCCATCAGTTACTAAAACATAATCTCTAAATACATTTACACCTCCATCCTTAGAACTTAACTTATCTTTAGTGATGCTATTGTCTTTAATACCAATTTGTGCATCAGCTAATAAAGTATTTTCTCCAGTACCTTGTACTAACTCTATAATATTATCAGTTGTTAAATTACCCACAGTATTTGTAACAATATCACCAAGCTCACCCCATTTTACAGTACCATCTCTTTGGCTAATCATTACTCTTTTTTCCCCTACATCTTTAGATGAGATTTTATCAACTGTAACTGCTAACTTATCTATCTGCGCATTCTTCACTGCATTATCAGCTAAATGTTTTGTATCTACTCCATTATCCTTGATTCCTAATGTAACATTAGACAACACAGATTCATTACCTCCAATTACAGTTACAACGCCATCTGTATCAATGCTTCCTTTATTTGCAAAGTGATCAAAAGTAGGTAGTTGATAAGTTACGGTTTGTCCATTCGCTGCAACAGTAGCAACTGCTCCTTCTGGTGCATTTCCTCCTTGTAATTTAGCAGCTGTAATAGATAAATTATCTATTCCTAAAGTCACATCAGCTAATACTTTATCTACTCCATTGTCTACAGAAATACCATCAGTTACGTAGATTGTTCCTTTATTTGCCAACAACTGTGTAGATAGTCCTGTATAAGTTACAACTCCTTTATTATCAGCCAAAGCTACACGATTAGCCACCCCTGTTCCTGCAGTTAATTTCCCTGCTTCAATAGTGTTATTAGCTATATTGCCATTCTTAATAGTTTCTGCTGCAATATGTGTTCCCTTAACTCCACCATCATTAATCTTAACTAGTACCTTTTTATCTTTATCTCCAAATAGAACATTCTCTCCTCCATCAACAATAAGTGAATCATCACTTGCTATATCCCCTTGCATAGCAGAACTAATAGCTTTACTTGTATCAGTGAACTTAGCATTACCTGAACCATCAGCCATTAATACAGCCCCTTTATTAGCCCCATCAGAACTAATCTTATCTGTTGTAATTGCAAGATTTTGGATATGAGATGTACCTATTCCATCTGTTTTAACTTGCAATCCTAGCTCTTGTAACAAAGCTTTTGAAGCATCTCCTTTCCCTGTTACTTCTAATGAATTATCTACAGTAAGCATTTGCCCGGTTACTACCGTATTCATTGGTTGGTACTTAACAGAACCATCTGCTTGTACAATTGGTATATAATCTGCTTTATCAGCACCCGCAAATAGTTTATCTTCTGTAATCGCTCCAGGAGCAACTTTACTTGATGTAACTCCTTCATTCTTTAAAGAAATAGACATTTTCTCTAAAGCAGCTTTTTCACCTCCTATTACTTCAATTGCAGAATCTCCTGATACCTTTTTACCTTGATTTGCTACAATATTAAAGATTTGCTCTTGAACAGAAACCTCTTCCAGTAACTCTTTAATATTGGTAATCACTGTTTCTTTTATATCAATAATCGCTAAAGGATCTGTATTAATCTTATCCTTGAATATATATTTTCCATCAACAGGATTCTCAATAGTTAACGTATTAGCATTAAACAATACTCCATTACCTATTTTATTCCCATCTTTATCAATATCACTTTCGTTGTAATAGATAAATGTACCATTGTCTTTAGGTTCTAAAAGTGTTATTTTTTCATTTCCTTGTACAATTTCTTTAATGATATCACTTGAGCCATCTATCCACTGCGCTTTGCCTCCTTGATTAGTAATCAATAGCTGTTTAGCCGCTCCTCCTTTTATTTTTTGTGGAGTTACAGCCTCGTCAGCAATACTCAATGTCATTGGTTTAAGCACTCCGTCTGTTACACTTGCATTGCCATTAACTAAAATACCTTCTCCTGATAAGGCAGATTTCTGTATATCAATGTTTTCTATTTTTTCTATCTTGGCAATCAAATCAATAATAGCTTCTTCAACACTATTATATTCATTATTAGTATCGCCTTCAAAAATAATCTTACTTGCACGAGTATCAATAGTAGCTAACAATGAACTTTCTGATTTATCGTTGAATTCATAAACTCCTTTAGTGGGACTTGTTATAGTAAGTGTATTGGCATCAAATGTTATCCCTTTAGCATCTGTTAAAGGTTTTCCTTTAATATCCACCTCTTTTTCGTTGTAGTAAGTAAATGTTCCATTACTATTGTCTTTTAAAAGAGTAACTTTTTCATTAGTATTGAAAATAACTTTGATGGTCTCATCAGTACTATCTATCCATTTAACAATTCCTTCTTTATCTGTAGCTAAAATTGTATTATTTTTTCCTGGATCTATTTTTCCAGTAGATACAGCCTTATCTGCTATTTTAGTAGTTGATACAGTTCCAATTCCTAATTTCTCATTAGTTACTCCACCATCTGTAATATCAATTGTAACATCTCTTAAAGCTGCATTATCTCCACCATCTATAGAAATAGCAGCTGCTCCTGAAATTGTTTTACCACCTTCACCTAACACATCACCTAATGATTTAAAGTCTGCTCCTCCTTTTGCATTAGAAGTTAATACTAAACCAGCTCCTACATCTTTTGATCCAATCTTATCAGCTGTTACTGCTTGATCATTGATATGTTTGCTATTAATTCCTTTATTTGCAACACCTAATTTTAAATCTTGTAAAGCAGATTTATTTGCAGGAATATCAAGAGATCCATCTGTAGTAATAGCTTTTCCTTGTGTAGTAGCAATTGTTTCTAAACTTTGAAATACAGCTTTTCCTTGTCCATCAGCTGCTAATACCGTACCCTTTGCATTTGTTTCAGAACCAATTTTAGCTGCGATTACTGCCCCTGTATTAATATGTTTAGTTTGCACACCTAAATCTGCAATACCAATTTCTAATTCATTTAAAACTGCTTTATTATCTGTAGGTACATTTAATGATCCATCTGATTTAAGATCTTCTGCTGCTCCTTCAAAAGCAGCATCGTTTATCTTTTTGTACTCTACACTACCATTACCATCTGCTGTTAGTACTGCATTCACATCAGCGTTAGTACCCATTACAGTAGATGATATTTTAAATGTTGTTATTGCTTTATCCTTAACACCTATTTTTGTGTCAGATATTACTGCTGATTTACCAGTTGTTCCATCTAAGAACTCTAACTCACTGGCCAATGTTAAGTCTTGTGCTTGATAACTTAAATCATCTTTTCCTACATAAGTAAAACCTCCTGATCCATCAGTTACTAATACTTTATTCTCTCCTTCGTTCTCTGAGCTTAATTTACCTTTAGTAATACTACTATCAGCAATGCTAAATTCTATATTCTTAAGAACTGTTTTCTTACCATCTGTATTTATCTGTATGATTTTATCTGTGGTAATATCTCCTGATGAAATCTCTTCAAAATCTCCAAGTTCTTTCCAAATAGCTTCATTATTTTGTCCACTAACTAATACCCAATCTTTTCCTATTCCTTCGGAAGAAATCTTAGCTGCCGTTACAGCCTTATTTGCCAACTGAGTAGTTCCTATTCCTGCTGCTGCAATACCTAATTTAGCTTCTTTTAATAGTACTCCGTCTAAATTAACTCCACCATCAACAGTAACTATTCCGTCAGTCGTTAAAGCTGCTTTATCTGCAATATTTGAAGTATTTACATTGTGATAAGTTACAGTACCATCTGCATTTGCAGTTGCTACAGTTCCCGGAGTTGCTCCTTCTGCACTTAATTTAGCTGCAGTAACTGATTTATCATTAATTCCAAGTTTTACATCAGCTAATACTTTTGCGGTTCCATTATCTACAGAAACAATATTGTCTGTTGAAATATTTCCTTTGTCACTAATACTACCAGCTGTAATTGGCAAATAACTAACTGTACCATCTCCATTTGAGGTCGCCACAGTACCTAATTTTGCAGCATCAGCACTTAATTTAACAGCATTAATGGTTTGATCTTTTACATTTTCACCATCAATTGTTTTATAGCCAATATGTTTTCCTTTTACTCCTCCTTCATTAATAGCAACTAATACTTCTTTGTTGCCAAATAAAACATTTCCTCCTGCTTCATTTCCATCTTTGTCAACAATCTTAATCACTCCAGACTCTCCTTTTAAGTCACCTTGCATTGCTGGTGATATAGCCTCTGTTGATGTTTTAAATGAAGCGCCTTTTAAACCATCTGATGTTAGTATTGCTCCTTTCTCTGTATCACCTGAGCCAATTTTATCAGTTGTTACTGCAAGTGCTGCAATATGGTCTTGCTTAACTCCTTTATTAGCAATATTAATTGTAACCCCTTCTAATACAGCTTTACTTCCTCCATCAATAAATAAAGAAGTATCAGTACTCTTAATTTCTTTTCCTTTATTAGCTACTGTAGTATAAATACTATTTTGTACATGTGCATCATTTAATATCTCATCAATATTATTGATTACATCTGCCAAAACATCAATAGTCATTAAAGGAGTGTCTATAGAGGTCTTTCCATCATAAAAAGTATAAACTCCTTTTCCTGGATCTTTCTGTATTATTCTTAAAGTATTTGCATCAAAAGTAACTCCTTTTGCATCAGGAATTCGATTGCCATCTACATCAAAACAAGCTTCGTTAAAATAAGTAAAAGTACCTTTACCTGAGTCTTCTATATAAGTAATAGTTTGTTTACTATTTAAAATCTCTTTGATGATATCATCTGTAGCATCTATCCACTGAACTTCTCCATTTCCATTGGTTACTAAAAGTTGTCCTTTCTTTTCTCCTGGAGCTATTTTATCAGTAGTAATTCCTTTTGGAGCTACAGCAACTTGCATTTCGTTTAAAACTGCTTTCTCACCTTTAGTAATAACAATAGAGCTGTCCGCTGGTGTTGCAGCCTTACCTTTTGCTGCAACTTTATCATAAATAGCATTGATAACAGTTTCACTCTCTAGAATTGCACCAATATTATTGATTACATCTGCCACAATATCTATAGTCATCAAAGGAGCATCTATAGAGGTCATTCCATCATAGAAAGTATAAATTCCTTTTGCTGAATCTTTCTGTGTAATTACTAAGGTATTTGCATTAAAAGGAACTCCTTCTCCTACAATTATATTTCCATTTTCATCGATAGCTTTTTCATTGTAGTAAATAAATGTTCCGTTATTAGCACTTGTATCTAAAACAGTTACTGTCTCATTAGCTTTAACAGCTTCTTTAATTACTTGATCATTTGCCTGAACCCATTTTACCTGATTACCTTTAGTTACTAAGATGTATTTATCTTTTCCTGGTGCTATCTTATCTTCCGTAATTCCTTTAGGAGCTACAGATATTTTTGTATTTTCTAATACTGCCTTCTCTCCACCTGCATCAACAAAAATAGAATTATCACCTTTCTCTAACTTTTTTCCTTGATTAGCAACTACTTCAAAGATTTGTTCCTTTACATTTTGATTTTCTAAGATTTCATTAATATTATTAATTACTGTGCCTAAAATATCAATCTCTGCTAAAGCGGCTCCTGTTTTAGTCTTTCCATCACGAAATACATATTTACCTTTACCATCATCTTTGATAATCAATGTATTTGCGTCAAAATGAACTCCTTTACCAGAGACTACATTTCCATCCTTATCAATACCTTTCTCGTTATAGTAAGTAAATGTACCATCGTTAGCACTTGTGTCTAATACAGTAACTGTCTCGTTTTGTTTTACAACATCTACAATTACTTGATCAGAAGCAGGAACCCAAGTAGCCACATTATCCTTAGTAACAAGGATGTACTTATTTACCCCTGGTTGAATCTTAACTGGAGTTACCGATTTATCTCTTAGTTTATAGGTAGTAACTTCTTGGTCTGCTATTTTCTTTTCAGTAATTGCCCCATCCGCTATTGTTAACTCTAACTCTTTTAATACTGCATCAGCTAACTTAACCTCTCCATTGATTAAGATTCCATTACCTTTGATATCTGCAGGTTTACCTTGAGCAATCTCTATCTTCTTAATGATATTTTCGATAACTTGTTGTACATTATCACCTTGTACTACAGAATTATCACTATTATCAAAGTGAATTGAGTTAGCACGTGTACTTATTTCCATTAAAGGGCTTTCTAAAGAAGTTAAGCCATCATAGAACACATAGATACCTTTTCCTTCTTGTCCTTTTTTTTCTTCTATTCTCAGAGTATTGGCATCAAACTTTACTGCTTTATCTGCAAGTAATTTTCCATTAGAATCTATTGCTTTTTCATTGTAATACCAAAAAGTTCCATCTGCTTTGTCTTCTAATAAAGTAACTGTTTCATTATTCTTTACTGCTTCTTTGATTACCTGATCACTTGCATCTACCCATACTACTTTACCTTCTGCATTGGTAATTAAAATCTGTTTATTACCTCCTGATTGGATTTTCTCTGGTGTTACTGCACCATCAGCTATAGTTAAAAGCATTTCTTTTAACACTGACTCTGCTAACTCCTGTTTTCCATTAATTAAGATTCCATTACCTTTTAATGAAGCTGTTGATCCATGAGCTGTCTCTATCTTCTCGATAATGTTCTCGATTACCTGTTGTACATTATCTCCTTCTATAATTGTTGAGCTATTGTCTATTTGAATTGACTTAGCACGAGTACTGATGGTCATTAATGGATTGGCTAAAGAAGTCTTTCCATCATAGAATACATAGACACCTTTTTCATCTGCTTTCTCAACGATTTTTAATGTATTGGCATCAAAAGAAGTTCCTTTACCTTTTATCTCTTTACCATTCTGATCTATTGCTTTTTCATTGTAGTAGGTAAATGTTCCATCTTCTCCATCAACTAATAAAGTAATTGTTTCATTATTCTTTACTGCTTCTTTGATTACCTGATCACTTGCATCTACCCATACTACTTTACCTTCTGCATTGGTAATTAAAATCTGTTTATTACCTCCTGGTTTAATCTTATCTGTTGTAATCCCTTTAGGAGCAACAGCAATTTGCATTTCATTTAAAACAGCTTTATTACTACCTCCAGCTAAAGCAATAGATTGATCTGAAGGAGTTATTGCTTTTGCTTTACCTTCTACTAGATTGTATATCTCTTGTTTTACATGCTTATCTCCTAATATCTGTTCAATATTATTAATAACACTTCCTGTTACATCAATTACAGTTTCTACTCCATCCTCGTTTGTATAAACATACTTTCCCCCTTCTTTAGCTGTAATAGTAGTAATTATATTTAACTCTTTTCTATTAGTACGTACTATATGACCTTTAGTATCTTCTAATACTAATTCTTCTCCATCCACAGTCATAACCTTATTTCTAGGAAATTGATCTGAATTATCAATAATATCTTGAGTATTAATTAATCTCCCCCATTCATTACCATTCCAATAGTAAAAACCAGGAGTTATGTCTTTTCCTGTATTTGTATTATATATTAATAAGCTTACAGCAACATCTCCATTGTTTATATTAGATTTATCCTTTAAGCTATTTAAAGGAATACGAGGTATTAATAAACCTCTATAATCTTTTTCATCTGCATGTAATTCTAATAATGCCGATTTATGTGGTGATCTTACCCCTATCCCAACTTGAGAAAAAGCTAACCCGCTGATCATTAAAACTCCAATAGTAATTACTCTTTTTTTCATATTTTTTTTATTTATAGCACCATATAAAATTAATTAATTTTTAACATAAAAAAAATGGATTTAAAACCAATATTTTTCCACATAAAAAACTGAAATTCAAAAACAACAAAAAACAAACACCACTTAAAAAGGTATATCTAAAAAACACTTAAATAATTGTTTTAAAACATCTTTTTAGCACTATTTTTTAAATTTATCAAAAAGATCATTTTTATAATTACTTATTAAGTAGACCTCTTATAATCATAAGAATAAATACCCAACAAAATATTGCTGTCACTGTTTATTTAAAGCACAAGAAAACACTGTTATCCATAAACTTTTTTACAAATGTTTCTTTCTAATAAAATTACCTTTATCAGTAACTACTACAGTAAAAACAAAAACCATACCACAAAAAAAGATTACTTTATTCTCTCACAATATCGTTCTAAATAAATTTATAGCATAAAGTATCCCTCCCACTTTAGTAGGTTATAGATGATATTTCAATAAAGTTTAAAATAGAACCTCATGCTTCAATTTTAGAGAAAGTTTGTCTATGTCATTTAGCGGATTGTCTAACTATTTTGTAGATCTATTTTGACAAAAAGGTTTAGACGTATAAAAGTACAGGTAATAGAAATAAGGATGGAGAGTTTGAATATTACAGAATAGCAAAAGCACAACAGTTAACTCCTTTTTTTACTCTAGTAGAAGGAACACTTCAAAAGGTAATAAGAGAAAGTGTAGGAGATAAAGAAAGCGGAACAATGATAGAAGATTTTAACTAGATATCACAAAATAATAAATCTTCTGTAGAGTTCGCTGTAACTGATAATTTAGCTCGTACCCCATTATTAAAAGCAGCTCTATCTATACGTACAGGTTATGAATTCGTTAGGGAGCAAGATATATCTCCAGATAAAGGAAAGACAGCAGTTGCTGTAGAGGATTTCTATAAAAAGATAGGAAAACTTCTAGATGATCACCTGCCAGGATGAAGACAACTGTAGAAAGTATTATCACTACACCAAATACTTCATCTTATATGGGTATGATATATGAAGCAATGGATGCGATGTTCTCTGATAAAGATACTGATGTTATCATGCAGAAGTTTGCTAAGGATATGGCTAAGTCTTCTATTAATCGTGTAGTAAAAGAAAGAAGTGAGTATAATCGCCGTATAGGAAATAAGGAAAAGATAAAGGATGCGGTTGAGAAGGTACAGACTAATCGAATAAAGTTGAAGCTTAATTTTAATACACTAGTATCTGATCTGAAAGAAGGAAAGATAACTGATAAGCAATGGACTGATGAGATTAATACATTTGCTAAGACTGAGCCATTGGAAGCTAAACGTATTGCAAATAGATTAAAGAACCAACTAAGAAATAAGAATACACCTAGTTTCGTTTTTGAGGTTAAGTATGCAAATACAACTAAAGAGCCAATAGTGTTACTTGCTGATAAGTTTCAGGATGCTTTACTTAATCCTTCTAAAATGGAAGAGAAGGAATGATTAGTGGTAGCACTGCTTAAAAAGAATAGTGCTATCAATAAAGAAACTTTAATGGAGTATGAGAAGTTGGTGAAGTAGCTCTTTTATTTAGGGAGATACTTTTTTAATGCTACAAATGTTTAGATATTATTATGAAAACTAAAATTGATAGTTATAATACTATAACAAAAAGACTTAAGACTGATTATCCTCAGTTAACTGATTTTGAAGCATTAAAACCAGTAATTCAGATAAAAGGAAATCAAATTTTAGAAAATGGATTGGTTGTAAGTACTGATGATTTAAGTCCAACAGGATTAGAGACTATAGCGATAACTTTAGAATATACAAGTAGAATGTCATCTATCACTATAACTAGTCTTTTCCAAAGTTTAGTAGAAAAAAATAATCAGATAAACAAAAGCCCTTTAATTGGGGCTTTTGTTATTTTAATTCCAGATTTGATGCTTGTATTTTATTGATACTTTATAATAGTGTTCTTGCGTATCATTTATTTTTAAGTATAATTTTTTGTAAACCATAGTTTCAATATGAATTCCCCAAAAATATAGAGATCCTGTTTTTTTTTTCATTTAATTTCTTGTATCTAGATATAGAGTCATCAATAAAAGAATTTAGAGGTAAAATTTGATATTCACTAGGAATATCTTTTAAGTTTTTTTTATATAATTACTTTAAAAACAAACAAATAACACCTTTAACATGTAATAATTAAAAAATCACCACCTTGATACAAAATAAAATCAAATATGTATTTAAGAGCTAATAAATTCTTAATCAATTAATATATACTACTTTTGTAATTAATTCTATTACCTCTTGTAATGTTTAAAAACGCCTTTTATTACATCACAATTTTATTCCTATTTTTAACTATTAGCTGTACTAATGATAAAACTATTTACAATACTGATTTAGATAATCTTTATGCTTTTAAAAAAGATTCTATAACTAAGGACTCTATTGTTAGAGCTATATACCCAAAAATAAAGAAAGCCTTAGAATTAAAATCTACAATAAACAATACAGGCTTAATTGATAGTGTTTTAAACAAACTGCGTTGGACTAATGAAAAAGAAGTTTTTTTTAAACTATCAAAAAAAGCTATAAAGGATGCAAAAAAACAAGGTAACAACCTACGTTTGGCTAATACCTATCAAAACATCGCAATTTACTATCACGATATTAATCAACTAGATAGTGTTTATTACTACTATACAAAGGCTGAAAATATTTATGAAAAAGAGGGAAATAGTTTAGCTGTTGCTGAAAATAAATTTTATCAATCAAGATTACTTTTTGAACTAGGTTTATATATCGAATCAGAAATAAAGCTTACAAGCTCTATAAAGTATCTTCAAGAATATTATCCTAATAATCCTGTACTTATCGAGGCAAATCAATTAAGGGCTTTACATGATGTGAATAACGAAAATTACGATAAAGCATTAACTAATTTTAAACAAACCTTAGATAGGTTAATTAAAGATGAAGGTAAGTTTCTAATTCTACCTAAAGAAAAATATTATCCAGCCATAGCTATTTTATATGCTAATATAGCTGGTTTATATATTATACTTGAAAACTATAATAAGGCTGAATACTATTCCTTGAAAAGCATTAACTATCTAGAAAAAAATCACAATGACCTTGTTTTTTCTTTTATTAATACTGGGTATCAAATATCTAAATACCGTTTAAATAAAAATCAAGATGTTGTATCTGGTTTACTGGTTTCTTATAACATATTGGAAAAACTAGATCATACTTACTTTAAGATAGATATAGCTATGATGATTTCATCTATTTATCTAGAACAAAACAATGTGAAGCAAGCATTATCTTGGGCGCATTTGGCTTATAAAGAAGCTAAAAAAGATCATTTTTTTAGACAACAAAAAGAAATTGTTGAATTTATTTTATCTCATAGTCATTATAGAGATCCTAAGTTAATTGATGAGCTAATTACCCTTACAAATAACATAGAGGTAGAACAAAATAGAATACATCAATTATTTACAAAAATTGAATATGATAGTACAGTATTAAGTAAAGAGAACTACTCTTTAAAACAGAAAATTCATTCAGTTATAACATTATCAATCATAATAACATTATCTTTGATCTATATAATGTTCTATCTAAGATTAAGAAGCAAAAGCAAAGATTTATATAATTTTGCGATTCAAAAATCAAATAATGAAGAGATATTAAAACTTCTGTACACTAACAATACAATTGAGCATAACACAATTGTAAGGGAACGCAGACGTATAGCCAAAGATTTACATGATGGAATTATAAATAGCATTTTTGTTGTTAAGTTTAATCTACAATTAATTAAAACCCCTGAGAATAAGATGCAAGAATTGTTAATAGATGAATTAGATAATTTAGCCAATACAGTTCGTACTATCTCTCACTCCTTAGCAGAAAGTAGTCTTTTTAAAAATAACAGTTTTGAGAATTTATTGGAATTACTAGTTCACAAACAGGTCAATTCTTTTAATACCAAATTTTCTATAAAATTACAAAAAGACATACCTTTTAATGATCTATCTGCTATGCAAAAAATGGATAGCTATCTTATTGTACAAGAAGTATTACAAAATGTTAACAAACATTCTTATGCAAATGAGTGTGTTGTTAGTATTACCTCAGATTCCGAAATAATAACTTTTACCATCCAAGATAATGGTCAAGGCTTCCAATCAAAGAAAAATGCTGGATTAGGACTGCTAAGCATCAAAGAAAGGGCTGATAATATTAAGGCAACTTTAAAAATACAATCTGATCAAAAAAACGGAACAACTATTATTTTATCAGTACCTCTTTTGAATGTTTCACTATAGAACTATTCCCTTGCCTGATGATTTTGGTTAAACTGTACCAATTATTTTGTTTTACTTTTCAAAACAAATGAATATATAATTTCCTTTGTTTTTTTACTCATAAAAGTTAGTAAATCTATTGGCTTTCTATAGGTGTTAAGAATAATTAATTTAAACAAAAGGAATTTTAACATACTAAATATTAGAATAAAACAATAAAGCCCATCAATGGGCTTTATTGTTTAAAGTTTTAAATAATCTATTCTTTTTGATTTTAAAATATCTGAGCTTCTTACTTTAAAAATCTGATTTTGAATGCCATTCTTCTCATTAATTTCAATTAAAAGCATTTGTTTATCTGATAGAGTAAACTTATCTAACATAAATACATTGTCTTGTTTATTATGACTATTGATAATTTGAGCATCTCTATAACTTCTAATCGGCTTTAAACTCGTTTCTTGAATTGTGGTTCGCTTTGAGGTTCTTCTGTCTTTGATTTTAAAGCTTACATAGTCAACCTCATAGGGTAGGTTACTTTTGTTATTAATAGAGACATGAAAATACAATATACCATCTTGAGTGTAAATACTCTTTAACCTTGCTTCTACCCCGTAGCTTTTGCTTTTAATGTTTAGTTCTTTTTTATTCTTTTTGATGATTGCTTCCATAAAAAGATCAGCCAGACTTGGCCTAGTTGTAACTAAGTTTTTGAATAACACTTCACTTTGCTGTTTACTATTTTGATTCTCAAACTTGGTTAAATCATAACTTAGTTGTAGTGGTTCTTCATTGTAACTAGCATTAAAACTGTAGTATTTACCATCGTTTGTAATAACCGTAAAGTTTGTCGGTGAGATATCTTCTTTTATGGTTTTTAAGCGAAGAACGTTGGAAGTAGCCTCTACTTTACTCGCTATAATTTCACTACTTCCTAAATCAACATATTCAATGCTGCTTGGAAATAAAATATGAGTTGTTTTGTTTTGAGTAAGTTCTACCTTATAAGGAATTACCTCAGCAGTTGATAGATTAATAGATTGACTACTTTCTTGAGCCATTACTGTGTTTACTGCTAGTAAGCACAGTAATATATATTTAATAATTGTTTTCATAATGACTGGGTTTATTTGATTACTGATTGTTATTCCTTAGGTACAAGAAACAGCTCTTGTCCTTGTTTTAGGGTTACTCTTTGGGCTTTTACTTTCTTTGAAAAGTAGCCTGATACGCCTTGAATTAGTCCTTTGGTTAAATCTCCTACTATTTGATCTGAAGCAGATCTACTCATTGAGATACTTGTGCCTGCTGTCTGTCCCATATTGGCTATTATTTCTTTTGAAGCGCTTATTTCTTGAAGATTTAATACCTCTAAGCCTTTTTGCCCATAGTTGTCATAACCAATAAGCTCTGTTTCTATGATAGTCTCTTCTAACTTAATAGAATTTACAATAAGCTCTAGCCTGCCACTGTTTACTTTTACTTTAGCAATGAGCGTGCTTTCACTAGGTAATAAAGCTCCATTTATTACAATGCTCTCTAAAAGTCTTAGTTTGATGTAACCTTCGTTTATAATAACCTGATCTTCTTTTATACTTACTCTTATACTGTTTTTGTGGATTTGCGCTTTACCCTCTCCTTCTGCTGTATAAAAGGTTTGATTGTTTTCAAAATTAATTGGTAATACTAAATCCTGAAAACTCATTGGTTTTACAAGTGAAGAAACAATCTCTTTACTAGTTTTATCTATCACTGTTATAAACTGCTTCTTACTTGGAATTGTTTTGACACTGTTAGTTTGATTTACAGATACCGATGTATTTGAAGTTTGACCACTAGGTAAATACTTAGCTGCCATCTGAAAAGACTTTTCCATAAGTTCTAATTGATTATCCATAGTAATAGCAGTTGGAGTATCTTTCTCTTCTAATTGTTTCTCTAGCTCTTCTACTTGCTTTTTAAGGCGGTCAGTTTCAGAATTTTCAGTACTGCTGTAAAAACTACCAAGCACATCTTGGGTTTGCTTGTAGCTTTGATAAGACCGCTCGTAGGGCGTGTAAGTAGGTTCTACAATATAATCCTTATGATTAGAAGTAATATTAGACTCATCTTGAGGCTCATTCCAATAGTCTGCTATGGAGTGAATTTGATTTTCATTTTCCTGCTTTTTTTGTTCCCATAGTTCTTTTTCATAAGCTTTTACTTTATCTGTTGGCATACCTTGGGTTGTCGCCTCAGGAACGGAATCATTATGAGTGATAAGCTCCTTCTCTTCAGGTTTAAACAAAAGATATATAACTCCTAAAAACACAATGCCCATTAAAGCAAAGACAATGTGCTTTTTGTGTTTTTTTATAAGGTTTTGAATTGCCTTATTCTCTTTGGGTACTTTCTCTATCTGATGGGTTTTATTTGACAACTGATCTTGATTCATAATATTTTGGTTTTAATAGTTGGATGTGATTCTATCTTTTGCCTTTTAAGCAAATACTTAACAGGTTTTATATTACTTTGCTTCTCTTTACTTGATGCCTGCTTTATTTTAGAGGTAAAGCTTGTCTTTACAATAAAAAGACAAACAAGACCATAAAGGGTAAATACAGTAAGTAATAAAACTCGTTGTCTTTTTATAGAGAGGTTATTTAAGTAGACCTTAAGTCTACTTAAATAACCGTGTCTTAGAAGTTGTAACTTATTCATAGGATTTGTTTTTTAGCGTTTAACAACTTCTAAGTCTTTATTCTCTAAAACTGTAAACTTTTCGATAATAAATCCTTGAGGGTTGTTATCAGAGCGTACAGCCGAAACAAGCTGGCTACTTGTAATCAAATTTCTTTTAGTTAGATTACTAGATCGTATGATATACTGCGTTGCATAGGTCATTGTCTTATAGGGATATTTATTAAAATCTATCTTAATACTATCCACCTCAATCCTTTGCTGGATATTCCCTGAAATGACTCTGCTGTAATATCCTTTTTCAAGTAAGTCTTTATAGTAATTAAAAGCGGTTTTATCAGATAAATTAAACGCTCTTTGCATATTTCCTTCAATGGCTGATTTTTCAGGTGAGAGGGTAAAGAAAAGCTCGTGAAAGCGTCTTACGTGCTCTTTTGCCTCTACTGGCCTATTTATACTTGCGTCTTGAGAAAGAGCAAGCATGAGTGACTTGCCTTTATCAAGCACATAGATTTTCTCTCGTTGCTCTTTGGCAAAATCATAGCTTTTATAGATAGAGAATCCTACTACTATAAGACAAACTACAGCAAATACAATAGCGTAGAGTCTAATTTGTTTAAAGCTGTTTTCTATATTTCGAAGTGATTTAAATTCCATATTTAAAGTGTTTAAATTATTTAATTAGTCTACCAGTTATATTTCCTGAGGTAGCCCCAACTGCAGCTGAACTAATATTACCTGTTTTAAGCGCAGATTGATTTACATTACGAAGAAAACCTGAGCCTCCACTGGCTTGAATAATCCAACTTGTAACGGTAGGAATTGTAAAGTATCCCACAATGCCAATGATCATAAAAATCACATATATTGTATTTGAGGTATCAGGGATAAAGTTTGGATCTGAAAGCAATAGCATATCCCTTTCAAGAATTAAGGATTGAATTCTAGCTAACATTGCGCTAAATAAATCCGCTACAGGAAGCCAGAGATACACGCTTATATACCTCGTGAGCCACTGTAAGAGCGTAGATTCAAAACCACTCCAAATAGAAATGGCAAACGCAATAGGCCCTAATATGGACAGCACAATTAAAAAGAAGGTCCGAATCGTGTCTATAATTAAAGCTGAAGCCTGGAAAATTATCTCGAGTATCTCTCTAAAGGCATCTCTTAGATTTTTTTGGAAATCATATTGCCATTTCTCTAAATACATTCCTGTCATAGTGGCTAGATCCGAGGGTGACCAGCCAAGCTCATCAAGTTTTTTATCAAAGGCCTCATCAGAAATTAAATAAGCAGCCTCAGGATTTCTAAGCATAGCCTCCTTTTCTAAAATGTCTTTCTGTTTTTGTAAAGATGTTAGATCTATAACCTGGGTTTCTAATATCTGATGCGTTCCCTTTACAACAGGACTTAAAACCGTGTTTAAAGTTCCTAGAACAAGGGTTGGAAAAAACATAATACAAATTCCCAAAGCAAATGGCCTAAGCATTGGATACACATCAATAGGCTCTGCTCTTGCTAAGGCTTGCCATACTTTAATGCCGATATAAAAAAGCGCTCCAAGACCTGCTAAACTCTTAGCCACAGATACCATCTGACTTACAAGTGGCATCATATCATAGTAGAGGTTTTGTAAAACCTCATGAAGATTACTCTCACCCATAACTCACCAGTATTTTTGATTAGAAGTACCGTATAAATCAAGTACCCTTTGGGTATTGTTTTTCTTTTTAGCCCTTAAAACGCTAATACCAATATTTTTTCTAGTATAATAGCTCACAAGGTTGTGATAGTCTTTTACTTCTTTGTAAACCCTATCTATAATATCCATACGCTCTTTATCATTTAATGATAAAGTTGAACTACTTACAATCTGCTTAAGCTCCTTCACAAGCTCTGTACTTTCTTGAAGAAGCACGGAATATCCATTAGCTATAGCTACAAGTTCCTGAGCGGAGAAGTTTGGATCATTAAGCATCTTGCGAAAGTTTTTGACATATAGCTCCGAAACGTCACCTACTAAAAGCACTGTCTGCTGAACCTTCCTTGCATCTTTAACTAGGTTATTAACCGATTGAAGTTTATCGTAATACTCCTTGCTCTGGTTATAGACCTTTTCTACTTCCTTGAAGTTTTTAAGCACATTGCTAACTGTAGCAGAAGTTTGCCTTATTTCATTAGCGCTATTTATAATACCTTGGGCTAAGTTTCCAGGATCATATACTGTCCACTGGGCATAATTCTTTATTGGTAGAACTAGTAGCATCGCTACCACAACTACCTGAAATAGTTTTTTCATATTTTATGTTTTAATTGATTGGTGACTCGACTAAGTACTATTTTTTATCCTTAGAAAAGTTGGGTTAGAGTATTTTGTTATTCATGCTGTTTTTCTTGTACAAGCCGCTTTATAGCCATCTCTACATCATCGTCAAGCTCTTTAGCTAGGTTCATTACCTCTAATTTTTCAGTTTCTTCTGTGGTATAAGCCAGATACTCACTATAGCTCACCTCTGTTGCATATACTCCCGAGTGAGTACCACCTAGACCAATCCATACTTCTTTGTAAAGGCGGTTTGGATTGTTGTTTAGGTTTATTGAAAGTATCTGAGCTTTCTCTTTGTCAGTAAGTCCAAGCATCGCTTGTATATCATCAAACTTATTCATGTATTTACGCTGATCAAGCAGTATTTTACAATCAGAATTATTGATAATACTCTCCTTTACAATCGGGGATTGAATAATATCATCTACCTCTTGGGTTACTACGATTGCCTCTCCAAAGAACTTTCTAACGGTTTTAAAAAGGTAGCGTAGATAATCTGCCATCCCCTCTTTAGCTATGGCCTTCCAAGCCTCCTCTATTAAGATTAGCTTGCGTTGTCCTTTAAGGCGTCGCATCTTATTTATAAACACTTCCATGATGATAATAGTCACAATGGGAAAAAGAATTTTGTGCTCTTTTATGCTATCAATTTCAAAGACAATAAAGCGTTTATTAAGTAAATCAAGCTCGCTTTCTGAGTTTAATAGATAGTCATACTCACCTCCTTTATAGTAAGGCTCTAGTACATTTAAAAAGTTATAGAGATCAAAGTCCTTTTCTCTAACTTGTTTGTCTTCTAACTCAGCTTTGTAATCAGTTTTGATATACTCATAAAAACTGTTGAAACTTGGTTTTAAATTACTTGTTTGGAGACACTCAATATAGCCACTAACTGCGTTTGAAAGCGCTACTTCCTCCGATCGTGAGGGCGGCTGGTCATCACGCTTCCAAAGCGTCAAGATGAGCGTTTTAATACTCTCTCTTTTTTCGATATCAAATACGCCATCATCAGTATAAAACGGATTAAAAGCAATTGGGTTTTCTTCGGTGTATGTAAAATACAGCCCATCTTTCCCCTTTGTCTTTGCTTTAATAAGCTCACATAAGCCTTGGTAGGAGTTTCCTGTATCAACTAAGAGCACATGCGCGCCTTGCTCATAATACTGCCTTACCATATGATTGGTAAAAAAGCTCTTACCACTTCCCGAAGGTCCCAAGATAAACTTGTTGCGGTTAGTGATAATTCCCTTTTTCATGGGTAGATCTGAAATATCTAAATGAATTAGTTTACCAGTAAGCCGATCTGCCATTTTAATTCCAAAGGGAGATAACGAGTTTTGATAATTCGTCTCCCCAGAGAAAAAGCATAAGGCAGGTTCTATGAAGGTATAAAAGCTCTCTTCACTTGGAAAGTCCCCGCTATTCCCTGGTATACCTGCCCAGTAAAGTGTCGCAGCATCAACCGTATTGTGTCTTGGTACACACTCCATAGAAGCAATTGCGCTCCCACAGTCATTTTTAAGCTGTTTAAGCTCACTTAAATTATCAGACCAAGCCATTACATTAAAGTGAGCTTTAATAGAGGTAAGACCTTTGCTATGAGCTTCATTTAGATATTCCTCTATCCATTGCTTGTTAATTTGATTGGCTCTGCTGTATCTAGCAAGTGAGTGCATATTCTTAGCCGACTTCTCAAACTGCTTTAAATTAGAGTCACTATCTTCAATAAACAAATACTGGTTATAGATGTGATTACAATTAAGCAAAAGTCCAACAGGCGCTGCAAACGATAAAGCCATGCTGCTTTTATCGGTTGATAGCTTTTCATAACGTGATAAATAAGATACCTCAGTAGGAAGATCCTCTGTACTTGAAAGGGTATGTAAAGAAAGGCTGTTATCTCCTACTCTAACCTTATCGCTACTTATGGCAATATCCTGAAGGCTTCCTCTTTTACTAGAACTTAGAGTCAGGTACTGCTTTAAAAGCCCGCTTTTATCGTCCGAACCTATGATATCTTCTTCTGTTAGTTTAATTAACTGAATGAGTCCACTATCATTAACTATTTTCTCAAGTTGAGCAGTAGCCTCTAAAAAGCTTTGAACCGTGTCTTTATCTCTTATTTCTTTAGGAATAAGCTCTCCTCTTGTAAGTGAACAGAAATTGCTTTGGCTTTTGATTCGCTCCTTAGTAGTCTTAGTAATAAACAAATAACAACTATGATTCAGATAGGGACGCATGTTAAAGTGCCTTTCAAAGCTTCGACTTAGATAGCTTTGTTCTAGATCTTTAAAATCCGCCTTATAGCTTTCTTTTATAAACCAATCTTGCTTGTGAATCACAATAAACTCAGGCAATGTTTTTATAGCCTTATGCCACAGGCTGTGAATAGTCTCATACTCCTTATCTGAGATGGTGAATATCTCAGGTAAGATGACTTTATAGCAAACCGTGATATCCCCTTGCTTTGAGACAATGCAGTTATTCTCAACCGCCAAAATCGGAAACATCCTTTCTAAGGTATTTGTTTTAGCTGTATTTCTCATAGTGTATTAGTTTTAAGTTACTACTTAAATACCCTCTAAAATCTTTTCTTGAGATGATATATCTTGGAAAGTATTTTCTGGCTTGAAGCTTCATAAGACCGTACTGACCGTATTTCTTATTCAGTGAAAATACTTTGTAAACAAGATAGCCAGATAGTCCAAGACCAAGGGCTAAACAAATAAGATTGTTTACCCCTGCCATATACAAAACCATAATAAAAATTAGATTTCCTAATAGTCCACCTGCAAAATAAAACAGGTACTGAGCCTTGAGTCCCTTAAATTCTACGCTAGCTCCAATGCCTTTATTAATATTATACTTTTTCATAAGCGCATTGTTTAAAGGAAAAATGATCTTAGAATTGTAGCCGCTACAATTAAGAAGATACAAGCCCCAAACCAGCTTGCAGCTGTTTTGCTTGTATCGGGATCACCACTTGAGAATTTGTTATACACCTTTACCCCTCCAATAAGACCAACCACAGCTCCAATAGCGTAGATAAGTTTAGTGGCTGGATCAAAATAAGAGGTGACCATCTGGGTAGCTTCTGTGATACCTGCTATTCCATTTCCTTGGGCAAAAAGATTGCTTGATAAAAGTAGTGTTAGACCTAACACTACTAATTTTTGAAATGTTTTTGTTTTCATAAAATTTGACATTTATAAGTTATTTATTAAGCTGTTTGCTTAATATCTTAGCTCAAATGTCCCAGGAAAACTATGTATTAATAAAACTTGGTATGCTCAGTCTTCAATTGACTTTAAATAGCCTTTTAAAAGTTTTACTATGGATTGATAAAAATAGAAAAAGAGGATATAATCCTCTTTTGTGGTATATTTAATAGCCTTTAAATTATTTATGTAATAAAACTCTAAATAAAATTGTTGTCTTATATTTTTATCAAATACCTGATGTTCTTGATTTTAAGAAAATAATTATTTTTTATAAGGACCCTAAAAATATCTTCACTCCTATCCCTAAACTTAAACCGCTTGAATGAACTTCATTTAATTGGGCAGTATGAGTTGTTCCATTGGCTTTAAAAAGTTCGTCTGTTCCTTTCTTTATTTTTATGTGCGTATAACTAGCCGATACAAAAGGTTGGATATGTCTTGCGAGTTGATATCCGATTCGCAGTGTACTATTATATCCTACTCCCTTAGATTTATGTTTAAAACTAAGAGGTTGTCTTAGTTCCTCTCTAAGGTTCCAAGTTGCTTTAGCAGTGTAATAAGGTAGATAGATCCCTGTAAGGTCTAAAGAAGTTTCCCATTTATGATGTCTAAAGTACGTCTCTACACCTAATGTTATCCCCTGTAATTGAGGGCTGTATTTACTGTTAAGCTTCTTTTGAGGGATAAGTGGAGTATCTCCATCTAACATATACAGCTTCTGATAGCTTGCCCAATAGCCTATATGAGGGCTTATAGACCAGAGATCATTAGACCAAGCAAGATAGGAGAATTCTAATCTTGTTTTGATATGATGACCTTTATCACTTTGAAGATTAAGTTCTGAGGTTGTTATCAGCCTATTGTCGCCTGCGTAATCTGTATCAGTAACTCTTCCACTTAAGGTGGTTTTATAACTTAAGTCTAACTTTACTTGAAACTTAGACCATAACGTTAGGGCTGCTTCTACCCCAATCTCTGGCCCATATAAATTCTCCCACTCTAGTTCTGAGAGTACATTAGGATACTGTCCAAACTCATTGCCTGCTATATTCCAATTTAGTTTTTCTTGATTCCAGTGCAGATAGGGAATAATATAAGAAGGAGGGCTTTTGACTTGACCAGACAAATAGGTTGACAAAAGAATAAGACACAATAGAAGATAATTTTTACGCATAGCCATCTATAGATAAAGTCTACCTCACACTAGGGCAAGGTAGACTGTTATTAAAACTAACCTAATGTATATAATTTAGTTTCTTGGATAAACTGTTGCAATAAACTGTTTATCTGTTGCTGATAAAACAGAGTTATTTCCTACGCTAAATCCATTTGTTGTAAGAGCACTGCTTATGCTATAATGCATAATTGACTGTGTATCATAAGCGCTATACTGAGTTTGCGTAGTTGAATAAGTTGCAAAAAGATTGTTATCCACATCTTTTTTACTCCAATAGTTCGGATAACCAGCGTAATAAGCATACACTTTATTTTTATCCCATGGAATATTCGTTAAAGGATGTTGGTGCTCGTGTATCATTCCTAGCGCATGACCAAACTCATGGATAACTGTTCTGCTGAACTCTGCATCGCTAGTTGAATCATCAAACCAACCAAAGTTCATCGTTTCTTCATTAGAAGGAATACTAAGGGCTTGTGTTCCTAAATAAGAATATGATCCAGCTCCTTGAGTAAAAGTAACTCTAATCTGAGGAGTGCCGCTTTCTACAAAATTAAAAGTGATATTGGCATAGTTAGACCATTCTTGAGCGTATTGCTTAACCTTACTGCGAACATAAGGAGTTCCTCCATATAACCCTACAGTAATAACACTTCCATTAGGCCACTTTGTACTTCTGACAACAGCCCCTCTTGGATCAGTTCCTTTTGGATAAACATCCTTACAGACTTTCGCACCTTCAAATCCTGAAACAATATCTGCTTTAGGCACTGCTCTTAATTCTTTTAACCCCTTACTACTATCATTTGCTGGTGTATCATTGTCATTTGTGTTACATGATACCAAAGCTACTGAGATGAATGATCCTAAAAGGATCTTGTGGTGTAATTTCATATTATCAATATTATTTTGGTTTATAATAACATAAATTTAACAACACTAATTCAATATAAAAAACTGACAACAAGATAATTAACTATATAGGAAGCCAAACTACACCAAGTGTTAAAAAAACAAGTATTTTCAACAGCTATATACACAAATATACTTTTTAAAACAAAACAATAACTATAATAACAAATTAACCTTACTATTTAACCATAATAACAAGTAATACATACTAAATGATCTTATTTCAATATACTAGAGCAACTGGTTCTGTTTTATGATTTGAATTAATTCCTGATAATCTGTTACATTAAACTCATGTAGCATTTTACTTATCCGCTTTTGTATAGCGCTTACACTTAAAAAGACAAAACTCTCTAGTTGAGTAATTTTATACCCATGAGATAAATACATTAAAATCTCTCTGTTCTTAGGATCTAGAAGTGTATTCTTAGCAATTACTTTTTTTATAGACTCCTTAGCAATAGGGCTATAGAAAGGTTCTGATCCCTTATTGTTAAGAATCAAATCCTGTAAAGTCTTGGCAGAAAAATCTGATTTTACAATCAGTGCATCTATCGTTTTATTACGGTAAATACCATAAAGAATAAAGGCTTCCTCATGTGCAGTTATTAAAATAATATTACAATAAGGAAAACGCTCTTTAATCATGGAGGTACAATCTAAACCTGACGATATATTTCGCTCCTTATATATAGGCATATCATAATCTATAATAGCTACGTCAAGCTGATCTAAACAAAGTATCTGACTATAAAGTTCTTCACAGTTTTGGGCTTTAATGTAAGTATTAGATTCATCGTTTAAAATAGAAATATATCCTTCTAAAGTCATGAAATGATCATCGGCAAGTAATATAGTCATATATTTATTTTTATAAAAAACACAATGCAATTTACTATTAAAAAAGAATTACACAATATTATATTTATAAAAAACACAACAAAATCATCCTTATATATTCTTTTGAAAGTAGGGTATTTCTAAACTAATCGTTGTCATCTGACTAATAGTAGATATTGTCATTTTTCCTTGTAGAGCTTCTAATCGATGTTTTATATTTTTAAAACCCAATCCTTTATCTATTTTCTTAGTATCGATACCAATACCATTATCGTGGATTTTAACAATAATATGGTGCTCACTTAAAAGAATAATCACTAAACACTTAGTAGCTTGGGCATGTTTATTTACATTTTGAAGCAATACTTGTACAATAAGGTATAACTGTGCTTTTTGGTACAATGTATACACTTCCCAATTAATAAGTCTATCAATAGAACACTCAAAAACAGTTTCGAATTGATTCTTCTGGCTTAATATTAAATTCTCAAGTACTAAACTAAAATCTTGTTCTTGGTTAAATAAGGTCTTGTGCATATCATGAGATAATGCTCTGGTCTGTGCTTCAATTTGCGTTAATTGATCTATTAACTTTTCTTTCTCTTCCGTTTGATCAGTTGACAGTTGCCCAAGGTTAATACGCACAGTAAATACCCTATTAATAATAGAATCATGTAGGTCTTTGGCTATTTGTTTTCTTTGTTTATTTTTTGCCTTATAGGTTATGCTTTGTTGCTGCAAAAGCAAAGCTTGAATCTGGTGTATAGCTTGTTGATCTTTTTGCTGATACAAAAGTTTTTTATTTTTCATTCGCAAACTAAGCACAATAAAAAACACAATAGACAGTATAACTACAAGTAAAATAACTCCTCCTAAATATGCATTTCTTTGCTTTAGAAGATCATTTCTCTTTTCTATTTCTCCTGTTTCATATTCGATACGAGCAAATTTATTTCTGGTTTGACGCTCAAGAGTTCTTATGCTATCTTGGGTTCTGAGATAAAGAGTGGTATAGAGTTCTTTATCCTGAACATTATATTCGGATAAAAATTTTAGACTTTCTGTCAATTCATAAAGATTCTTATCTTCTGCAGCCATAGTATAAGCTTCCTTCATTAAAACTAAAGCCGTTAAGGTATCTTTCTTTAAAAGATTTAATTCTGCTATTCGTATTTTACTAGCGACAATACCTTGTTTATGGTTAATCTGCGTCCGAATATCTAAAGCAGATTCAAGTGTGGATTGTATCACTCGAGGATCATCACAAAGAAGCATCTGATTATAACCGTAGTTATTTAAAACCATTGCCTTTAATCTGGGAAAACTATCTACATACTGATTTCTAAGTGCAGTCTGAAAGTAAGTTTTGGCTTCTTCTAAATTACCTACTTCTTGATAATACCCTCCTATATTATTATAATAGGATAGCCAAGAGCGTTGTAAATTAAATTTGTCATATCCTTCTTCTTCTAATCTATTTAGCAATTCTGGTATTTTTACATAATACTCTAAAGCACCTCTATACTCTTTCAGCTCTTTCAGTACTGACGCCATTTGGAAGTTGGCCTCATAGATAAGTCTAGTATTTTTTTGTTTGGATAACACTTGTAGAACTTGGGCTATCGTAGTCTCACTCTCTGTATAAACCCCTGTATCGTGTAAAACACCAGCTTTATAAGAAAGCATTTTAGCCCAATTAATACTATCCTTTTGCAAGGCATAAAGTTTCTCAGCTTTAAGATAGTAAAAATAAGCACTATCTAAAATCTGTCTTCTATCGTAATAGTCTCCTAAATACCAATAGGTCTTGGCTATATGTGCTGTATCTCCCTGTTGTTTTGAGTAAGAGTACAGTTTTTCTAGATTTTTTTTAACCTTTTTATCCCGCTTTATCCACTCATAGCGATTAGCTAATCTTAAAAGTGCTTCTCGAGTTAAAGAGTCATTAGGGCTTTTTATTATCAAAGTAGCAATACTATCTAGATAAACTTCTTTATCAATAGCCTCAGCATAACCTTCAAAATAGTTTGTTTCTTTCGTTTTTTTCTCTGTTACCCCATTACAAGATAAAAAACAAAATAAAAATAATAATAAACTAAAACGCATAACGATTGCTTTATAATCAAAACAATAAAGCGATTCATTTTGAATCGCTTTATTACACTGCAAAATCTATAACCTTAAAAAAGGTACACACTTATTATTTTCCTTTTCCTTTTTCTTTTTCTTCTCTCTTTGTTTTATCTTTATCTAAATCAAAATCACCACGATCATTCATCTCTTCGGTAGAGAAGCTTTTCGTTTCAATTTCTGTTTCATTTTTTATTGTAAGTACTCCTTGTGCCTCTGCTTGTTTCTCTCTTTGCTTTACTTCTATATCTTGTTGTAAATTATCATCATTTGAACAAGATACTACCATTGTTGAAAGAGTTATTAGCCCCATCATAAAATAGATTTTTTTCATACTGTATCGATTTTAATAACTAACTATAAGACCCCCCTCATAATTAGTCCTGGTTATTAATTAAGAATAATTATTCCTTTAGGATATTAAACATTTTCACTCTAAATAGATTTTTATTTATCTTATCTGAGTGGCTAATCTAATTATAATAATTACAATAGATAGAAATCTAAATCACTTATTATAAGTTTTATATCATAAAATAAATAGATCTAAATTTCATTTATAAACTTATAACAATAATTAAACTCACTGTTGTAGTTTAAACTTACAAAATGTTAAAATTTCACACCGTTGATGTGATAGACGCAATGTATTGTGTAGCCATATACGATTGCCCTTCTGTTGTGTAAATGCATTATATATTACACGGAATGAAACCTAAAATCCTTGATATGTATACCAAAGTAAGGAACAATAGAATAAAAAAACTACAATACAGCCTAACCATATTGTCGTCGTATTTTATATCAAGAGCTTATTAAAAAGAACTAATTAAAAAGCCTTTGGTATTGGTATTCCAGTTACTACGTTGACTTCTTTTCTACATCTGATAGCTAAGCCTTTATACATTAAGGTAAACTCGGCGTATGGTTTATAGACTTTGTTTAACTTAATAGTATAAATCTGTTCTAGTGCATAGGTCTTAGAGTCTCTAAAGATCACTCGATTATATCCGTCATAAAGAACAAAGTCTTGTATAGAAATACCTTCTCTCCTAGGGCTAAACAGCTGATACTGTAATTCGCCTGTATGGGTTCCATCAGTTATAATCTCGTCAAAGATGTGTGAGCTGACCAAAACATCATTTATAAAACTGACCACTTCTACTCTCATCGTGATCGATACATGTGGATTCTGTCTACTTCTAAGCGTTACATTTGTTACGCCTGTTTGTCCAAAAAATGTTTTGATATATCCTTCAAGATCTACTTTGATAATTGGATTATCCATAGTCACTTCAAAATCCTCAAAAGTTTCACCTAAAGGGAGTAGAACTAGATAAAATTGTTCTTCTTGTTCTTCGACAATTTTTATACTGGTACCATAAGGTGCTTTAATTTCAAGAATCCCTTTAGAGGCCACTCTTACTTCTATTGATTTTCTTTTGCCATTAGGCAATATAACGGTTAGTGTACTACTAGCCAATCTATCAGAGTAGAGTGTTTCGTTATCAAATAAACTAATGGCCCCTGGAGAAATCTCCCATCTGACTCCAGCTGTACTGGCTCCTTCTGGTAGGGTGCGGTAAGGGATTTTATTCTGTTGCATCCCTGTAATCTCAATAATATCCCCATCAAAAATAATGTCTTGGAGTTCATTCTTTTCAACGATAACTGTGATAACGGCTTTAGCCTTTCCAAACTCTACAGTCACTTTAGATCGCCCTTCGCTAGAAGTAGTAATCTGTCCTTTATTTATAGTTAAAATATTGGGATTTTCTACAGTCCATTTTAGTTGATCTAACTCAATATTTTTAATTTCTAGTAGATCACTTAGATTGAAAGTCTTATTCGTAACTAAAGATAATTCTTTTTGTTTAAATTGTAAGATCTGTTCTTGTACACGAATCTTCATACTCGCCTGAACGTTAGTATTCTTTACTTTGGCTGTAATTTTGGTTTCTCATTCTGAAAGCGCTTTACCTATGCTTCCATTTAAGCGAACAACACTTGGGTTTTCACTGAGCCATACAACTTGTTCTTTAGTTGCATTCTCAATTTTCAGTTCATTCATTAAGTCAAAACTATCATTCATCAATACTTACTTTTCTTTATTGATAAAAGTGATAGTCACTTCTTTTTCTCCAATGCCTCCATCTTTTGGAGAGCACCCTAATACTACTAATGAGAAGAGAGTTAGTAGTACAAGTTTTGCTTTCATAATGTTTTATATTAAAGAGGGTTTTCCTTTACCCTCTATTAAATTTACGATTTATACAGGTTTATTTTCTTTAAAAACCAATAACAACTATACCGTAAACCACTAAAAAACAACATTTAACACCTTTAAAACCACCTAACCTTTTAGAGATTAAAAAACACTAATTCTAATTTATTTGTTAATTTTAGAACAATAAAAATCTATTTTACACATATAACAATACTTTATCTTACTCATACTGTAATTTTTTGTCATTACACCTTATTTTAGCCTATATACGTGATTTATTATATGCTTTTTAAGAGCTAAAATGACGCTAGATTTCACATGAAGTAGATATCAAATTCACACCGCTTTCTTTAACCTAGATTAAGCATTAGCCAAATACTGCAAAGCAATTCTACTTCATCTCTCTTTCATTCCTTCTAAAACCATACTATAGTATGCTTTTTTCATAAATTCAGAGCTGTTTTGTATAATTTACTCTCGTTAATAGGTCTATCGCGTATTCTGGGTTTAAAAAATCATTAACTTTATCCCTTTATTATTTTAAGATGAAAGGAATTATTCTCGCTGGGGGATCGGGAACACGATTACACCCTCTTACATTAGCTGTCAGTAAACAACTGATGCCTGTCTATGACAAGCCTATGATTTACTACCCTTTATCCACGTTAATGCTAGCGGGAATCAACGAAATTCTGATTATCTCTACTCCTACTGACCTGCCTAACTTCCAAAAACTATTAGGAGATGGTAGCCAAATCGGTTGTTCTTTTACTTATGCGATACAGGAAGAACCCAATGGATTAGCACAGGCTTTTATTATTGGAGAGGAATTTATAGGTGATGATCACGTAGCGCTGATCTTAGGGGATAATATCTTCTACGGCAGTGGAATGTCTAAACTATTACAATCGTGCGTAGAAAGAGCAGAACCAACTATATTTGCCTATTCTGTAACTGATCCTCAACGCTATGGTGTGGTGGAGTTTGATCAACATAAAAATGTACTCTCTATAGAAGAGAAACCTCTAGAACCCAAATCTAACTTTGTGGTGCCTGGATTATACTTTTATGACAATGATGTAGTGAATATTGCCAAGACTATTCAACCTTCTAAAAGAGGAGAATATGAGATCACAGATATCAATAAAGAGTATTTGAGACAAGGCAAATTAAAGGTAGGAATATTAGACAGAGGAACGGCTTGGTTAGACACAGGTACTTTTGCTTCTCTGATGAAAGCAGGTCAATTCGTTCAAGTCATCGAAGAGCGCCAAGGACTGAAAATCGGGGCCATCGAAGAGGTCGCTTATCGCATGGGGTATATCACAAAAGAACAATTACACCATATCGCTAAACCACTGTGCAAAAGTGGGTATGGAGAATATCTAATGACAATAGAATAACAATATATTAAACCAAGTAAAAAGGCCTTGTACTGCTAGATAGTACAAGGCCTTTTTTACTTACTTTTTATACTGTTGATGATAGTACTCTTGATATACTCCACTGGTTACATGCTCTAACCACTCTTGATTATTCATATACCAATCAATGGTCTTAGCTAATCCTTCTGGGAAGGTTACAGATGGGCTCCATCCGAGCTCTTTATTAATCTTCGTTGCATCAATCGCATACCTTAGATCATGTCCTGGTCTATCTGTTACAAAAGTGATTAATCGCTCACTCTCCCCTACTTCTCGAGCTAAAACTACATCCATCTGCTTACACAGCTCTTTGACCAAGTCTATATTTTGCCATTCATTAAAGCCTCCTATATTATAGGTCTCTGCATTATTCCCTTTATGGAATACATCATCTATGGCTCTGGCGTGATCTAAGACATATAGCCAATCGCGAGTGTACTTCCCATCCCCATAAATAGGCAAGGATTTTTTATTGATGATATTGTGAATACAAAGTGGGATTAACTTCTCTGGGAAGTGATTAGGCCCATAGTTATTAGAACAATTACTTACAACATAAGGCATTCCATAGGTCTCCCCATAAGCACGAACAAAGTGATCTGAACTTGCCTTAGAAGCTGAATAAGGTGAATTAGGATCATAAGGCGTTGCTTCGGTAAATAACCCTACTTCGCCTAGTGCGCCATAGACTTCGTCTGTACTAATATGGTAAAAGCGCTTCCCTTCCCAATCGCCTTGCCATAAGGATTTAAATGCTTGTAATAAATTGACTGTGCCTAAGACATTTGTGCGTACAAAAGCAAGCGGGTCTGTAATAGATCGGTCTACATGAGACTCTGCTGCTAGGTGAATCACCGCATTAAATCGCTCCTTTTTAAAAAGCTGTTCTATCGCTTCTTGATTGGTTATGTCTTCTCTTATAAAATGGTAGTTAGGAGCAGCTTCTATATCTCTTAAATTCTCTAGATTCCCTGCATACGTAAGTGCATCTAGGTTATAAATCTGATAGTCTGGATATTTCTGTACGAAAAGCCTTACTACATGTGATCCTATAAACCCTGCGCCTCCCGTAATAAGTATTTTATTCATGCTCCTTGTTTTTTTTATTTTTTAATTCCACAAAAATCTAAAACTACTTTACCTTGTGGTATTTCTAATGCTTTAAACTCATTATGTGCTACTAAAAATACAATGATATCTGCTTTTTCTACCGCTTCTTTATAGTTCGTTAATTTAAACACTTTATGGTCTTGTACATTTGGCTCTACAATATACATATCTGCGTCTCCAGAATCTTGTAAGATACGTTCAGTGATATAAATAGCTGGAGATTCACGTAAATCGTCAATATTCGGTTTAAAAGCTAGTCCCATTACTGCAATAGCAGGTTGGCGTCCCTGTTTTAACTCAAACTCTAATCGCGCTGATTTTACTTTCTCTGCGCACCAAAAAGATTTATAGTTATTAACTTCTCTAGCATGAGCAATGATTCTAGACTCCATAGGAAATTCTGAAACAATGAAATATGGATCCACTGCAATACAATGTCCTCCTACTCCACATCCTGGTTGTAAGATATTTACACGTGGGTGCTTATTTGCTAATTCAATTAATTCCCAAACATTAATCCCTGCTTTATCACAGATTAATGACAATTCATTAGCAAAGGCAATCTGCACATCTCTAGAAGAGTTCTCTGTCAGTTTACACATCTCTGCTGTACGCGCATTCGTTCTGTGCAAAGTTCCTTTTACAAATTGACTGTAAAATGCTACTGCCTTTTCTGTAGATACTTCATTCACTCCTCCAATTACACGATCATTATGTACTAACTCATACATTACATTTCCTGGCAATACACGCTCTGGACAATAGGCTAAATAAATCTTACCTTCAAGCTCTGGGCGCTCTGTAAAGATATATTCCATCATCTTTTCTGTCGTACCTACAGGAGAAGTAGATTCGATAATATATAAATCTCCTTCTTTTAACAATGGAAGTATAGCTGTAGTTGCTGCCTTTACATACGAAATATCTGGTTCGTGATTTCCTTTAAATGGCGTTGGTACAACAATTAAATATGTATTGGCTACAATAGGAGTAGTTGCTGCTTTTAGATATCCTGCTTGTACAGCTTCAGCTACTGCCTTATCTAAATCTGGTTCTACAATATGAATCTTTCCTGCATTAATGGTATCTACCACATGTTGGGAAATATCTACTCCATGTACACCTATTTTATTTTGTGCAATTAAAGCTGATGTTGGTAGTCCTATGTATCCTAATCCTATTGTTACTACTTGTGTATTCATTCATTATGTTATTTTGTTGTTTTGTGATTTCGTTTATATCACAAAACATTATCTTATCTCTATATTTCTTTTCTATTAGACGCAATATATTGCGTCTCTACTGTATTCCTTTTATTAGACGTAAGATATTACGTCTCTACCTTATGTGATGGATTTGCCCCGCTACGCAAAGTCTCCCGACTTTGAGTGATTCTCACACAGTTTAAATCGTTACGCTGATGGTGCGGATTTTTAATCCGTGACGTGTATTTTCCTGACTTCCCTATTTCCTATTTTCCGTTTCCTATTCCCTGTGACACGCATAATAATGCGTCTCTACTGATTCTGGGATGGTTTGTAAACTGTGCCATGCATGTGCTGTAATTCATTAACTCTGACACGCAAAATATTGCGTTTCTGCTGTATTCCTTTTATTAGACGTAAGATATTACGTCTCTACTAATGCTGGTGTGTTTTGTAACCTATGCCATATTCTGTAAAACATTAACTCTGACACGCAAAATATTGCGTCTCTACCTTGTATATAGGGCATGTATACCGAATGGCATCCCCCTAGTCGTTGACGCGGATTTGATGTTATTATCCTCATGCACGGTGACACGCAAAAAATTGCGTCTCTACTGTAATTGACTGATAAAATCAACAATACGTGCACATGCTTTTCCATCTCCGTAAGGATTGTGTAAGGCTGACATCTTTGCATAACGAGCTGTATCTGTCAATAGGCTATTCGCCTCTCTTACAATCTTCTCTTTATCCGTACCTACTAGGATTACTGTTCCTGCTGCTACGGCTTCAGGACGTTCTGTTGTATCTCGCATGACTAAAACTGGTTTTCCTAAACTAGGTGCTTCTTCTTGTACTCCTCCACTATCTGTAACAATCATATAACTCTTATTCATCAACCATACAAATGAAGGGTAAGCTAATGGATCTATTAATTGAATATTTTCTATTCCTGATAGGATTTCGTAAACTGGACCTTTTACATTTGGATTTAAATGTACAGGGTAAATGATTTGTACATCAGCATGTGTTAAGGCTATTTCTTTTAGTGCTTCACAGATACGAATAAATCCATCTCCATGATTCTCTCTTCTATGTCCTGTAACAAGTATTAATTTCTTAGACGAATCTACAATCTGTTTTAATTGTGTAATTTCTTCATTTTCTAAATCTTCTACACGCTCTACACTTTCTAATAAAGCATCAATAACTGTATTACCAGTAACTAAAATATCTTTGATTTTGATATTTTCTCTTAATAAATTTTCTTGAGATGCTATGGTTGGTGCGAAGTGATAATCTGTTACACGTCCTGTAATCTGACGATTTATTTCCTCAGGGAAAGGTGCTCGTTTATTATGTGTTCTGAGTCCTGCCTCTACATGACACACTTCTGCTCCACTATAGAAAGCCGCAATACTCGCTGACATCGTTGTAGTAGTATCTCCATGAACATAAACGTAATCAGGTTTAAACTTCTCTAAAACAGGTTTTAATCCAGTGATAATATCTCCTGTTAAAGAATATAAATTTTGATTAGGTTTCATCAAATTCAAATCGTACTCTGGTACGATATCAAAAAACTCTAAAACTTGATCCAACATCTCTCTATGTTGTGCAGTTACACATACACGAGTATCAAATTTATCAGCGTGTTTTTGGAATTCCTTTACTAAAGGTGCCATTTTGATAGCTTCTGGTCTTGTGCCAAATACAATCAAATTCTTTTTCATAGTTAAGTGTGTTAATTTCTGTTTTTCAATCTTTTAAAAACAGTTATTATCTTCAATTCGATAGTATTTCTCTTGAATTGTATCTTGGTAAACTTCACCTACATCTAAAATATAAACCCTTCTTTTTTATATCCTTGCATCTTTACTGCTTAAATTAGGTGTTAAAGTTTATTACCCTCTTCCAATTGTGTATACTTCAAACCCTATATCTTCTAACGTTTGACGGTCTAATATATTACGTCCATCGAATATAAAAGCTGGTTTTTGCATATTATCATAAATGCGTTGCCAATCGTACGTCTTGAACTCATCCCATTCTGTCAATACTGCGATACCATGTGCTCCTTCTAGGGCTGCATAGGGTTCTGCGTGTACTATCAGATGTTTTTTATTTGTTTCTAATTCGCGAGTGGCTAAGTAATCTAAATCAGATAACATCTGTTGTTCTATTACTTTAGGATCGTATACGTGGATTTGTGCTTCTTCTTCAATTAACTCATTGGCTACATAGATAGCAGCTGATTCTCTAGTATCATTAGTATCCTTCTTGAATGCCCAACCTAAGAAAGCTATTTTCTTATCGTTAACTGTATTAAACAAAGTTGTCACGATATTCTCTGCAAAACGACGTTTCTGGTGGTCATTCATAATGATTACTTGCTCCCAATAGTCTGCTACTGCCTCTAGCCCATAAGACTTAGCGATATACACTAAGTTTAGGATATCTTTTTGAAAACACGATCCTCCAAAACCTACAGAAGCTTTTAAGAATTTATTGCCAATACGGCTATCTGTACCAATGGCTCTAGACACTTCGGCTACATCTGCTCCTGATACTTCACATAGTTCTGAAATCGCATTGATAGAAGACACACGTTGTGCTAAGAAGGCATTGGCAGTCAATTTAGAAAGCTCTGATGACCATACATTAGTACGTAGAATACGCTCTTGAGGTACCCATGCTTCATAAATAGACGCTAACGCTTCGATAGCTTCTCTTCCTCTCGGGGTTTCTGCTCCACCGATCAATACGCGATCAGGGTTCATCAAGTCTTGGATAGCTGTACCTTCTGCTAAAAATTCAGGATTAGAGAGTATTTCAAACTCTACTCCATTACCTGTTTGATCAAGGATTCGTTTAATTGCTTGTGCTGTGCGTACAGGAAGTGTAGACTTTTCTACAACTATTTTGTCTGTCTTGGCTACTTGAGCAATTTGTCTTGCACATAATTCAATATACTTTAAATCAGCTGCCATTCCCTTTCCTTTACCATAGGTTTTGGTTGGGGTATTCACAGAGATAAAAATCATGTCAGCTTCATCAATAGCTTTCTCTACATTGGTATCAAAAAACAGATTTCGTCCACGAGCTTCTGCTACTACTGCATCTAAACCTGGTTCATAAATAGGTAATTTGCTCAAATCTTCATCATTCCACGCTTTGATACGTGCTTCATTTAAATCAACTACTGTAATCTTGATACGTGGATTTTTTTGTGCTATAACTGCCATGGTAGGCCCTCCTACGTATCCTGCCCCTACGCAACAAATCTTTTGTATGTTTTTCATATATGCTAAAGAAAGTAAATTAATACTTTATCATTTAATTACACATTAGCCAAATATTACAAGGTAATTCTACTTCTTCTCTCTTTCATTAGTACTACAACCATATTATGGTATGCTAAAAACACTAATGTAGGCCTATCGGGTATCATTACTTTTCGTTTATATGTCTATTGTATAATCTGGGTTTGATCTTGTCTATGGTATTCTTCTTTTAAAAAGAATATACTATAGGGTAAAGTTAGTTATTTACCTGCTATTGACAATAGGTATTTTTTATTTATAAATTTTATGTGTGGTATGGATATGATGCAAGGTATTGCCTCTTCTGTCAAACGAATATGCTTTGTCGGGCGTATAATAACCGCATGGATTATAAATCCGGGCGAACGGGCAATCATCGTAATTCGTAATTTCTAATTCGTAATTCCCCACTCGTTTTCTTCTTCTAATATCACTTTATAGATTAGGTAGGCTTCTTGGTATTGATTTCTACGGGTTAAGAACTTAGCTTCCTCTAATAGTTTTTCTCTTTCTGTATGTACTCTAGCGCGGTAATTTGTTGCTTTTTGGCTAATGGTTCTATCTTGAACGTAAAAGCCTGCTACATTTACAGTAAGTTCTTCTCTTACATAGATATATTCAAATTCGCTTAGATACGTTGTTGCTAAAGAATATTTCTTCTCTTCAAGATACCCGTTGACCTTATCTAATAACACATAAGGATATGATGCGTGATAAGCTGTAGCTAGATCATACGGCCTGTAAGTATTACTGTATTTCTCTGTTCTAAAGATAAGGTGATTCGGGAATAGGTCTTCTCTCTGCGTGTATACTTTAGTCAAATAGTTTGCAAACTTTTTGGCTAGTTCTTTGGGTAAATCTGATACTCTTTTTTGTACCTTACTTTTGCTATAAGGAAGTGAACAGGTTCCTAATATATCCGATTGGCAATAGTAATCGAAGTGGTACATATAGCGTTTTCCGTTGTAAAGAACGATATAAGTAAGGGGCATTTGACTACCAAAATAGGGTCTACAGTAAAAAACAGGAATAAAAACTGCCTGAATATCGTCGTGTTCTTCAAACCAAATTCCCTCGTCATAAAACATCAGCATTTGGTTATCTGGAAGGCGTTCTCCATAGTTTACACTTACTTTATTCTCTTCGTTAATCAGCTCTATAGAGATAATAGATTCGTATCCATTTTTAGCAAAAATCCCCTTGCTATCATAGTTATTACAGGTCGCTCCTACTTTTATATATAGGCTATTCTCTCCATTGAGGTCACGCCAAAGTTTCACTACACTCACCTGATCCTCATCCACTTGCTGCCCCCATACCAGAGAGCTCATCAATACACAACAACAAATAATCCAACGTCTTACTAAGTCGTTATGCTGCTGTACTATTGTTAACCAAGATTTTGTTTTCATTCAAGTGATTTCTACTGATTCTATATGTTCTTCCAAATTTACTATTCTTCCTCAATATTGCTAACGACTTTTTGCTAAAAAGTGCATTTTCTTTCTTAAACTAACATCTTATTTGAATTGTTATTTCTCTAATTCGAAATAAATACTTCATTATTCGATTATTAGTTATACCTTTGTACCTGTATTATTAGTTAATAGATTTCTGCCTTAGTTATTCTAAAATTAAATAGTTTTAAAAAACCTCGTTTAATTTTACTTCCTTGGTCTTTACTTTATTTAACTCTTGATTCTTTTACAATTTTAATAGAAAGTAAAAGATGTTTCCCTGCTTATGCTCTTAGAAGCTTTATTGCAAAAACAAAAGACCACTTACCTACGAAATATGAGTTTCTGATGCATAATAGAAAACAAATTCACTAGGATAGATAATACCAAAAAGACTTTAAGACCCAATAGTTTTAAAGCATATAAAGATAAAAGAATAAGTACAGGCAATAATAAATGAACTTTAAAGATTTAGCATTAACACAAGAGATACAAACAGCATTAACTAAAATAGGTTATTCTACAGCTACTGAAATACAGCAAAAAGCAATCCCTCCTATTCTGGAAGGAACGGATGTAATCGGTACTGCTCAAACAGGTACAGGTAAAACTGCTGCTTTTGCTATTCCTATTTTACAAAAACTGCACTCTACTCCTAAATCTACAAAAGGTATAAGAGCCTTAATTTTAGTTCCTACAAGAGAATTAGCAATACAGGTAAAAGATAGTTTTTTAGACTATAGTACTGAGCTTCCTCTTAAAACAGTAACTTTATTCGGTGGTGTACCTCTTCCACCTCAAGTAAGAGCGTTAAAACAACATCCCGAAATTATCGTGGCTACTCCTGGTCGACTATTGGATCTAATCAATCAAAAAATAGTAAAGCTTTCTAATCTTGAGATATTAGTACTAGATGAGGCTGATCAGATGCTTGATATGGGATTCATACACGATCTTAAAAAAATTCTTAAATTTGTTCCTACTAAAAGACAATCTCTGTTCTTCTCAGCTACAATGCCTAAAGAAATAGAGCAATTCGCTAGAACAATCGTCTACAAACCTGTAAAAATAGAAGTAGCTGCACAAGTAATCACAGCAACAACTATCGAACAGCAAGTGTACTATACAGAGAAGAAAGATAAGAAAGCGTTATTACACACTATCTTAAAGGAGAATACGGAGTCTACTCTTGTATTTACAAGAACGAAATACGAGGCTAATAACCTGGTAAAATACCTTCAAAAGGTCAATATGGTGGCGATGGCTATCCATGGGAATAAATCTCAAAGTGCTCGTGTTAAAGCATTAGATGATTTTAAAAATAAGAAAATCAATATCCTTATTGCAACAGATATTGCTGCAAGAGGAATAGATATAAGCAAACTTCCCTTTGTGATCAACTATGATATACCAGACAAACCAGAGACTTACGTTCATCGTATCGGTCGTACTGGACGAGCTGGAGTACAAGGGGTTGCCATGTGTTTTTGCACACCTGAACAACGAAAAGAGTTGAAGGATATTCAGCGATTTACAGGGATCAAAATGCAGGTAAAACAAGAAATTTAATATTAACTTAAAAACGCAATAAATATGGCTGATTCTTTTTCGAAAAAAGAGAAAAATAAAAAGAAAGCACAGAAAAGACAAGAGAAAGCATTAAAGAGAGAGGATCGTAAAGTAAACAACAACAAGGGTAAAGATCTTGAAGATATGTTGGTTTATGTAGACTACAATGGTAATCTAACAGACGTTCCGCCAGAAGAGCAAGACATCGAAGCAGCTAAAAGGGAACTTGAAGAGCGCTTAGCGGCAGCTTCTGCTCCAGATACTGAATGCACTGGAGTAGTGACTTATTTTAGCAGTAAAGGTTTCGGGTTTATAACTGAAGATGATTCAAAAGAAAACATCTTTGTACACAGTAGTCAGTCTAATCAGCCATTACAGCAAGGTGATAAAGTTACCTTCAAAAAAGAAAGAACTCCAAGAGGCCTAAGTGCCGTTGAAGTAAATAAAATTTAAATACTTAATATTATGCAAGAAGGAACAGTAAAATTCTTCAACGAAACTAAAGGTTTCGGTTTCATTACTCCAAACGATGGAGGACAAGACATTTTCGTACACACAACTGGTTTAAACGAGAGAGTTCGTGAGAACGATGCAGTAGTTTATGAAGTTGAAAAAGGTAAAAAAGGATTAAACGCTGTTAACGTAAGAAGAGCTTAATTCTTTTTTAATAGGTACGAATATTTTAATGTTCCTACTTATTAGATAAACTAAAAAAAGGCTAAACAAAATATTCTGTTTAGCCTTTTTTATTTATACATCGCACGGATTACAAATCCGCGGGAACTGGTATAGGTTGTTGGACATATACGATACGCTTCTACATACTCTGCACGGATTGCAAATCCGCGCAAACTGATGCCGTAGACAAACGTAATTCCTAATTTTTAATTCTTAATGAAGTAAAGCGTCTACGTGTATTCTAAGCAAATAACTGCTTTTTTTAATTCTTTATTATAAAACAGGTATACACTATCTGCTCCATACTGCTGGAAAAGATATCCCGTAAAACGCCCTATATAAGTAAAGATATTCCCTTCTGCGTCATAAGGTAGATTTGTAAGATTTGTAGAGTCTTCAAATTGCATTGCTTCTTCAAAGCTAATTTCACATTCCTCTAAACAATCTTTATCTTCTTTACTCTGAAATTGGATATCGTCTAGGATACCTGCTATCTCAGGATATTGAATGTACTCTAGGTTATCTTCTACTCCTTTTTCTAGACTTTCCATCGTTTCGATTTTAGTCGAGTAGTTGCCTATTGTCATCGGATATATCTTACCATGCTTGTGATAATACGCTTTAGCAAGCTCATAAGTCTTCGTATTTAGCTTATACGCTCCTATTACACTATCATAATCAGATTCGCTAGCTTCCTTTTCAAAACGATCTAGAAGATTTTCTACAAGTCCTTGATCTGAGTCTGGTGTTATAAAAAATGTGTGTTTACTCTTTAGCTTATTTCTAAAATCAGGAGATGTGGTTAATTCAAATTGTACTAACCAAGTATCTAAATCCTCTACTGTCTGAATATTAACTCTATTGGCTCTGTATTTTACTACCATTTCTTGATTTTGAGGAATAGTCCCCTCTTGAATCATCTTTTCGTAAACAAAATAATTCCAATCCCCTGTAAAACAGTACTTATCTCCTATCACATCAAAACCTATCATATCTTCCTTACAATACTCTGAATGATACTCCTTGGTTTCTTGTCCTACACATCCATCGTAAATCTCTTTTACAGATACAAAGTGTAACCATTGATCTTGATCTGGGTATATACATTTTAAATTAATAGAACAAATCGGTAAAAAATGTTTGCTGTACTGTGACAGATCTCCTTGAAATACTTGATCATACTCGGGAAAATACTTTATTAATTGAGGTTCTACTATCATGGTGACCTATTTATGTTTTAGATTGTTTTACTTTAAAAATTACTTCTGTACCTAAGTTTATTTTAGAAAACACATGGAGTTCTGAGGCTAATGTTAATGCTCTTTCTTTCATATTCTGAATACCTATTCCTCCTCTAGGAACCTTCATATCAAAACCGATTCCATTATCCTTTATTCGAACAGTTATTCCTTCTTTATCCCCTACAAAGCTTATGGTACAAAGTGAAGCTTTTGAATATTTATTAACATTGTGAATAGCCTCTCTAATAATAAAATAAGTATGGACTTTCTCCATAGCGGTTAACTCTTCTAAATAGTCAGAATCACTACATTCTAAATTAAATATAGTATCCCATTTATTTTTTTGAAGTGATGCTAGATCTTCAATCAAACTTATAAATTTAGTTTCGCCAAACAATTCATTATTTATCAACGAGTGTGACAGTCCTCTGGTTGATTTCTCTAAATATTCTAATTCAGTAATCAAAGTATTCTTTAGACTTTCATTTTCTGTTTGTAACTGTTGAAGATTAAAACGAATTGTAAAAATATTATTAACTATTCCATCGTGAAGATCTTTAGCAATTCTATTTGTAACTGATTGCTTCACTTCAGTGGCGATTGTACTTTTCTCTAAGATCAATTGATAAATACTTTCATTCGCTTCTTTTTGTTCTGTTATGAAGTTTAATTCTCTATTTTTATTTCTCAGTCTATAAATAAATACTCCAGCAGAAAGTCCTAAAATAATAATTAGACTAGTCACTACAACCAACAAAACCGCATTTCTAAGTTCATTATTTTCGGTTACCACCTTCTCTGTTTCATACGCTATTCTAGCGAAACGATTACGAGTTGTATAATCTTGTTCTTCTAAAGCCTTATTAAGCTCAATAATTTGCTTTACTTGATTTTTGTTCTCGTATTCTTGATGTGATAGCAAAAACTCTAATGCTGTACGCTGAGCAACCTTAATGTCTCTATCCTTTGAAAGTTGATAAGATTTTTCTGCCCATTCAAAGGCTTTAACACTATCGCGAATAGCAATATACAATCCTGCTGCACTCATAGCCTGCTCATTTGCAGCAAAATAATTACTAATTTCTAATGAGCGAGCGTAGGTATCCTCTATCTTGGTTATAAAACTTCTTTCTTTAGCTCCGATTTCCTTGTTGTGTGTTACCGCAAGCATCAAATCAGATTTAGCCATATTAGCCTCTAAAAAATCTAATATAATTGGAGTTGTTTCTGCCCACTTATAAACCAATCCTGCTGCTGCATAATCATATGCCTCCTTATAATCTTTTCTAAAATAAGCCAATTCAGAAAGATTATAATACAACATCATTAAAGCTTCTGACAGTTTACGACGATCTAGTATTTTATTCTTATTAAACTCCTTTTTCATCAAGGCCAATGCTGTAAGCAAATAACTCTTAGCCGATGCAAAATCTTGACGTTCAAGCAAACACAATGCCATCATCTGATTCGCTTCAAAAGGTATTGGGTTAAGAGGATATCTCTCTAGAACACGCAAAGCATTAGCTACCTTAACCTCGCTTTCCATAACCAATCCTTTTTCGAATAGCAATCGAGCCTGATAGAACTCCATTTCACCTATTTTCATCGAATCACCTAATTCTTTATAGACATTCTCTGCTTTGATATAATAGTAATAAGTACTATCCATAATACCTAAGTCGTGATAGTACATTCCAATGTCATTATAGATATTAGCAAGCATATACTCATCCGATTTGGCTTCTGCAAAACGAATAGCCTTTCTAGTCAGTTTTAAAAATGAAATAGAATCACGCGTCCATCTAAGCTCACTTAACACACTATCTATGATAATTCTATTATCAGCAGTATTCTTTAAGCTAAGTGCCCTATCTACTGCTGGTTTAAGCACCTGTGCTAAGCTATCTTTATAATCGTTGTCATACCATACTGCATATAGTTGATCATAATCAGTCTTACTCACAATTTTAGACCGATTACAATTCACTAATAACAATGCAAATACAACAAATAGAAAATTAATTTGGCGAAGTTTTTTCATATCAGTTTGTATAAATACATCACAAATGTAAACAATGAAATTTGAAATTTTACCATTGTTTACGTAATGCGAACTTATTTTTTATAAAATTCACCAATTACAGACATCATATTATAACACTAATTATTAGATAGTTGCGATCTAGCACAATCCAAGCCTACCTAACTGAGTAGGTTCTATTTTTAGAAAATGTGATAAACCTGAGGAAACAAGAATATTTACAATGAAGTATATATATAAAAATACTCCCTAATCAGAATTGGAAGCCTGACTAGGGAGCGAGTCATCAAATAACAGATTTTGATAACGGTGCAATATTACTACCTTTTGAGTAAATATGCAATATTTTTAATACTATTTTTTATAAAAATTGATATAAAACAGCTAATAAACCAATAGAAAACTCATTAACAGACACTTATATTATAATTTGCAAAAATCAAGATAGGGTATATACCAAAAAAATGCTCCCTAATCAGAATTGGAAGCCTGACTAGGGAGCGAGTCATCAAATAACAGATTTTGATAACAGTGCAATATTACTACTTTTCCAGTAAATACAAGCAATTAAGCGCATTTTTTTTTCAAAAAAACATCACTTATATAAAACACTTATAACGAATGTTTTAAAAACAAAAAAGAGCTTTAACCCAAAGACTAAAGCTCTTTTTTATGTAACAGGATTCCCTTTTCACTATTTATTTAGGCTTAAAACATCAAACACATGCTTATTATGATGTAAACCCTAACTGTATTAAGCTATCTTGTTGGACTAATTCTCCACTACTCTTATACACACTAGTAGTATCTGTAGCCTTGTCTAATACTTCATAGAAGTCAAGTTTACCTTCTTTGTAAAAATAAAAGTATTCATCCTCTTCTCCGATACAAGTCTTATCTGTCAATACACCATCTTGATAAGTTAAAGAACATCTATACCCTTTATCTATAAAGAACTCTTCTGTTAACACCCCTTTATTATTAAAAAACTGTGTACGCTCATTTAAGATGTCTTTTATCTTCTGTATATTTCCATTTCGATAATAAACTTTATGAGATTGATTAATATTGTCCTCTATACTCTCTAAAGATTCATCATCATAATAACTATAAAAAACAGTGTTATAATCTAATTCTAAATCAAAATGGATGACTTGTTTACTCACTAATTTACCTAACTCAAATCCTTCTACAGTAAAGATTCTATCTTCTAAAGAAAATCTAGAGGTAACTACATCTTCTTCTTTTACAGAACCTTCGACAGCTACACCTTTTACAAAAGTTAAATCGAAAACACTTCCATTTGCCTTACTTTTAAGTTCACATTCTCCATCTAGCAAACCAAATTCTCCTACACAGAACTCTCCATGAAAAAAACTATTATCAATAATATACCCTCCTTTATCTAAAACTATTTGTTCTGTTTGGATTGCTTTTTCGTAATAGTCACAAAGTTCCTGTTGAGTATAGTTTTTACACTCTTCTGAATGAAGTCTTTGGTAGAGATCATAGTTAATTAAACGTTGAACTATAATTTCTGCCCCACAGTACACTTCATCTATATCGAAGAAGTATGACTGATCTAAAGTTATATATTTTTGTAAATTTTTATTCATATTGATAATAAAACAATAAAATTAACAAATTGTTTTATGTCGTCTTTTTTTTGATTTACTCACCCTTACTACCATATTCTCTATCTATTCACAGGTAAAAAGACAGAACAAAGACGACTAATATATTAACAAAACTAAAACATTTTATTCAATAAATAACATTTAAACATGATAATTATCAAAAAATACGATTATTTTTTTTACCTACTCTACTTATTTTAATTCTACTCGAATATTTATTTCTATCTTTTAACAGAGTCTATCCTATTTTTTATAGATTATATCCCCTTTATTTAACCTAATTTCACTAGTTCTTTTTACCTCCATTTACTTTCTTATCTAATCTATTCCACATAGCAAAAAGAAGAACTACTAAAATAGCATAACTCGTTAACCAATAAAGAACAGGAGACTGAAGAAAGAAATAAAACAATACTGCGATTAAAAATACTAAAGGATATAACATCACAAATACACAGAATGTTTTAGAAACAATACTATTCCAATAATACATCCCTTTTAGTTCTTTTGGCCTTGGCGAGGCCAAAGACATCAAAGAGGGAACAAACATCACTAAACTCCCTAAAAACACAAGGCTAACTATAACCCACAATACAATTTCCATACAAACAGTCCTTTTATGACACAAACTTACAAGAACAAGATGGATGATACCAATTCTCTAAGGTAAATTATTTAGTTATTTCTATTACAAGGGGATTCTACTAAAATAAAAAAGCTCCCTTTTCAGGGAGCTTCTTAGGCTAATACTGTTGTTTTAGATTCAACAGTGGGGATCGGTCGAAAAAAAAATTGATTTGTTGAACATTATTATTAATAATAGTTATCACAGACAAGAGCTTACTTAAAGCTCTATAACGATAAACTCACTACGTCTATTTAACTGATGTTCCTCTACGCTACATGGTACTCCATTACTACATTTATTCTGTAGCTGTGTCTCCCCATATCCTTCTCCTGTAATTCTACTTCTCTCAATGCCTTGATTCACCATCCACTCTACTGTAGACTTCGCTCTGCGATCTGATAACTTAAGATTGTAGTCATCATTTCCTCTACTGTCAGTATGTGAGCGAACATCTATCTTCATCGTTGGGTATTCTTTTAATACCTCTACTACTTTGATTAGTTCTGCTGCTGCATCTGGGCGAATATTAGATTTGTCAAAGTCGAAGTAAATAGGATTTAGCTTAAGTTTCTTAAATAAGTCATCGTTCACTGTCACTGGTTCTAAAGTCTTCTCTAGTCCGATATCTACTCGTTTTACTCCTTGTTGGCGTTCTACGATAAATACAACTTCCACTGTATTATACTCTTCTTTCTCAGCTTTAATACGGTATTTCCCTCCACAATCTAATAAATTAGACAGATAATATCCTTTTGCATCTGTGATAATTGTATCCGTCTGCTGATAAAGAGCATCTGATAGAATCACTCTAGCATTAACTAATGGCTCTTTAGTCACCTTGTCATACACTATCCCTTCTAAAGCTTGCTTACAAGGTTTTTCTTTAAAGAAATAGATATCATCTCCTCCACTAGCCCCTGGCCTATTAGAACTTACAAAGCCCTTGTGAGACTTACTATCGATATACAAACCAAAATCGTCAAATGGACTGTTAATAGGCGTTCCCATATTAGCAACCTGACCAATGCTTCCATCTACATTAATCTTAGCTACAAACATATCCAATCCTCCTAATCCAGGATGGCCATCTGATGCAAAAAACAAGAAGTAGTCCTCTGATATAAATGGAAAGGTTTCTCTACCTGCTGTATTTACTTTAGCACCGATATTCTCTGCATTGCCATATTCACCCGTAGGATAAATAGCTACTCTAAAGATATCTGATTGCCCCAATGTTCCTTTTCTGTCTGAAGAAAAATAAAGCCACTTACCATCCGGTGTCAAACTAGGATGGGCTGTATTGAAATAATCCGAGTTAAACGGAAGCTCCAATACTTGTCCCCACAAGCCATCCTCACCTTTAGTGGCTTTATATATTTTTAATAAAGATGATTTGTCCTTATTGTTTCTTCTCTTTCCCTTTTCACTAGAGTTATTTCTAGTAAAGTACATCGTATTACCATCCTTTGTAAAGACAGCTGTTGCATCATTTACTCTAGAACTTATCTCTTTAGCGAATTGCTTAGGTTCTGAGAAAGTCCCATCAACGTTAATCGTACTACTGTACAAGGCTGTAAAACTCTCATTAGTCCACTCATGGATAGCCTTATCTACTTCTTGATTACGAGCTGATGTAAAAATTAATTCATTGCCTAATATAGTAGCTCCATAATCCGAGAATTCTGTATTAATACTCAAAGCTTTAAGATCATATACATCCTTCTTATCCTCTATCTTTTGCAAATAGTCTTTATTCTCTTGAAAAAGTTGTGCTCGAGAATCATTAGCTTCCAATCTGGAAAACTCTTCCATCTTTTGCTTAGACTTGTCATAACTCTCAACAGATTTAAGCGTCTGTGCATAACGATAGTAATATTCTGATGGAATTGGCTCTTTTCCTTTATCGTCATACTCTCCATCGAATAGTGTTTCATACCACTTATTAGCCTCAGGTAACTTTCCATTAAAATAATATGCATCCGCTAGCTTCTTTAGCATATCTGCGTTAGTATACCCCTTGTTTGCAATGCGCTCGTAGATCTTGATTGCATCTACATAAGCCTGAGTTTGATATTCTTTATTTGCTTTCTTTTCTGCTACTTTCTGTCCATAAGTACTAATACCTACGAAAAGCAACATTGTCAATAAGCTTATTTTCAGTAGCTTTTTTTTCATAGTTTCTCTTTCTTTATAGCTAGTTTTCCTTAGAAAAATCGCGGTGCATTAATTGTACTACGACGGTTAAATAATTCGAATCTTAAGAAGATTTCGTGTGATCCTGAGTTATAACGTTGAAGCGCAGTAGTCTCAAAGTCATAAGAATATCCTACAAATAGATTTTCATTGACCTGAAATCCTGCCAAGGCGCTCACTGAAGCATCCCAACGATAAGCAGCTCCTAAAGTAAACTTGTCATACATCAAAAAGTTAGCTGTTAAATCAACTTGTAATGGTGCTCCACTTACCGCCTTAACTAAAGCGGCTGGCTTAATTAATAAGTTCTCACTCACATCGAATACATATCCTCCCATTAAGTAGAAGTGCATCTTCTGACGCATAGTCGTGATATCATTATCATCATAGCGATCTGTAGTCAAGAAGTTCGGAACTGATAACCCTACATACGCTTTATCTGAATACATATAAAGTCCTGCTCCAATATTAGGATTAAACTTATTATTAATATTCTCTTGACTTACAGGGTCTGTTGGGTTGTGAATATTAAGCTTTGTATAATCAACACTTAATAAATTAGCTGTTCCTTTAAGTCCAAAAGCTAATTTGTAATTCTCATTTAAGTCTATTGCATAAGCTAAATCTACAGAGATATTATTCTCATCCATCGCTCCAATGCGATCATTGGTAAAGTTCACTCCTAGTCCTAATCCACTTTCTCCAAGAGGCGTAGACACAGACACATTTGCTGTCTTAGGTGCTCCATCTACCCCTACCCACTGTGTTCTATACATCCCAAACACATTAAGTGTCCCACGACTACCTGCATAAGCAGGGTTAATCATATTAGTATTATACATATATTGGGTATACTGCGGATCTTGCTGAGCTTGCATAGTTTGGAAGCAGCCTATTAGCAATAGACTGATTCCAATTTTCTTTATATTTTTCTGAATACTCATAACTCTTCTTACTTATTACTTTCTAAATGTAGATACCCCGATTTCTTAATCATACGTGAACCATGCTTATCTTTATACTCATAAGTAACAATATAAAAGTATGCTCCTGTTGGTAATTTCTCATTTTTACTAATGGTTACTCGTCCTTCTGAATATCCTCTAAACACATTACCTACACTGTCATAATTATGTGTATCAAACACCTTCACTCCCCAACGGTTATAGATTTCTACTGTATTATTAGGGAACCTATTGATATTATCTATGATGAAGTAATCATTCTTACCGTCTCCATCAGGCGTCACAAGATTGTAAATAACGATATCACCATCTAAGATTAAATCTGTCTTAACAGTCGCTAACGTAAAGAATCCGTAGCCCTTAACACTCGTAGGTGTAGTGATCTCTTTCTTCTCTAGATCCACTACTCCTCCTTCATCTACCCAAAGTTGTTGTTTAGCATCCCAACGCACAATGTGTAATTCTTTCTCTGGATTAACCAATAACTCTTTTGGTGTAGTACGCTCATCCCAACTCAGTGTCAGCATGATGTCTCCTTTACTATTATCTCTTCCTTTATCTACTGTCCAATACTCGCGTTCATCTAGTAAGTTAATCACTCCTGACTTCGCATTGCGAGCTGTAAAGAAATTCTTATCATCTAAGTTGTACTTCCCTTGATAAGCATCCTTTACATGCTCAGGAGCAGTGATTCTAGCATAGCGGTATAGTCCTCTATCTCCTTTTGGATATTGAAACTCCTCATTACCTATCTTCTCTACATAACCTTCTGCGTGACTTTTATCTGTAGGATGTAAAGCCTTGGCTCCTTGATGAAACGTTAGCATTCCTTTTAAAGAATCAACCTTAATAATACCGTCTTTAAAATCTACTGATCCGCGTACATTCGCTTCGTTTTTAAGGTCAAAAGCTACAACTGGCTCTGCATTATCTAAGACTACATTATAAAAGTCAGTAGGTTTACTTCCCGATATAAGCTGTTGCCCTGTTTGATCTTCGTATTTAGTGAAGACAGCTACAGATTTTGTAGCATTATCTTTGTGATAATATAGGTTTTCATTTTTAAAGTTGTTGTAGTAATAGGCTGAACCGTTATTCTCTACTATTCCTTTTTCTGTATTAGTAAAGTCATAAATAGTAGATAATAATCCTCCCTCTGCAATAGAGAATTTTCCTTGGTTAACTAAAACCTGATCTTTCTTCTCTTTTTGAGCGATACTAGGTAAGCTTATCAAAAGCCCACCTAGTATTATTATTTTCTTTTTCATACTACTTTTTTCTTTTTATTGTTTTACTAGTAGTGGTAGGGTTAGTGATAATCAAAGGTTTTTTACAGTTATCTTGATCAGTAATTACCTCTACTGTACTAGCTGATATACAGTCTCCTGTTGTTATCGTCCATGTAAACTTATATGTTCCTGTTGCATCTAATCCTGCTACAATAGTTCTAGAATTAGTATCATCACTAAATGTTGGTGTCATTCCGACTGGTGCTGACTCCACAGTCCATTTCCCTTGGCCAGCACCTGGATCATTTCCTACTAAAACAGTACGGGCTCTACAGAAAAGATCATCTTGGTTACTACCTGCATTTGATCCCACCTGTTCTGAAACGATTACTTTAAAAGTAGTTTCTCTAGAGGCTCCTGAACAAGCATATTCTTGTGCCACAAGCCAATCTACATGACTTCCATAACCTATCGCTTTAATCTTAAAGACATATTCTCCAGGTTTGTTTAAATTATCTATAACTGTAGAAGTACTTTTAAGTGTTCTTTGATTCCATATATCTCTTTCAAATTGAGGTTCAGCTGAACCATTAGGTTTTGAAACTACTTCTAACTCATAGTTTCCATAAAAACCTTGGAAATAAGTTTTATTAATTACTTCTTGAAAAGGTGTAGGTAATATAACATTTGCTTTAACAGTTCCTGTTCCAGGATAACATACTATTATATCTTCAACTTTTAAATCTGAGCGATTACCATCTGATACATGAATATAATAACTAACAGAAATATAACACCCTCCATTACTTATATTTATACTAATGGGATAGGTTCCTGCTTTCCAACCTCCCACAGGTGGAGTAACAGTAAAATATCTAACTTTTTTACCTGCCTCAAACATTTGCACATTAGGTACAACACCTCCAGGTGTATTCCCACTACTAGCAGATGCAGTTGTTATTGTTGTTAACGGATCGTCTTTTTCGTTAAGTGAAAAATATACATTAATGGGGCTACTATCTCCTACTTTTCCACAAAGAAGCTCTCCTCCTGTTCCTCCTCCAGCATAATTCATATACTGTTCAGGATGATCTGCTAGTACAAAATTAATTTCACCTGGTTTTACACCTGTTTTGTTAAAAGTAATTATAGGTGTAGTGTATTCTCCAATAGCATTTTTTACTGTTAAGGTAAATTTATATACTCCTACATTATCCATTCTGAAATATACTCTACTTATATCTAACAACTTAAAATCAAATACACCTGTTCCTGGTTTTTGTATCGTATTTAAAGTTATAGTTGTACCAGATGTAGGGCTACCAGCAGCATTAGGTTTATCTGTTGCAAAAGCAGGAGAATTAGCAAGCAAATCAAAGAACATAGTGTCATCAACAATATTCTCTCCACAACTTGAGATTTGTTCAGGAACAATTATATGTGGATTAGGAATAAAACGCACTATTACCTCCTTTTCTATTACACAAAACGGATTGTGTATAGAAGTAATTTTTAAAATCAATTTATACGCTGGATCAGCATCGTGATTTGATTTTTTAATTAAACTAAAGGTAGGATTAGCAATGTTCTTATTACTAATACTTGTATTGATATCTGTAGTAGTTGAATATTTCTCATATTGTAAAATATTAACAGCTCTCCATTCACCAGTAAATCCTTCAGGTATTACCCCATTTAGTTGAACTGTTCCTGTTGTAGCAGGTACGTTCAAAATATTACTACCTGCACTGAATGATGACACATCCCCTGAAGAGGTAATCGTAACTTTAGAAGGTGCTGTAATACTACCTCCTGCATTAACCTTCGTTAATTTAAAAACATAAGGTCCTGGTTTATTCATTCCAGTAACAGTAGGAGTTAGGATATTTGGATTACTAATTATTGGATCTGTCGCTCCAGCTGGTTTACTTTCTATAGACCATGTTATCCCTTTAGTATCTCCTGCATCTGTACTCCCTTCTAAAGTATATTCTGTACCACAAATAGTTCTATTTCCTCCAGCATTTACAGATTGTGCATACCCTACCACCGTACTTACTAATGTAAATACTAGGATATATAGGTATTTATTTATATTTCTTATATAATTCATAAACTTATCATGATTAATTAAGTAACTCTTCGTTACAATTACTTAGCTATATACCTAGACTTGCCCAATAAAAGACAAGCCTAGATAAAATAGTTTATTAATTATCGTTTCTTACAGCGAATACAATATTCATAAATGTACCTACTGTTACGTCTGCACCTGGTTGTAATTCGTAGTTTAATATTCCACTATCACTTACTGTTACAACTTTAAATACTGAAGTATCATACCATGTTATATGGTAATCTAACTCAGACGCTGGCAATACTGGTAAAGTTGTATTCTTACCTGTATTAGACGTTTTTGGAGTTCCAAACTGCATCGTATAACGTCCATATAAATCAATCTTACCAAGTAAAGTAGTATCACTAAAAGTATCACTTGCTAAATGACCTGATCCAGGAGCATTTAATTGCTCTTGACTCGTAGGAATAACAATAGAAGGCATATAGAAGAACTTCGGCATGGCTGCTTTTAATCCTTTAATAATATCTCCATTATTATCAACAGCCATTAGATGTTGAGTTTGTTCATTCTGAACATTTTTCTTATCTAATCCTTTTAATGCTAAAGTATTTGCGCTTGTTGTTACAATCTCAGTAGCCTTTAATAGAGTACCTCCTAACTGTACATTACTTCCTGTTTTAGTCAATCCATTATCTGCAGTTACACCTAAAGTAGATTTATCCTCCCATTTTGGTTTTCCAGTAGCATCAGTTACTAATACCTGATTATTTCCACCATTTGCCATATCTATTGGTTGGATTGTACCATCTTTAATTTTACCAGATGTAATAGACTCGTCTTTTACTCTAAGACTTGTTTCTACTAATACAGCTCTAGTACCACCTTCTGTCACTTCTATTGTTGGTTCTGAATCAGCAGCTTTAAGATTTTTAGCATTTAATACATTCGTTACATCTATACTAGGGGTTCCTGCTACCCATTCTGTTCCATTATACACTAACGCTTGACCATTAGTAGTTGGAGCATCCTGATTCACAGATTTTCCTTTTAACGATGTCAGTTTATTAGTATTTGCTGGTCCTGTTACATCCCCTACTAAGATTAGTTTAGATTCATCTGCATTTACTACATATGGGCTACCTTCTGTACCTGCTCCAGTAATTGTAATAGCGTGACCTTGTATAGTTTTTCCACCGATACCGTCTTTTCCGTCTGCTCCATCTTCTCCTTTAGGTCCCAAGATATTTGTCCATGTATTTGTTGTTGGATCATAAACCCACACTCCTGAATCATTGTGTACAATAGTTACGCCTTCGCCTGGCCCTCCTGCTTCACCTGGTTTACCTGGTTCTCCTGTCTGACCTGGTTGTGACTCTGACTTGAAGCCTGTATCTCCTTTGTCTCCTTTAGGCCCTAAGATATTTGTCCATGTATTTGTTGTTGGATCATAAACCCACACTCCTGAATCATTGTGTACAATAGTTACGCCTTCACCTGGTCCTCCTGCTTCACCTGGTTTCCCTGGTTCTCCTGTCTGACCTGGTTGTGACTCTGACTTGAAGCCTGTATCTCCTTTGTCTCCTTTAGGCCCTAAGATATTTGTCCATGTATTTGTTGTTGAATCATAAACCCACACTCCTGAATCATTGTGTACAATAGTTACTCCTTCACCTGGTCCTCCTGCTTCACCTGGTTTCCCTGGTTCTCCTGTCTGACCTGGTTTTGACTCTGACTTGAAGCCTGCCCTAAAATATTTGTCCATGTATTTGTTGTTGGGTCATAAACCCATACTCCTGAATCATTGTGTACAATAGTTACGCCTTCGCCTGGGCCGCCAGCTTCACCTGGTTTACCTGGTTCGCCTGTCTTACCTGGTTGTGACTCGGACTTGAAGCCTGCCCTAAAATATTTGTCCATGTATTTGTTGTTGGGTCATAAACCCATACTCCTGAATCATTGTGTACAATAGTTACGCCTTCGCCTGGGCCGCCAGCTTCACCTGGTTTACCTGGTTCGCCTGTCTTACCTGGTTGTGACTCGGACTTGAAGCCTGCCCTAAGATATTTGTCCATGTATTTGTTGTTGGGTCATAAACCCATACTCCTGAATCATTGTGTACAATAGTTACGCCTTCGCCTGGGCCGCCAGCTTCACCTGGTTTACCTGGTTCGCCTGTCTTACCTGGTTGTGACTCGGACTTGAAGCCCTCCTGCTTCACCTGGTTTACCTGGTTCTCCTGTCTGACCTGGCTGTGACTCTGACTTGAAGCCTGTATCTCCTTTGTCTCCTTTGTCTCCTTTTTCTCCTTTAGGACCTAAGATATTTGTCCACGTATTTGTTGTTGGATCATAAACCCATACTCCCGAATCATTGTGTACAATAGTTACGCCTTCGCCTGGTCCTCCTGCTTCACCTGGTTTCCCTGGTTCTCCTGTCTTACCTGGCTGTGACTCTGACTTGAAGCCTGTATCTCCTTTGTCTCCTTTAGGTCCTAAAATATTTGTCCACGTATTTGTTGTTGGATCATAAACCCATACTCCTGAATCATTGTGTACAATAGTCACTCCTTCGCCTGGGCCGCCAGCTCTTTAGGTCCTAAAATATTTGTCCACGTATTTGCTGGTCCTGTTACATCCCCTACTAAGATTAGTTTAGATTCATCTGCATTTACTACATATGGGCTTCCTTCTGTACCTGCTCCAGTAATTGTAATAGCGTGACCTTGTATAGTTTTTCCACCGATACCGTCTTTTCCGTCTGCTCCATCTTCTCCTTTAGGTCCCAAGATATTTGTCCATGTATTTGTTGGTGGATCATAAACCCACACTCCTGAATCATTGTGTACAATAGTCACTCCTTCGCCTGGGCCGCCAGCTCTTTAGGTCCTAAAATATTTGTCCACGTATTTGCTGGTCCTGTTACATCCCCTACTAAGATTAGTTTAGATTCATCTGCATTTACTACATATGGGCTTCCTTCTGTACCTGCTCCAGTAATTGTAATAGCGTGACCTTGTATAGTTTTTCCACCGATACCGTCTTTTCCGTCTGCTCCATCTTCTCCTTTAGGTCCCAAGATATTTGTCCATGTATTTGTTGGTGGATCATAAACCCACACTCCTGAATCATTGTGTACAATAGTCACTCCTTCGCCTGGGCCGCCAGCTCTTTAGGTCCTAAAATATTTGTCCACGTATTTGCTGGTCCTGTTACATCCCCTACTAAGATTAGTTTAGATTCATCTGCATTTACTACATATGGGCTTCCTTCTGTACCTGCTCCAGTAATTGTAATAGCGTGACCTTGTATAGTTTTTCCACCGATACCGTCTTTTCCGTCTGCTCCATCTTCTCCTTTAGGTCCCAAGATATTTGTCCATGTATTTGTTGGTGGATCATAAACCCACACTCCTGAATCATTGTGTACAATAGTCACTCCTTCGCCTGGGCCGCCAGCTCTTTAGGTCCTAAAATATTTGTCCACGTATTTGCTGGTCCTGTTACATCCCCTACTAAGATTAGTTTAGATTCATCTGCATTTACTACATATGGGCTTCCTTCTGTACCTGCTCCAGTAATTGTAATAGCGTGACCTTGTATAGTTTTTCCACCGATACCGTCTTTTCCGTCTGCTCCATCTTCTCCTTTAGGTCCCAAGATATTTGTCCATGTATTTGTTGGTGGATCATAAACCCACACTCCTGAATCATTGTGTACAATAGTCACTCCTTCGCCTGGGCCGCCAGCTCTTTAGGTCCTAAAATATTTGTCCACGTATTTGCTGGTCCTGTTACATCCCCTACTAAGATTAGTTTAGATTCATCTGCATTTACTACATATGGGCTTCCTTCTGTACCTGCTCCAGTAATTGTAATAGCGTGACCTTGTATAGTTTTTCCACCGATACCGTCTTTTCCGTCTGCTCCATCTTCTCCTTTAGGTCCCAAGATATTTGTCCATGTATTTGTTGGTGGATCATAAACCCACACTCCTGAATCATTGTGTACAATAGTCACTCCTTCGCCTGGGCCGCCAGCTCTTTAGGTCCTAAAATATTTGTCCAAGTATTTGTTGTTGGATCATAAACCCATACTCCTGAATCATTGTGTACAATAGTCACTCCTTCGCCTGGGCCGCCAGCTCTTTAGGTCCTAAAATATTTGTCCACGTATTTGTTGTTGGATCATAAACCCATACTCCTGAATCATTGTGTACAATAGTTACTCCTTCGCCTGGTCCTCCAGCTTCACCTGGTTTACCTGGTTCTCCTGTCTTACCTGGTTGTGACTCGGACTTGAAGCCTGTATCTCCTTTGTCACCATCTTTCCCATCTGCTCCTTTAGGTCCTAAGATATTTGTCCAAGTATTGGTTGTTGGATCATAAACCCATACTCCTGAATCATTGTGAACAATAGTCACTCCTTCACCTGGGCCGCCAGCTTCGCCTGGTTTACCTGGTTCGCCTGTCTTACCTGGTTGTGACTCGGACTTGAAGCCTGTATCTCCTTTTTCTCCTTTAGGACCTAAGATATTTGTCCACGTATTTGTTGTTGGGTCATATACCCATACTCCTGAATCATTGTGTACAATAGTTACGCCTTCGCCTGGTCCTCCTGCTTCACCTGGTTTACCTGGTTCGCCTGTCTTACCTGGTTGTGACTCGGACTTGAAGCCTGTATCTCCTTTGTCACCTTTTTCTCCTTTAGGACCTAAGATATTTGTCCATGTATTTGTTGTTGGATCATAAACCCATACTCCCGAATCATTGTGTACAATAGTTACGCCTTCACCTGGTCCTCCTGCTTCACCTGGTTTCCCTGGTTCTCCTGTCTGACCTGGTTGTGACTCTGACTTGAAGCCTGTATCTCCTTTGTCTCCCTTGTCTCCTTTTATAGCTGCTATAAAAGCTTCTCCATCCTTTCCATCATTACCAGGTAAACTTTGCCAAATTTCTAAAGCAGACTTCCCATCAGCTCCTTTGTCTCCTTTAGGTCCCTTTGTTAAATCAATAGTAACAGCATCTCCTTTTTCATTTGTATATGTAAATGTTCCATTTCCATTATCTACCAATGTAGTAACCGTTTCATTTCCTTTAACGATATCGTTAAACGTGATATTCTTTACTTCTCCTTCTTTTGTTACATAAGTAAATGAATTTCCATCATAATAAACATTCCCACCTACATAACTGTTGTTAATTACTTCATACAGTTCTTTCTTAACTATTTCATTGTTAATAATCTCCTTGAAGTTTTTGATTACGCTCTTAGGAAGTTTAATTCTATACCCTTTATTTAGAATAGGATTTCCTTTTCTGTCAATTGCATCCTCGTTATAGAAAATATAATCTCCAGAAGTTTCATCATACTCTATCTTAGTAACTTTCTCTTTTATTTCTACTTTTTCACCATTATCGCCTATGTAGTATAATTTATCACCTTCATAAACAACATTACCTTTAGTTGTATTAACGATATTAGTAATCTCTTCAACAATATTTTTATTATTGAAAATCTCTTGGTAATTATTAATTACAGCATCAGGAATATCTGCAACAGTAGTTAATCGATTCCATTTATCGATATACCAATAATAATATCCTGGTTTCAAATCATTCTTAACAGTAGCAGTATTGTACACAAGCATGCTATTAATTCCATTTTTAGGAAATTCGCTAATTGTAACAACATCTTTACTGTCTTTTAATGCAATACGTGGAATCAATAACCCCCTATTGGTTGATTCAATAGTTAACTCTGCCGATTTGTTTGGAGTTAAAGTTCCAATCCCTACTTGTGCATTAGCAGCAAAACTACTTACTAATAAAGCAGCTACAGATAGTACTCTTTTTTTCATATATTTCTCTACAATTTATTTTAACCTAACAATACTTGATTTATATTACTACATCCTATTCCGTAAATAGTACTAAAGAATAGAAATACAATTAACTCCCTGTTCAGAAATTATTGACAAGCAAATATATTTGCACCAATTGTTAATAATTGTATCAGAAATCGACTAAAATGATTAAATGAAACGTATTGATACGTAGTTTAACGAATGAAACAAAAACACAACACACTACAAATCAATAAAGTAAATACAAAACTAGTTTTGAAATATTAGGTCAGCTCTATTTAACCACTACTCCTCTTTTACCTTTTAGTTTTGCATAAGAGTGGTACTCTTTTACTTAATTAATAAAGCTGATTAGTACAAAAACAGAGGTTAACAATAGGATAGGGATAATCAAAAAAGTTTGCTTTTACTTGTAAAAAAGACAGTTCCAATATTTGGTGATAATATTATTTTCTCAAAATAAAAGACAAGGATAATAGGTCACATATTTCTCTATTCTATTAAATAATTCTTCCTACCAAGACAAAAGTTTAGTTATAAAAAAGCTAGAAACTTTCTGATAAAAAAAGTTTTGTTTGGGGCTCGTTCGGAGCTTGTTCAGAAACTCTTCGGAAAACACCCTGTTTTTCCGAACAAATACCCTTTTTTCCCGAACCAATCTTTTTAGCACGAGTCAATTCATTAGATTTTTTTTGTGTTATTCCAATGTGAAAATAGATTATACAAAAAAACGGCTACCAATTAAACATTGATAGCCGTTTGTCACTTATACAATTAAGATCTACTTTTAAAACAAGGATAAATCTCCCCTAAACTAAACTTAGAGAGTTACTTTATAACTAAGCTATATGGAGATATGTAATTATGCTCTAGCATTATCCGAAAAGAGTATTATTTAAAGACCAACCATTCTATATTCATTAGGTGTTATTCCAACACAATCAACAAAATGCTTTTTAAAAGTATTTACAGATTTAAAACCACAACTATTTGCTACTACATCTAGTGTCCAATTTTCCTTTCTTTCTAATAATCTAAGGGCATGGTTAACCCTATATTTGCCTACTAATTTATAAAATGTTGTATTTAAACAGTCATTAATTACCCTACTAACCGTACTTCTGTTATCCTCAATTATCAATTCGCATAGTCTACTCAAAGAAAAATCATTTTCTAAATAAGATAAGTCTTGTTCAAAAAAATCAGCAATCTTTTTTGCAATTACTACCTCCTCTTCTGTAAAGGCTACTACTGGTTGATTAGTAATTATTTGGTCTTTTCCTTCTTCTACATCTAGATCCGTTTTACTTGATATTTTATATGTGAATGACTCTTTTTTAAATGTTAATTTATTGATTATTAAAGTAAGCAGAGTAATACCAGAAATAAACAGAATAACAACATCTATTCCTATATCTATATACTTTATATGTAATGCTATAGTCTCTCTGAATAATAAACCTAATAAAGAATCAACATTAAAGAGTATGAAATCAAACAACAAAAAGAAATTAATAAAATGAATATATCCCTGATGTACTTTATCTTCAATTTTAATTCTACTAATGCGAGTAAAATAAAACAAGAGATACATTATGCTAAAAAAGTTAAACAATGAATCTTCTAACCAAATCTCTAAATGAAAAAATGTATGTATAATAATAACAGCTAGCCCCAACATTAAAATACTGTATAGTTCTGACAATACCGTTCTATTGTTAGTTATAGGAATAAGAGAAATTAAGATAATACTACCCATCCAAGGAAAAATATTAAACTCCATACATCCTATCGTACTTGTACAGAAAACTAAACAGAAAGTAATAAAAACCAGTAATAGTACATAAATTATGTACTCTGATAAACCTTTTCTAGCTATTTTATTAACAAACATAAGTCGCATTACATATATTTTTTTTAACACAATAATTCACATTAAATAAACACCTGTACAACTTAAGACTTAAAATTATCAAAAAGTCACTTTATGCGAACAACTATTAAGTAGAAATCAAAAACAATGAAGAAACTAAAAAGTTAATAAATAATATATATCAATAAAACACAACTAAAAAAAAACAATATAACACATAAAAATACATTAAAAACAAAACTAAAAATACATATGTTAATCTTTTATTTTAACATATATTATCTTTTAAAATCCAAAGTATTTTATTATTTCAGAAGCAATACTTCTAAAACAATTATCTAAAATCTTCATTACTTACTCAACAAAGCTGATGGAGGAAAACCGTATACCTGTACAAATGCGCGATAAAAAGACAATCTGGTATTAAAACCACAAAAACTCGTTAATTCCTCTACTGTCACATCTTTATTTTTTTCTTTAATTAAGCCCACTGCATATTCTACCCTTAATCGGTTTATATATTGTCTAAAGCTTACAGAATTAGATTCTTTAAAATACTCTGACAATTCCTTCTTATCTACTTCTAATACTTCAGAAAGCTTTTGCAAGGTTAAATCTACATTCAGATAAAGCTTACTTTCGATCAGTTGTTCAAACAACTTCTGACGAATAACCATCATGCGCTGTTCTTTCTCCAAAGTAAATTGAGGTTCCTTTGTATCCAAACAAACCTCTACTACCTCTTTTTCGCTATATTCTATAGCAACTTCTGACTCGTCAAGCTCTGGTTGACTTGCTAAGTTTGGTTCTTCTAGCTCTCCTATTAATAACTGTATTGCTTCACTTTTTATCTTTAACCTTTCTTTGTAGTTTTTAATTATATAACTATTCATTGCATCTAAAAAGGCAACAATAAGCAAAATAAGACAATAGAATACATAAATATAATCGACATCAAAAACTCCAATAGGCTTAAACGTCAGTACAGCATAGAAAAAAGAACAACTTAACACTAATAAAATATAACTCAAAATCACACTATTCTTCTTAAACTCTAATTCATGTTTTATCATATATAAATAGCCATAACTTCCATACAACAAACAACTTCCTGCTATCAAAACATACAGTATCGTATCTAAAAAAAGTAAATATTCAAGATGAGGAAAAAATAGCTTAGACAACAAATAGAATACTGGAAAAAATATAAAAGGCAATAAATGCCATAATATCTTAATAGAGACATTATATAATAGTAAAAACAATAGAGGGCCTATCGTTAAAGCAAAATAAGCACTTAAGTGAAAGTCAAAAAAAGCTTTATCTCTCTTTATTAGATACACTAGAAAAGAGGATAGAACTAAAATACAACATAGAAAAAAAATCCTCTTATCTATATTGCGTTTTGATTTATTAAAACTAAAAAGAACAACATAACTAACAAAAAAAAGGAGAATCAAAAATAGTAGAACCATAATAAATTGTAAATAGGGAAACAATTAAACTCTGTACATAAAATCTTTTTTAAAGAAAAAACCCCTCACTTTTTTTGATCACTTTGATAGACACAATAAAGATTCTGAAATATTCTTTTTAGCCCACAAACTATCCAAAGTGTAAAACTCAACTACATTTAACAAAAATGAATATCTAAATAAATAGGATTTGAAGAGTGTTTATATACTTAAACTTGAAAAACAAAACTAGAAGCCTTATGTTAATTCCATGTATCAAAAAAGACTCTCTCTCCTCATCTAAAGCCTAATGGTACATACTTTAAGAATATCAAGTGTTAAAAAAGTATGGCTTATGGTTACATAGTTTATATTTTTAACAACTAAAAACATTATTATTTAAGTTTCTATATAATAGAACTAGTCTAAAAGTAGATATTAGTATCTTAAGACACTGTTTACTACTTTTTTATCAAAAAACGAAAAAAACATGCTAAAAACAAAAGCGATACTCTATATCGAATATCGCTTTTGATACATTAAAAAAATTTACCTACTTATCTAATAATGCTGAAGGTGGAAAACCATACCATTGAACAAAGGCTCTATAAAAAGATAATCGAGTATTAAACCCACAATAAAAAGCAAGTTCTTCTACCGTAATATCCTTATTTTTTTCTTGAATTAGATTAACTGCATATTCTACTTTTAACCGATTAATATACTTTCTAAAATTAGTTGAATTACCCTTTTTAAAGTAATCCGTTAATTCCTTTTTACTAATACGAATGACAGTCGCCACTTGATCTATGGTCAGATTAGGTTCTAAATAAAGTTTGGTTTCTATCAGGTTTTTAGACAACTTCTGACGAATAACATCTATTCTTTCTTGCTTCTCTGTGTGTTCTACTTCTTTCTTATTCTCTCTATGTTCATCTGGTAGCTCTTGTACAAATTCTGACCAGACTACTTGCTTCCCCTCCCCTTTTATAAGATACTCCCTTGGATCTAAAACACGTGGATTAGCATTCTGTTGTCTACAGTTTAGAGCAACATTGAGTTCTGTCAGCAAAGCCACTCCTATCAAGAAGAAGCAATATATCATATACACATAATCTATATCTAATACTTTAGGAGATTTAAAAAAAAGCAGACCAAAAAAGAAAGCACAACTAAATAATAATACAATATAAGAAATCACAATACTATTGTGTTCAAAACTTAGTTCCTCTCGAACTACATAAAGATAACCATAACTACCATAGATTATACAGCTCAATGCTACTGTTGCAAAAAGAATATCATCTAAGAATGGTAAATACCAACAATAAAAACTAGGTACGAAAAAAAAGCTAATAACATCAACTAATGAAAATACAATAAGAGGCAAAAAGTGATAGTATATCTTACTCTCTTTATCCTTTAATAACAATAGTAAAAGTGGACCTATAGTCAGTCCTAAAAATGCTCCAAAAGAAAAGTTTAAAGCAATTTTATCACGTTTAATGAAGTAAACTAAAAAAGCGAATATAACAAGAATACAAGAGAGGTAAAACACCTTTTTATCGCCAATCTCTTTAGACATATTATGGCTAAAAACAAGGACATAACCAACAAAAAGTAATACTATTAAGAATAATAAAATCATAATTTAAACGCTTGGGGGAGCTTATATAATTTATGTACAGTTCTATTAGAAATTAAACACACTGGTTATCTTCTAAGATGGGTATTTCACATTCCTTTGTGAATGAAAAAACGACTACTTCTATTTAGCTTCCGATCTACATATATGATATCTGTTTATTTAAAATTCAAATACTCTTTTAATTGTATCACAGTATCTTCTCTTAATACTCTACTACTCTTCACAAGTACAACTATCACGTATGAACATAAGGTAAGCATACTTATAAATAAGATAATCAACTTAATACCTATATTAAAGTACATAATCTGCTCGGCATGTATACTGTGATAGAACTTATCAAAAACGATTCCAACGTTTAATAATACAACATAAAAAATAAGAAAGTAATTAATAAAGCATGTATACCCTTTCTGAAATCTATTCTCTATGGTAATCTTTTTGGCATAACAATAAAAAAACAAAATATACATCACACAATAAAGATTGAACAAAGAAATCTCCAATAGATTAAAGTGATGTTCTACAAGATTTACAACCAAAAATACAATTCCTATTACAATTAGTTTATACGCCTCTCTTTTCACCAAAGAATAAGTAAAAAGTGGTAATAAAGACACTAAAATAATATTAGCTACTAAAGGGAAAAAATTAAACGATGTATCCAAAAGCATTTCTTTATAAAAAGGAATACACAAAAGAAGAAAAACAGTTAGAAGAAAGAAAAACAGTTTCACAGGGCTATTTTTGTTGACTCTTTTATTGAATTCTCCCTGTATCATATAGCTATTTTTGTTAAAAAGGACGTTTTTAAAAACCTTATAATTTATCATATTGTGATGAGAAGGTACAAAAAAGTCACACACACCAAGGGTTCGCGTTATGTGACAATAATTAATAGGCTCTACGTTTTTAAATCTTATTATAAACAATATCCATAAACAAAATCAAATACAAAGCTATTCTTCAAAAAAAAAACAACTAAGCACTAAACCTTACAGAAATGTTAAAAAGTTTTTTTTAACATTTATAACAATAAATATTCGCAATATGTACTATTAAAGAAGACGCTTTCCTAGAGACTACAAGGGTTTAAGAGGTATCTAAGACCAATAATAATCCTCGTTTTTTCTCTGTTTTTTACAAAAAATCACCTCCTTATTATCTGATCCAACTTACTCCAGATAATAAATAAAATTACAGAGACTACTACATAACCAAATAACCAAGGGAGAACCTTTAGATCGAAAAAACGGTAACACAATACAGCTATCAAAAATAATAGAGGATAAAAAAGTACAGATATAAAAAAAACTCTAGATACCTTGTCTAACCAATAATATCTTCGTCCTACAACGCTAGACTTAGGAGATGCAATCGACATAATAGAAGGAATAAACATAATGATACTCCCAATAAAAGCCACACTAACTATAATCCATAAAATAATATCCATATTTCTCTTATATCCGTCACAAAACTAACATAACTAGATAAAGATACTAACGTTTTAACTTGTCCTTATCATATCACTAGTGTGTTCAATTATTCTAACAAAGATACACCCTCATTTTTAAAACCTTTTTAAATACCACCCTATCCTTGACCTATTGCCAAAATTTTAAATACCTTTACAAAACACAGTTAGTTTAATCGTTTAAAAAAGAAAGACAAATGAGTCAAAAAGCACAAAATGTGACAGATTATCCAAATAACAATACTATTTTTTCAGTTTGGAAGTTTAAAGAAGGAGCTGAAATAAAACAAGCTTTTGAGGCTTTATGTGGTCTAGTCAATAACTTAAACAATTCATTTAAAGTTAGAGTAAACGCAGAACCTACTAGTTGTATCTTAGGAGTAAGTCATAACGCTTGGCTAAAACTAGACTTACCTACTCCAATGCCAAAGGAATTAAAAGTTTTTGAAGAAATCAAAGGAAATAAACATACTGCTGTATCTACAGATGCAGACCTACACCTACACTTGAGCGCTATTAATCCTGCTATATGCTATGATATGGCCATGGCGATATCTAAAGTCCTACTGCCAGTAGCAGACTGTATCGATGAAGTACAAGGGTTTAAATATTGGGATGGTCGTGCGATCATAGGTTTTGTAGATGGTACTGAAAACCCTATCGGAGAAGACAGAGATTACTTCGGAATCGTAGGAAACGAAGACCCTCAATACAAAGGAGGTAGTTACTTATTCGTCCAAAAGTATATTCACTTTATGAAGGATTGGGACAACTTATCTACAGAAGAACAAGAGAAAGTAATCGGTAGATATAAAGCTACAGATATAGAGATGGAAGACGATAAAAAACCTGCCAACTCACATACTGCCCTTACAGCAATAGAAGATGAAGACGGTAATGAACTAAAAATTATTAGAGCGAATATGCCCTATGCTAATCCTTCTAAAGGACAAGCAGGAACTTATTTTATTTCTTATGCCTCTACCTTCAGCACAACAGAAAAAATGCTTAAAAATATGTTTATTGGAGAACCAGCAGGTAACTATGATAGAATATTAGACTTTAGTAAAGCCATATCAGGAACGTTATTCTTCGTGCCTTCTTTAGACATTTTAAATGATTATTCTGCAGAATAACAATACTTTATAAAATCAAAAGCACCTCAGTATAACTATTGAGGTGCTTTTTTATATACTATACTTCTAAAAACTCTTTTATATCGTGATAGCCATACACCACTACTTCTGGATACTGACTTATAAACTCCTTTATACGCTCTAATGACTCTAATCGCAGTCTATTGTTATCTGCTCTCGCCTCTGTCAATTGGTGTACAGGGTGATTAGGGTTAGTTAGTTCTTCTCTTAAATAATAAGCATCCCCTATATAAAAATACCAATCCTCCTCTACCTGATAAATAATACCACAATGTCCTAAAGTATGTCCAAACAATGGAGTCAAATACAACTCTACTCCTTCTATCTGTATTCTTCTTACTTCTAATGCTCTCCATTGTTCTCCTGTAGTCCTATACTGCATTATAATAGGTTGATGGAGTAAGAGCGTCTTTACATATCGAGGATTGTCAGATTGGTAATTATGATACTCTTCAGAGGCAACATGTATAGAAGCGTTCGGAAAATCTACAATACCTGAGATATGATCACAGTCTAGATGAGATACCACCACATCCGTTACCTTTCTAGGATCTAGTCCTCGTTGTTTTAACTGCTCATATATGGCCATAGAAGGATCTAATCGAAGCCCAACAGCTGTTACTAATTCGGGTGAGAATCTAGATTGCACAGGATTGTTGTCCTGTACTCCTATTCCTGCATCTAGTAGAACTAATTTATTTTCTATTTCTAAAACTGTACAGTGCCCAATGGCTCTATCTCCTGTTGGAGCATTAATCTCTACAGCATTCAAGTGATATACGTTGATCATACTATTTTTCTAATTTTAATTGAACAAAATTCAACTTATTTCAAGTCAAAAAATAGAATGATAACGCCAATTTACTCTACGCCAATTATTCTAAAGGGTATAGAAATATCTATCTGTGGAGTATCCATAAAATGGCTATTTTGAAGAAATGCTTTAGGTGAATCTCCTACAAATACCCGAAACTCTCTCCCGAAGTGAGATTGATCCGCATAGCCTACCTCGTACGCTACCTGAGTTAATGAGGTAGCTTGACTATTTTGCATAAAGTGTAATGCTTTCTGAAATCGCATGATTCTACTATAAGTATAAGCATCTATACCTACTACTTCTTTGAACTTTCTCTGAAAACTTCTCCTAGACATATTCACTTCTTCTGCTAGGCTCGTTGTATTAGCTAATTCACAAGTCTTATTTAGCTTTTGTATGATGTACTCTATCTCTTGATTAGAAGATGTTATAGCATATCTTAAGAAGTGATTTTCTAATATTTTAATTGCCTCTTGGGTAGATGTACTTTCATAAAGTTGTCTACACACTTCACTCGGTAAGAGATCTTCTGCATCTGCTAGCGTATTGGTCAATTCTGTAGTATGAAGACCAAATATCTTTTTAAAAGCAGTAGGATGCAAGTCTACTCCCAGCACAATAGCTTTATGAGCAAAGTAATTAAGACAAGGATTATCACTCTTTTGACCATAGATAAAAGACTTAGGCAAAGCCTTTTGATTTTCCTTATTGTACAATACTGATTGATTCTGAAACAGCTGTATAATGATCCCTGTATTTCCAGAAGCGATTATGCGATACAGCCCTTCCCCTTCTATTAGATCTACTTCTCCATGCCAGAATCTACTTACGATACCTCTGAGCTCTTTTCTAGGCAAACAGTACTTTACATTCATATCTTATAAATCCTATTCAATCAATTAAACTACTAAAAATAGTATTAATCTCGCGTTTCTACAATCAAAAAACGCCTTTTTCAAACAAAAAGCCGATAGAATCATCTATCGGCTTCTTTAATTATATTATTCCTTATGTTGACTTTTATAGATAAGATAGGCACCTAATATCACTCCTAATAGAGCTAATAGAACCAATAATTCTTCAGGTGTATTACCATTTAGTCCACCAATACACATCCCTAAAAAGAGAACCGCTATCGCGATAATACCCCATCCTATGATCTTCATCTTCTTTTCTTAAATACGATTCATAATTTGCTTACACTATAAATAAGTCTTCTTATACTGTTTTACTAAAAGTGTCTATCCAAATTATTCTCTAAGATTACGCTATTAGCATAATAGACGCAGTGTTTCTCTTGTATAGCTCTCATCTCTCCACATTCAGGACAAGTTGCCTGAGCCGTATCCTCATTCACGCGATTCTGCAATTCTTCACTATCATCATAACACTCTCCTCCTAACCCTCCTAGAGTGATAGTATATCTATAGCCTCTCTCACTCATAAATGAGCACTCCCCATCTGTAATGTTTTGAGTAGAGAAGTTCACATCGTCTAGCCATCCTTCACTAGGCCAGTTGATATGTACTAAGTTTCCATCCTTCACCTCTACACTTACCTGATAAGTACTACTACTCTCTGTATAAGGGTTTTCATACATCACCTCAGCACAATACACTCCATCTTTATAATAGTCACTCTCACCATAAATGGTAAAACCGTGTGACCCGGCACTTTTTTTACAAGCAAATAACAGTAATGTCATACTTGCAAACAACAGAATTATTTGTTTCATTATCCTATTTAAAATACCTCAAACTATGTAAGACCTTGCCCTAGCCATGTACTACGTACTAAAAATGCATCTACTTACACACTCCACAGCTATTTCCTTTCTGAGCGCAGTGCTTACAGTATTTACAATTTTTACACGCTTTACAATTCGAAGATCCTGTACAGGTAGCATAAGTTACAGAACTATAATTTCCTGCAAACACTAACATACTTAATACAGATACACTGATCAATAAACTACTCTTTATCATGTCCTCCTATTTTAGGTTTAGGTACTCGATAAAACAACAATAATGCCAAGCAATTTACTTCTCTTTTTCCTCGTGCTAAAAGCGGTGCAAATGTATCAAAGGAACTGTGAAAAAAAACTTAAATTTATAAGCTTTTTTTACTCTTTTTAGAGAGACCTGTTTCTTTTGTTTTGACACCTAATACAGAACAGTTATATCATCTCTAAAGCCTCTAATATACAGCCATATATATACACTAGATCTTCGTCAGTCGTACAGTATGGAGGCACTAGATAGATGATATTACCTAGAGGTCTCATCAGGACTCCTCTCTCTAAGAAGAAAGGATATAACATATCATGCATATCACTAAAATAAGAAGTGCATTCTGTTGTCTTCCATTCCATCGCAAAAATAGTTCCGCATTGACGCGCATCTTGTACTTTAGGATGCTGTTTTAATTGTAGTATAAACCCTTTGTGTTGCTCTACAATACGATTAATATGATCCTGTGTATCTTTAGACAACAATAGATCCATACTTGCTAAAGCTGCTGTACAGGCTAAAGGACTTGCCGTAAAAGAATGTCCGTGAAACAGTGCTTTAGTCTTATCATCTGCATAAAATGCCTGATACAGTTCTTCTGTACAAGTAGTAATTCCTAATGGTAAAGTACCTCCAGTAAGTCCTTTCGAAAAACACATAATATCAGGCGACTCACTAAGGTGATTAGCGGCAAAAAGCTTTCCTGTTCGCCCAAACCCCACGAATATCTCATCTTGGATTAAGAGGATATCTCTTTCTTTACAATGGCTCATTAATGCAGATAGGTGTTCTGCCTTGTGCATTAACATTCCCCCTGCCCCTTGTACTAAGGGTTCATAGATAAAACAGATTGTCTCTTCAACATATGTATCAATGGTCTTTTTTATACTCTCTAGATTCTCTGCCGTGGGCACCTCTATAAACAAAACCTCAAACAACATATCGCCAAAAGGATCTGTCCATATTCCTCTACCACTCACAGACATTGCCCCAAAAGTATCTCCATGATACCCATTTTTAAAAGCAATGACTTTATTCTTCTTACCTCCTTTATTATAATTAGCCTGAATAGCCATTTTTAAAGCTACTTCTATCGCTGTCGAACCATTATCTGTATAGAATATCTTAGTCTGGCTAGATGGTAATAAGCCTAATAATCGCTCTGATAATTCTATAGCAGGCTGATGAGTAAACCCAGCAAAGATTACTTGCTCTAGAGTAGTTAATTGTTCGGTCATTTTCTGAGCAATATAAGGGTGCGAATGCCCATGTAAGGTTACCCACCACGAAGATACTGCATCTATATATCTCTTGCCATTTGCATCGTATAGATAACTCCCTTCTCCTCTTACAATAGGTATAATATTCTGAGCTGTTTTCATCTGAGTATAAGGATGCCAATTCACAGCATAATCGCGTTCTATTAAATTCTTTTGTCTATTTTTCATTTGTTATTTTTGTGATGAATCACTTGCTAATTCAAGTGCTGTTAACATAACTGCTTCTTTAGTAATCTCTGCTAATGTGGGTATCTGTATTAATTGTGTATCTCTGTCTATGAAGTTCTTTATCGCCTCCAATGAATAAGGGTTAAACGCTCCATTCAGCACAAGGTAATCAATAGGAATATTCCTTGTTCTCAATGCTTCTATCGATAACATTGTATGGTTAATACACCCCAAATAATTTTTAGTGACTAACGCGACAGGAAGTTTTAAATATTGAATCAGATCAATCATATAAGTAGAAGAGTTAATCGGAACAAACAATCCCCCTGCTCCTTCTACAATGAGATTATTCGCAGTGTCAGGTAGTGTAAAATCGGCCAATTGAATATCAACATTTTCTTTAGCTGAAGATTCATGAGGCGAAGCGGGTAACTGCAGCCTAAATCTTTCTCTATGAATAGTCACATTCTCATTCCACTGTTGTATCTTCATACTGTCTGACTCATGAAGGTCTCCAGACTGAATAGGCTTCCAGTAATCAGCCTTAAAATAATGTGTTAGAATAGCAGAAGTAACTGTTTTACCAATTCCTGTATCGATACCAGTTACAAATAGTTTAAGGGGTTGTGTCATTTCTTTTTATAATTTCAAATAATAGATTCATTTCTTCTCTTGTGTTGAAAGCATGGAGACAGATTCTTATGCGTTCTGTACCTTTAGCCACAGTAGGTGCCTTAACGATATAAGTACTAAGATTGTGTTGTAGTAAGTCTGTTTGAAAACTTGGAATATCTCGAATTCCCTTAAGACTAATCACCTGTATAGGACTTGGAGTCAGTACAATGCCTTTTGGGGCGACTTCTGCGTAAGTCTTGATAACACTTTCTAATTGTAGTGATAGCATAGGATGCTTCTCTATAAAAAGGTACGCAAGCTTAATACTCATGGCCATCAAAGCATTAGGCGCTGTGCTGTAAATAAAGGAAGAAGCAAAGTTAATCAGAGAATCTATCAACATCTTACTTCCCAGCACAGCAGCACCATGTACTCCCATCGCCTTACCGTATGTCACGAGAGTTGCCCATACACCAGCTTGTAATCCTAGAGAATGTACTCTACCTAGGCCGTATACTCCTATAGCGTGAGCCTCATCTACTATTAAGTAAGCGCCATAACGCTGTGCCAACTCTACTAGCTCCTCTAAGGGAGCTAAATCTCCATCCATAGAATATAGGCTCTCTACGGCTATGTAGATATCTCCTGTTGCTTTATTAAGTAAGCGCTCTAAGTCTTCTAAATCATTGTGTCTGAACTTCCACTTTCTTACTCTTGACAATAGACATCCATCGTGTACAGACCGATGTATCCATTCGTCTACAATCACAGTATCTCTCGGCGTAGGTAGATTACCTAATAGAGCTAGATTAGCCTGATAACCAGAGTTAAAAAGAAGTGCTCCCTCTACGCTATGCCTAGTTGCTATATACTCTTCTACTTCTTCTACCTCCTTCGTATTCCCACTGATTAATCTAGATCCTGTACTTCCACTTAACAGAGTTGGATTATCTACTACCATATCTAATAAACCTTGCCGAAAAACACTATTTCTACTCAATCCTAAATAGTCATTCGATAGGAAGTCTATTGTTTCTATATCCCTAAGCTGTAAACGTCTATAGTTATTGTCGTGAAGTCGTTCTGAGAGTCGTCGCTGTAGATTATAAGGTAGTGTATTCATGCCTTAATTAATCGCTTTAGCAATAGCCTCCATCCACTCTTGACAAAGCGATTCTTCATACTCTACAATGATATCAGCATAGTATTGCCAATCAGGTGAAAACATCTCTAACTGAGAAATCATCTCTTCTAGATGTCCTTGTTCTTCTGCTATAATTGATTTGACCATGACCTTAGAACCAGAACGATCTAAAACACCTTGATAAATAGGATATAGTTTGTCCGCTCGTACCTCTATCGCGTACGTAACCAATAGATAAGCAGCGAATTTTAAAGGTCCTCCATGAAGTCCAAGTGATTCTTTTAGATATCGAACGCAGAATAAATCTAATCGTTGTAGATACTGTTGAGTCTGAACAGGTGCTAATAGATTAGTGGTATCATAGTGCTCAGGAAAACAAACTTGTAGTTTCTTAATTTGTTTTTTTAAGTAATAAGCATGCCTATGCTCTTCTGTCGCATGCTTTAATTGTAAAAAGGTAACTTGATACGGATTTTCACAAGCGGATATTTTCCTCGCCCCTGTGTTCTCCATAAAGGATAAGGCATTTAGCCATTTGCTGTGTAGCTCATCGCTCGCTACGATTACTTCTAATAGTTGTTCCATTTTGTGTTCGTTTAAGCCACAAAACTAGAAGGACTAACTGGATCACCACAAGACCACTTTTAAGATAAATACTAGTCCGGATACTATCATACACTCTACCGAGAAGATAGTACCTCTTCTATCTCCGTGATATATCAGTACCTAATACGAGCCTATCCCTTGCTAAAAAAGCCTTTTAACTAGTATGTATCAGCTATTCTACACGGTTTATAACTGTAGATAGTAAGATGAAGAAGATTAATTACTCGTCTACAGACTGAGTTTATAATGGAGAAGATACACTAGATTAATCACTTCTCCCTGCGTTGTATCTTATAGTGGAGTCTTAAAAAAGGAATAGTATAAAAACTAAAGTTGTGATCTGTACATATCTTTCCATCTGTACCTACATAGATATGTAGACTCTCATGTAAAGCCCTTACAAATTTCACCCAATGCTTTCCTTTGTGATTCGTAACATAAAAGTAAAAACCTACATCGCCAAATTGCTTACCATTGCTCTGTAAGAGTAAACTTCCATCTTCTTTAACCTCCTGATTGAGTAGTACTATAGCATTGCCATTGGGCAACGGAAAAACCACTTTAAACAATTCTTTATTTTTACTAGGAAGATAAGCATGAGTATAAATACCCGAGAACAACGTTTGTCCTGTTTCTTTGACCTTTCGATACCAAATCGTCCAAACCGTTTGTTCTTCTTTCTGAAGTTTTATTATTTCACTTTCTAGCCCTTTCGAAAAAATAATGGTATTGGTTGGAATGTTCAATTGCTGTAATCTCTTACTAAACAACCATCCTAATAAGGTTCCGAAGGGTTTAAAAACACCCTTCCACTCACACCAGACCTCAAAGTCGTAATCTGATGTATGGGTGTAGAAATCTATGATCTGTAGATCTAGTCTATTGCGCTCTGATACAGTAAAATCTAGTATATTGATATCTTCTATAAGTCCACTTCCAGCCTGATTAATAATCACGTCATACTGACTAGCTAATCTGTCAATATAAGACTTATCTATAATCGTTTTATCACCAATGACTCCTTCTATCCAAGGCATCTCGGCGATATCAATACGCCTTCCAAACAACTTTACCCAGAGCTGAGTAATCCTATCTTGTAACATACATCCATTACTTTATCTAAAAGTACTCTTTTTCTTAGAAAAGACCTATCTATACTGAAGAGTTCTTCTCTATTTGTCATCAATTTTATAGGTAACTAGCTGTGCAATATCTACTGATTTAGGGTCTAAACTACTTCATTTATAAATCAATTGTTTAGTATATCTATCAGCGAATTATTCGTCTACAGGCTGAGTTGTTACCTTAGTAGATAAGTATGTTCTATAAATATAAACTGCTCCAAATGAAAATGTTGCTACAACAAAAGTAGCGATAGGCAAACTCATCACCTTCTCTGCTGGAAATACATAAACTAAAAATGGAAACGCATATACTGCAGGCACTCGCATCTGAAATAGTTGAGACAAACCATACATCATGATCAACAATAGAAACGCGAGCACCAACCAATTCTCGATATACTGATATAATACCACTCCTATACTAATAGCTAATGTAAGAATAGCGATTTGCTTAACCATAATCTTCAGTGAATACATCTTCATATTTAAAGATTCGTATAGTACTACTGCTATAGGAGGGATAACCGCCATCTGCTGGTTACCTGAATAATAAGCTACTACCATCCACAGTAGATTAATCAAGAGATAGGGATACATCATTTTCGTATTGACCTTCCCTTTTGAGTCAATCCCTTTATTTAAATCTAGTGCATACACCACAATCATCAAGACAAAAGTAGTTACCAATATGGCATAGATAAATGACCACGCATGAGCATTAGTCACAATAGGAAGAAAACCTGTAGCTAATGCAGGAGGCAAACTATAATTAATTACTTTCATCAGTACTAACATCAGTAGCAATACAATTAACAGCTTAGAGATATAAGGAATAGCTAACATATTTAGCCCAAACCCCATTAACGCTGTTAGTGAAGGAAGAATAAATATCTTATCAGGCTGTCTCAGCCATGCTTTTTCTTGGAATACCCATAGCCCCACAGCTAGCGCTGCTATCTCTGGTAATACAATCTCTGGATCCTGAAAATACACTGCTCCACACACCATCAGTAGTATGAATACAAATGCTAAAATATAGTGATATACAGTTGGTTTATGTGCTAAGTTCATCATCTTCATTACTTATTTGAAGCAAAATTAATTGAACTCAAGCATAAAGTGCTTATATAATTTTGTCTTTTTGTTATATTGAACGTGAGATATATTGTAATTTTTATATCCATTCAAAAGACTTCGCACAGTGTGTAGAAGTACAAGTCATTTATACAAAGTCAAAAGATACTTCACATAGCATTAGCAGACATAATAAAGTATCTGAATAGGTGTAATACTTCGCTACACAAAGTCTCCCGACTTCGTGTACATAACCATTGTGTGCCAACAAAACGTGAGACGCAAAATATTGACGTCTCTACTTTATACGTATTGCGTAAATATACCTTTCGATTCTGTAACCACAATACCTGCGTTGGCGCGGATTTGGCAATCCGTGCCCTATATACCGCTACACGAAGTCTCCCGACTTCGTGTACCTATATACAATCCACATAACCACATGCAGAAGGCACACACATTCCTAATTCTTAATTTTAAATTCCTAATTAAAATCACACTTCATCTAGTAACAATCTCTTCATCTCTGTCTCTTGAATCATTGGTAATTCCCAGTGTTCAATGAAAGCCTCCATCATCTTACGTCCTCTCGCTTCAATATTTTCCTTCGTCCAATTAGGGTATTCTAAAAGGTCTAACTCTAACTTACTTACTCGATACTCATGCTTTACAGCATTCTGTACCTTGTGTTGTATCTTGTCAAAAGGGTTCGCTTCATAGCGGTTATATGCTAAAAACATATTCCCTATCGAATGGCTATAACGGTCACGATTGACCTTTTGCATAGTATTAATATCCTTATACGTACTTCTTACTTCATAATCATCTTCCTCTGGATAGACTAAGTACACTTTAGGCTCGGTCTGTTCTAATAAACCTCCCATACTCTCTTCTATGCCTTTTAAGAAATAGTCTAACCCTGCCCAAGTCTTAAATCGTCCTCCCTTATGGATATGACGAATCACCTCTTTCCATCGGAAGTGCTCTACTCTACTCTCCATCAACACATTGAACAAGTATTCATTATTATGCGCACGTCCACGTAGATAGTAAAAATTAATATCTCTGAAAGTATCCTCTACATTTAGCGTAGAGTTGTTTCCCTGTAGTAAAAAGCACATGATATTATGGCGTTCCATCGCAAAGAACAAACGCTCTATACTAACCAAACGTTCTTGTAGTTCAAAGTCTGATAGTCCATGATCTTCCTTCACAGGCAAATCTCTCATCAATACAGCCAATACTAGGTTAAGCATATACTTACCGTATCCTCTAGGGAAATTAGACAGTCTTAGTAATGACTTCTGTATCGCAGGAGTAATCATATACACAAAGTCTTCATCTGTGTCTACAGCATAAGGATTATTAATAAAATACCACAGCGCTACAGCCTTGCGCATACTTTCTAGCCATTGGGTAAGTTCACTATAATCAGCGTAATTCACGCTTCCCATCTCCTGTTGATCTAGCTGAAAGTCGATGGTAAACAAATGCTTCTGATAAGACTTAAAATCTGTAGATACCATCTTAGAATGAGAGAAGTACAACAACCAAAACGCTTTCAAAAAAGCATCGTCATCCATGGCCTGTGTAGGGTTTCGCCCCAGCCATTTATACACTTCTAACCAACTCTGATTAACTTTCTTACGACTGCGATCTATCGTACTCGCAACTGTCAATTGCTTAGAGACGATATAAAGCACTCTATTCTTCAGACGTTCTAAACTTGATAATTGTTTCCCTCTAAAATTTAGCGTCTCGAATACCATAGACACGTCTAATGGGCGCTCCTTAGACTCATTTAAGTTTAATATCGAAAACAATAGGTGCTTAGTCAGCTTCTCTATCCAAAAAACCAACTCAACTTGTGTAAAGTCTTTAATTCGCTCACTAAAGAATGCTTTTGCGAAAGATAAATTATGCGTGTATAAGGTTTCGGTCTCTTCTGCCTCATAATCAGTATCGTTAAATATCTCTCTGATTAAATAATTATGAGAAGGCACATCTACGTGGTACCCAAAAATATAGCGATAACCATCTGCTTCTTTAACCTTAAAATAGTATTCTGTAAGTCGTTGTTTGAGTGGGCTATCCTCCAGTGCCATCACCAATTCTGATAACAATATTAATATCGTAGTCAGACGTTGTTGCCCATCTACAATATTAAAGCCTTCATAGCTATCTCCTTCTATCACTAACTTTCCTCCTCTTACCACAAACCCTTCGCGTCTAATACATTCGGTATCAAACTTGCTGAAGTCAGTCACCGTAAGAATACCCGTAAAATGAAAAGCATTGCGGTTGTGATGAGTATTGTTCAAATCTCCCCACAATTCTTCTAACTCCTTCTTCGTCCACGAGTAACCTCTCTGATAATCAGGAATACGAAAGACTTTACCTCTAAATACTTCTTCGAAAGTGATAATGTTCATACTATAAGTGCTTACCTATTTTTAAGGGTTGCAAAAGTAGACAATATCACATAGATGGGCTAATGAATTATAATTAAGGATAGTAGTTTAACAAGTGATAAACACAAAAAAACAACTAATATTAAGTGCAATCACTTAAATTTACCTGTTGAGATTGATTTTGGGCCTGGTAAAATAGAGTATCTTTATACTCCCTCAGGAGAGAAAACACAGAAGAGAGTAACAGAGAAAGGAGTTTTTACCTACAGCAGAAAACTTTTTAAATGCTAAGACTAATACTTATGCGTATCAATTTAAAGGTCATCTAGACAATCTAAGGTTGTCTTATAGTTATAAGAGTAAAAATAATATAATTGAAGCAAATGAGATTATAGAAGAAACAAACAATTATCCTTTTGGATTAGCTCATAAGAAGTATAATTAGAAGAATGGTACTTTAATGAAAGACTATAAGTATCAATACAATGGTAAGGGTATTACAAAAAGGATTGGACATGTTTTTCAGTAGAAGAAGGTCGATTTACCTATCAAAATGAAAAGATAAACAACTAAACGAGAATTGTTCTAATCTTATAAATTACTGTACAAATAATGTTAATGTTGCTGATTCAGCTACTTTTGACCAAATTCATATTTCGAAGATAGTGAGCGTAAAACAATGAAGAACCTGTTGATGGTAAATTAACAATTAATCTATTAACTAAATAAAATGATACCAAATAAAAAACTAAAAATATTTTCATATAGCGCTTTAGTTCTAATAATATACTTTATTAGTTCAATTCTTATTGATCCTAATGGTTTTTTTATTCAAAATCAAAAAATAAATAGTGTTCCAAAAGAAAAAGCTATAACAAATAAAACTTTCATAGAAACAATTGAACCTCAACTTGTTTTCGTAAATCAAATGAAAAAAGATTTTTATGTTTACACATATAACTATAGCTATTTGAAAAGTTATGGAATACTACAATTATTCAAACATAGAGTTATTATAGATAAACAATGTTATTATAAATTCATTATCGCTGATTCTTTAATAGATCTTTCTGAATTTGAGATTCGGTATAATGATTTAAAGACTAATCTTTTTAATGATGTTGAAGGCTTTAATACAATGAAAAGCAATGATGTTATGATAATAATCAAATACAAAGATATACTTATGTACAAGGCATTATATTAAAACATCCACTAATAGCTAGCCTTATGATGTGACATATATAAGAAGTAATTCTTTTTATATTGTTGGAAAAGAGGAAAAGAGGAAAAGAGGAAAAGACATAGGGAGTTTAGTTTATCAGTATTTACCTTACCAATACCTAATACCTATTGATGGTAAACTACATTAATATTTACTTAGACGATTATCTGAACAAATTTCAAAAGCCCCTTAATTAGGGCTTTTGTCTTATAAAATAAATTGAATTTTTCTTTTAACTATAAAACATCAATAACAGAGAAAATATGATTACGATCTGTTTCTTCAAAACTTGGTTTAGGTTGGTTTAGCTTTGAAAGCTAACAACAAATAATCAGAAAAGCAAAGCATTCAGTATCTTGAACTAAAGAACAACAAAGAAGTAACTCTTTTTATACCTTCTAAGGAATGAATAAGGATAAGGCGTATGATAAATCCATACTGTCTCCGTTAAAAAGCCTGTTTTAACGGAGACAGTACGGACTCATAACGGACTCACTACGGACTCATTCGCATTTAAACAAAAAGAGCTACCTCATCAGTAGCTCTTCTCATTTACTCTTTAAGCATTAGCTTATATTCTCGTTTATTACTCTTAGGGTTAATATCTATAAACTCATACTGATCAATATTACTCAATACTTGTTCGAATCGCTTTTTTGCTTCTTCTAAAGTCCAAGTCGTAGGAAAGTAAAAACCGTCAAACTTGCTCTCTGTAATATCTGCTTTAAACTCGTGGATATAATCATAAAACCCACCATACGCTAGGGCGATCACCCCTGACCACTGTATAGCATAATGCTTATTAGCCAATGGTGTAAAGCTAATGGTATGATTCGCCGAAAGGTCATGGCCTAGTAGGTAGATACCAAAAGCCAATTCAGACTCTAACATATCATCTGCTAAAGGAAGCGGATTAAGTACAAACTCTCTATTATCTAATAAATCAAAACTAAAAGGTGTGGTCCCATCAGAAAGAAGAAGTCCCCCTTCATCTGACCAATAGGTAGAAGACAAAGTACACTGATGATAATTATCCCACACGATTCTAGACTGCCACTCGCTCATACTGGTATACTCTGCATCATCGTCGAAGTCCTCTTCCTCATCTTCTATATACTCTTCTCCTTCGCTTAGATAGTAGTATTTTGACTTTAGGTGTAGGTCAAACCACAGTTTGCCTGATTCGTCTAAACGACCTGCCCAAACAAACTCTTCTAACAGATGGGGTTTAGGATAGGCACTGTCGATAAATGTAATTGTACTCATGTATATGCTGCTTAACAAAATATTGATACGGCCAAAGCTACAAATATCTAGAGTAGTAATACAAGCTTTTTCTTTTATAAACAGATATAAAACTCTATGTTTATTACGACCTCTATTTTTAGGTAAATCGATAGTGTAACAGCCTATAGTAGTTCGCTGTTCTACTTTCGAACAACTGTTTTCCTACAAAATCGAAAATGATATTCTTTAAATCTAATAAGGATACGATGTCTTCATTGATTAAAAATCCTAACTGCCCACAGAGCAAAATCTGTTTCTCTAAAGTCATACAGCAGTGAGAGATATCGTCTAAGTAACAAACAAAATCTTCTTCTATCTGACTCTTTAATCCCAAACCGATATACAAAGAAATCATCCCACTAATCTCTCTCATCTTAGCGATCGCTCCTAGATGATCCTCTTTAAAGTTCTCTAAGGTTAGTTTATAGATTGTTAACTTTAGTTCTAATGATTTAATCAACATCGCATCTCGCTGATATACACTCACAAAGCTCATAACAAATAGTTTATAGATTAACTATACTCCTACCATTACAATACCAAAGAAAGCATTTCTATGTGAAGAAATTGTTATGTTTTGAGTTAATATAGACTATGATTTCAAGTAGTCTACTACTTCTCTGATGTTCTTTAACTGTCTATAGTTTTCATAAACTAGCTCTTCCTCTACGACTTCGTGTGCCCAAGTCACATGAAAAGGAACGTGTAGTGCCGCCCCTCCAAGTTCTAAAACTGGGATAATATCAGACTTAACTGAATTTCCTACCATCATAAACTCCTGAGGTTGACAAGATAGCTTGCTTACTAAATTTCCATAATCCAATATCTGCTTATCACTCATCACCTCTACATGGTCAAAATACTTAGATAGGGAAGAATTCTTTAGTTTTCGCTCTTGATCTAATAAATCACCTTTAGTCGCTAGTACTAGCTTATAGTTGCCATTTAGTTGATCTAGTGTTTCCTCTACTCCATCTAAAAGAGTGATCGGCTTATCGATCAGTTCATGTCCCAACCCCAAGATGCGGTGCATTAATACATCTGTCATTTGAGCTCCTGTAATCTGAGCTCCCGTCTCTAATAAACTCAATAAAAAACTCTTCGCTCCGAAACCATATCGGTCTAGATTTCGCATCTCTGTTGCAAAAAGGGCTTTAGACACTTCTGCTGCTGGTAAATAATCTTTTAGAAGCTCACAAAAAGCGTGCTCTGTCTCTTGGTAGTATATCTCATTATTCCAAAGTGTATCATCTGCATCAAATGCTATGACCTGTATATCTTTACTCATATTCTATTTCTTTATATCCTTGTCAAATATAAAGATTGACTAGCGATTCTAAAAAGACTTTTGTCTTTCTTCATTTATTCTACTGATGTTCTTCATTATAATTCCTTATCCCATAAGATAGTCTTGATTCTTCTACGAATCGATCAAAATCAGACATATACTCATAATCTTGTACTGTACGGTATTTGTTATACTCTACTTCTGCCATCTGCTTCGCTACCATCGCTGAGACTTTGCCTGCGTCCTTGAGCACATCATATTCATTAAAAGATAAGAACGCATCTAATCGATCTATCCAGTCAGCCATTTTCATTGCTTTTTGGCGTTTAGCCATATTCTCTGCAAAATCCAAATACATTGATACTACTCTATTCAACTCTGTCAATTCCTCTATATTCAAATAGTTTTTAGCCACTACTACATCACTCTTCAGGATCTTTCCTCCTTGTTTCTCATTCTTCCAAGATGTCAATCCCATATTCTTCTGATTCGAATTAGCTCTTTTCTTTATTAATTCGGCAGCTGTATGATTGTGAATCGCCCAATGTAATTTATTCTGCACTATTGCATAAAACTCTTGAGTAACTTTCGATTTAGGATCATAGTCAATAGATGTTGCATAAATATCTGTAATCTTCTGATAAAAAAGACGTTCACTACTACGTATCTCACGAATACGTTCTACTAATTCCTCAAAATAGTCTTTGCCGAATAATTGTTGTCCTTGCTTTAAGCGCTCATCATCTAACGCAAACCCTTTTATCAAGTACTCCCTCAATACTCCATTAGCCCACTTTCTAAATTGTGTTGCCTGTACAGAATTAACCCTATACCCCACAGATAGTATCATATCTAAATTATAGAAGTTAGTCTTATATTTTTTACCATCAGAGGCAGTATGTGCAAAATTTGCACATACTGAATCCTCTTCTAATTCACCGTCTTTTAATACATTAGCAATATGCTTTGTGATAACACTTCTATCTACACCGAATATCTCACTCATTGTCTTTTGTGACGCCCAAATAGTCTCTTGATTACTATCAACTATAACTTGAACACTTGTTTTACCTTCTTTATTCTGATAAAACAGAAAATTCGAAACGTTGCTCTCTTCTTTCATAGTATATATTTGTAAGTAGTACTTAATCAATACTTCGCAATCTACTCTATTTTATACACTTACTCTTTAAATACATTGCTCTAAATAATAGCAAAAGCCCATCATGTGATGGGCTTTTCTATATTTGCGTATCTTTATATTCTACTAAAAAATTACTCTGTTATCATCACCAATCTTTTTCCACTGCTAAGAGGCATATCCCATACCTCACTTATCTCTTGCCACGGATAACTCACTGTCTCAAGGCGTAACTTCCCTGCTACTGCTAAGTCAAAAGCTTCTGGTAATAAGACTTTAAAGAAGCGAACCATCTCTTCATCTGTCCAACTGCCTATTCCAGATCCTAATAGCATAATGTCCGTTCCCCTCAGTATAGAAGAAGACAACTCCATCATATCACCAGACATCGCTCCTACATTGACAAAACGAGTTCTATGTTGATACTTGCCTTTACCTTTTAATGCGGTCAATATAGCCGAAGCGCTATCTCCCCATAAGTAATCGATCACTACATCGATAGGTGTTTCTTGATGTACTTGACTAAATGCTGTTACTAGAGTTTCTTTATTCTGATGCAGACTGATCACCTCATCTGCTCCCAGTTCCTTTAATGAGGATAATGCTTCTTCATTGCGCCCTGTCACGATTACTTTACTCGCTCCATAATGTTTGGCCATTTGTACAGCTACTTGCCCTGTGACACCTGTAGCTCCATTGATCAGCACTACTTCTCCCTTTTGTAACCTTGCTCTGACTACCATAGCGATCACAGACCCCATAAGGGCATTAGGCATAGTGGCTGCCATTGCTAAATCAATTCCTTTAGGTAAGGGTACTAGTTGATTCTTATCTACGATGGCATACTCACTTAACATCCCCTGTAAGCCAAATCCGTAAGCCATCGTCCCGTCTGGAAGCTCACCTACTCCATCTGTTCCGATAACAAAAGGAGCAAAAGGTTTAGTACTTACTGAATAATGCTTGCCACTAGCGATAGCTCTATCGAGATTCTTAATCGAAACTGCCTTGATTTTCATCAACACTTCTTCTGATGAACTCACTTCTACAGACTTAAAATCGGTAGTATATACAGGATTCTGTCCTTTTTCTTTTACAATTACTGCTTTCATATCTCTTTATTTTATAGAGACAAAAGTATTGGATAGCAACCGTGTATATCGATAACAAATGTTATCAAATTAGGACTTTAGCAGCTTGCTTTTGATACGGCTTAAGTGAACCTTAGATATTCCTATATAAGAAGCGATATAGTGCTGTGGAATACGTTGTATCAACTCTGGTCTACTCTCATAAAGCTTAAGATAACGCTCCTCTGGGGTTGACTGTACAAAAGATAAGCTGTGATTCACATAGTCGAATGTTCGCTGAAAAATCACATCTATAAACAGATCTCTATACTCTGGCGTAGCTAAAGAGTCTTCTAATAATGGTCTGATATCTTCTTTATCAGCCACCCATACCACTGTAGGTTCTATCGTCTCAAGAGTAAATTTACTAGGCATTCCCCTCCAAAAACTCTCAATAGAAGAAACCATACTGTTCTCTAAAAAGAATTGAAAAGTCACCTCCTGTCCATCTTTATTAATCCAAACACGCAGACATCCCTTGCTTACCCAAAATACTTTATTCGCTATCGCTCCCTCCTCTAACAATACTGTTTTTGCAGGATACACTTCCTCTCTAAAATAAGGTTTATACTTATTGATAAACTCTTGGCTAAGTAAAGAATCTTTATCTACTTTTTCGAACATAACTATTGATAATTCTACTGTTTAAAATTAAAACTTATTAGGGTATCATAAAAGCTAATTTAGCACTTATAACAACAACTAGCATCAGCATTACAGTATTAAATAATTTTCTAAAAATAAATCAAACAACCACTCATTTTACATAAAAAATTAGATCATTCAAATGATTACCAACTTAACAATCACAAAAATAACTTAAATTTGTAAAAAAATATTACACTATGAAAAATTACATTACCACATCCTTAGTCATTATGGCTGCTATAGGAGTACAAGCACAAGACTTCAATGTCAAAAAAGGAATTGTAACAATTAATAAAAAAGAAATCGCTAAGATTGACCGAAAAGGAGTTGTTTATAAATTCACTAGTTTAGATGATAAGACTACCTTTTGGGCAGAAGTGAAAAGCAGCGCTAACAACAACTTCTGGTTACAACTTAAAGGAGAAAATGGAAACGTACAGGATATGGAGATGAAAAATGTTCCATTTACACTAAGTAAAGAGAAACAAGCTATTATGGCAGTATACTTTTCTGCAGATGGTCTGATCACAGAGGAAGGTATTAACTCTGAAAGAGCAACCGAATTGTTTCAATCTTCTAATAAAGAAATTTCTGAAAAATGGAATAAAATAGATGGTGATAGAAAAGCTGAAAAAGCAGAAGAAACTGCTCTTTTAAAGAAAGCGAATATCAATGTCACAGATGATGCAAGCATCATGCAAGGGGCTGACAAAATAGGTTTTATCAATACAAAAACAACTAAACAAGCGTACTCTTCACATGAAGCTACAATAGCTGATATCAAAGGAAATGTTATCGCTAAAGTGAGTTATGACGAAACAAAAACAATGAACGCTAAAAGAGGAGTTACGCTGACTACGTATGATGACAAACAGTTTGATATAACAGACCTTAACTATTTCATGGATGCTACAGATCCTATAAGAGCGAATCCTGTGTTTATAGCTAAACTATATGCTAACGGCTATAAATTTGGCGATATGACTCAACAAATAAAAGATTATCGCGACGCTAAGACTGCTGAAAAACAAGAAGAATATAATAAGCATGTAGTAGAAGCTAGAGGAAAATCACGTAATATCTATGATCAAGAGGGGTATGTGATCGATAAAAAAGGAACTAAACACACTGGATTAGTAACTATTGAATTTGAATCTGTACCTCGCGATGGAGACTATAGAATAAGTGGTAGCGTTGGGATAGCTGATGTTAGTAGCTATGGTAACTCAGTTGCTATCAAAACTGACAAAAAAAGATTAAACTTTAAAGCAAAAGAGGGTGTAGAGTTTGGTGTAGGTAATGAGCGTTATATCGGTACTCCTACCTCTGATGACGGAGGACTGGGCAACTCTAATGGAGAGCTAGATGTATTTGGAGGCTCTAGCAAATTCTTAATAGTCGATTATGACAATGGTGGAAATATGGTGCTACACCACCTTAAAACACCTGATGGTTTCTACCTTCTATTAAAAGGACAGAAAAAAGCAATCTATTTAGGTAACAAATCTACTTTCGGAACTAGAAAAGAGGATACAACTAAAAAATTATTTGATAAATATGTCAACTGTGGTGCTCTTCAGTTCTCTAACTATGATACCAATACATTCGAAGGTCTTAAAAAACTAGTAGATGACTATGTGCAGTCTTGTAACTAATCTAAATTATAAAATCAAGCCCATCATACGATGGGCTTATTTATTTATATTCTTAAGAGCAATTTATCCCACTCATTTTCTTCCTCTTCGATAAGTCCACTAACAAGCTCGTTGACAGTCTCAATTCTTTCAATTAAAGTATCTATGATCTCTTCTTCTAATACACCTAGATCCTTGGCCAGCATTAAACAGGTATGCAATAAAGCACATTCCCTTCTCGTGCTCTCAAGCTGATCACTTAGTATACAGTTTTCAAAGGTGGATAATTCTATACTCAATGGAATCTTTAATACCCGCTCTCGAATATGAGCAATTAAATCTGCATGATCAGAACTCTGATCTACTACAGACTCCTTATACAGGTAAGTAACTAAGTCCATTGCCTTCTCCCAAGCCTCTAAGGTCTTTTTAGGTTCCTTTTTTAACATAATGAATAATTTTTTAGTTCATTATATTACATCTAAAACAATACCAACTAAAGATAGTCAAGATGAACAAATCGTTAGGAGAATATTATGATTGATTACTAAGCGCTTAATCATTAACAACAATAATTCGATTAATAACTAAGTCAAAAAAGGGAGTAAATAAAAGTAAAACAGAGTCCGATATTTATATCTAAACGCAGTGGGTATAATGACTCAAAAGGTTTTTGCCTTATAAATTTGCTCTTTTCTTTCCGAGTTGTTCCCAAAAAGTACGGTTTTAGCAAGGTCTTGAAAGCATTTCGGAAACAAGACTAAGCCATGACAGTAATCTGAAAACATTTAAAACAAGTTTTCACAAGACAAAATCATCCCAAATTATCTATGAAAATACCACTGATAGAAATCAGTATTAAAAGTATCAATCTTACAGTTAGGAATAATTTGTTTTAGCACCCCTTCTTGATGTTGTTTACGCAAGAAACGATTAAACAGTACTGGATGAGGAAAACGTTCTTTTAAAGTCTTATTTTTACGTATTTCATCATATAAATCCGTAGAACGCAACTCTACTTTAGTCGGTTGATCTACAAAGTATTGATTCAACTGATCTCGTATAGTCACTAGTAGTTTAATATCACTTGGCATTCTAGTAAATACTGTTGGACGAGTATGGCTTTGACTCTCTTCTGTTTCTTCTTCCTCTTCTTCGTGCTCATCCTCTATCTCATCTAGAACCTCGTATACAGGCTCATAAACAATCACTTCTTCAGGCTCTTCTATCGTATCTAATACTACCTCTATCTCTGCTACACGGTGTTCATTTATCAGATCGTGCAATTTATACTGTAACTCCTCTAGATAAGCTCTATATACCTCATCTATCAACAAATTAGGTTGTAATAGCATGGCAGCACCTATATCCTTACACTCTACTAGTTGAGGATACTTTTTATAATTAGACACATAGTTAAAGGTTAATTTATGTCTCTCCATCTGAACTGCAAAACGCATCCATAAGTCAACATTCAACGGAGGCTCTCCATCAGCTTTTAACCAATCATTGTATTTCCAATTTAATATCCACCCTTTCTCGAAGGTATTCATCACATACTTAGAAGTCACATAGATCGTTACTTCTGCCCCTTCTTTAATCTGCTCTAATCCCTTCACAATAGCCATAAGCGAAATACGAGATTGAGAGTTTTCTATAAACCCCTCTGCAAATGTTTTGCATTGATCACCTATACACAACATATTAGCATAAGCCTTAGCGTCACTAGAGGTATCTATCTTTACGCGAGTATATAGGTCTATTTTGTATTTCATATCTATTAAGAGGATTTGAGTACTTAAAGATAATGACTTCTGAGTAAATCACAACAAAATATAACAACAGAAAAACAAAGACTATAATAAATACAAAAAAAGGGACAAGTGCACTTGTCCCTTTTTTCCTTAATAAGTTTAAAACTAATCTCTATACCTAATATTAAAATGAATATAGTAATTGAGCAGCAATATTTCTCGGAGCGATTTCATTAATATATCCTGCTCTGAAATATGAATTATAACCTAACTTATCAAAAATATTATTTGCATATAATTTTATTCTTGCATTCTTATACGTATATCCTAATTGCATATTAAATGTTGTATAATCTGGCATATCGAATGGTCTTACATTTTCATAAGAGCCATGCCCATCTGATGCTCTAGCATATTCATTAACAGGTCTTTTCCCAACAAAATAAACTCCCATACCTACAGAAAACCCTTTTAGTACACCTTGATCAAACTTATAATTAGCCCACCCATTAGCTGTGTGTTCAGGTGTATTCATAGGTGCAGAGCCATCTACATAGTTAGGGCTATCTTGATATCTAGCTAACAGATTAGCATAACCTAACATTACCTCAAGATTATTAGTGATTTTTCCATTAATTTCTAACTCAAAACCATTTCTTCTCAAGTCACCTGCTCTTAAATAAGTATTAGTACGTTGATTATTCTCATCAAATACCTCATATAACAAGTTATCCTGATTAATAAAGAAATAAGTAAAATTAACTCCTAGATGATCATTTAACCAATTGGTTTTAAATCCAAATTCAATTTGTTTAGTATCCGCAGCCCCAGCAAAGCCTCCATCAGCCATTTTATAATTTGCTTGTTTTAAACTTGTCGTTGTAGTGTATGAAATAAAAGTGCTAATATTCTCTTGAGGTTTAAAAACTAATCCTACAGCTGGATTCCATCTAGCTACAGTTACATCTTTTACATTAATACCATTTAATCGACTATAACGAATCCCTAGCATCGCACTTAACTTATCTCCTATCTGAATATAGTCTTGTGCCATAAACCCATAAGTTGGTGAAGTTTCATCTGCTAATACACCACCTTTACGAGATGTCATTCTAAACTCTAAACCTTCAGGTCTATTGTTATTTACTTCACCTAGAACATTAATCGTTTCTTTAAATAACTTCCCTCCAACATATCCATCATAATTTGTTGTCTTAGTCTTATATTCTCTGAAGTCAAACCCCAATTGGAAAGTGTGCTTTAGAGCACCTGTAAACACATCTTTTCCAATAAAATCAACTTGTATAGCAGTGCTTCTATCAGACTTTACAGATTTACCTATTGTTCTTTCTCTTAACTCAAACTCTTTCCAATCTGTGATTTGATTTTGTCTTTTTAATAATCCTAAAGCAGAATCTTCTAAGTCAGTATCTGTTATAGAATTTAAAGATGATACACGCATAGACAATTTATCAGATAATTGTCTTTCAAAACGAGCTACATAATTTAGTGACTTTAAGTGCATATTATCTTCTTTAAAGCCTAAAAACTTATTATGAGGTAATTTATACAATCTATTTACATAATCAGGTCCTATATTCTCTGTTCCCTTATCCACAGTATAATCACCTTCTAAAAAATCCATTTCAACTGTCAGTTTTGTTTTATCATTAATCTTCCAAGCTAGAGAAGGATTTATATAATAATGATTATTATTCACATAGGTTCTCCACCCATCATTTCGTTCATATGATCCATTAAAACGCAACGACAAAGTCTCTTTCTTATCTAAGACTTGCTCTATATCCACAGTAGGGCGAATATGTCCATAACTTCCTGTTCTAAACCCCACTTCCCTTTTATTATAAAAATTCGGTGTCTTCGTGACTAAATTAATAACTCCACCTACAGCTCCTAGTCCATTACCTATACCTTGTATTACAGCAGCAGATCCCTTAATGACTTCTACACTCTCTATTCCTTGCATGTCAGCGATACCAGACCCTCTTCTAAAGTCAGACTCCATAGCTACTCCATTTCTCAAAACAGGAGTTCCTCTAAATCCGCGAATAGACATACTCTCAAAAGGAGTCCCATAAGTAGCAAACTGAGTAACTCCAGCTACATTTCGACTAGCTTCTGTAATAGTTAAAGCTCCTTGTTCTTTAATAACCTCTCCTGGTACAATACTAATAGCTAGTACTTGATCTTGTATGCCTAGAGGTAATCTTGTGATATATTCTAATTTCTTGACATCTTTGTTACTTTTACCATAAACTGTAATATTCTCTAATTGACTATCCGAAGTCATCGTAAAATGATAAGACTCTTCTTCTTTATGGACATTCACTTTTTTTTCTAAGCTACTATAACCAATCGACATAATTTTAAGCAGTACTTTTCCCTTAGGAATAGCTTCTAATACAAAATCACCATTCTCATTAGTTTCTGCATATTTATTATTATTCTCAGCGAGTACTGACACAAAGGGAATTGGCTTATTAGCACTATCCACTATACGTCCTTTGATAGTAGACACTTGCGCTATACTGGCTATTACACCTCCAATAGTAAAAATCAATGTAGTTATTCTTTTCATACCTAATTATTTATAATCATTTTTAATAACATACAAATTAAAACGATTCTAAATAGAAAACATCGAAAACAGAAAGCTTTTTAGTTAACTAAACAAACACAAACACAGCTATTTAGTTAAAAAATCAAATAATACAACCTTTTTTACCAAACACAGTAATTAACAAACAATACTATATTGATACTCACACACAACTTATTAGTATAAAACACTCTATAAGTGAGTACACTTAGACAAATACATTATCCCATTATCAAAACACAATACGTTAGACTTTAGCAATAAGGATAAAACATAAAACTGCCCTCTAAATAAATATAAAGTTGTTAATTTACAGTATGTTTTTTGTGGTATATAAAGTACTTATAAACTTAAAAAAAAATGTTATGGCAGAGCATGGAAGTATCCTTATTTATCAGACAAAAGATGTCTTCACTAAGATAGAAACCCGTTTAGAGAACGAAACACTATGGTTAACTCAAGTCTAAATGGCAGAATTATTTCAAAAAAATAGAACTGTCATTACCAAACACATAAAAAATGTATTTGAAGAAGGTGAACTAGTAGAACAAACCAATGTGCAAAATTTGCACATTGCAAATTCAGACAAACCTGTTAAGTGTTATAATCTAGATGTAATTATATCTGTAGGTTATAGGGTAAAAAGCATTCAAGGAACTAAGTTTAGACAATGGGCAACTAGATGACATCTGCAGAGTAGAAGAAGATTTTATAGAGTATATCTTAAAAACAACGAAGATATTAGCCAATAATATATAGATAAAGCACCCAAAGTCAAAAGGCTTTGGGTGCTTTGTTTATGTTATAACTAAATGTCCTACTTAAATTTCTTCTTTATTTTCTGAACTTACTGATACATCACTTTTTACGTGTTGTAATAGCCAGTTATATACCTCCATGTGTCTATATAGATCTTCTACACTCCCATGTGTACCTCCTTTGACAACTTGTAGTTCTACAGGAGCTTTTTTATCACATTTTTGAATAGCAGTCATTATCTTCTTAGACTCTTTTAGTGGTACGATAAAGTCTTTATCACCATGAATAAGCTTAATAGGGATATTAGTCACTGCACAGGCATCTCTTTCTTCTCCTCCTCCGCAGATAGCAATAGCTGCAGCTATACGATTAGGATACTTACCAGCATATTTCATCGTACCATATCCTCCTAGGCTCATTCCAGTTACATAAATGCGACTCTCATCGATATTATAATTTGCGATCATATAACTTACGATTTCGTCCACCTTATCCGCATTCCATGGCCCAGAAGGCAATTGAGGAGCTACTAAATAAGCAGGGATATCTAGTCCCTTCTCTATTCCTTTTAACGCACCATATCTCTTTACCCTATCTATATTGGTTCCCGAAAGACTTCTCCCATGTAAGAAGATAATAAGAGGGTTCTTTTCTTCTACGACTTTAGGTTCGTTTAACCAAAATTGATAAGTCGTTTTATCCAAAATAGCTTTGGGTTGAGCAAAGGTCGTCAATGAGACTAGACAGATTAATACCGTAAGAAATTTCATAGTTTTTTTGAAAGTAAATATACTTGTAATCTGTTAAATTCAAAACAAAAAAATCACTGTAAGCATTGCATTTACTGAGTTTACCCTTATATAAAGTTAGATAACTAACATCTAAACACTTAGTATTTCCACAACATTAAACCAGCCTGATACCCTGCCCCTAATGTCCACATTAAAAAATAATCTCCTTCTTTTAGAGGTGTTCCTTCTTTCTGGTATTGATGTAAAGCTAAAAAAGGACTAGAAGCTCCTGAATAACCAAACTCTTTCGAATAAAAAGGTACTTTTTCTTCTGGTAAGTGATAATGTGATTTAATAATCTTAATGTTTTTCAGTGATAACTGAGAGAATAAGAATAAACTGATATCTTCTATTTTCAGGTTGTTCTTTGCTAAGAAAACTTCTATTTTATCTAAAGCAAACTCTACACTTCCACTTCCATCAAATGATGTATCCCACATTGTTAATTCATCAGATAAAGAACAAGAGTGCCCTTGAGGAGGATACAGAACAGTATCACAAAAACTACTATCTGTATGATACATGACGTCTACTAATCCAGATGTAGTAGTCTCTTTCTCTACTATAAATGCAAAAGCAGAATCTGAAAAACAAAAAGCTGTTACAGGATTTTGACTATCTAGAATACGAGATAACTGATCAGAACACACTACTAGAGCATTTTTAGCTCTACTACTGCTATTGAGATAATGCGCTACTTGATCTAATGCTACAAATGCCCCAATACAATTAGCGTTAATATCATAACACATTGTATTATTCTTTCCTTGCAAAGCTTGGTGTATAAAGATAGAATCACAAGGGATCTGATGCTCTGGAGTACAAGTCACAAAGACAATAATATCTATTTCTTCTATTGAAATACCACTTTGCTTTAATACTCCTTTTGCCGCCTCAATTCCCATAGAAACCGTAGTTTCCTTTGAATCTTTAGCTACTACAAATCGATTATGCCTACCAAGTGCTTCTTGTATCTTTTTCATAGAGACACCTTGGCTTTCGAATTGCTTAATTACTCCCTCATTGCATTCGACATTAGAGGGATGATAAAAATACGTGTGTTTCAATTTCATATTAAACTGTTTTTTGATTATTACTTTTTTCAACCACTCATAAAAGTATTACTTTTTATAAATAAAAAATAATATATATTTAAAACAACACCTAAAAAGCATATTTAAATTGTAATAATTATAAATAATAAAAACATAAAACAGTAATAATATAAAATATTTTAACTCATATTAATTAATTCTTTTTAACTAGTACACACATTTCGGTTATTAAAAATAATAGTACACTTTCAAAGATTATTATCTCCTCTAAAAATAAAAGCTTAGTATTAGATAATTACTAAGCTTTTATTTTTACTTTATTTTATATTCTAAACCTATTAATCACTTATAAAGCAAATTACGTGCTGAATCACCAGCGATCACTAATCCTCCTGCCATCATGATAATATCCTTTAAGACTAGTCGTCCAGCACCTGATAAATAAGGGAATCCATAGTTAGGTGTAGGAAAATCACCTCCTAAATTAGGCACATATACTTCTGGAGTAGTGATTAGAAATGATAGTGTGACCAAAGACATGCCTAATGTTAATACCCCTCCTAAAAAACCGAGTCTAGGATACCATATCCCTAATAATACGAGTACCCCTATACTTACAATCACTGCACCTAGAACATACGAAAACACATAAGTACCATTCTGTTTATGCCAATCAATGTTCTTCTGCACTACTTTGCCCTCGGGATTTTTATGTTGAGTGTATTCATATACTTCTTTGCCAGATTCATCTAATACTTTTTTTGTTGAATTTTGATAGAAAAAGCTCATAAAAGGGCTATTCGTTACAAAAGGTACGATACCATCCGCTTCATATTGAAAAGCTTTTAACCCTCCTATCCAAACCATGACAATACAGATAGATAAACGAAGAAAATGAATCGATTTTACTTGTAAACTGCTAAATAATACTAAAATTTGTTTCATTGGTTTTATTTTATTTTTCAACAAAACTAGATAGTTTAGCAGAGGAATAACATGGACTATTCCTTCTATTCCATAGACTTTTTTGCCACTACTGATATTCCTACTTGTTCTCTGAATATCTTAGGAGATACGCCTACTTCTTTCTTAAAATAACGGCTAAAATAAAACTCATCCTCAAATCCTAATAACTTAGCTATCTCCTTTACACTTTTATAAGTTAGATGAAGTTGTTTTTTTGCTTCCAAAATAAGGCGCTCTTGGATTAATTTAGAAGGTGTTTTTCCATAATACTTTCTAACCTTTTTACTAAACACATCAACAGATAAATGATACTGCTCTGCATAAAATGCTACCGCTCTAGACTCCATAAAATGCTCTTCTAGCATCTCTTGAAAGCTAGCTATATCTTCTAAGGACAGCCCTGAAGTCTTTTGTTTCTTATTGATCAACTGTTTCTCTTTACTACTCAGTGCTAATACCAATTGTAAATACGTCTTGAGAATCGGAATATCATAAGCAGACTGTTGGTGTTCTAATTGCTCTATTTTATCAAAAAGCTGAGTCAATTCTAGAAATAAAGATGGCTGAATAGGAACATAAGGAACATCAAATAATGTATTAAATAAGACTCCATTACATGCTACCTCCTCTTTGTGATATTCTATACAATAAAAGTCTCCATGAAACTGTATAGTCTTCATTGACTTAATATCTACTTTCTCCCATGTCAACAACTGATAAGGAGATAAAAATAAGATATACTGTCCAGAACAAGAATATCTATTAAAATCTAAAGAAAAAGTAGCTTCACCATCTATCAGAATAGCAAAATAATAAGGCTTATCTATAGGAGATAACGCTCCCTCTAACTGCTGTGTACTTACTTTTATAGGATAATGCATAATAAATAACGTAATAATTGTGTTTCAAAAAAGAACTCTATATAACTACTTTACTTACAAAGGCTAGAGAACATAAGACAATTCTCTAGCTAATATTTTATCTATATCATTGTCTGATCTAACTTATAGCTATCTTCTAAAAAGTGATACTTAGTAATCTTCCCTTCTATCACTTTAAAAATCGCAACATAAGGAGATTCGAACACCTGATCACTCTTCATAATCTTAGAGGACAGATATCCTACAGCAGTAGCATTAACACCATCTACAGCAATAAAGTCTACTGTAAAGCTCTTAGGCTCTACATAGAGGGGATGCAGTTCTAAGAAGCCCTTCTCTACCTCCTGCTTCGTTGTTTTCTTCCCTAACCATGGAAACTTCTCTTCATTACCAGGAATATCCCAATCTACTCCTTCTGTGAAAAGATCTAGTATATTACCCTTCGTGTTACCTAATAATATATCGTAAAACTGAATAACAGTAGCCCTAGTTATCTGTTCTTCTGTCATATTGTTCCCCTGCCCTTTAAGCAAGCTAGAGATATACGCATCTTGTCCTGCCAGATCTGGATCTACATAACTATGCATACGAATAATCTGATGGGCTCTAAACTCAAATACAGAGGCGAACTTACCAAATGAGGTATTGTGATTAGGAAATGTAATTCCATTACTAGATTGTCCGTACTCATGTCCTTCTACAATAACGTAATTATCTCTTTCTATAAAGTTAAACTTCTCTAGGTCAAAGGCTAATGAATTGACGACTTGTTTTATTTGTTTTGTAAAGTTATCTATCCCTTCTCTTCCTTTGCCGAAGCCAAACTTAGGGTAAAAGATTTCTACATCTGCTGCAAATAATTTAAAGTAAGTATCCTCTCCAAATTCACCTTGATTTATATAATTATAATACGCTTTCGTTAGTTCTAAATTAGTCATATTCATTTTTCATTTTATATGTCTAGTAAAGATAATAGGAAGAAAACGCTCTGAAAACATTTTATGATTCTTCTAAGAATAGATATAGCAGAAGGTCTTCTTATAACTACTCTACACAAACAGAAAAAGCCCAGTACCTAACGATACTGAGCCCTTTCAACACACTTAATTTAAATTCTGATTCGATTATAAGCGAGCTCGCTATAATGATGAAGAATCTAAACCTTATAAAAAACTATACTATTTACTTTTCTCTATTCTATAGGTTTTGTGTTCTATATGTTCTCTACCAAACATATCTGTCACCTTCACCTCTACTTTATGCTCTCCTAACCCAATATTAAAAGGTAGCTTAGCACTCCATAAATGAGATGACTTAATCGGGTGAGATGGTTTCTTTCCAGTTAATAGTTTCTCTGTCAAATCATACTTTTGAACTGCTGCGTAGAAGCTTGGGTCAAAACTCTCTTCTTTCTTCATCTCTTTCCATTCTCCTCCATCTATTCTATACTGTACTAGATCTTTCTCTGTTCCCATAAAGACATTTGTATATACCTGATAGTTATTCGATTTCTTATCCGCAATGACCTTAGGCATAAACAATTCCATTTTATAATCATCTGATGCTCCCGATACTTTATAGTCTAACTCATACTGATTCCCCTTAACTACTAAAGTAGCATACCCTCTAGGAGTCCCATCTCTCATAGTAGAAGCAGGCACGCCTAACTCGTTAAACTCTCCTGAGTACCAGTCTCCTGACGTTGTCCCAACATTATACTCATGTAATGGTTTTATACCTGACCATCCCTGTTCTTTCGTATAGAACTGATGCATCTGATAGTGAGTATGTGCAGATAATAGTAAGATATTCTCATGCTCTTTTAAAATATCTAACAACTGTTGTCTAGACTCTTGATCGAAGTGTTTTTCGTTTCCTACAAATAATGGAATATGAAAAGAGATTACCACTAACTTATCTTTAGGAACGAACTTCAGATTATTCTTCACAAAGTCTAATTGATCTTGTCTAAAACCACCTAGGTATCCTTTCTTTTTAATTGGGTGAGGATATAGAATATCATCTAATACGATAAAGTGAGCATCGCCATAATTAAAGGCATAATTAGCTGGTCCGAAGTTCTTCTCAAAGGTCTCATCAGAATAGATATCTTCTGTTGCCTCATAGTTCATATCGTGATTTCCCATCACATTATACCATGGTAGCCCCACTTCTTTCATCACCTCTTTATAAGGCGTATGCAAGTCTAATTTATCTCCTACTAGATCACCTAGACTGATACCAAAAGAGATTCCTTCTGTCTTATTCTTTACCTCATCTACTACTGCTTTTTTAAAGTAATCTAGTTCCTCTAGACTATATGGTTGAGGATCTCCAAAGATAAAAGCCTTAAAATCTGCTGACTCCTCTTGTGCGATCAGCCCAAAGTTTACTTCTTTTGGTAATTTCCCTGTAGGAGCTACTCCTTCATACTTAGTTCCTATTGGTGATCCCTTAGGTTTATGGGTTACATAAGAGGCAGGCAGATTATATTGATCTAATACAGTAGCGTATTGACTTGGTTTAATCACAAAGATTTGATTGTCTCCCGTTAGAGGTAGCTCATACTGTCCTTTATCATCAGTCTGTACGACCTCCACGCCATTAGATACACTTACCCCAGCTAATACCTTTTCACTTCTATCTTTTTTCCCGTTCTTATTAGCATCCTCAAATACATAGCCACGAACACTAGTCTGTCCTATCGCTAATGCTGCCGTAAATAAGAAGGCAACAGTAAAGAATCTTTTTTTCATTATATATGGTTTATGTTGTTATAAATAGAGCGTATTAAAGTATTTCGTTACTAAAAAGAATATTTAATGGTTTAATAATATCCTCTTACTGTTCAGAATGTCACTTTTTTTCAATGCCCAAAATTAGCGATGTCTTCCTATACGAATCTTACGCTATTGTTAAGCTTAGGTAACTTCTGTGTTTTGTGGCATCTTTATTACAAAAAGCCTATAAACGAAAAAACTTACGCTATGCATATCTATCACCATACCCTTAATTATAATGAACCTTGATTTTATAGCATAAAAAAAGCAACCCTAGGGTTGCTTTGCTATTTTAGTTTACTTCTACTTCCGGTCTTACACTTTTATTGACAATATAACCTATTATATAGCCAACATAATTGATAAACCCTTCTAACCTATGATTATCATCTACATAGATCACAGTACTATTAGAAGCATTATTCTTTACATCAAAATTACTAAAGTCAATTACCTCATCTTCTTTAGCCATAATTACTAATGCATCCTCTACATTGTTTATTTTTATTAAACTCTCTTGAAGATTCTCTGTAAACTGTAGATCAGCATTAAGACGTTTATCATAGTCTAGCAATGGACTTGTTAGTACTAATATTGTCTTTAACCCTAGTGCTTTACGAGCTTCTCTTACTTGGTACGCTAGATTAGCTCCAGTAGAGTCTCCTACTAAAATGATCTGTTCAATCTCTGCTGTCTGTCTTACAGCGGTTTGTAATAACAACTTAAAGTCTGTGTTCTCATCCCATTCAAAAACCGCAGCTGGAAAGTCTGGCAAAGATTCTTTTATATTATAAAATTTACGTGATTCTCTGTTTGATCCATATCCATGGATATATAGTAAAAAAAGGTTGTCCATTGTTTATTATTTAATTAGTCAATAGTAATCATCTATACTATCGCAGGCTAAATGTACAGTAATCCATTACATATACAAGCTTTTTTTATAAAAAACATTTTAAAACACACGATAAACAACGTTTTCATCAATGCACAAAGAAATATTATTCGCATTATTAACATTTCTTACTTAAATTAATTTGTATCTTGGAGGAAGATTTCTTACCCACTCAACTAACGATAATGTAACCGAAAAAACAAAACCGTTATGAAACAAGCGAATCAACAAGTGCTAAATGCATTACTATCTCCTGAGGAGTACACGCGTATTCTACAAAGTACTAAAGATACCATACCTGAAGATGCCTTATTTAACTTCTTGCTTAAGAACAAAATCTTATATGAAGTCAATGCTAATGCTCCGCATCTAGATAGTGATGCCATTTCTTTTATCAGCCAAAGAATGAATACACTAGGGGAAGATTTCGTAATCAATGAAAAGAAATTAGACAAAAAAGTCTCTAAAGCTGTAAAAAAAGAAAAGATTGACAAAGAGGAAGCTCTTGCTTATATGATTAATCAAATCCGTAAGAAACTACCTAAGAATTATACGGTCTGCAATTTAGAGAGAGGAGATGAAGCTTATTATATAGGAGTAATCAAGAAAAAAGAACTCAAAAAGATAAGTAAGTTGAACCTTGACTTTGGGGTATTCCATAAATTTATAACAACACCTGATCAAGAGCCCTTCTATGTTATAGAATGCTCGTGTGGTACTACTTATATATGGGAGACTCAAGAAGAAGATGTAGATCCTAGCAAAGGTGTATGTCATAATTGTGGCAAATCATTTGCAGATCAAAATACACATCTTAGCAATGAAATAAAAGAATAAATATATCTAGGTATTGTCTATCTTTACTTTATGATTAATGTTTTTTAGAAATGATTAAATTCAGTAGATTATTTATTCCGCTATTATCACTAGGTCTTCTTACTATTAGCTGTAGTAGTGATGATGATATCAAAATCACTCCACCTGTAGAAGAGAAAATTATTGATCTAACGGAGCCTCATACCTATAGTTTTAACTCTGTATTTATAGAACAGCAAAGTACCTTCATAGATAAAGCAATTACCAATCAAGGGACAATAACTTTGGACCAAAGTTGGGAAAAGGAAATAGAAGCTATCCGACCTGTATCCATGACATTAGATGGAGAGCGCCTACGTGTAATACTAAACAATGGTAAGGATACAAACTATGTGATCAAACTGATAGAGCATACTATCTACTTTATCAGAGGTGATGGCGTTCTTCTACCAGCTGCTACACTTGCTGAAGATAATAAAAGTATAACACTATACTCTTCTTTCTATCAAATAGATGGATTAGACAAGGTCTCATTAATGACACAAAAAGAAGAAATACACGACTATCAAGCAATCGATTTATTATCCTTTACCAAACAATTCGATCATCTAAAAGATATTAAAGGAAAGTATTTACGCATTTCACTTGAATATAAAATAGTACAAGGAGCTCCATGAGCTCCTTTTTTATTGCTTTTTCATTATTATTCAAAAGACATATTTTGACATAATCATCAGTACTTATATCAACATCAACTAAATAGTATTACACATATTTTTACGCAATCTTCTTTACGGTATAAATCACACAATTGAGGATAATTAACATTGTTAATTTTAACAAAAACACATATCTTACACCTTGTAACAAACACGAATTGATATGATACGTACCACTGCAAAATTATTTAGCCTGTGTCTAGCTATAGGAGTTATTACTGCTTCTTGTAGTAGTGATGACAGCAGCCCAGTAAAGCCACCTATTGTTGACCCAGAGAAACCTGAGCCTGCCACAGCAATTACTTTTGATTTTAGTACTCAGAATATTGTTAAGCAAGTATCTTTTAAAGACAATGCGACTACAGATCTAGGAACTACTGTCTCTAAAGAATGGGAACCTACTCTAGCCTACTTAAAACCTATCCAACTAACTTTAGATAAAGAAAAGTTAGTGGTTACTTATAACGAAAGTAAAGTAAAAGAATATACTGTTAAGATAGAGAATAACAATATCGTAATCCAAGCGACTAAAGACCATCCGTCTTATACTTTCGCTAAAATATCAGAGGACAAAAAGAGTCTATCTGTATACTCTTCGTTCTTCCGTATTAAGGGAACACATAAGACATTAAATGTAAACAACGTCGCTTCTCTTCAAGAATACGGAGAAGTAGACTACACTACATTCAAAAAGAGATATGATTACTTAAAGAATACTAGTGGCAAATATTTAGAAGTTGCCTTCGAATACGAATCAAAAAACTAAGACATCATGAAAAAAATACTTTATACTCTAGTTGCCTTAGCTTTTAGTAGTGCAACTTTCGCCCAATCCTATCTTATAAAATCAGATGAGTTCTATCAAGGTGCCATCTTCAGTGAAAAATCATTAACAAGTTCAGATGTAAAAAAAATAGCTATTACTAATAAGACTTTAGTTATTGTTCCTTCTGTTGCTATCAAAAGTTTTGAGATAACAGATACTTCAAAAGAAAGTTGGCTAAAAAAACTAGAAGAATTATATCCTCTTATAGCACAACAGAAACAAAACATCTCTTTTATTTTTAACACTCCTTCAGAAGTTGCTCTAAAAGATTTAGATCAATATTACAATACCTATGATGCTGCTAAGCATTATTATGGTATAGAGAAAAGCTCTAAAAAAATTTATAGAAGTATAGAAGAAAGAATAGCTTATTCCCTAGATATGAATATTCCAGGATCTTATATCACCGATGAAAAATATAATGAAATCAAAAACCAATCTCCTATTTTAATTGCTAGTACTTATTTTGGAAGAAGAGCGGATTTACTTATTGAGTCAGCGCAACAAGGTGAAAATATAAGAACAGCATTTAATATATATAAAGATAAAGATACAAACCGATATAATGAAGCTAGGGAAATATTAGCTGATGCATCTGTACATGTTCTTTTCTTTGGTAAAAACTCTATTGATACATCTGATTTAACAAATGAAGAATTAATACTAGCTTATATCAAGTTTATTACAAGTCCTCTTACTAAAGAAGATTATTTATATCCTATTAAATACGAGGCAATACACTTAAAAGACAATTCTCTATTTACTAGCGAATTAATGAAATAATATATATGTTCAAATAAAAACAGAAAAGGAGCTCCATGAGCTCCTTTGTTTATAACATCAAAAAAGCAAGTAGACCATCAGCCTACTTGCTCATATAATATAAAATGCAATTATAACCTTTATATACTCTGATATACCAAAGTATATACACTAGGCTAACTCTTTATAATCAATTACTTCGTTATCTCTTTTACGATATCTCTTACCTCCATCACTCCAGTGTGTTTCCACAATACCTCTCCTGCTTGATTTACAAGTACCATAGTAGGAATCGCTCGTATGTGAAACTGAGCAGATATCTCCTGATGCTGATCTACATCTATACGTTGCAAATAGGCATGCTCTGTAACCTCTCCTACAGATTCATCTATTATCCTAGTCAACATCTTACAGGGTCCACACCATTCTGCAAAAAACTGTAACAATACTGGTTTATCTGTTTCTTTTAAAATCTCAGTTAACTTCATTTCTTTTTTTTTAATTCGTTTGACTAAAGCAAAATTAGAGATGATTCTATCAGAAAGTCAGATACGAATGGGAGGTTAAACAGTACAAAGCACATTATATTGTTTTTTTTCTTAATTTACATACCTAATAACCTAACTAACAGACCTTGGAAGAAAATACCACTACTCCTATTCAGCTACCTAAGCCTGAAGGATTCGAAGACTATACCATAGAGAAGAAGACCATTGATCTAGGAAAAGCAAATGGGTATGCACTATTCAGCTTAATCCCTATTGCGATAGTTAATTTTGCTGTATACTATCTCGTTTGGGGAGAAATAATTAGTATTTCTAAACTAAAAGGAATACATCCATTACTAGTCATGGGCTATTGCTTCTTATACATAGTCGTTATGATTCTCGGAATCGTAGTACATGAGCTTATACATGGAGCTACATGGGCTATCTTTACAAAGAAAGGGTTTAAGTCTATGAAGTTTGGTATTCTAAAAGAATATCTCACTCCTTACTGTCATTGTAAAGAGCCACTTAAAGTCAGAGCCTATAGTATAGGCGCGATCATGCCAGCTATTATACTTGGCTTTATCCCTTCTATACTCGCTATATGGACAGGTAGCTTAGGAATGCTATTATTCGGCATATTTTTTACTGTATCAGCTATGGGAGACTTTATGATTATTTACCTCATCCATAAAGAAGACAAAGATACATGGGTACTAGATCACCCTTCAGAAGCGGGATACTACTTACTAAAACGATAACTAAACAAAAAGACAGCCTATTAGCTGTCTTTTTAACCCAGAATCAGTGATAGACATATAAACGAAAAGTAATTATACAAAATAGCTCTGAATTAGTGATACAAGCATACTATAGTATGGTTTTAGAGCTAATAAAAGAGATATGAAGTAGAATTGCTTTGTAGTATTTGGCTAACGCTTATTCTGGGTTTAATATACTGTCTGTCTTTTAAGGTATTAATACGGCTCTACCTTTCAGTTCTCCTTTTCTCATTTTATCATATACCTCTAGAGCCTGATCTAAAGGAAACTTCTCTACTTCGATATGGATATGCCCTTGTCTAGCTAGTTCTATAACTTCCATTAGTTCTACTTCAGATCCCCAATACGGTATAGATACATTCACTCCAAAAGGAACTCTTCCGAAGCCAAAAGGATAGTTACCTCCTGACAGTCCTATGATGGTAAGGTCTCCATTTAATCCCACTACTTTTGCTCCTAATTCGATAGTAGAGGTCGCTCCTACAAAGTCAAGTACAGCTATAGCTTTCTTCGCCCCTGTTATCTTTATGATTTGCTCTGCAGCATCCTTATCTGCTGAATTAACAGTATAAGTAGCTCCCATTTTCTTAGCGAAATCTAATTTGTCTTGAGTAATATCACATGCAATAATAGTAGCGCTACTAATGGCCTTTAATATCTGTAAAGCAGTATGCCCTAAGCCTCCAATACCGATAACAACTACATAAGAATCTGGAGACAGTTTATGCAACGATCTCTTAATCGCAGAATATGGTGTCAAAGCCGCATCTGTAATAGGCGCAGCTATAGCAGGATCTAAGTCCCCTATCGGCACTAATAAACGAGAAGAAGGTACTAGCATATACTCTGCCATCCCTCCATCTAATCCTAATCCTCCTCCTGCAGACTGACTCGCATGGTTATCACAGTAGTTCTCAGAAGATTGTTTGCATGGCTTACAATGTCCACATCCCCAAGGACCATAGACTACTATGGCATCTCCTTTTTTAAATCCTGTTACACTTTCACCCATTGCCTCTACATAACCAGCATTCTCATGACCTAAGGTAAAAGGTCCAGGTACGATACCGTCATCTATCACATGCAAATCTGAATGACAGACTCCAGCACCTGCTACTTTAATTAATACTTGCTCTCCTGTAGGTACAGGAATAGGCATATCATCAACGATTTTCACATCGTGTAGTCCTAAAAAACGTACTGCTTTCATTTTCATAATTATGGTTTTAAGTATACTCACTAAGTTACAAAAATGAATTAAAAGAGTCAGTTTATATCCGTTCTCTATACATTACACAAGTAATCTATCAATATGCTTATTAATTCACAGCACAACTACACAATACGCAATACATTAATAGAAATCATAATAGATGCTCCAACCCTTTGATTGTTTATTATAAGCAAACATAAAACTTCCATTATCTACTACATTCAGATTCACTTTTTCATTAGTCGAGATTTGGAATACAAATTCGTATCCCTCTCCATACTCTTCATCTACTCCGATACCCGACTGACAGTAAGAAGGATACCCTCCTAACTTAGTGTCATAACAATGTGCGTCAAACACATCGTAGTAGCTCTCCATCACCCCCTCATCCTCCATCTCACAGATTCGATCCTCTTGTTCTAAGGTTAATCCTCCTCCGTCCCAGATAGGATAATCTACCTGTTCTAATCGAGATTTTAAAGGAAATGGATGTAAAATAGAATCCTTATTAGTCAATTCCTTCTGAACAACACCTTCTAAGGAATCATAGGTTCTAATCACCCATTTATTTCCCATCTGCTCTAATTGTTCAGGAAATTCATAAGACATAAATACAGTCAGTAATACAATCCCCTCTAAAGCCTTGGGTACAAAAGGCAGAGTAGGTAAATACAATTGTAACAAAGGAATCATCTCTCTCCCATGATCATCTAGCGGTATTCCCTCTTCTTCTTTATATGCCGTAACACGAGCAATCCATGATTCTTCAATGGTATTTAGCGGACGAAAGCCTCCTACTTCAAAGGCTGTGATAGTGCGTCCTATCTCTTGTTTTAGTTGTTCTATTGTTTTCATAATCTTAAGAATAAGTATTAAGGCAAATGACGGTTTTCTCTTTCTCATTATAATAAAGTACGCAGTCATTGCCATCTGTAAAGAACTCACATCCTATCGTCATCCCTATAGGGAGATAATTTTTTGATATTAAAGAAGCTGGAGCTATCTCACTTAGTTCGTTATAACGCAAGGTAGTATCAAAATCTTCGTCTCCCACTTTATACACATAAGGGCTAGGATCTGCCTTGCCAAAGCCATCTATTAATTGTCTATATTTAGCAAATTGTCCTGTTTTCTGAAAAACTAATTTGTTTAAAGAATAGGCATAGAAGAACTCTATATAGGTCTCTAGATCTAGCTCATCATCAGCTAAATCGGCCACTAAAGGCATTACCCTCTCAGTATAGTCTCCTAAAGACATCTTTGCTTTAAAATAATAGTCTGCATTTGTCCAGAACTCTTCTTCTAATACAGAAGATACGGCCTGAGCCACTTTATGTCCTTTATATAGGGTGATATCTCCACTAAATACATACTTACCTTCCTTTAGTGAGAAACAAAAATGATCAAATGAGTTCTGATCAGAATTACTTTCATCATTTGTCCAGATACCATTATGAGAGACAAAGTGTACATTCTTACCAGAAGCTAGTTCCACTGTACACAGCGGATAGAAGATTCCCCTTACTGTATCATCTATAAAAACCTCTTCAAATTTAGGGTATAACACGATTTCCATTGACTTTCTTTTTTCTATAATAAAACACGAAAATACATTTTTAAATCTGCTTTCACCTTAATGAAAACAGCTATTTTAGAGAAGTACTACCACAGTAGTACACCAGTCTAACTACTTCTGAAGAGTGTACTTTCTTCTTAAAAACATACAATACAGTTAGTGGAGATCAAAGAAACTGTACAGTTATAGTAGGACGAGGCAGGATAAGTCCGTAGTGAGTCCGTAGTGAGTCCGTAGTGAGTCCGTTATTTTAGGCAAAAAAACGGACTCACTACAGAATGATATTACAACTACTTTACGCTCATCCAAAACAAAATACCAACTACATACAAGTATCACAAGATTATAATGCTTGCAGATAGTCCATGATTTCGTCTATATCACGCTTTGCATGAATAGCTATCGTTTCGAATAATTCCTTCTTATTTTCAAAGTCAGGATTGTCTACTAATACTGTTTCTAATACACTATACATAGGCATCTGCTCCACTCCCTGATTCCACTTACTATCTTTTAATAACTGCCAATATCTATTTTGTATTTCAGCATTCTGTCCCATGAGCCATAACTCAAAACGCATCTCAGCATGATTTAAGACAATCCCAAAACGCAATAACTCTCCTCTTAAATACTCGTTATAAAAAGGAAAGTAGGTATAATCCATATAACCCGGAGATACATTGCTAAACTTAAACCCCGCATAGCGACTATCTCTTTTTTCTAAGTGAGCTTTTATACGCATTACTAGGGATAACAGGTGTTTATATACTGTAGGTACTTCCCCTCCTTTTACTATTTGTTGATACGCTCTTATTTTATTATTCATCGTATTGTCTTTAGATTAAGATATATATAAAGTAAAAAGCCGTGGTCTTTAAATAAGGCTACGGCTTTTATGCGAACTAATAATAAACTTTCTTTTGTTTTTTAACATTTACTAATATAGTAAATAATTTTAACATTTAAAGAAACATTATTATTACTTTTTATTTAAAAACCATTTTATAGCTTTAGCTTCTTCTGTTTTTATAAAACTATCCTTTCCTTCATTATAATGATTACCATCTCTCCACTCCATTGTACTTAGTTTTTCTTTTAATTCTTGATATGCCTGTTTTACAGCAGGATGTGCTCTTAAGTAATCTCTAAAAGCGATATGCCGTATCCAGTTCATATTATCCACTGGGATAGCGTGTATGTTCGCTACTCTTATATCGTGATTGTGCAGTCCTTCAGGTACTTCTTCTCCTATACCTATCTCAGTAGGAAATCCATATACACTAGGCTCCTGATCTAGCTTAACGAAAAAACGTCTGTAGGGCATATCTTCATTGTATAGTTCATAATAGATATACCCTTTTGCTGTCATAAGACTTGGCAGTTTATCTAGATCTTCCTCCGATTTTAATCCTATCATAATATCGATAATAGGCTTAGCAGATAACCCCTCTACAGCAGTACTCCCGATATGCTCTATCTGTACCTCTAGATAACTTAATACAGAAGCTAATTCTCCTTTTATAAAGTCAAACTTTTCTCTCCACTGAGGATTGTATTTCTCGAAACTAACTTTCATTGTTCTTTGACATATTGGGGTCTATTCATGACAAAGATACTCCTCACTCTTTAAGACACTTTAAACTAAAGCAAAAAAAAGCACCAATAAACAATATTGGTGCTTCAACTATCTTATTCAGAGTATGGAAAGGATACATTCATCTTTTCATAAGGAATGTACTTCTCTAATATCTCTTTATACTCTATATCAGTCAATACTCCCCTACATTTCTCACTCCATCCTTCTATCGTATAATCGATAATAGGACGTTCTATTAACTCCTTTAGAAGAGCTACTTTATCATCTGATAGATATTGTGTATGTGTCTTTAGAGTAGCCCTAAGGTTCTCTATAAACTCTTCGTCAGACTGATTGTTATACGTATCTAGCTGACTCATATCTGATACGATGCGTTTAAAGATAAAGTCTCTTAGATTCTTCGCTTCATAAGTAGCCTCAATATCATCGTGCCATACAAATACGATAGGATAATCACCATCAGTCTCTTCACTCATAAAAAAACAGTACATATCACCTGCTCCATTCTTAGCAAACGAAATAAAGTTATACTCTTCTTTTATCTCCATATAATTATCAGGATCTCTTAGCCAGGCTATATCTTCGTCAACATCCTTTAAAGGCGTTAATTCAAAATCATCACTAAATAACAATAAGGGTGGATTATCTTTTAACTTCGGAAATGTCGTAGCATACCACATCTGGCTGTACTCTCCTACTTCTAACATATTATCCTGTTCTAACTGTTTATAAAGCTCAGGATAAACGATATTATATTTCTGTTCTAATTCTGTTATAGTCATAGCTATTCATTTTAAAAGTCTCTATATTCGTCAAACCACTTATTAGCTTCTTCTTCCGCTATTACTAAAGAGCTAAAAGAAACCAATTGCATGACTGCTTCCCAAGTATCCTCTCTCTCTGTAGTCTCGATATTCGGTAGATCATTTACAATCTCTACTAAAACTCTGATTGCTTCCTTGACCTCCTCTTTCGTTTTAGCTTTCTTAATTACCTTGAGAGCCTCTTTATACGCTTTTACAGCCACTTTATTGTTCTTCCCTACCCAAGAGCCAAATGGAATACTAAACTCTGTAATAAACCACTCAGGCTTCTTTAAATTAGAAACAGAAGCGTACTTAAAGGTTCTTTCCTTCTCTAGCTCAGTTAATTGTTTCTTGAGTTGTTTTCCTATACTATCTTCTATATTCCAACCAATAAAGTAATCTAGATTAGCCCAACTATTCAATGCTGGGATACCTTCTAAGGTAGGCGCGTATCTCAACTCTAGTCTCTCTAATCCCTTCAATTGACTTAAAACATCTAGATTACATAAGTGCCCAGATAATGCTAGGGCTTTCAGATTAGAAAACTGTAATAAACTACTGCAATCAAAAGGTTGTCCATTCACTTTAGTATAAATATTGATCTCCTTGATATGTGCTGTCGTTTTAAGTACTTGTAATCTCAAGGGAGATACATTATCATTAACAAACGAAAAAGACAAAGTTTCTAGGTGCTCATAGTTCTCTAAAGTTAGATTGCTGACCTTCCCTCTAACAGAGATGTCTTTCACTCCCTTGCCTAATATTAAGCGAATAGGATGATCAATAGTCACTACTAATCTTCTGAAAGCTGCTTGACTAAAATCAGCCTCTGTACAGTCTAGTGGCGCCCAATCTAGCTGTTCCATCTCCCGAGTAGCGCTCCACTGGATAAATGACGTATCATCTCCGTGGTACTCCATCACACGAGGCCAATTACCGCCTGCAGGAACTTGAAACTCATTAAATACGTCCCAATTAATAACATCTTCTCTCTCTACTAAAGCATCACATTTAGACGTTGTAATTCCCTTAGTACCTATCGCAAAACGACCTTGTCCTGCTGTTATCTTTACTTTGTGACTATTCTCTTTAGTCAGTGATAAGTAAAATGGTTTATCTCTTTCCATATTTTCTTATTTAAACCACACTTCATATCCAAATCGACAAATAGCGATGAACATGATGAATAAGAAGATATATCTCACCCATACCTGTCCTTTTAGAATAGCCATCTTCGCTCCAAAATACCCTCCTAAACCGTTACAAACAGCCATTGGGATAGCAACTTTCCATATAATAGCTCCTTTTAATAAAAATAAGCAGATACTACCAAAATTAGTCACTAGGTTAATCAATTTTGCATAAGCAGATGCTTTAAAAAAGTCAAAACCAATTAGAAAAACAAATCCCATAATAAAGAAAGTACCTGTAGCTGGCCCAATAAAACCATCGTAAAAACCTACTACTACCGAAATGATAACTCCCCAGATGTACTTCTGTCTATCTGTGATATTAGTAATCGCTTTTCTAGAGAAGTCCTTTTTAATATAAGTGAATATCCATAGGGCTATTAAGATGATGAATAACAAGGGCTTCATAAAGTCGTTATTCACTATTGTCAAGACATAAGAACCTGCAAAAGCACTTCCAAAAGAAATCAATGCCAATAGGGCAAAGTACATCCAATTTATCTTAGTCTGCTTTAGATATTGTCTAACAGCTATTGCCGTTCCCGAAAAAGCAGGAATCTTAAGTGTACCTATTACTGTTGACACGGGTATTTGAGGTAATAAGGCTAAGCCTAGTGGTGTTTGTATTAGTCCTCCTCCTCCTGCGATGGCATCTATAAACCCTGCACAGAAAGCAACTATTCCTAAATACAATAAGATATCTAATTCCATTTGTGTTTTATAAGTACACAAATGTAAAAGTATTACTTTATCTTCTAAAGTGTATTTTTCCTTTTTTATCTTAAAACCACTAGCCAATAAAAAACCACTAACAAATGTTAGTGGTTTTCTTTCATTTTGTATTAAGATCATTTATGTCAATAAGGCCTTAATAACTATATTAATCATTTTTTTTTAACGCTATTCATTCTCTAAGTGTAGATAACCTTGTTTTTTGATAATTCTAGAACCTCTAGCATCAGAATATTCATAGGTTAACACATAGAAATAAGTACCTGTTGGTAACTTAGCATTTTTATTAAGAGTTCCACGTCCTTCTGAGTACCCTTGAAACACATTACCATTACTATCATAATTGGTTGTTTCATATACTTTAGCTCCCCATCTATTGAAAATTTGTACTTTATTATTAGGATAACGAGTAATATTATCAATGATAAAATAATCATTCTTACCATCTCCATTAGGAGAAACAGCGTTATATACAACCACATCACCATCTAATATAATATCAGTATCTACTGTCCCTAGTGTAAAGAACCCATACCCCTTTACAGCAGTAGCTGTTGTTACTTCTTTATTTGCGACATCTACTACTCCACCTTCATCTACCCAAATAAGGTTATGTGAATCCCAACGGATGATATGTAGATCTTTCTCTGGATTTGCCAATATCTCCTTAAGTGTAGTGTTCTCACTCCAACTCAATGTTAATAATATATCTCCTTCTGTACTGTTTCCTTTATCTACTAACCAAAACTCCTTAGTGTTTAATAAATTAATTACTCCAGATTTATTACTATGCGATTCAAAAAACTGTTTATCATCATAAATATATCTACTAACATAAACAGATTTATCACTCTTAGGAGCAGAGATTTTAGCATATCTAAAGTTACCTTTATTTCCCTGAGGGAACATAAACTCATCGTTACCTATTTTCTCTACCTCACCATCAGCAAAACTTTTATCACTTACATTCTTTGACTTTGCTCCTTTTTGGAAACTGATCATACCTTTTGATAGTCCTGTTACGGCATTCAGTGTAGAATCTATCTTTACAATTCCGTCTTGGAAATCCATTGTTCCATATACATCTATATTTGCTTTAAGATCAAAAGCACCTGCTGTCTGTGGATTGTTTAGAACTACATCGTAAAACTCAGTAAATGAGTTACCCGAAATAGTCTGTACTCCTGTCTCATCCTCGTATCTACTAAACACAACTTTACCTGTCTTAGCATTTTTACTAATACTATAGATTCCTTCGTTTGTGAAATCATTAAAGAAATAAACAGTACCATCATTTGTAAAGTCACCTTTCTTTTCGTTAATAAACTCCGCTACAGTACCCATTTCTGTACCTGACAAAACGGATAATATTCCTTCATTTACAGTTTGTGCTGAAGCAATACATGGCACTAGTCCAAGAACTATTAAACTGATATTCTTCTTTTTCATAACTACTCTTTTTATTCATTTTATTCCCAGCTTTAAAAGCAATATTTACTTTCAATTTCTGGTTTTTAACCTTATCCCAACAAGGTCGTTTTACAATAAAACCAAAAATCGCACCAATTAATCTATTTTGTATAAAATTTTGTTACTAATTATACTTCCATTAGATATTTTTAGCAATTTCACTAGTTTTAAATACTTATAAAACCAACATACTATTTCTTACTTTATCATAATTATTAGAAATACAAAAATAATACTTAACTCACAATATTTAATACTATACAAATATTTATACACAATAGATAAAAATATTATACAGATACACGATTAATACTCATAAAATAACAATTACAAAAACTAATTTATAAAACACCACTATTCACCTCTAGTGAGTACCATATAGGATATGTATACATCATTTATACTTCTAGTGATTAATTGTTAAATTACAATCTTATTTCAAAACAAATAATCGCTAATTGTGAATATTTTGTTTTCAACTATTTTTATCATTTATTCAGCTATGTTCTATGCCTATATGATCATTAAAACTGTATTTAAAAAAAATAAGAGTCAAATACCTTAAGGTACTTGACTCTTATTACTAATTTTCTTTTTCATATATATAATACCTTATCTTGTATATAGAATACTAATAAAAGGTAGATCATATCCTTCTGTTAAACAAACAAAGGTTCTAGTTAGTTAATACACTAACTAGAATCCTTTTACAAACAACGTGTCAATAATTCGGCCAGAACTATATTTTATTATACAACTATAAAAATAGCATTACAACAGATGCTTAATAAACTCTATTACAAGAGAATAAATCACAACAACAGCACTTAACAACCATTTTATCATAATACTTATATTTATAGGGTTATACCTAATTTTTTAATTGCTTTCTTACATTCTATAAAAAAAGAATATGGACTCTAATATTATTTTTATAAAAAATATTATCAGACTAATCCTTCTTCATAAAAAGAACGTAATCAATACAAAACACTAATTTCGCCTCCATTAATACTTAGGTTTCAATATCTACTAAGCTTCTTTCACAGGGCAAATATAAAATAAATCACTTAATGGTGACTTAATATTTAGTACTTTTGATAAAATATTTTTTTTACTTCATTATGTCAGAGAAAAAGGAAAAACCAAGAGAGAGAAATAAAGAAAAAAGTAAAGAAACCTTACTTCAAGCAGTAGGAATAATCTTAAAGGAAAAAGGTTACTCTGCTCTTAAGGTTAATAATATCGCTGCAACAGCAGGATTAGACAAAAAACTTATCTATAACTACTTTGGAGGAGTAGACCAATTACTTGATGAATATATTAATTCTCAATATTTCTGGAACAATATAGATCCTGATTTATTATTAGATGAAGCATCCAAAGATGGTGGAAAAGAGATAGGTAAAGCATTAATTGCTGAACAATACGACTTCGTTCAACAGAATAAGGAGTTTCAAAAACTAATGCTTTGGCAATTATCTGAAGACAGAGATTCTTTAAAGAAAATTATAGCTAAGCAGGAAGATATAGGAGAAGTGCTATTTAAGAATGTATCTGATCATCACTTCGGGGATAAAGCAGATAATTATCGCGCTTTAATGGCTATTCTTGTATCTGGGGCATATTACCTCAACTTATACGCTGAACACAATGGAAGGTACTTCTGTGGTATAGACCTCCACAGTAATGAAGGAAGACAAAAGATAAAGGAGGCAATGAATTCTATTGTAGACAAGGCCTTCGAAAAGTAAAAAACAACAAAGAGAATAGTATAGCCTATATCTATTCTCTTTGTTGTTATAAATATCGTCAATAAAAGGCGAGTTATAATATAAACTTATGTTTTCGATAATCACTCGGTGAATACCCTGTCACCTTTTTAAACAACCTCGTAAAATAGGAAGGCGAATTATATTTTAATTCAAAAGCGATACCAGCGATATCTCGTGTTTTATCTTGGAGGAGTATCTGACTATGTAAGATACTGATTTCATTAATCCACTGTTTAGGTGGTTTATTAGTAGCTTCCTTGACACATTTATTGAGATAATTCTCTGAAATATGAAGAAGGTTAGCATAAAACAGTACATTCTTATGATCAATATGAAACTTTTGAACTAACTCCCTAAATCGAAAGGCAATATCTAATTGTCTACTCATCGGAGTCTTCTTTTCCATATCTACACGAATTACCTTCATTAATATAGTCTCTAACAAGGTAACACAAATCTCCACGTCCCTATTCTCACTTAAAGATTCTTCTTCTAATAAATCTAATGTTCTACTTACCCAACTCGCGTTCATCTCATTAAGCTTTACATGAGGATTCATCGCAAAAAACTTCAAATCAGTTGCCCCTAATGATATATCTGTAACCACATCATTCTCATAGACCACAAAATATCCTCTAATATCATCTGATATAGAAAGAGTGGCGGTTATATTTCCATTCTTTACATTGATTATTTCATGTTTAGATAAACTATAAGCTCCACTATCTAAATATTGTGTCATCTCTCCCATAGTCAACATTATCATAAAATTAAATGTAGTACGATACGGGATAACAGGCATTAAAATACCTCTTAAATAGTCTTCTAAACGATAAACTTGAATCTTGCTATCATTCTCTAAATAACTGTGATCTAGATGAGGCAAAAACAACTTCTTATACTGATAGTTGTTCAATATTTCAATAGACGGCTTCGACATATTTCAACCAAATAATTAAGGCAAATTTTATAAAATAAATAGATCATTATCAATAGTCTATAGCTAATATTTTGCTAATATTACTTAGATATTTTAGCGATAAAACTAGTAACTCCTAATTCTTCTAATTTCTTCACTATCCATTTGTCTAACTGCTTGATAGGGTACATCACCCACATCGCGAATACAAAGGGAAATGTCAAGGTAGTCCATCCATACTTAATCATAAAAATATCGAAATAAGTGGAGATAATTACACTGATCAAGACATACATGCCTGCGCGTACTTTATCCTCTCCCATAGCAATACCACATAATACAGCATTAAAACTAAATACCCCTTCACTAATTAGGGCATTAGAGGCATGACTACTATGCGAAATATACACACTGACTATCACTGCTACAAAACCATATAACGCCTGTATAGGTCGGCTGATAAACACTCCCAAAAAGAATACAACTCCTGCTACAAAACTCCCTTGGAATAATACTTGTCCAAAAGCATGACCTTGAATTAAAAAGTCATCCAGCTCTTCTATATCTACAAAGTGCTCAGGTACAGAACGAATCGCTAAATCAGGTATACTTAGAATAAACAGTGAAACCCAAGTAAAAAGAATAAAGGGAAATGTATAAGCTGGTAATTCCTTTTTTATTGCCCATCCCATTATAATGGTTGATAAAACAGATGAAATAATCATCATGCCATATACCCAAATACTAGGTTCAAAATAAAATATTAAAGCTACTCCTATTAGACATGCATTAAACCCGTATAGCCCTTTCTCTATGTCTTGCCTATCAAATCTCAATAACTTAGCTGTCACTATTGCAACGATATTACTCAGAGATGCGGCTAAAGCCATATTAGTAGAATCGTAATATATAGCTGCTAAAAAAAGTATTCCTGTTATTGCATTGGCTTGTAACATAATCTGTCCAAAACCTCTAAAAAAGGCCTTAAAACAATGAACTATAAGTTCTTTCATGGTTTTATTTTTGAGTTTTTAATTAAAATCTACTTAGGCTGTTATAAAAACAACTCATCCCATAGCTTCTGTTGAATTGTTTGAAATATAGTAAATAGCTTTTCTGCTCCTTGTCCTAAAACTCGAATCATAAAACCATCTCCTTCTAGTAAGCTAATACCAAACTCTATATGATCGAGCTGTCCATACTGTTCATAGAAGTACTCTATGTATTCTAGTACAGATACATTAGCTGTATTATAGTAAATCAGAGTTCCTTGATGAGTATACCCCTCTAAAATACCTATCTCTTTAATAGGCATTAAATCAGGTTGTAATAGAACATTATCTTTTACTGTAAGCCTTCCCTCTACATAGATCTCCGTCAAATTCTGAAAGTGATTGTACTCAAACTCTTCTCCTGATAACTTCCTTCCACAAGTAATAATATCAGAAAGTAAAAAGTGACAATCTTCCTTCATTTCTACTTTATTACGACTGATAAAAGTAGATGAACTCTGAGGGACTACTGGATGAGGAACATAGGCAAAGGCACTTCCCTTTTTCATATCTATTACAGTGGTTTGCATCGACTTATTCTTCATGTGAAAAAGACGTTGATACGCTTGTGTCTGTAATTGTAGTTTAGTGTACTCTGCAAGGTGAATAGAGATGCGATGATCATCGTTATCTAAGAGTCCTGGGGAAGAACTCATAATCATCAGATAAGCTGCCTTATCTCTCTTATATTGCCCTACTGGTACAATTCGAAAAGGTTGAGTAACGTAAGCGTCTTTCAAATAAGAAGCTCCCTCACGTTGCTCAACTTTTATATCTAATGATGAAATCATATTATCTCAATAAATTTGGTTCTTCAATATCCTCTAACAAGGCATATTTTTTAATCCAACCTACTATTTCTTCTAACCCTTCTCCTGTTTTTAAATTAGAGAATAAGAAAGGGGCTCCTTTTCTAACACGTCTTGCATCTGTCTCCATCACATTTAGATCTGCACCTACATAAGGGGCTAAGTCTTTCTTATTGATTAACAATAGGTCAGAACGTGTAATGGCTGGTCCTCCTTTACTTGGCATTTTCTCCCCTTCTGCTACATCTAATACGAAAATGGTAATATCCGCTAAGTCAGGGCTAAAGGTAGATGATAGGTTATCTCCTCCACTCTCGATAAAAATCAACTCTAAATCAGGAAAACGATTAGCTAACTCATCTACAGCTTCCAGATTCATACTCGCATCTTCTCGTATAGCAGTATGAGGGCATCCTCCTGTTTCTACACCGATGATTCTATCTTTTGCCAATAGACTATTCTTAGCCATAAACTCTGCATCTACACGAGTATAAATATCATTGGTAATCACTGCTAAATCATATTCATTTAATAATCGACGACTCAAGCGTTCTAATAAAGCTGTTTTACCTGACCCTACAGGTCCTCCTACTCCTATTTTAATATATTTTCTATTTTCCATCTTGTTATTTGCTTATGATAAATAAAGTCTTGAATAAAGGCGTTCATGTTGCATACATCTGATGTCAAAACCAATATTACACAGACCGACAAGGTTTCTATCCATTACTAACGACTCTTCACTTAGTTTCAATAAATCATCGTGTAAGTAATACAGAATATCTTGCCCATCTAATTGCCCTAATGGTACTAGCTTTACCGCATTGGTAACCATACCTATAGCTGCATTGTAGTAATATGCATGCATAGCTTCTACTAAAGGGATTTGCATTACTGCTGCAAAGACTCCATAGACAATACAATAGTGATTATAAGTCTCTTTTGCCTTAATCAACTGTTCCCATTGTTGTACTACAGTATGTTCTCCACTGTATCTACTAAATATCTTATATAGACGCAACCCCAACTTCTGACTACCTTGTCTTATTTCCATTGGCCCTTTTAGTGCATTACACTCTTGATCCAATGCGATTAATTCTTTGATATCTCCTAACACAGTAGCATCATAGGCTAACTTCATTAGTGCTGCATCATTGTACTTAATATTATACCATAGATTATGTCTTATATACTGATCTGCTGATATCTTATCACACACCATCCCATTTTGTACATAGGTTTCTAACCCATTAGAATGTGTATATCCCCCTATGGGTAATGCTGGATCTGCTAAATGCAATAACCTTCCTAAAAATGACTCTTGCATATTCTATAATTTTAATGATAAACTACCTTTAGGCAGTGTAAACGTAAACTTCTTATGTTGCTCAAAGTCAACATTTGCATTTAGTGGACAACGCAACTTCTTTTCTATAGCCTCTGTTGTATATCCATTTTTATCAAACCACTCCTGCATAGAACGTTCATAAGGCATATACAAGCTATTACCTTCAGCAAAAAGAGGGATATGCTTATTTCCTATTTCATAAGCCACTAAACCTAATGTAATCATATCAGATGCTGTAAAGGAAATAGCTTCACAAGGCAAAATAGATACCATGATTACTTTTTGCTGGTCTTCATATAGGATATCTCCATCTTTTAAACTCTGCCCTTTACCTAAAAAACGAATAGCAATAGATACCCCATCAGCTGTCACTAGACGCTGAATACGCTTCTCTACTTGATACCATTCGATGTATAAATAATCGATATGCTTCTCTATCTCTTCTGACTTACAATTTCTTATCGCTTGAGTTACTAGCATTCTTACGTTTACTTAAAAATGAGAATACAGGGTTAAGAAACCTTGTATTCTCTTGTTGTTGGTTTATTTGTTTGTTGTTTCTTATAGTTTAAAACAAGAAATATCTCTGTCCTAGTGCTACCTCATCTATTGGCTTACAAGTGATTTTCTTACCATCTATACTTACCTCATAGTTCTCTGGATTCACAATAATCTCTGGTGTAGCATGATTGTGAATCATATCTGCTTTAGAGATATTACGACAGTTAGTCACTGGAAGTAATGTTCTAGCGACCCCGTATTCTTCTTGAATACCTTTTTCTAGAGATACCTTAGAGACGAAGTTAAAACAAGTATTAGTTACTGCTTTTCCTAATCCACCATACATCGTTCTTAAGATAATAGGTTGTGGTGTAGGGATAGACGCATTTGCATCTCCCATCTTAGAAGCCGCTATCATTCCTCCTTTGATAATCATCTCTGGTTTCGCACCAAATAATGCTGGTTTCCATATCACTAAATCGGCTATTTTACCTGGTTCTATTGACCCGATATAATTAGATACCCCATGAGCAATAGCAGGATTGATTGTATACTTCGCTACATATCTTTTTGCACGGAAGTTATCATTCCCTGTTCCTTCATCCTCTGCTAGACTACCGATTTGTTTCTTCATCTTATCAGCTGTTTGCCATGTTCTAGTGACTACTTCACCTACACGTCCCATAGCTTGAGAATCAGAACTCATGATACTAAATACTCCTTGGTCTTGCAAGATATCTTCAGCCGCAATAGTCTCAGGGCGAATACGTGAATCTGCAAAAGCTACATCTTCTGGAATATCTTTACTCAAGTGGTGACACACCATCAGCATATCTAAGTGCTCATCGATTGTATTCTTTGTAAATGGTCTTGTCGGGTTAGTTGATGCAGGTAATACATTAGGGTACATTGCAGATTTTATAATATCAGGTGCGTGTCCTCCTCCCGCTCCTTCTGTGTGGAATGTATGGATTACACGTCCATTAATTGCTTGCATTGTGTCTTCTAAGAATCCTCCTTCATTTAACGTATCTGTATGTATCGCTACCTGCACATCATATTGATCTGCTACAGATAACGCTCTATCGATAGTAGCTGGAGTAGCTCCCCAATCCTCGTGTATCTTTACTCCTAAAGCTCCTGCTTCGATCTGTTCGATAATAGGCTGTTCTGTACCTACATTTCCCTTTCCGAAGAAACCAAAGTTCATAGGTAAGTGATCCACAGCTTGCATCATACGTCTAATACTCCATTTACCAGGAGTCACAGTTGTTGCATTTGTTCCATCTGCTGGCCCAGTACCTCCTCCTATCATGGTTGTCACTCCACTGTATAGGGCTGTCTCTATCTGTGTAGGACTGATATAGTGAATATGAGTATCTATACCTCCTGCTGTAACGATATACCCTGCTCCTCCATGTACTTCTGTAGAAGCCCCGATAATCATATTAGGACTCACATCATCCATCGTATCAGGGTTACCTGCTCTACCTACACCTACTATCTTACCATCTTTAATACCGATATCTCCTTTCACGATACCCCAGTGATCAATGATAATAGCTCCTGTAATCACCATATCTAACACGCCTTCATGACTAAGATGATTAGAAGATTGCATCATTCCATCACGTACAGTTTTTCCTCCACCAAACTTACTCTCATCCCCATAACTTGCAAAGTCTTTCTCTACCTCAATGATAATCTCTGTATCTCCTAGACGCACTCTATCTCCTACTGTAGGACCAAAGATTGCACTGTAGTTTGCTCTACCAACTTTTAAACTCATAATGATTTGTTTTTAAAGTACTGTTTCTCTACTTTTTTCATCGCTATAGCTTTAGCTTCTTCAGAGATAGTCTCTCCATTAGCTAAATCGTTATGTCCATATATCTTACGTTCACCAGCATAAGGTACTAAGTCTACCTCTTTTTCTTCTCCTGGTTCAAAACGAACAGCTGTACTAGCAATAATATTTAATCGTTTACCAAATGCCGCAGCACGGTCAAACTCCATCATTTTATTAACTTCAAAAAAATGATAGTGAGACCCTACCTGGATAGGTCTATCTCCTTTATTAACTACTGTAATGGTAGTAATCTCTCTACCTTCATTACAGATGATATCTTCCTCTTTAATAAAATATTCTCCTGGAACCATTTGTTTTCGTATTAAATTATCGAATAGGGTTGTGTACTGTCACTAGCTTTGTTCCATCAGGGAAAGTAGCTTCTATTTGTACATCGTGAATCATCTCGGCAATTCCGTCCATTACATCTTCACGTGTTAATAGTGTAGCTCCATACTGCATTAACTCTGCTACTGTTTTTCCATCTCGTGCCGCTTCTAGAAGCTCACTACTGATATAGGCTATAGATTCTGGATAATTTAGTTTTACCCCTCTAGCCTTACGCTTTTTGGCTAATTCACCAGCCAAGTGCAAAAGCAACTTTTCCGTTTCTCTCGGTAATAAATGCATATATATTTTTAATTAAAATTGAAAAAATAGAATAACACTCCAACATAGATTTAACTATATTGGCTACATATTGATTGATTAACTAAGTAGCAAAGATTTGACCACAATTACCCTGTAGTCATTATTTTTTTTAAACTATCCCATGAGGAATCTTAAGTGACTGATATAGCAAATATTTCGCTCTATGCTGTTGCAGATAAGCAGATACATTGTCCTCACTTAAAACGGGTGTAGTAAAACGCTCATTAAAAACGTATGTATGCAGAAAGTGTAGTACATCACCTAAATCTATTTTATCAGTAGAGAAGTCCTTAGTGTCTAAGGAACTTACATATTCCACCTCTACTTCTATTTGACAAAAAACTTTAGACGCTTCTTTCTTGCTAACTTGATCAGATAACAAAACCTTACCTGATACGGCATAATTCTTCCCTGTCTCTACACGTTGGCTTGCAAATACAAATCCAAAATGAAAGAGAAAAAAACACAAAACGATAATTCGAGATAATGCTTTCATAACAGCGTTATATACCTTGTTCTTAATTATGCCACAAAGATAAAATCTATATACTCCATCTAATAGCACAAATCTTGACTATACTACCATAAAATAGGCAATTGAGAACATAAATCGTTAAACTTGTCCTTATCTTTATGGACATAAAACACACAACAATGAAAACACATAACTATCAAGCTACCATAGAGTGGACAGGTAACAAAGGAACAGGAACTGATAACTACAAGAACTATGAAAGAGATCATACTATTACAATTGATTATAAACCTGCTATATTAGGTTCATCTGACCCTGCTTTTAGAGGAGATAAGACCAGACACAACCCTGAAGATATGCTTATTTCTTCTCTATCTTCTTGCCATATGTTGTGGTACTTACACTTCTGCTCTGTAAATAATATTATTGTAGTAGCATATACAGATCATGTGACTGGTGTAATGATAGAAGAAGTAGATGGCAAAGGTAAATTCACTGAAGTAACACTCCATCCTACGGTAGTTGTAGCTAATAAAGATATGGTCGAAAAAGCAAAAGAACTACATCATAAAGCCAATGAATATTGCTTCATCGCTAACTCTGTGAACTTCCCTATCAAACACAATCCTACTATCCTTGTACAACAATAGACATCTAAGAAGTTCTCGACGGCATTGTTTTAATCCAAAACAATAATACTGAAACCCTAAAGAAATAATTATTCTTACTAGATACTCCACAATACTAATACATATTTCTAAAGAAAATCAAATATCCTATAATCACTACTAAAGAATAAAATCAACTCTTTACTTTATACTATCGCTTCTTTTTAAGTAAACTCTTTGCTGTTGCTTTCCCTTTTTCAGTTAAATAGTATTTCTGGTTACGACTTGTAGGTTTATCAGGAATTGTCAAAGCAATATATTCTCTTTCAAGAGCTGCTTGCAAGTAATTTCTTCTAAAATTATCTCTATTTAATAGCCCTAATTTCTCTTGTAATTCTTCTCTACTGTGTATATCAATAAAAGCTTTTAAAAGCTCTATAACTTGGGGACTATCTTGCATGGTATCTTGCATGGTGTCTTGCACGTTATCATGGATGGTGTCTTGCACGTTATCATGGATGGTATCATGGATGGTGTCTTGCACGTTATCATGGATGGTATCATGGATGGTGTCTTGCACGTTATCATGGATGGTATCATGGATGGTATCTTGCACGTTATCTTGGATGGTATCTTGCACGGTATCATGTTCAATAAGTACAAGAGGTTCTGCTGAAGGAAGGGTAATCTTCAAGAAGTTTTCAGAAAACTGAAAGCAATCTGTACCATAAGCCTGTAATATTCTAGGTACACCTGACCCTAATTGTTCTACTAGATCCAAGTCTTTAAATATTCGCATGATTTCTTTATTTCGAGGTACAGAAAAACCATAAAAAAACTCTTCTTTTGACAGTCCGTCAGGCAATCCTCCATAGGAAGTAATCTCTAGTCGATCATCGAATATCTCAAACTTAGGAGCGATCTCTCGAGTATAATCATTATGTACAAAGGCATTTAAAACAGCTTCCCGCAAAGCGATTACATTCCATAAACGCCTTTCTTTCCTTTCTTTTGCTGTAATTTTAGCTAGAGTCCGATTCTCTACATTTAACTTATCTAGTACTTGGTGAGTTGCTTTTATCAATGATTCATAACCAAACTCATTACTCTCTTCTAACTCTACCCTATCTAGCCCTATATAACGAGCTACTTTAACAGAGACACTATTGCTATCACTCATTAGATAAGCGACATAATTATATTCTTCTTTCTCAGTTAAAAGCTCTAGATTAGTAGCGAACTGCTCATTCAATGTCTTATTGATAAACTGAAAATAGATATGTAGTTGTTGGAACTGTAATTGTTGTTTAGGAGATCTAATCTTACTAATAGAGTTCCTAGTCCGTTTACTATATAAGTCTTCTATTAGTTTAGTGGTCATAGGTTCTGAAGAGCTTCCTATTCTAATAAACGCTCCTTTCTCTGACATTCCATATTTCTTGATATAATAAGGTTTCTCAGATCCTCCTGCTATAATAATTTTTATAACGTTCTTGCACTCTGTATTTTCAACAACTAGATCAAATAGCCCTAAACAGGAAGGAAGTATATTAGTCTTTAACCGATCTTTAATAACTAGTTGATCCTGATCAAGATTCTTTACTCCTATAGGGGTACCTTTATTATTAATACCTATATAGAGTACACCCCCTTCATTGCTATTTAAAAAAGCCACAACTTCTTTTTCTAAATCTGAAGTTAGCTGTTGTTTAAATTCTAGATGCTTATTTTCGAACATAACTTTAGCATTATTAACCACAACTAAAATACTGATTACGAAACCAATAAAATAAATCAATTCAAAGAAGCTTAATCTTTTTTAGCAAATAAAAAACCTCAATAGAATGCATCTATTGAGGTTCTTTAATTGTCACAAATTTAAAATCTGTGATATAAATATCTAAAAATTATATCCTAAAGACACCATCACATTACGAGGTGCGCCTGCGAACACTCTGGTATAATCAAAACCTCCAAGGAAGTAATATTTATCAAATATATTATTCACATTCACAGCCAGTTTAAACTTATCTAAGTGATAATATACTGCTGCATTAGCAGTCATATAAGCTGGTAAATATCCCCATTGAGCATTCCCTTGAGCATCTTTACCTACGCTTTCACTTAGTCTGCGCTGATCTACATAATAGGCTCCTGCTCCGAATCCCACCCCTTTAAGTGCTGTATCTGAAAATACGTACTTTAACCAAATACTAGCTGAGTTCTTAGGAGCTCCAGGTAACAATTGTCCTTCTTCTGAAGCGATAGCAGATTCCTTCACCTCTGTGTCATTATAAGTATAGTTGGCCATAATTTGAAACTCTTTTGTAAGCTGCCCTCTCATATCTAACTCTACCCCTTGAGAGATTACTCTACCTGACTGTCTATACATAGGTAATCCTGCTTCTGTCAACTGTCCTGTACCGATAAGCATATCTCTTCTTTCGATTCTAAATAAAGAGAAATCCATTTGCAGCTGATTATCAAAGAAACCTGTTTTTAGCCCAGTCTCTACCTGGAAACTCTTCTCTGACTTAAAGGCACTATCCGCTCCGTAATCCTTATAATTAGCTACAAAGTTAGCAGCCACTGGCACATACCCCTGAGAATAACTAGCGAAATAATTAATCTTATCATTGATTAAATAAGTTAACCCAACTCTAGGTAGCCAAGCATTCTGAGTCGCTGTAAAAGGAACCTTAGTATCTGTGCTCTCTGACTTATAACTCTCATGTCTCAATCCCAATACCATTTTTAATCTTTCTCCTACAGAGATCTGATCTTGGATATAAACTCCTGTGCTCTTGTAAGGGCTCATAAAAGGATATTGTGTGTTTGATCTCCATACATAACTAGTAATATCAGCACCTTGATATACAGGATTATTCATGTCAAAAGTCAAAGCGACTACCTCTCCATTTTCTTTCTTACTACGCGCCTCGCGTTGGTAGCTATTTTTATCTCCTTTATACTGAGCATAATCTACTCCTACTACGATATGGTGGTCGATATTTTTGCCATATTTATCCCATTTTAAATAAGATACGAAGTTATCCGTATACTCCTTACCATGACGATCAAAGAAGCGTAGATTCACCACTGTGTTCTCTGGCGGGTTAGCATAGGTGTTTAGTGTTCTGTGCTCATTTAAGTCTTCTTCATAGATAGACTTCATATAATTCACATGCAGATTTACATTATCTGTAATACGCTGTGTTAAGCGTCCGCTAAGTGTAGTAGTCTTGGTCTTAAAGTAATCTGAAGGTTGGCTCAAGGTAAAGGTACGTGGCAAAGCATATAAATCTCCTCCCTTAGTACTCATACCTCTATCTAAATAACCATTGAATTGATCAAATACTAGATCTACATCAAAGGTCGTTCCCTCCACTGGTTTAAACGTGAATGAAGGCGCTACTGCAAAGTTCTTGCGGTTATTAATATCTCTAAAGGTTTTAGAACTTTCGTACCCTGCATTTAAGCGATATAATATCTTCTTATCTTTATCAATAGGTCCTCCTACATCAATAGTAGTTCTTAAAGTCTCAAAGCTCCCAGCTGAGAAATTAATTAACCCTTTGTGATTTTCTAATGGTTTTTTAGTAACCATATTAATTGTTCCTCCAGGGGCAATATCTCCAAATAAAGAAGCTCCAGGTCCTTTAAGAACTTCGATACTCTCAAAGTTAATCGTCATCGGCGAACGATAGTAACTCTCTCCAAAACCGTAGGCAGAACGCATTCCATTTATGAGACGAATACCATTGTCATACCCACTTTTAAATCCACGGATAACAAACTCATCATAGACTGACGCCTGTGTTACACCTGCCAAATCAGGAATTACATCTGCTACCTGGAACACTTGTTTGTCCTCCATTAACTCACTAGACACAATAGAAATAGACTGAGGTAAATCCTTTATTCTCCCATTGTACTTTCCTCCTAATACTGTAGAGTTGGTTAAATAAGAATTATTTCTTCTTGCCGTTACTAGAATCTCTTGTAATTGACTCACATCTTCTTCAAGCTTAACAACAAAACCTTCTTTATAGCTCGCTTCTGTAAGTTCTACTGACTTTTGCTTATATCCTAAAGCATTAATCTGTAGTAAAAGAGGAAACTGTACTTGATCTATTGTTGTAAACTCCCCTCGCTCATCACTCTCTTCTACATGATCAGTACCGATCGTAACAGTAGCATAAGCTATGGGATTATTCTTCTCTCCTAATATTCTACCCGATACCTTCTGAGAAGTTTGGGCATTAGAGAGATAAGGAAGTAATAGAGACAATGCTATTATTCCTGATTTATGTAAATATATTTTCATTAGTAAATGTGTTTCTTAATTTATATCCTATATAGGTATTCTCAAGTTTATTATTACTTGGGAATGAATCCGTAGTAAGTCCGTTATGAGTCCGTAGTGAGTCCGTTATTTTGGATAAAATAACGGACTCACCATAAACTTATATTATAATTACTCTATTCTTATTCGGAACAGAGGTATTGTAAAATGGTAGTAAAAACTTACAATCCTGGCTATTTATCCCTAACCGTTCTATCCATATGTAGTGTCTCAAACTCACCATACATCGTCGTTTTAATGAGTTGAAAACCTTGTTTTTGCCAATATTCAAAAGCTCCTGTTAAGAAAGGATGCGTATGTAAATACAACATATCTATCCCTTTCTCCTTGGCTACTTCTAATAAAGCATTAAACAACATGGTTGCTAATCCCGTTCTTCGATAAGCAGGTTCTACAAAAAGACGAGCGACCTCTACGGTACGATTATCTCTATAATCTAAATAGTCAAAACGATAATCATAAGGCATCATTCCTATCACGCCCATGATATTATCATCATGATCTCTTGCCTGTAGAAAACATCCATGAGGGTGTAAAAGATAAGTCTGTTCAAAGTGTAAAAGGTCTCGGGGGACTATAGTACTATCTAACATGGGAAAAAGACCTTTTCTAAATGCTTTGACATATTCTTTTATATCTTGAGCTTGGTGTAACTCTACTTTACTGATCTGAATATTCATAATACCAACTATATTAAAGGCATAAACATAGGTTTGCCTTGATTATCTATACGGTGTAATGGCAACTGATAAGTCTCTTCTAACAATCGGTGTAACTCTTCCCCTTGTACCTCTTGAATATCTATCAACTGTTTGTTTTGCATTAAGTAGAATCGCTCTCCATACATAAACGCAAGGTTGGGGTCATGCATTACACAGAGTACAGTAGTACCTTCTTCCGCCAACTGTTTAATACACTTTAGTACAGCTACCTGATAGTGTAAATCTAAATGGTTCGTTGGTTCATCGAGCATCAACACCTCTGGTTTCTGCACTAATACTCTACACAATAAGACTAACTGACGCTCTCCACCCGAAAGTGAGGTATAAGGCTTATCTATCAAATGAGATAACTGAAAGCGAGATAATATATCGACTACCTCTTGAAAATCTTGTTCTGCAGGAGCAAACTTTGCAAAAGAAGCCCTTCCTGTTAGAATAACCTCTTTCACCGTAAAAGGAAAAGTAGTCTGATGAAACTGATTTAAGAATCCTATACGCATATATTGCTCCTTTCCTAACTTAATCGCTCTGCGTTCTTGTCCATCAAAGCACACCTGTCCGTGATACTTCTTTTCTAAACCTGCTAGAATATTAAACATCGTAGACTTACCACTTCCATTTCGTCCTAGTATAATAGAGAGTTTTCCTCGCTCAAAAGACGCATTCACCCTGTCTAAGACTACTTCTTTAGCGTAAGAGAACACTAAGTCTTGTATTTCTATCAACTGTCTCATGCGCTCCAATTGGTTAAACTCTTTTTCATCAAATAAATAAATATAGGTGCTCCTATAATCATGGTAAACACGCCTACAGGAATCTCAAAAGGCATTACAGCACGAGAGAAATCATCTATCAACAATAGAAAAGACCCTCCTATACTGATATTGGCCCAAACACCAATATTGTTATTAGGTCCGAATACCATTCTACTCATGTGAGGCACGATCAGTCCGAATAGACTAATCACTCCAACTGCGGCTACCGAAGAAGCTGTAATCATCGTGGCTACACAGATAAGAACAAGCTTTAAATACTTCGGATTAACTCCTACCGCTAAAGCTTCATTATCTCCTAACGACAAAAGGTTAAGCTTCCAACGCAGTAATACAATTATAAATAAACCCAAAAGTATAGGTGCAAATGCAGTGTATACTTTAGACCAAGAAGCAGTGTGTAAGTTTCCCATTGTCCACTGCACTATAGCTTGTAGTTTATAAGGGTCACTCATATATTGTAACAAGGTTAGTAAAGCTGTAAATACTCCTGATACGATAATTCCTGACAAAACCATACTTACTATAGAAGTACGACTCCCTGCATAAGATACTGTATAAGTCAATGCTACAGCACATATCCCAAAGGCAAAGGCAGATAGATTAATCGATATAAAAGGAAATAGCATAGCTAGAGCAGCTCCGAAGGCAGCTCCTGAAGAGATACCTAAAGTAAAAGGGTCTACTATAGGGTTGCGAAAGATGGCTTGTAACACTCCTCCTGATACAGCAAGAGAAGCTCCTACTAGAAAGGTTAAGATAATACGAGGCAAACGCACTTTCCACAAAATAGTCTCTATCGGGTCTGTAGAAAGTTCTGAACTACTAAACCACTTCACAGCATGGCTAAATAGTTCTGCTGGAGATAAAGTCCCCGTAGTTCCCAACATAAGAGACCCTATTAATAACCAAATAGGGATAATCCACAATAACCCAACTTTAATGCTATATCTCATATATGGTTTATTTCTGACCTTTTGTATTGTATAATATATTCATCGCTTCATCTATCTCTGCTCTTAGTGCATCTTCTGTGTACTCAGGGTAACTCCATTGACGAACTTGTTTGGCAAATAATAAAAACTTCACTGTGTGAGGATCGTATAAGAATGAAGGTTTCATGACCTTTACTTGTTTATTTACTACTGCTGGTAGATTAGCTAATTCACTTAACCCATATACATCACGTTCATTAGAGTTCCACAGAAGAATGATATCAGGATTCCACTTGTACAGCATCTCCGCTCCTACATTAGGAGCTTGCATCTCTAAAGGGCATGCATTAATAGCACCGGATAATGTAATCGCCATATCCATCAAAGTACCTTTACCCGAAGTAGAAAGTACTCGTCCTTTAGACCAAGCGTAATATACTTTCTTTGGGCTTTCTACTTTAGAAGCTTCCATTTCTGCTACTTCTTTTTCTATATAATCTGTGATTTTAGTAGCGCGATCAGCTTTCCCCAATAGTGTTCCTATTCCCTTAAGTTCACTGATAATTCCTTTTTGGTCTTCACTTGCAATGGTAAATACTGCGATACCTAGGTCTTCTAGTTGCGCTACAGCTTCTGCATCTTGATCAAAAGTGATGACTAAGTCTGGCTGAAGTCCTATAATCGCTTCTACATTAGAAGACCCTCCACCGAAAGTAGGTGTAGCAATCTCTTTCTTAGCCATACGACTATCTAAAGTAGATAGAAAAGAGAAAGTATCTTCATTCAAATAAATTTGTTGAGGAATACCCACTAGCTTCTCTTGTGCATCTAACATAAATACATCATCTACCAGAGCCTCGTATAAAGCTACTACTCTAGTAGCAGGCTTAGATAAACGAACCTCTTTACCTCTACTGTCTATAGTTACAAGTTCTGTTGAGGTTGGTTCTGTAGATTGTGTTGGCTCTGTACTTTGTTTACACGATTGTAATAATACAAGTGAAAACAATACAGTTAATAAATATCTTAATTTCATAATTCTTAGAATTTACTCGTCACGGATTGCAAATCCGAGACAACTGAGTTGCGGTTTACAGTTAACGGATTATAGTTTACAGTTTACAGTACAATCGGCCTTCTGCTTCCCGTTCCCTGTTTTCAGTTCCCTATTTACTGTATTTTTTTTTAAGCAAATGTTGTGTGAACAACTGTCTCTTTTCTAATACAATATTATTTGCAAACTTGCTTACTAATTGTTCATATAGATTACCGTCATAAGGCACTAAGAAGGTGTTGTCTCCTTCTATAAACACAGGTAGATGTCTATTGCCTATATAAAAAGAGAAGTCAGCTACCTCATGCCCTTTATCCGATTTAAACTGTATTGCTAAAATTGGTTTAACAACTAGTTGAGCTATTAATTCTCCTTGACAATACAATGCATCTCCATGTTGCCAGTCTCTATCCTCTTTCAGCAGATGTAGTTCAACCCCGTTAGTAGTCAATCGATGAAATAGATGCTTTTGTGTTTCGAACCATTCGATTTCAAACACATCTATTCCCTCGACAATTCGTTCACGAGGTTGAATATCATCTATATAAATTGTTTGTTGCATAAGTGAGTTACTCAGCTGCGTTTGCTTTTTTAGCTTTTACACGTTCTTTTAACCATTCGCACCACTCGTCTATCCCCTCTCCATTCGTTGTACTAATCGTCAATACTTCGATATTCGGATTAACCTCTCTAGCATCTTTCGTCACATTCTCTACTGTAAAAGGAACATAAGGAAGTAAGTCGGCTTTAGACACTAACATTAACTCACTAGTCAAGAACATACGCGGGTATTTCTTCGGTTTGTCATCTCCTTCTGTAGTCGCTAATAAAGTAACTCTATAGTCTTCTCCTAAATCGAAAGCAGATGGACATAATAAGTTCCCTACGTTCTCTATGAATAATAAATCCGTTCCTTCTAGGTCAATATGATCTAGAGCTTGAAGAATCATCTGTGCTTCAATATGACACATTCCTCCTGTTACGATTTGAAGTGCATTTAAGCCTACTTCTTTCATACGAACAGCATCTCTATCAGTCTCTGGATCTCCTACTAATACTGATATGTTTAAGTCTTTTCCTAGACGTTTACCTGTTTCTTGCATTAAAGTCGTCTTACCAGAGCCAGGAGAAGAACAAACATTAATAACACAAACATTCTTTAAGCGTTCTCTAATAGCATTAGCTACAAAGTCATTTGCTTTTAACAAGTGTAATGTGGTATTATCACATTGTAATGAACCTACGCGATTTCCTAAACTTTTTGGATTCGATGCCATAAATAATGATTTATAATGATTGTTTAAATATTACTTTTGAAATATATAATTCGTTGCCTTGTACAATATCAGCTGACGGAGTACCACATGGGCAAACAAATCGGTGATACTCTACCTTAAAGTCTTTATCACAACTGTGACAGTGCGCTATGATATCATTGACCACCACCTCTAACTCCATGTCTCTATAGACCTCATTATCGATGATAAAGGCATCAAAGGCGTTCTGTATCAGCACAGGCTGTACATTAGATAACAACCCTGCTGTGACCTGTATTTTCTGAATATCTTCTACTTTAGCCTCATAGTGTTCTTCTAGTGTAGAAAAGATATCTTTCACGATTGACAATTCATGCATCGCTTTACATTTTAATTCTATATATACTCTACTATAACAGATAAAAAGGTATCTACAATTTTTAGACCCTTTTTTGTTTAACTGTGAAACTTGAAGTAATTCTTTACAGTTAAACTGTTTTTTGATTAGTGTGGATTCTCGCTGATTAGGTCAGTACTATTCTTTTCGGTTTGAATAGACACTAATTTCACTTTTCTTTACAAAATACTTTAAAGTGGCATTTCTAAGAATTGCTGTTATTAATAAATCAAAACCAATCACATACTAGCCACGCCCCCTTTATTAACGGTACAAATGTAAAAACACTTCTCTATCAAGAATAGCACAAATCTTGACTATACTACCATAAAATAGGCATTCACATTTCTTTAAGAGTAGTGAATATAAGAGAATGAGGGAACGAGGAAGACACATAAAAACCTCACAAAGTTGACTGTGAAATACTTTCTTTACAAACACAATTGAATAAGACAAAGTATTTTAGTGTAAATATTCTTTTGTTTTAAATAATTGGTAAATGTATCTTTATGAAAACTAAGAGAATGAGGGAAAAGAACCTATATATAATAGCAGGTTGTAATGGAGCAGGAAAAACAACTGCTTCTTTTACCATTTTACCAAAGATTTTAGACTGTAAAGAGTTTGTAAATGCTGATGAAATAGCTAAAGGCTTATCTCCATTTCAGCCAGAAAAAGTAGCGTTTGAAGCAGGAAGAATTATGCTTAATAGAATTAACGAGCTCTTTAAGGATAACGAAGATTTTTCATTTGAGACAACTCTAGCAACCAAAAGCTATAAACAGAAGATTTTATATGCAAAAGAAAACGGATATAATGTAACACTATTATTTTTTTGGCTTAAGGATTTTCAATTAGCGAAAGAAAGGGTAAAAGAAAGGGTTAAGGAAGGTGGACATAATATCCCAGTAGATGTGATTGAACGTCGTTACATAAATGGAATTATAAATCTTTTTGATATTTATTTAGATATAGTGGATGAATGTCTTATATTTGATAATTCAGAAGGGAATCATTTGCTAATCGCAGAAAAACATATTAGAGAATTGATATCTATTCACAATCCTGATAAGTTTAATGCATTAAAACAATATTATGACAGCAGAAGAAAGAGCTAAAAGAAAAGAAAAGATCATAAAAGGATTAGAACTTGCTTATGAGAATATGATCGCTTTTAAGAAAGAAAAAAAGAGTAAAATAGTTGTAATACGAGATGGGAAAATCGTCAAGTTAAACCCTTAGTATTTGATTGAATATAATAGATGAAGGCTATCTGATTACTCGGATAGCCTTTTTAGTTTACAGTAATCGTTTTACGTAAATCTATATTCAGGACAAATGCAATAAAAAACCTTACCTATAATCTAAAAAGAAAACAAAAAAGCCGAATATTTAACGATACCTGTCTTTTTACATATTGTACTAAGTTACCCTATCCGAACTTAGCGTTTAAGAACTCTTCTCTTTCTAAACCTAAACAATCTGCAAAATACTTAGCAATCATTTCTCTAAGCTCCTGTTCATTCATTGTATCAGGATCTCTTCTACTCTTAAAATAGTTTTTCTCAACCATTAGTTTGACCAACTCACCTACCGTCTCTACTTTAAACTCTTCTCCATTCTCAAATATAATTCCTCTTAAAAAATATAATACCACAATACCTAATGTCACAAGAAGAAATTGTTGAAAAAAAGCAAAAATGACTAAAACAAAAAAGAACAACCACAACATTAAAACTTTGTATTCCTTGGGTTTAAATACCTTTAATTTAAAACCTAAATCTTCTTCTACTCTTTTGATATTCTCAATGCGATTCTGCTTAGGAAATAATTCTTCTAATCGAGTATTCGGTTTTATATCAGACTCGTTTGTATACTTGTGAAGAATTGTTCTTAGTTTATAAAAAGCTTGTTGAGAAGTACAGTCTTCTTTTTTCTCTTGCTTAAAATAGCTAACTATTAAATCTAACATCTCAGCCACATTCCTTACTTCCGCAAGTTTCTGAGGATCTAAAGACAAGTTATATTCATTCACAAAGTTTTCAATGGCATAGTCTAAATCCTCATATTGGTATCCTTTAAACACAAAAGGTTCTTTCACTTCCTCCATAACCAATTTATTTTTACACAACTAAAATACTACTTATTCTCTTTTCCTAAACATAGAATCAAAAAAAGGATACTACCTCTCTGTAATATCCTTTCTAAATTATTCTAAGGAACAAGGAGGTGGACTCACCACTTGCACCCTGTCATTATTCTTGATAATCTCTTTTCCAAAATCAGAAATAGTCTGGATAAGAGGAAGCAATGTTCTTCCAAAATCAGACAATTCATACTCCACTCTTAGAGGAGGCTTACTAGTATACACTGTTCTTATCACAATACCGTCTGATTCTAATTCTTTAAGTTGCAAACTCAAAGTACGCTCTGTGATATTGACCAAATCTTTTCTAAGCTCACTATATCTCTTTTTTTCGGCAAGGTACTTTATAATTGCAGCTTTCCATTTACCTCCTATAAACCTCATCGTCACACTCGTACTACAAGGATAATCTTTATCATCTATACTATACATCAGTTACTATACTTTTTGACCGTTATTGCAAATATAAATCACTATACTTAAGTTTGCAACTATAAAAATGATAGTTTAATTTAATATTAGAAAAATGAGCTTTTTAGAAATTGCTAAGAGTAGATACACAACTAAAAAATATGATTCTACTAAAAAAATAAGTGGTGACAAAATAGAACAATTAAAAGATATACTACAACTAAGTCCTTCATCGATTAATAGCCAACCATGGAAATTTACTATTGTTGAAAGCACAGAAGTAAAAAATCTATTAGCAAGTAACTCAGCTTTTAATCAAACAAAGATAGAAGATGCTAGTCACCTAATTGTGTTCAATGTACTAAGTACAAAAGAATACTTTGAGAAATTGCGTTTAGAAAATGCGGCTGAAGGTTCTAAAATATATTACAATAATTTTCTAAAACCTAGATCGGAAGAAGAGGTTACAGCTTGGTTAAAAAATCAAGTATATATTTCATTAGGATTCTTCTTAGCAGCTTGTGGTACAATGGAAATTGATGCAACACCAATGGAGGGTATTAATACCCTAGAGTTTGATAAGATTATCAATGAAGATGGAGTTTACAAAAGTGTTTTTGCTGTAGCAATAGGATACAGAAATTCTGAAGATACTAACCAACCATCTGTAACTCCTAAAAATCGCCTAGATAAAGAAACTACAATAGAAGTTAGATAATTAAACTACAACTCATGTTACTTCTAACAACAAAAAAGCCAAGAAATCTTATCCTTGGCTTTTTTGTTTTACACAATTGTCTTCTAAAACTCAATTCAGAATTCACATCACACACCTCTTTAACACCCTTTTAAAGGATGTTTTAAAACACTTTACACACTCACCGAATATTTACTCATTCAAATAAAAACAAACTCTTAAAACAGCTTATTTTGAATTGCACAAAAAAACTCACTAAGAAATATTACTTTTCATCGCTCGCTGAAGTACCCTCTGAATGATTGTGATTCTCAAACAATGATTTTAAATTAAGATCGACAATCGGACGATAAGGACCTAATACATTAAAAAATGTATTGTCAACTTCTTGAACAACCACTAACGCTTTTTGTAAAAGTTCCACTCCACTGGGAGTCAAAGTAATCACTTTTGCACGCGTATCCACAGGGTGATCTTTACGCTTAATTACCTTCTTCTCTTCGAGGGTTCGAAGTACTTTTGACACCATCATACGATCCGTATTACTGTGATTAGCAATATCTATTTGTGTAACACTATTACCCTCTTTTGACAACCACCCCAAAGCAGACATCAAAACAAACTGAGTATGCGTAATGTCTATTTTATCCAATTCTCTTTTCATAGTACGTTGCCATAACATCGTTACTTGCCACAATAAATATCCTGAACTTTCTTCAGGAGTATTAAACGGGAAGCTTACTTGATCACTCATATTACTTTAATCATTAATAATTATTACATTTTTTTACAAAACATAAAAGCACTTAAAACACTAAACAGATTCTTTATCTCTATCTGATTTTTGTCTTAAGTGATGCGTCCAATGCATCGGTATTAATCTAAACCACTCGCTAGCGTTTAAATAATCAAAGCCGGGATGTGGTGTTTTTCCACCCAAATCATCTTTTAATAATTCCTTCCAAACACACATCATCTCATCAACCTTCTGTAATCCTAATTCGACTTCTTTTTTACTAAGTGGAGCAATAGGAGTACAATCATCCGACGCAGGTACTTTTATCTTCACAGGAGGAAATTTACCTAATATAGTATAGACCATAAATCCCTTAAAATTCTTTCTCTTATCACAGTTACTTCTTGTCTTCACACAACACTCAATTTGCTTGCCATGAAAATACAATGTAGAATTAATTAGATGTAAATAAATCTGCCCTAAAGACCAATGATCTACTGATCCATTTTTAGAAATTTCCCCTTCAGAATATGTTTCTAATGCTTTTTTCCATACTTTTGAAACCTTCTCATAGTCCCTAAAACTCTTCTCTATACTACTCATCACTTAAATATTGTTGTTACAAATATAGTAATCACAACAACAATATCAAACACAAAAACAAACAAAACAAAATAATAAATTATTAATTATTAATATTCAGATACTTATAACAATTATCTAAAGTTTTAAATCATATTACTTTAAATACCTATTTATTCAAACAAAAAATATTTTCACTTTAAAAATAGCATTTTTAACAAGTAAAAATGACATTAAAATATCTCATAAAAAGACTGCCATTTTGACAAAAACCCTTTTCCTTAAAAACAAGACATTTGCCACTCCCCTAAAACGCATCAAGCTTCACTTGAGCCAAACAATACTTAAAGTAATACTTTATATAATCAACGTAAATCAATAAACCAAATCACTCACTCCCCTTCTTAAATAGAGTACAAAACACCTCCTTATCTAACACAAAAAAGCATTGGTATAAGAACACAAAAACACCTTCTTTTTCACAAAACTACCAGACACAATCTCCACTCTTCTCTTATATATATGTATCAAAAAAAAACATACTTTCCCTCCTTCTTTATTGCTTATCGCTAAAGCTCATCAAATAAAAAGAACTACGATTAGTACACAACAGATCTAGCAACGAAATAGTACTTTTTACCACAATAAAAGAAAATAACAATCTTTAGAAAAGCAAGTCAAATCAACCGAATTACCATCACATAAAATTAATACCTCAAAGAAACTACCTGACTAAAAAGCTTAAACTCACCTTAACTAGCCACCTTATACAATAAAAAAACATCCAATACATCAAATAGAATAGTTATAATTTACACAACAAAACAAATTATATATATTCTATTTTACACAAACACTAAAGGGGCAACACAAATCATCAATAACAATTTCAACAGAATAATTTATTGATAAAAACAGCACCGACATAAAACAAGATGTCTTTATTACACTAAAAAACAAAACAACAAGGCATATAAAATAAGACTCACTTATATTGTAAAAAAGACTCATAGTATAAACAACATATAAAGACCTAAACAAGAAAATATAAAATGACAAAAAACAACAATTCTCAACTTAGTAAAATGAATAGACCTCTCCTAATTGATAAAGTAAACAGAGATGAAAAAGGAATTATACTACAACTATAATTTTGCTAAATAGAAGTACAAAAAAGTGTAAAGCACCTCTAGCTACTCTACCAAAAAAGGGTTATTTAAAACATAAAGGAGACGCAAAAAAGGAAGTGTGATTGTATTAAAAAGCCATACTAAGACAGCTATTATAGTATTAAAAGAGGTTCAAAACACCTCATTTTACTTCTCAAAACGATTAACAAAACAGTAAAAAGTATTATAAAGAACACTAAAAGCACCACACCTCACAAGAGTTATTAGGAAGTGTAATAATGAAAATCTTTCATTAGAAGGCTTTAAAATGCTCTAAATACATTAAGAGTAGTCATTCCATAATCAAAACAACACACTTACACAAAACACTGTAAATAAGAAAAATACAGCATACAACTAAATATAAAAAAAGATAACTAACACAAGTAAAGCTAGTTAAAAGAAAGGTTAGTTTGGCGTAGTTTCTAGCCCTTATTAGTACAAAAAAACTTGTTTGAAGCCCAAAATAACAGATGAATTACTAGCATTCCTCCTATCCCTATAAACCAAAAAAACAGGTATACACCTAGGTCAACCATACCACATCGAGAGCCAGAGAGCTCATCTATTGGATATAATTTTGAGACAAATACAGAAGGAAAAACAATCAGAAATAAGAAAAAAACAAGAGCAAATAATGCATATCTCCACCTCTTAATCCCCTTTTTATAGAAGATTAAATACCCTAATATTTGAACTACTAAGACTGAAATAATGGTCACTAATGGATTGAGATAATAAAACATACTGACGAATTTATAGATATCAATGTTTAGGAATTTATCCCAACTATTACTTATACAAAATAAAGAAATATCCACATATAATAGCTAGCTATTTATAGCATTTCTCTTTTCGAAAGCGAAATAAAACAGTATTATTAAGAAGATAAAACACACCTGCTCCACTAAAATACATCACGCAATCTAACCAATCTTCCGTATAACGAGGATTGTGCTGGGGTAAATACCACTCAAAGTAAACACTATAGTATAAAGCCACAAAAAGGATAAGCGATAGAGATAATAGAAGATCTGCCTGCTTCTTTAACTTCCTCAATATGTATTGACAAATACTTAATGCCAACGGTAGAGTCAGAAAATCATTGACATAATTATTAACCCAAGCAGGCAAAACAATATGAGATTTCTGTAAAACATAGATAACAACAGAAATACCAAAGGCTATATAAAAAAGTGTTTTCTTCATACAAGTATAAAAGAGGAACGATTACAAGTTGTAACAGCTCCTCTAATTCTAATTTAAAAAAATAAACAACTTACTATGCTGCTATAAATCCAATAAGATAAGCTATCCCAGCCATAATAGATACCCCTACCACCCATATAGCATTGACTATCATAGCTGGTACTCTGATAAAAGGATTAGGATGCTTGAACATTCTACGAGTAAATTTCTCAAAACTAGTAAGTTCCCTATTTACTTCTTTTTGTATTCTTTCATTGACAACTCTTTGTTGTTCCATTTGACGGCGTAAAACCACATTGATTATCTCTCCACAATTCGTACAATAATCACTATTGACATTCTCTGTTTTACACTTTTGACAAGTGATATAATGCTTACTCATTTCAGTTTGTTTTATCAATAAACGTTCCTATGTTATAAAAACAGGACAAAGTTCAAACAAACTAAAGGCTTAAAAAAGAACATTTACTACCCAAAACTGTTCTTATTCACTCCTATTGTATATTATAATCAAACTCTCTTTCGATATTCTCGAGGAGAATAACCTACTTTTCGTTTAAAAAACTTGCCAAAGAATGAAGTAGTATTAAAGTGAAGTGATTCTGCTATTTCTGATATACTCAATGTCGAGTTAGCTAAAAGTAACTGTGCCTCAACTATTACAGCATCATCTATTAACTCACCAATAGTCTTAGCTGTAATCTCCTTTATCACTTTGGCTAAATAACTCTCAGAGACACAAAGCCTATCAGCATAAAAGCGAACCAATTTCTCTGATTTAAAATGAAGCTGAAGAAGCTCTAAGAACTGAATAGTCAGGCTTTCCTTACGAGACAAATTACTCTTCAACTCCTTATAATTATAATGACTTGCATCTACTAATTCCAATAAAAACAAAGCAAATAAATGCTTAATAGCTTCTTTTTGATTAGCAGACTTCCCTTTTTGGATATTCTTATGATTGAGTAAAGTACACAGACTTAATAAAGAAGTTTGTTGCTCTTGATTCAGCACTAATTTAGTCACTGTATTGGGGGTCAATAAGACGAAAGTACTCTTCTCATTTTGGGTATGTGTATTCTCTATCGCAAAAGCCCGATCAAAACTAATAGCAATAAAGTTAATGTCTTGACTAAATTCCTTAAACAGAATAACCATCTGTGGAGGAATAATCGTTATAGTGCCAGGTTCTAATCGATACTCTATCAGATTTACCTGTACGGTGATCATTCCTTGAGTCACAAAGAGCAAAGTATAATTCTCATTGCGATAAGGATGTTTTAAAGGATTATCTGTAAAAGAAGTCTGTACATCTACATAGATACCACTATCCTGATACTCCTGATCTAATAATCGGAGGATATCTTTTATGGTATAGTCGTGTATCTGATCAGCATTACTCATCTTTTTTATTTACAAAAATAGAGAAATCCTACTTGATATACGCTCTATTATCCCATTAGAAGCCATCTACTTTTACTAAGTCTATTACTATTTTTAGCCCAGTTAGCAACTTATACTCCATCTTCACAAATCCATATTGTTCAGAAAAATAAGACACTAACTCTGTTTCCCCTAAAGTAGACTTAGCTGTAGAAACCACCTTAAGACAAGACAAATCTCCTAAAGCTGTAGAAACCATCTCTTGTTTTTCTATCCTGTAAGTATAGTCTAACAAGAGCTTTCCTTTCCATTCTCCCCACACTGGATTAGACCAAGAATCACCTATAATCATCTGATCTGACCAAGTATAACCTACAGACTTACCTAAGTGAACATAAGGAAATGGAGCTGTCTCTAATGCTTTAAAGAAATGGGAACGTATTGGGTGTAACCATACATTCTGTTCATTCTCTACCAATCCTGTTGAAGATCTAAAATCAGTCATAGGTTCAAAGCTATATCTTATTTCAGTCTGTCTTTTATTCGTTCTTTTACCCTTTTCAGGAGCTATAACCTCCATTTTAAACTGATCAGGCAGTGCCTCATCTTTAACAGAAGTCAAGTTCTCTGCATCCTTTGCATCTATAAATAAACTATCTCCTTCCTTGTTTTGAATCTTATAAGAATAATAAAAAGTACGTCCCACCTTATAGATAGTATTGTCTACATCTACATCCTTTTTTTCTATATATACTTTGTCGTAACTCTGAGCCATACTATTGCCAGACGCCACCAACACAAATAAAACTAAAAAACAATATCTCACCATAATTACTATCAATTACAAAAAACTAAAGATAAGTATTTCAACACAATATCCCATAAAAAAAGCTACCCTTATCGAGTAGCTTTAGTCTATTTATATGCTCTTACTTAGAGAAATACGTATTTGGATATAACTTTTGAAATGCGTTATTCACCGCCTGATGGATCACTGTTGAGTGTATTTCTTGAGATAGATAATCGAAGTGAGACTTGATATTCTTGTTCTTTTGAAGTGTCTTATATAGTTGTTCCCCATACTCATACATCTTCACATCCTCTTCCTTATTAGGCACCCCTACATATACATTCACAGGTTGTTTTATCTTCTCTATCAGACACGTATGTGTCTTGTCTAATAGTTTCTCATCACCCCACCATAGACTAGGACTGATAATGATATAGTTTGTAAATAGATAAGGATGATATTCTAATACATACGTAGAATACAACCCCGCTAGCGACTCTCCTATCACAGTACGAGTACTACTTCCTTTATAATTCTTCTCTATATATGGAATCAATTCAGACTCTAAAAATGCCGTATAAGCCTCTGCTCTACCATACTCTGGAAACATATCTTTACTAAAGCCTGCTTTCTCCACGAAGTTTAAATTATCTACTGCGAAAGTCATATCCTTTCTACGGTTGATCGTCTCTATCCCTACGATAATAGAATTAGGAAAACGCGCTATCCAAGGTAATGAATTAAAACGCACTAACCCTGCCAGATGTATAAAGTCCTCTTCCACCCCTCCATCTAAGATATATACGACAGGATACTTAATAGTATCATTCGCATTATAATCTGGTGGCAAAACGATATTAATCGTTCTATCCTCACTTAGGATAGTAGAATGTAGTTGATCTGTTGTTCCGAATGTAAGAGGTTTACTATTCGTTTGGCTAATACCAGATACGCCTAGTAGTAACATACCCGTTACTAATAATGCTTTTATATTTATCATGTTTGGTTAGTTAATTTGTTGGCTTCAAAGATAAATAAATCATTGAGCTACAAAAGTTTTTTTATACCAAAACACCCTTAAACAGTATAGTATTAACAAGATAAAATGAAGATTATTTATCTTTTTGTATTATTAGAACATCTATTAGTATAATTAAGACAATTACTAAATTTATAATCTCTATGTAAAAGCTTTAATAAAGTATTTCTTCCCAAAAAAAACGTGTATTAACACCAAATTCATTTTCTATTAAAGATAAAAAAGACTCTTCCTTACCACTTTCTTTAACATATACAGAAGTACCTAACCCTTGAATAAAACTATCAAATGAAGGGGCTACTATAACTTTATCATCAAAAGATATTTCAGAAGAGACAACATAAACAACTCCCTCTTTTAAAGATAGAAGTATAGTATAAGGATCTCCCAAACCAACAACCATAGCATCTATACTTAAACAATCTTGATACCAATAGTTATCTTTATTATTGAGGTTTATTAACCTATTAATATAATTTCCTCCACTACCAAATTGTATATTAGCCAAGGTTAAGTTTCCTAAATTATATCTCATTATAAAATCTTCAAATTCTTCTGGCAAAATAGCAATATTTAAGTACTCTTTTAACCTTAAAACTTCTTCTTTACTTCCTTTATAAGGTATTAATAATAGTTCTGAGATAATATCTTTATCAACATCAGCAAATTTCTTTTCGAGAAAGACACTTACTTCTTCTATTTCAAACAATTTCATATTACAAACAATTTACCTTACATCCTCTGCACAGCGATAAAAACTATCCTCCTCAGTTATAGATCGATAATAAAATGTCCCAATATCTAATCCTGTATCTTTAAACAATACATTAATATCTACCTCCGCTTCTCCTCTGTAGAACGCTTCAGAACTTACATATCCTAGTGTCGCAGTATTCAGATTAAGAACAATCAAATCCTCGTGAAGACCTGTACCTATAATATAGTACCCTTGCTTATAGATGTCTCTATTGTGTTTTTTGAAGTTCACTTTATGTAAATGAAATACCTGATCAAAAGTGTTGATACCAAAACGCCACCCTGAACGATATGAATGACTAATAAAAAAAGCCCCTATCTCCTCACCGAAGTTCTTGATAAAATTACCTTCCGCTGTCTTTGTTAACGGCCATTTGATTAGTTCATGCTCTTTGCTTAACAGCTCAACTGCCTGATCAAAAAGAACAACATTCACTTTACTTTCTTTTTCCATAATATCTATTCACATTATCTTCTAATGACAAAATTAGCTTTTTATCAATACAATACATCCATCTCAACTCTTATTTATAGTATAAAAACAATATTGCGCTCGCTGGAGACCATAGAATCAACCTAAATATCTAGTAAATATATTTAAATCAGTTATTCTCAATTTGTACACTCTTTTATTATCTTATATTTACACGCCAAAAACAACACAACACTTAAGTAATGAAACACCTTTTTTTAATAGCATCACTATGCTGTTATACATCCTTGTTTGCACAGTCAAATGACACTTTAAGCAACCAAAAAATAAATGAAGTAGTGATCACCACTACCCAACAACAAAAAGGTTTTTCATCTAAAATGCCCCTCACTTATATTGAGAACCCTCAGTCTTATGACATTATCAAATATCAGACAGCTAAAGACCAAGTAGCGACTAACATAAAAGACGTATTACAGAATGCTACAGGACTAGTGCGAGTATGGGAATCAACAGGTGTAGGAGTCACTGGAGGAGAATATTATACGATGAGAGGGTTTGCATTCCAGCCTAACTTACTTAATGGTATGCCTAGCTTTACTAATAACACATTAGACATTGCTAATATTGAACAAGTCGAAGTAGTCAAAGGTCCGAACGGAACACTTTATGGAGGTAATGTGGTCTCTTATGGTGGATTAATCAATGTAATAACCAAAAAACCTTACGAACAATTAGGGGGTGAAGTCAACTATATTGGTGGGTCAAATAATCTTAATCGAGTAGCACTAGACATCAATACCCCTATTAATAAAAAGCTTTTTATACGTTTAAACACAGCATATCACAAACAACATGCTTTTCAAGATGCTGGCTATAAAGAGTCTTTCTTTGTAGCCCCATCTGTCCAATACAATATTAATGAAAAACTAAAACTATACGTTGACTTTCAGTACAAGGCTAATGAAGGAGCTAATACCCCGATGTTTTTTATATCTAGATATATGCCTGTAAGTTTTGAATCATTAGACCTATTTGAGGCTAATTACAAAAAAGCATACACTAGTAACGAATTAACCTTAAAAAATCCAACATTTACAGCACAAGCCAAATTAGAATATAAAATCAATAACAACTGGACATCCAATACCATTATCAATAAAAACAACGCACAGAGTAAGGGATATGACCTACTATTTGAAGACATTGGTACCACAGATGAGTTCGCTCGTTATGTCTCTAAAATAGACTCAAAAACCAATATATTTAGTATCCAACAGAATATAACAGGTAAGTATAATATTGGTTCATTAGACAACACTATATTATTCGGATTAGACTATTTATCTAAAGAATTTTCTAGTATAGATGGTGATTATATAGAGCACGGTATCATCTCCTTAATCAATCAGTCTGACACAGGAGATTTATCGAAAACAGCTATTGACAATGCTCTATCAACGAGTAATTATATACATAACAAAGCGAAGACGCAGACCTTCAGTTCTTATGTATCTAATGTAACTAATATTCTTCCTAACTTCTCATTCATGGCAAGCTTAAGATTTGACTATCTAGAAGGAAGTACTTCAACAGTAAACGATCAAAAGACGAGTCAGACTACCCTCTCTCCTAAATTTGGATTAGTCTATCAACCTATCCAAAATAAACTAGCACTTTTTGCTAACTATCTAAATGGTTTCGTATTCCTAGATCCTGCTATTATCTCTGATCCAGACGGAACCAATAAAACCATTCAACCTTTTGATCCAGAACAAGCAAACCAATTCGAGATAGGTGCAAAAACAAATCTATTAGGTGATAAATTATCTGCAACGATAAGCTACTACCACATAAAAGTGACCAATAAACTAATGACAGACCTAAACTCTTTAAACAGTTTTACACAAGGCGGGAAAGTCAAAAGTGAAGGAATAGAACTTAGTTTGACAGGAACACCTCTTCCAGGATGGGATATTATCACAGGATTTAGTCATAACTATAATGTAGTAACCAAATCCTTACCTGCTGATGGCAACCTTGGTTTCAGACCAGAAGAAGCAGGACCTGCTAATCTATTCCACCTATGGACCAACTATAAATTACAATCAGGCATATTCAAAAACCTAAGCTTTGGAATAGGAGTAAACTCAGTAAGCGAACAAAAAACAATCAACCGCTCTACCCTAGGAGTATTCACGTTACCAGGTTACACGATCTACAATACAGCCATCGGTTATGATTGGAAAAAATTCAATGCAATATTAAAAATAGACAATCTTACAAACAAAAAACATTTCACAGGCAACTCCACAGTTAACCCTCAAGGTCTAAGAACTGTATCATTATCTCTAAACTATAAAATATTTTAAGAGACTCCTTGTGTTAGCGCAGATTTGTAACTTGTATGGACGCAGATTTGTCATCTGTGCAATGTACATAACCGTTGTGTGCCAACAGAACGTGAGACGCAAAATATTGACGTCTCTACTGCGTTGATGCGGATTTGAAATCCGTGCCATGTACATAACATTGTGTGCCAACAGAATGTGACACGCAAAATATTGACGTCTCTACTGCGTTGGCGCGGATTTGCAATCCGCGCCATATACATAACCGTTGTGTGCCAACAGAATGTGACACGCAAAATATTGACGTCTCTACTACGTTGGCGCGGATTTGCAATCCGTGCCATGTACATAACGTTGTGTGCCAACAGAATGTGACACGCAAAATATTGACGTCTCTACTGCGTTGGCGCAGATTTGTAATCTGTGCCGTGTATACCCCATGCCGAAGGCAAACAATTCTTAATTCCTAATTTTAAATTCTTAATTAATACGCCATACCTATTTTATCATCATCGTCAACGTCCCAAAAAAATTACTCCCGTTATGTGCTAGTATAGGAAACAGCACACTTCTACTCTTGATAACTATCCATCCATAAACATACCCTGCAAAAGCAGTCTGTACAAAATAAACTGTATCAAAAGACACTACATACTCTTTTGAAAGTGCAAAAGCATGAACAAAACCAAACAATACAGCTATAATCAAGTTACTCAGATTCCCTATATACCTCACCTTCATTCTTAAAGAAGACAATAATAACCCCATCAAGATCCCTCTAAACATAATCTCTTCATCTATGCCAGGCATCGTAAGTTGAAAGGCTAAAGTCTCTATATTCCACTCTCCTCCACTACCAGCAAACCACCAAGCTACTACAGCTAATAAGATAATACCTACAGTCACTAGCCAAACTCCCTTTTGACTACCAGGTGCTTGCTTCAGCCTAAAGAAATTGTGTTCTTTAAAGTAAGAGCGAAAAGCAAAATAACAAATCACTCCCCATATAGTACCATAGACCTTCCCACTCCAATTCCAACTGCCATTGATAATACGAAAGCTCTCAGAGACCTGTCCTAACATCAATGCACAACTATAAAGCACAAATACAAAACAAAAGATCCCAATGCGCATAAAATCTTTTTTGCTCCTATCTTTCATAAACAAGATCATAAAAGGAAGTAATACCCCTACTTGCATTAGTGCTTCAAGTATAACTATGGTCATGGTCATTAATTTAGTTCTTCTAAAATAACATATTCGTATAAAATAACAAAGCCCCAAGTGATTGAGGCTTTTTTTGTTATTCATTATTTTTTAAATGTAATTCTTCTCTTGTCTACAATCCCAAATAGTAACGATAAAAACCGTACACGCTTCTATAAAATAGATTATTTTATAAATATTTCTAACCAAGATATATCTATAATTTACTGAGCCATCAGCTAATGTTAGTTCTAAAGTTCCCATTTCAGGAAACTAACTTAATGCATTAGTAGCTGACTTAAAATCTTGTATTATTTTATCTCCAGCCTTTTGACTCTTAAACTTATAATAAGAATGAATTTCCTTTACTCTTGTTATTGCTATTTTTGACCAAATTACCTCTACCATTTATCCATTTCTTCAAAGAAGTCCTTTTGTTTAATACCATAACCACTCCTAACTTCTTCTACACCTAACAGAACCTCTTTTCTTAGTTCCTCCACAGACATTACAGCAGGTAATTGCTCATCATGCCTCAGTATCTCCCTTATTTTTCTAATAAGAGAAATATCTTTTACTTGTAAAAGAGAGTTTATCAACTCTTCTCTTTCTGACTGTAATGTGCTATTAACCATATCTTTCATTTTTAATAAAACAATCTCATAATCATCACCTTATACAAAAATACACTTAATAATAATTCTAACTATAAATTTTAATACTTTTTAATTCTAAAATTTTAATCTATTCCTCTCTAAATCAAAATACTTAATAAACCAAAAGCCTCAATCACTTGAGGCTTTCGTTTATTTCTTCATTAATTCATTTACAGTCTCTTCTATAGAATATTCAAAATACTCTCCTTGCTTATTCTTATTACGCATAAAGAGTTTATAAGAATACTTAGCACAGTTTAGCTTCAAAAAAGAGTAATAATACTCATCTAAATACCACGTAAACTGCTGTTCAAAAGTAACTTCTTCTGTCTCTTCAGAAACATCAAATACCTTGAGAATAGTCACTATCTCAGTTATCTCTTCTCTGCTAATATCCTTTACTACTAAAGGATCAGGTAATGCTATTCTAAAGGCTAACACTTCTGCCCCTTCTCCTTCCCAATACTCCCATAAATCATACCTAGACATATCTTTCCCAGTCAGCTGATGTAACTCACCCTCTACTCTTTTATACTCAATAAAGTCTTCATCTCCATACTCATCACAGAAGTCAGTATATCCTGATACAGCTTTTAGCACTATAGGATAACGCTCTTCTGCTACCTTCATTTGAGGAGCTATTTCACTTCTTAGACTCATATCATTCGTTTTATACTGATAATCAAAATATTGACGTCTCTACTACGTTGGCGCAGATTTGCAATCCGTGCCATGTATATCCACACAGAATATCACGTCACAGCAACCACAATATCTACGTTGGCGCAGATTTGAAATCCGTGCCATGTACATAACATTGTGTGCCAACAGAATGTGACTCACAAAATATTGACGTCTCTACTATGTTGGCGCGGATTTGCAATCTGTGCCGTGTACATAACCGTTGTGTGCCAACAGAATGTGACACGCAAAATATTGACGTCTCTACTTTATATTTATTGCATAAATATACATTTCGACACAGTAACCACAATACCTACGTTGGCTTAAGTTGGCGCGGATTTGCAATCCGTGCCATATACATAACGTTGTGTGACAACAGAATGTGACACGCAAAATATTGACGTCTCTACTTTATATTTATTACGTAAATATACCTTTCGATACATTGCGTTGGCGCGGATTTGCAATCCGTGCCATGTATATCCACACAGAATATCACGTCACAGCAACCACAATACCTGCGTTGGCGCAGATTTGCAATCCGTGCCATATACATAACCGTTGTGTTCCAACAGAATGTGACTCGCAAAATATTGACGTCTCTACTGCGTTGGCGCAGATTTGAAATCTGTGCCGTGTATACCCCATGCCGAAGGCAAACAATTCTTAATTCCTAATTTTAAATTCTTAATTCCCCGAAGGGAGAACATTCCTAATTAAAAGAGCGTAGCGTCACTGCTATTTTCTTCGTAGCGCTAACCTTACTCCACTCCTCTATTAAGGCAATAACTGTAGGATTAGTCACCTTAGCGTTATTTGCATGAAGTACCTCTACATACTGCTCTAATAAAGTCTTCAGACCTTTAATAGGACTAGCTCCTAATTGCTCTAAAATACTCTCTATGAATAACTGCAATGCTTGATTATGCTGCACACTCACATTCATCATAAACCCTTGTATAGAATCAGTCAAACGCTTAATCGTCACATATTCTTTCGCCTCTACTTTACCGATGATATGACCTACTTTTTGTTGATCTAGGCGAAGTGCCTCTTTGATCCAATATTCTGCTACGAAAGCACGCGTTACCTTATCATCACATATCAATGCAAGCCCAAAGAACAAGTAGAACTGCTCTGAGAAAACCACATTATTCATTTGCAACAGATACGTAAACATCCCTTGAAGCAATTTCTTCTCTGCCACTTCGAAGGTAGCACTACCACCATAATGCAGGCATTTCTCTACCACAGCTAAGTAAATAGGATCTAACTGTCTAGGGTTAATAGCCAATAAAGACTCGTTTAAATTCACTTTAGTATCTCTAATCTGGTACATGATCAAGCCCATTAGATTTGCAGACTCCATACGATCACCTACCTCTGTCTTTGGCATCGCTTTATTAATACGGCTAAAGATTAAAGACAAATTAATATCATACGGTATCTGCTCAAACTTCAGTTTCTTATGCGTAAATACCTTGTCTATCTGCGTCTTCGTTTTATGATCCCAATCCTTATACGTATGAGACTCTTCTATCACTTCCCAGTTTCCTAACCAACCCGCACAGTATTCTTGTTGCTCTTTGGTATAGCGCTCATTCGTCAAGCTTTCTAAGGGTTGATGAGGGTACTTTAACGCTGCCGCTGCTCTCCATATATCATAGTAATCTGCTGACTCTTCTTTTACCTCTCCATTACCTAAATAAAACTCAAATATCGCTAGCAACTCCCCTTTTAGTTGTTGCTGAGCTAGTGTCAACCCAGCCTCTTCTGTATTTTTATCTATACGTGCTAATGCAATCTGTAAATCCACTGCATCTACTAATTCTCCCTCTTTTTGATAAGCTACTAATCGATCTACCAATACCCTACTATCTATATAAAAAGGCTCATGTGTAGGCAAACTCAATATTGGGAAAATACGCTTCTCTTTTACCAATTGTAAACTGTAGTAATAAACCGTCAGATAAGGGCGCAGAGCAGCATAGTAATAACTAAATCGATTACTTGCCTCTAACTTTACCTCTCCTAGCGTGATTCCACTATTGGTATATATCTCTGCATTAGCATATTTGTGATACAACTTGTCTAATGCTGTAGTCTCTATAGTAGGATCTGCAATCAACATACGCGCCCACTCTAACAGCCAAAAAGCCATAGCGTTCTGTATCGTACTCGTTGACCACAAATCTTTAAAGGTCTTAAACACTTTATCAAAAGCAGGTAGTAACTGATCGATGTGTTCTGCTTTTAATTCTCCTTGAAGTCTAATAATCGCATCTATGGTTTGCTCAAAGGCGTAGTCACTCTCCAAGGTCTTCCAAGCCGAACAATGGAAAATCAAATCTTCTACTGTCGCAATAGCCTGAATAGGTACTAACTCCGCTTCTCCCTCTTCTACAGCCTCCGCAAGCGTTACACTCTCCTGCACACTCATATATCCACTAAACAACGTCTTCGTCTCACTCATCATCATCTCTTGATAAGCTTCTAATTGCACTGCAAACTCCTCATTAGGTTGAGCATATTTCACGATTTGCTTCGCTACTTTAGTCTGCATCGCTTGATCCTGTATATGCAAAGCCCCTACGATAGCAACAGCACTTGCCTCCTTATAGGTAGGATGTGCTTTATCCAATACAGCCACGATACGCATCGCCTTATTAATCGTAGCCTTAACGGTACTACTCATTAATATAGGCAGACTATTGACAAAAGCCTCTACATGAAAAGCCTTGTCCTTTGCTATTTTAAACAAGATGTCCAATGCTTCATTGACCACCTTAGACAATGAACTATTCAACAATTGGAAGATATCCTCCTGAAACGACAAGATCTCATGATCAGCAAGAGACAATTTACTTAACAAATTCACATTCCATCCACACAACGCTTGATTCGTATGAGTCAATGCTCCTTGAATAGCAGTCTGTACAATGCGTTGTTTATCTAATCGTCCTTGCTCTATTAATGTAGCGATGACCTCATCCCATGAGTAGTAATTAATGTTCACTTCATGGTCAAACAAATACCAAAACTCCTTCTCTAACAACTCAGGGTATTGATCAAATAATTCAACCTTACTTGCATTGACCATCACAGTCGCCCAAGTAGCCTCTGTCAATGGGGTCTTAAACACTCCTTTCTTATAAGACTCATATAAATAGCCTATCTCGTTAAAAGGCGCTCTCACCCATCCTTCTCTAGCCGAATCATTGATATAATCACCTAACCAATCAGGCACATACCAATCCAATACTTGCTTAAACTCCTCCTCACTAATAATCCATATTCCCGTAAAATCTTTATATGTACAACAAGCCAATACCGCCACACTTACAGCTGATCGCTGCTCACTATTTCCTCTATATCCATATGAATTCCTATTGCCCTCTTCTGGTACATACTCTTGATAGTATTTCCCTAGCTTAGAAATCTTCTTAGTGTACTTAAGCCTTTCCTCTAAAGGGGTTTCCTTAAGTAAGAGAAGTAATCTTCTAGTATTTCCTTTTCTTACAAATTCTTCTAATTCAGTATAAAATATATCTTTACTCATAGCGATTCTCTTGTGGTTTTGTTGTTTTGGTATGCTGTGTTTTTATAATCTCACTTTCAAGACCGAAAGATACAATTTTACAACCTAAATTAAATAACGGAATAAAGGGGTTTAAATAGAAAAACGAGTGCTGTGCACTCGTTTTTCTATTCTTTAATCTTCAGTGTTAAATTCAACCTTTATTTGATAATCCTTTTCATCTTCTGACTTAACCCCAGTTATAGTCTTAATTCCTAATCTAAGTCTTAATGTATATAACAACCTTTTTTTCTCCTCAATATACTTTGTTACAAATGATGATTTTACTTTTATATCGTTAATAGGTAGATCAAAGAATTCTAAACAAGCAATCAAATCATCATTATCCATATATTTCTCTAAAGATAAAATTAAATCTGATTTGATATTTAAATCTATATTTTTATCTACTAATTGATTTTCTAAAAAACGTTTCAAATCATAAGAACTAATAACATTTCCTGTTAAAGGACATTTATTAAGAATTCTTATTAATTCATGTATCTGAGTAGGTGTTAAAACTGTTTTATAGTTATCATCAACGATAGTCTTTACGACAGAATGTATTAAACCTAAACTCCTATCATCAATTAATATATCTAAATAATTAAAAGCTACTTCAACATCTCTTTTACAATACTCTTCTATTTTTTCATCTGATGTCTTACTCAAGAAAAACTCTAAAAACTTTTTCATAGTAACTTTTGAAATTCCTGAAGACAAAATATTATTTAATAGATAATCGTATTGATCAATCTCTACTGTTTCAATATCGATATTATCTTCAAGAGCCTTATAAACATTTTCTGCTATTTCATTATCTCCAAAATTAATATCTGTTGCATAGTGAGTGATTAAATGTTCTGTAAGTATAGTATAAACTAATTTTGACTCCTCTGAATAATTCTCACTAAAATAAGGATACTTATTATTGCATATATTTGCTAACGGAGATATTATTAACCTATAATCTAGATTTAATGTAATAACATCTTCTTTATTTTTTACATTACATAACAAATAAAGCAATCTCTGTTCTTCATCTAACTGTCTATAAACATCCTTACTAAAATCAATCTTTTTAAGTTTTATAATCTCTGTTATAAGATATTTATTATCAAACACTATTCTTGTTAGATCCTTGAGTATAAAATTAGATTTTTCTAATACCCTTAAAACGATACTATCTTTAACTTTAGAATTAACTAAAGCATATTTAAAAATATCATTATCAATACTATCAAAGCCAGATATTGCACTTTCTTTATCTAAATTCTTTTGAACAAATGTTACAAGAGATTCGTCAAACTCTTTTAAATTGCTTCTCTTAAAATAATCCTCTAAATTTGACCATGACATTTTTATACGATCTTTAAATAGTAATAATTTAAAGCTATTTCTCCAATTCAATGATGTAATATCTGCTATTTTAAAATGAACTTTAGAACATACTATATCTAATTCATTATCAGTCAATTCTCCTTGTTCTGGCATAAACAAATTATTGACTACAATATCTTGTGACTCTTTAATTTCATCTGTGTTCTTCTCTAACCTTTCAATATATTCCTTTATATACTTATTTTCACTAATCTTTCCATTGGCTTGTTTCAGATAAGATTCTCTAAACATCACGTTTTTATCGTTATCCAATACATTAGTTAATGAATATGCTTCATAAGCATCTAAAATATCACCGACATTACTAACTAAATATTCAACGTTATTTACATCAAATAAGTAAGTATTATTCTTTACTACTACACCCAACTTCTTATTATCTTCTATTAAACTACAGTCTTGAATAATATAGTCTAACCCTACTACAATTTTTTTAAATGTATCACTGTCTATTTTATTCAAGTAATTATTGTTTTCATCACAGATAAATTTTCTAAACAACTCATCCGTTTTTAATTTATCCAACATATCTTTTGAAGAATTACTTAACCCATTCAATAGTTTAACTACTTCTTCTTGACCAAGTTCTTTATTCGTCAAAATTGTATTGTAAACAGAGTAGCCTATTAAATCATTCCATATACCCAATAAATATTGTACATCTTCTTTGAAAAACTCTTTTGCTATTTGGTGAAAATAATGACTAAATGCCTGCATTAAAGCAAATTTATAGTTAATATACTTTTTACTATTAACTCCATATATCTCTTGAAGTAATGATTGATTAAGTATTGTAAATTGCTTAAAATGATGTTTAGATAAGTCTTGTAACAAAACTTTTGGGTTACTTACGTTGTAAGTAAAATCATTCAAATTATTATCAAACTTATCTAAAAATTTATCATCCTCAATTGATAATACTCCTTCTCCATGATTAAAAGAGACATAACGGATAAAACTTTCATTAATATATCCTTCTTCCAAAAGTAATGCTAAGACTTTATAATTTTCTTTATCCTTGTCTTTATCTAAATTTACCTTACCCGTGTCTTGTTGCTCGTTTTTCTGATTATTCTTAGTAAATAGACTTATTTTTTCTTTTAAATACACACTAACTACATCCCCATAAGTTAAGTACAAATCTTTAACTGTTAATGTCTCACACTCCTCTATTCTCTTTTTAATTTCTCTTATTTCGCCTTCTTTTAGTTTTATTTCATCTAATAAAATTATTTTATCATACCTATCTTGATAATTTACATTAATTTTTTTTTCAATATCACTAAACTTTAAATTTCCAAACCTATATGAATTCCAGTAACTTATATTAAAATCAATAAATTTTTCTTCGAAAGTTTCTTTTTCTAATAGGTCATTAAGGTTAGAAATATTAAAACTTTTTTTCACTTCTTCTTGATTATAATCAAAATACTCTAGTAGTCCACTAATGAACACTCTTCTTAATTCAACCAAGTCCTTTAAAGAATCGTTTTTATTGCTTTCTAAATGAGCTAAATCATTCTCTAGTTCATTTAAATTATCTCTATCATTTTTACTTATTTTATTTAGAAGTTCGGGCTTACTACTAAAGAAACTAAATAAGACTCCATCTCTTTGTAGTAGTAAAGAAAAATCTTGCGGATAGAGAGTTTTATAAATAACAAATGCTAGAAACTTTATTTTCTTATCGATACTTTCTTTTGTTGCTAGACCCATTTTTTCTGTTGCCACTGACTCTACTTCTATATCTGGTTTATCTTCTTCTGCTACCACTGACTCTACTTCTGTATCTGATTTATCTTCTTCTGTTGCCACTGACTCTACTTCTGTATCTGATTTATCTTCTTCTGTTGCCATTGACTCTACTTCTATATCTGATTTATCTTCCTCTATTGCCACTGACACTACTTCTATATCTGATTTATCTTCCTCTGTTGCCACTGACTCTGCATCCATAGCTGATTCATCTTCCTCTGTCGACTGTATTATATTTTCACTTTCTAAAACCATCCCAAGTGACTGGCTCATAATCAAATAATCATTGATAATAGTTAATACTGTTCTTGTATCTTCAATATATTTAGACACCAAATTAACTAAATCAATTAATTCTTCACTGCTTCCTAAAGTGCTGTCTGTTTCAAGAATCTTCTTTTTAAATATATCTCGAGAATTACTATAATTTATATAGGGTACAATTGATATTATAAGGTCAAAAAACTTAGTTTTATTATTGTGATTAGATATGATATCGTCTTTTACTGCATAAATAAATGTAATATTCCCATCCAAGTCTTCTGATTGATTTAATAAGAAGTTTAACTCTCTTAGCTTAGTAAATACTCTCAAAGAATTAGGAAATCTATCTAGGTCCTCTATAAATACTACTTTGGTTTTAGTAGCTTGAAAAAAGTAAAGAATTTCATCAAAATATTTATCTAAAGCATTTATATTCTCTGTATTTTCTTTAGAACTAATTTCAATACTTGTAGGAGATACTTTCGATATTCTTATATTTATTAAAAATGAAATTGATTTCCAAATTAATATACCCAAACCACTAATAAAAATAGTTCTGAAAAATAAATCTGTAAATATCCCCAAATGCGGTAAGAAGGCTACTTGATCATTCACTTCAGGTAAAAATATATAACAAAAACTATATACAAAGAATAGTAATATTACAGAATAACATACTTTTTCAATTATAGATAAATATTCTATCCTTTTAAATCTTGATTCTGATAAGTCGCTTTTCTTTTTAGAATACAATATTTGATTCACAATATTCATACTAATTTGCTCATTAGTAATAGCAGTTGACACTTCTTCATCAACTTCAAATGTTGCTAAAGAAACTGTAATATGCACTGGTAATTCGTCTTTTTTAATTGACTTCAATGTTTTTATAATGCTACTCTTACCTGTACCATAACTTCCCATTAAAGCAATATTCTTAATATCTTTATTACATATACCCCAAAATAAACCATCTACATAAATCTTAGATGTACTATTTTCAGGTTCTCGTAAAATACTTGGGGATAAAGAATGTAAACCAATTGTTTCATCTGGTTCTTTTAACTTTGTAACCTTAGCATAATGTTTATCAATAAAAGCACTAAAAATTCTTTTTATATTTATATTATTTACAATAACCCTCTTTGTCTTAGTAATAATTTCTCCCATCGTTAGTATATTTTAAGAATACTAATATACTACACCCTTATTAATCTATAATATGGTATTCCGTAAAACAAGACTTTTATTTAGTCATCATCCTCTTCTCTCTCCCTCCTCATAACACCTACTTCTTCAATACCGCTACAACAGCTCTTCAAGATTCCTTCAACAAACAACCTCTTAACTAGAGCATTCTTGGGGAAATGTTGAAGAAGTGTTGAAGGAAATCACTCTATGAAGTGTATTTACTGGGGTTAGGATAGGTTTATTATTTTACATTTTTATTCAATATAAACATAAGCATCTAACTATAAGCAACATATAAAAATAAAAAGCTATCCTTTTTTAATGAATAAGAGGCTAAAAGAGGTTTTATAGACTAAAAACAGCTTATAATTATAGCTTATTAAGGTAGATTATGGGTTTTTTAGAGGAATTAAGGTGTGTTTTTAGTAAAAATATGCTTGATTATACTGCGGATGTAATCATCCCTACTGTTGTGTGCTGATAGGATGGGATTCTTCGCAGGCTCAGAAAGACATAGCATACGGGTATTGTGAGGATGTATGTAATACATCCCTACCATTGTGTGCTGATTGGATGGGATTCTTCGCAGGCTCAGAGGGACATAGCATACGGGGTATTGTGAGGATGTATATAATACATCCCTACCATTGTGTGCCGACAGGATGGGATTCTTCGCAGGCTCAGAAAGACGTAGTATACAAGGTATAGTGATCCTCTCCTTGCCGAAGGCACACATTCCTAATTCCTAATTTTAAATTCCTAATTAACATTACAGTTCATCTTGTAACTGATTAATATACTTCTCTCTATCTGGATAATCGATACTTTCGAGATAATCCGTTACCTCTGAGAGCCACTCTTCATTAGACTTAATCTTTACTCGGGCTACTGTCTTCTGTTGGAAATAAGGTCTATCGTCAAAAGCCTGAGCCAAATGCTGATTCATGGACGCTGCTGTTTGTGGACTTACGGGTTTACCTTCTGATTTAGCTAAAGAGTGTAATATTCCTCGCTGATAATCAGGGTTCATAATAGCTTCTTTATACTCTCCTGAATAGGCTAATACTACTGGGATTTCTTTCTTTTCTAAGATAGCAGCTCTTAATCTATAGTTGCCATCTATAATCCAATAACCTCCAAGAGAGGGGATATACCAGGCAAATATAGGCGGTAGTGTTCCCTCTATCGCTTTCTTGCGCCACCACTTTAGACGACCTGAGTATTCATCTACTTGGCGTGAGTATAACAACTCTCTATCCCAAGAGGCATAAGTAAAGGCGTCAAAGTCATCTTCTGTAGCTACAGTCGTTCCATAATTAGGTGGTGAGGCAAAGTCTTTATATCCTTCAAAAAGCCAAATAGAGTCATAAAAGAAGTGCTTATCTGACGACACCATTTCTTCCGCAAAATAGCGAGACCACGACTTTAGTCTTTCTTCAGTTGATAGCTCTTTGCGCTTCTCTACTTCTTGGGAATTGATATTCTTAATCAGTCTACTCTCTTCTTCGAAAGTTCTTACTAATCCTATATCACAGAAGTCTCTACTGATCAGTCCCCACATCACTGGTTTATCTTCACAGACCAACTTCATCTTCCAATTCGAACCACTCAATAATTGCATTGTAGGAGGTGTTAATCCTTCTACGTTTAATTCTAATGCTTTCCATTGTTGATGTTCATCTGTAATATCTTTCCAATAATATTTCATGGGGTGTATTTTATTGTGGTAGTAAAGGTAAGGTGTTTTTATTGAAATGGGTGTGAAGTCTCCAGACTTCGCACTGCAATACAAAACGTGATAACGATTGTGTGACACGCATAATAATGCGTCTCTACAGGATATGTTATCCTAATTGCCGAAGACAAACATTTGATAATTCAAGCGGAACATAAAACATTAAGTACTTAGATTGTGTGACACGCATAATAATGCGTCTCTACATGATATGCTATCCTAATTACCGAAGGCAAAAACTGTAAACTGTAAACCGTTAACTGTTAACCATTAACTCAAACCTTCTCTTCCCTTCTACCTCGTAATCTGATACTTCTACGAAACCGATATTTGCCATCATCTTTAGAGACTTTTCGTTTCCACTACGAGCGATGCCCACGATAGTAGTTACCTCAGGTTCATTAGCCTTGATATACTCCATTAAGCCCTCTGTTCCCTCTTGTCCATAACCATATTTCCAGAAGTCTCTTCCTATAGAGAAGCCTATTTCTACAGCTGTAGGAGATTCGAAGAAGTACATCGCAGTTCCGATTAATACCTCTCTATCTCTCTCTATCACAGCCATTCTCATTTTGGTTCTACTGTCCCATTCTTTATGAGCTTGAAGCACCATATTCTCTGCTTCTTCTATGGTCTCAAGAGGTTTACTCCCTCTGTATTGCATTGCGTCTTTATCAGAGTAGATGTATAATAATTGTTCTTTATCTTCTATGACTAGTGGTCTAAAATATAATCTGTCCATGGTATCGTTAATTTGTTTGTTGTTTTGGTTCTTTGTATTCTCTTTTTTCGACTAGGCTTGCTCCTGCTTCTACACTTAATCTTGCAAATACACGACTAGATAAGATGGTGATAATTCCCATGACTAAAAAGGTGTATCTAAACACGTCTATTCCTTGATCATTTGTCCCAATACTGCTATTTTGGAACATCACTAAGATCATCGCTGAGATAGATATCCCTAAACTTATGGCTAACTGTTGGGTAACGGATAATAAGGTGTTTCCCTCACTTGAAGTATCATTGTCTAAATCTGCTAATGCTATGGTATTCATAGAAGTGAACTGTACTGCATTAAATGCTCCGTTGCAAATCATCAAGATCACCAATATCCACATTGGGGTATTTTTATTGATAAAGAAGAAACAAGAGATGATTATTCCGGTCAATATTGTATTGACAATCAATGTATTTCTATATCCGAATTTGCGTACAATAGGGATGACAAAGTTTCTAAAAACAAGGTTGGCTCCTGCCTGTGGTATCATCATTAACCCTGCAAAGAAGGCAGAATATCCAAAGCCAACTTGTAGTAATAGTGGTACCATCAGAGGCATTCCCCCTACTCCAAATCGAGTAACTAGATTACCTATTAGCCCTACTCTTAATGTTTTTATCTTTAATAAGCTTAATCTGATAAGGGCTTTAGTAGTTCTCTGTGCGTATCGTATGTATCCTAATACGCAGATAATGGTTAGTACTCCTAATAACATTAGGGTCATTGCTGTAAATTGGGGAGAGTTCCATCGTTCGATAATCAGCGTAATGGTGGTCAATCCTCCACTGATTAGTAGCCATCCTTTTAAGTCAAATTTGCCAACTGTATTGGTAAAATTAGGAACAACTTTTCTTGCCCAAACCATAGCGACAATGCCGACAGGTAGATTAATCAAGAATATCCAATGCCAAGAGAACTTCTCTACTAAAAAACCTCCTGCAGTAGGCCCTAACATTGGCCCTATCAATGCGGGTATGGTGATAAAGTTAATGATACCTAGTAATTGATCTTTTGGATAGGCATAAATCAGTATTAACCTTGCTACTGGTACTAACATAGATCCTCCTATGGCTTGGAAAATACGAGCCAAAACGAGTTGATCTAAGGTATTGGCTATAGAACAAAATAAGGATCCTAAGGTAAAGATACCAATGGCTAACATCAGCATATTACGTGTACCAAAGCGGTCTGCCAACCATCCACTTAAAGGGATTAACAGGGCTACTGTCAAGGTATACGATACGATAACGCTCTGCATCTCTAAGGGTGACTCTCCTAAACTTCTAGCGATAGAGGGCAATCCTGTGTTTAGGATAGTACCATCTAATGCCTGCATAAATATAGCTAACGCAGCAAGCCAAGGTAAATACTTTTTTACCTTTGGGTCTTCAACGATCCCTATTTCCATAATATTGTAATACTAAGATTAGTTAATTCATCATCGCTGTTGTAGTAGAGTTAACTTTAGATAGGCCACGAGGTAAAATGAATACAATACAATGCTCTTATACACTATATAAAGTTACTATCACGATGATAAACAAATATAAATAATCCAATCTATTCCCTCAGTTGTCCTATGACAAGTTCGGTCTAAAGAAATTACAAAAAGACCTCAGCTCTAACAACAAAATCATAGCATTACATCAATTAATGTACCGAATAGAAGTATATCTTATTTTTTATACAACGAATTTAGTTGAAGTTCATTTGTATAATTTAGTAAAACTTTAACCCTGAACAACTGATAAATAAACAGGCCTAAGCAATTCTACTTTACAATAGCTGATTTATACTGTTTAATAGGGCTAAATATACTAGTCAAAAGGTTTGTTTACAAAACTATTCGATAAGGATACCAATCAAAAGAAGTCTCATGAAGTGCAAAGAAATGCGTTGGCAAGACCAATCCGATAGCCTCTAGCCCTTTCTGTAAAGCGGTAGTATCTTCTAATTCTTTTATTTCGGCACCAATCATCTGTTTATACTCCCCTGTCAATTCATCAAAGTAATACACCATTATCTCTCCATCGAAGACCACTGCTATTTCTTCATCTATATCCCCTCCCCACATCTCACACTTATAGTACACGAAAGGTTGTTTCGTCTCTTCATTTAACTGTTGTAAGAAAGCGAGTAACTTACACTGTTCTAATGTAAGGTTCAAAGACAATACCATGGGAGCAATCTCTATATGTTCTATGAATTGCCATTTGTTCTTTTTGTATTCAGCATAACTTTCATAGAACGCATTATGCTCATCATCATAGGCTGTTCTACTCATAGAAGGATTAATAACGAATAGTCCATCCTGTGGTAAACTGTGTTTAATATGCTTTCGTTCATGATGCTCATTCTCAAAGAAGATTTCTTTGGTCCATTCGCTTCTAATTCCCTTTTCTAGTGTATCTATGTTGAATAATCCTTGTCTTAATTCTTCTATTTGTTGTAAGCGTTCTATCACTGTGGTATTCGCAATAGTGTACACCTGTTCTGCACTCCAGCTCATAGTATCTATTTTAGGCTAAGATACAATTATCCGTTTTTACTTAAAGTAGGTTTGTTAAAAATTGTCTTGGTAATCCTTTGCTTTATAGATGAGAAGAGAATAAGCAATATATAGAATAAATTAGTATTAGATTATTAACTAAAAAACCAAGCATATTGCCTGGTTTTTTTCTATTCAAAGTAGTTTTTATTTAGAAGATTTAATAAGTTTAAGAATAAAAAATAAACTTATTGAAAATAGTATAATAAAACCTATACCGCCTAAAAAAAACTTCCAAACATTCTCAACTATAGATATTGTACTTAATTTATTAATCAATAAAAATAAACATAAACACATTATAACTACTAAAGATACTATAATAGGAATATTTCTTTTCACACTAAACATATTAACAGTCTTTTTATTTGTTTAAACATTTTTAGTTAAAAATAATTAAAAAAAACAATACTAAAATAATAAAATCAAATATTTAATAAAAAGTATCTATATTGAATAATCCTTGTCTTAATTCTTCTATTTGTTGCAAGCGTTCTATTACTGTGGTATTCGCAATAGTGTACACCTGTTCTGCACTCCAGCTCATAGTATCTATTTTGGGCTAAGATACAATTATCCGTTTTTACTTAAAGTAGGTTTGTTAAAAATTGTCTTGGTAATCCTTTGCATTATTTGTAACTTGCTGTATAACAAAACAACACTTAACTATTCTTATGGTACAGTCTCAATATAGCTCAAGAGTGATGCGTTTACTACTCGTTTTACTAGTTATTGCTTTGACACTATTTACTATCTTTTATTTTATCTCTGATAATGCCCAAGCAGGTCATGTAAGCTTTAAAACGCACTACAGTTTCTTAGGAGGTGTGACTTTAGGGTTGGTCTTATTTGTATTCAGTTTTTCACTGACTATGACGATGGTCAAAGATATTACCATCAAGGATAATGATATACTAGTCAGAAATCTTCTCGGGAGTCGAAAGAAGTTTTACAAACCTAATACAGTATGCGTACTTGCTCATACTAAAAGAGTTTTTCTAGGAGCTACAGAATATATCGTACTACAAGAAGGCGATAAAAGCACAAAGATATTTGAGTTTAGCTATAAAAACTTCGAAGAAATAAAAAAACATCTCAATATAGATGTAGAGGGAAAAAGGAGAGGATAGTGTCTGTAACACTAACTCTCCTTTTTTACTATGATACTCTTAATCAATATGTAAATCAAATAAAATGAGCGCTAAAGAAGATCAAATCACAATCGACAACTATCTAGATAATCATTACATCAATCGAAGTAATTGGCTTAGGGCAGCAGTACTAGGTGCTAATGATGGTATTATATCTGTATCGAGTTTAGCAATAGGTGTTGCCACAGCTAGCGCATCAAGAGAACCTATTCTACTTGCCACAGTGGCAGGACTAGTAGCAGGCGCACTGTCAATGGCTGCTGGAGAATATGTATCTGTAAGTTCTCAGACTGATATAGAGAATGCAGATATAGCAAGAGAGGCAAAGGAACTTGAAGAAATGCCTGAAACAGAATTAAAGATTCTAGCACAGATCTATGAGCAACGTGGACTAAAAAAAGAAACGGCTATGCAGGTAGCTATTGAACTAACAGAAAAAGACGCTCTAGCTGCTCATGTGAGAGATGAATTAGGTATTAATGAAATTAATCAGGCCAATCCTATGCAGGCAGCTCTAGCTTCAGGAGCTTCATTTACTATCGGTGGAGTGCTGCCTCTTGGGGTAGCACTATTAGCACCTGTAGAACAAATGGAATATTGGCTATATGGTTTTACCATTATATTCCTTATGATATTAGGGGCAATATCTGCTAAAACAGGTGGTTCTAGTATCCAGAAAGCGGTTCTTAGAATCGTTATTTGGGGATCAGTAGCGATGGGACTATCTGCATTAGTAGGCTACATATTTGGTGTCAATGTATAAAAGACATCATATTATAAATACAAATAGAACTTAGCTTTATACTAAGTTCTATTTGTATTTTAATTAGACTTTTCTAGAAGTTCTAGATAGTCACTTATTTCTATATCCTAAAGGAGAGTCCCCTATATGTAGCTTGAAAAAGCGATTAAAGTAAGATATATTGTCAAAACCTAGTTCGTAAGCGCATTCCTTTACAGTCATATGACTATGTCGCAATAAATACTGTGCTTCTAGTAATAGACGCTCGTGTATTAGCTGAAGTGCCGTCATACCTGTTTCTTCCTTTATGACTTCAGTCAAATGCTTCGGCGTAATACCCATTAAGTCTGCATACTGCTGTACTGTTTTAAGTTCTTTAAACTTTTCTTCTAAATGTTGTTTAAAAGTATAGGTCAATTGATATTGTCTATTCATTCCTTTATGAAATCCTAGCAGGCAATACTCACAAGCCCTATTGTAATCATATAATATCTCAATCAGTTTTAGACGGATAATATTAAGGTGATAAGGTCTCTTCGTATCCAATTCCCACGCTAGGTTATTAAAGTTCTGCAAGACTTGCTTAAAAGAGTCTCCTAGTTTATATACTGGTGGGTAATCTGCATTCAAGAACAGTAGCTCATCTACAATCATCTCCTTGACATAATTACGATACAAAAAGCATTTCTTAAAGAAAATCTGAAAGACTCTGAAATCAGGTGAAGCCTCCCCACCGAGATAAATTACTTCAGGTGATATAATGGACATAGAACCTTCATCAACGGTAAAATTATGATTCCCTACTTTTAAATCTATATGCCCTCTTGTACAAAGAATAAGTGTATAATAATCTTGTTTTTGTGGCGTAGTTAATGTTAAATTATCTACCGCTATTGAAAAGTCTATTTCTTTATTTGTTTCTAAACCGACTATCTTCATCTTCCTACTATTTTATCTGACTACAAAATAAAACTAATTAAAAATAGGAGTACTTAATATTACCTTAAAATCCGTGTTTTGTGCTATATCTTCCGACAAATTACCCCTAAAAAATATTTCTATAGAGTCTCTTTTCGATTAAATAGTAGCACAGTTTTTTTTCTTTAAAGTAAAAAAGTTCTCTTACTTAAATATATTAAAAATCATTCTTTTACATTTTGAACTACTTTATTAAAGATAGCTTAATTTCTAGTATTTAATGGTATTATCCACTTTATAATCAGTATATTTATCAGAAACAGACTAGTAACCGTAATTTATAACACCACAATGCCTATGAAACCTATAAGGACAGAAGAAGATTACCACATGGCTTTAGTGAGATTACAACTCCTAAAGGATGCTAAGCCCAATACACCAGAAGCAGATGAATACGAAGTTATAAATATCTTACTAGAGCATTATGAACGAGAAAATGCTCCTATGGGAATGCCAGACCCCATAGATAGTATCAAGATATTTACAGAGTATTTTTCAGATAAAGAAGAAGATCCTGATAAAGAGGAATAATATATTAAACGCTTACTAATGGTAAGCGTTTTTTTGTATCCAAAAAAAGCACCTCTGTAATAAATTACAGAGGTGCAGAGGGTGATAAATTAATTAAAAACATTACTATATATAACCTAACTATATAGTAATATGAACATAAAACTTACTAACACTTTACTTCTCTTTATTCATAGATTTTTGAAGATTGTTGTATATAGACACTTCTACTTCCGACCTTCTTAATTTTTATTCTTTACTTTCTATTGATTTCTTTGTATTAGGTATCGAATAACGCAATCCTAACTGCATATTAAAATCAAAAGGCTTCTCTGTATAAATAGTTTTAACAGAGCTTCCATTGTCAAAGTAATATCGAGCTCCTGGTTCAACAAACAGTCCAACACTCTTCGCTAACTTGTACTCTATTCCTACAGCTAAATTTGCTGAAGTCTGTATTCCTTTGACATTTACCTTTTCATCTGGTATTTTTTCTACATGTTGATCAGCCTTAAACTTTGTTTTCAACGTTCCATACACTGATTTCTCAAAATGAAGTCCACCATTGACATACGCTGAGAAATTCCCTTTCTCCCATACGTTATAATTCACTTGAATTGGCACTCCTACATAATGTAATGTCTGTGTATTTATAATTTTATACTCTTGACTTCCTGAAGTAAGATCAGATGATAATTTCGTATAAGTCACCCCTGTATTGATTCCCCATTTATCCCCCATAGGATAATATAGGGCTACTCCAAAACGAATAGGTTTCTTATGCTTGACATCTGTATAGACCTCCTTATTTTGATTAACAACATAAATCTCTGACAGTACAGCACTCGCCATCCCCATATCTAAAGAGACATTACTATCATCCTTCATCATTCCCTTCATTGTACTGTATCCATTTTGTTGCATACTAGAAGTAGAGGCTATATTACTAGATATTAGACCTAAAGAAAAACCTCTATTCTTTTTTGACTTTACTTGATCTTTTATTTCTGTTTCTTTCAACTGATTATCAACTAAAGCTTTCTCTATGTTTTGATTACTTTCTTCAACTAAAATCGCTAATTGCTCTTGTACTTTATCTTTATCAACTAAATCAGAAAGTACACCACTACCTGTCTTCTCTTGTTCTATCGAACTTGAGTTATTGTCAACTATCTCAACAATAGAAGTCTCTCTCCTTTCTTCTATTGTCTTGATAGTATGACTGCTTGCCTTCTCCTTTTCATTTGAAGTCAAAGCTTTGGTATTTGTGTGTGTTTCTTTGGTTATTATCTTTTCTTCTTCTACCTTATCAAGGTATTGACTAGGTGTAGAATCAAGCTTTAACTTACTCTCTTTTGCATCTATAACAATGCTTTCTTTTTCTTTATCATCATGCTGTAATGCACGTCCACTTCTCAAATATAGTTCTGCACCTCCAATAGATAGTATTGCCACAGAAGCAGCGATACCAATAATCCTTTTAAAGTTTACTTCTTTAGATGCTTTCCTTTTATTTGTTGCTTGCTGTACAGTATCTGACCATAATGGTATGATTTTTCCCTTCTCTTCCCCAAAAAGTTTTTGTTCCAAATCCTCCCATAACCCCTCTGGTCCGATCTCTGTATGATCCTTCATCTTCTGCTCCAGATCATTTAACCATTTATCGTTCATAAGGCGTTTGTTTTTGGTTTATTATATAACTTTATCTTCTGCATTAATATCTTCTTCGCTCGGTGAAATTGAGAGGCAGATGAGCTCTCTCCTATTTCTAGCAGTTTACCTATTTCTTTATGACTTTTTTTCTCAAAAACATAAAGGTTAAAAACCATTCGATACCCATCAGGTAAAGAACGAATCAATTCTAATATTTCAGATTCTGGTATCTCATCTAAATTAGGTTCCTCCTCTTCTATTACTTCTGGTAATTCTTCTACTAGAGTAGGAAACTCTATCTTAGCAGTATCTCTAAGAAACTTTAAAGACTCATTAATTATTAGACGTGTTGTCCAAGCTTTTAATGATCCTGCTCCCTTATACTCAAATGAACCAATAGCATTAAAAATCTTGATAAAGCTATTCTGCATCACATCTTTGACATCATCATGACTCTTAAGATATCGCATACATACATAGGTAAAATGTCCTGAATAGAATTCATAGAATTCTTTCCAAGCAGATTGGTCTTTAGATCGTAGTCTATCCACTAACCCTCGTTCTACACTATCTTTTTTAGTCATTTGTTGTATAAACATTTTGGTTGGCATCTAAGGAGTAAAACCTAACTTTATTTACCTCTTAACAGATCCAGGAAAGAAATACTTCACTTCTATAAAGTCGTTATCTTCTTTTCCATCCACAGTTAATTTGTCTACTATCCACTCAAACTTCACCATATCATACCTATTAGACACATAGATCCCTTTATACTTTGCAGTGACATGAGCCACTACTTCTTTTTTACTATCATCCATCGGAATTATAAACTTCAATTCTCTTGGACTCATCGTTAATATTAACGCTGTTCCTGTCTCATCTATTACAGATGTATAAGCAAGATTATACTTTACTTTATCCATCTTATTTAATATCTCCTCGGTTTTTCTAGCGTCTTTAACTACTGATCCCACAAGTTCTCTTACTGGCAGATTATCAAATACAATCAAGCTATCATTAATCTTAAAAATTGTATTTTGTTCATTCATCCATTTCCCTTGTAGAGTAAAAGCTTTCCCACTATAACTTCCTACTACATCTCCTATCTTAACAGGTTTATTTGGCTCTATACTATTATCATCACTAATACACGATGTAAAACTAATACCAACTAAACTAAATAAGACCGTAAACATTTTAATTCTTCTTACTGCTCTCATTTTACTATACTTTTAGCTTGTTTAACAATATTTCATAGTGAGTACTCATGTATATAAACCCGACTTTTAGAAATCCTTGCATGAAGAAATTAAAAAAAATGACTTATTCTATATAAATTTACAAAAACAACCATTAAAACACTACAAAACAACACGTTATACAAACAAAATATTTTTATAATTTACAGTTTAAAAGATAACCTATTACCCTTGTCTCTTAGTAATAGGCTATCCTATGTAAAAACTAAATAAATAAACTATTCTATTTTTCTTACTTTTTGACAGAAGCTGGAAACGCGTAATTAATAGGTACTAATCTACTTTCTAATACCTCATCAATTGTTAACTCAGATACTGTAAAACCAAATTTCACTACATTCGATTTACCAGAAACGTAAATTCCTTTATCCTTTGCAGAGAATATTACTTTTACATTTTTTACCTTACCATCTACAGGAACTTTAAGTTCTAGAACCTTTGGTACAAAAGTCAATTCTACAGCTGTACTATTTTTATTTAAAGCTGCTTTATAATCTAAGTTATATTTTACCTTTCCTAGAGCTTTTAATGCCTCCTCAGTCTTTTTAGGATCACCTACTACAGTAGATACTATTTCTTTAACTGGTAGTTCTGTAAAAGAAATAACTCCCGCTTTAGCGCTAAAGTTTACATTCTGCTCATTCTTAACCTTATCTTGAGAAGTGATTGTCTTTCCGCTGTAACTTCCGTAGACATCTTCTACTTTTACTTTTTTATTTGGTTTGATAGTATCATCATCTTTACTACATGATGTAAGACCTAAACCTATTAAACTAAACACGATCAAGATTTCTTTAAATTTTATTGACTTTTTCATTTTCTTATAATTTTGAATTGATTAAAAATATTTTACTGTGAGCGCTCATCATATAAATCCCCTTTTAGATAAACCTTGCATTCATTTTATAAAAAAAAAAACTTTTTTTAACAAATAAAACAACAATAACATTCTTATATACAAATACTTATAATTATTTGTTTTCTTATATTTTTAAACAAAAAAAGACTTACTATCCTAAACTAGGACAGCAAGTCTTTTTAATTTTATAAGCCCGAATTCTTATTCTATTTCTTCTAAACTACAATAAATCATCTACAAGATCATACCCTTCTAGATAAACATTAAACTCATCAATATCATCTGCTACAACTTGCATTCTTAGTCTTTTACCTTGTTTAATTAATAAACCAACTCTTAGCGTTAGCTCTCTATCTTCTTCCTCTGATAAGCCTTTAAACAATTGCATTGTCTTGCTCTCTTCATTTATTAATAATTCATTGTACCTCATCATACTTACTCTATTTATAATTTAAACAACGGAACCATCCATCTCACTCCCACCGCTATCTGATGTTCATTCTTATCTACCTTAGAAAATTCATAATTCTTATAATCATAATTCAGAAAGTTATAAGCTGCAAAAAGTCTAAGATCCTTAAACGCCTTATCATTAAATGGATTGTACTCTATAGCTGTAGAAACTCCCTTTAAAGCATAAGATACATTACTCTCAAGGTCTTTTCTATAGTTATACATCACTTTTATATATGGAGTCACTTTATGGAATTTATACTTCACAGAAGCTGTCGTCACATTATCCTTCACATACGCGATTCCTTTGGTACCTGTATTTAAGTCTGTAAAAGCTGCATCTCCTACATTTCTAAAACCATACATCCAGTCTACCTCTGCCATAAAGTTATTCAATGTCAACCTATTTCCCATAGTTACCCAGCTGTAATACTTCTTCACATCATGCTGAAATAGCGCATATCCGTAACGAGTTTTCAAATGTTTTTTAAACAATTCTCCTTCCCATAAAAACAATCCTCCATAAGCCTTATTTTTATAATCTTCTGCCGCAAACTGCTCTCCCTGAGAGACCATCTGTAACTTAAAAGACTGTCCTTTTACTTTATAAGCAATACTAGCTCCAGGACTAAATAGCTCAATAGAACCAATGATATTCGTAAACATATATAAATCAGCACTATTATAAGACAACTCCGTAGATCCCCAAGCTGTAAACTGTTTTCCCATACCCACTGTCCAATGGTCATCAATATTATACTCTAAAAAAGCAAACTCCAAGGCATTAGACGCTACTGACTCATTCAACCTATATCGCAAAGAATAAGTAAGCTTATTATTATAATTCCCTTTTAAATAAAATCGCGACTGTACTAATCTAAACTTACTATCCGAAGTACCGGCCCCACTAGTCTTAGTCAAATTCTCGTACTTTGAGTCTAGATACACTTCTAAGGTATTCACTTTCTTAGGTGCATCGGGGTTAGCCTGCTGTGTCAATACACCTAATAAAGTTGATTCTTCTTTTTTTTCATCTTGAGCCATCACACTTATCGTTCCCAATAGGATTGCACAGATTGTATATTTAATATTCATAGTTTGGTAGATTTTTAAAAAGTTTAATATAATTCTTTTTTAAACATCATTAACAAAACTTTATCATAATTATACAAATATGAGAATTCTAAAAATAGAAGTTCAGACTCTCAAATAACACAACATAAAGAGCAATTCTATTTATTATGCTAAATAAAATCAATATTTCAATCAACAATAACCACCTCTATACGAACAGATACAGATCATTCGATAACTTAGAACGTCGTATTGAGATAATTACCAATAAGATTATGACACAAAATAGGTATTCTCATTTTATCTATATAAAACTATGTTTTTAACAAAACTTATTGTATCTTTATAATGTTGTGTATTAGTATGAATTTAATGAAGAATCACTTTTTATGCCTAGGTGGGTGTATTAAGTGATTTTTTCATAAAAAAAAGCCATTAGTAAATTCTACTAACGACTTGTCTTTATGCTTATTTCTTCAATAATTCTACATATTGTTTTACAGCCTCACTCACTTCTTGCTCCGTAGGTCCATACGCATTATTTAAAGCTACAAACCCTATATAGTTTGCTTCAATATACTTGATAGTAGCTATGACTGGTAATAAAAACTCTTCCACTGTAAATCCGTAATGACTATCTTTTACATAAGACTCTTTTACTCCACCAGTAGTGGTTACTATACCTATTTTTTTACTTACTAAAGCACCTTGTTCTACTCCGAATGCCCATCCATAAGTAAGAACCTCATCTAGCCATAACTTCAGTAAACTCGGTACATTAAACCACTGAATAGGGAACTGAATGATTATTCTATCGTGATCTAATAACAACTCTTGTTCCCTCTCCACATCTATCTGCCCATCGGGATAAACCTCATAAATATTGTGAATTGTAAATTGTACATCTTGTGGCAATGCTTCTAACAATGCTCTATTCGAATTTGACCCTACATAATTTGGGTGCGCCAATAGTATTAATACTTTTTCCATTGTAATTATTTTCGTGTTTAAAGTTACTCTCTTTTGGAGAGCAAATGTATTACCTTTGTATAGGCCAAACAAGAACTTACGCCTAAGTAAGATACTAACCCACAAGTAATTAATAATGAAAATCAATAAGTTAAACCTAAAAAATATTTTAGAAGCAGATACATGTCCTATTAGATTAGTACTCGACAGAATAGGTGAAAAATGGTCTATGCTTATCCTTCTCTTATTAAGAGATCAGGGTGTAATGCGTTTTAATGAAATAGATAAAGCAATAGGAGATATTTCTCAAAAAATGCTAGCCAAAACTTTAAAAACCTTAGAAGCTGATGGTTTTATTACACGAAAAGTATATCCTACCGTACCTCCTAAAGTAGAATATACACTTACTGAACTTGGATTAGACTTAGTTCCCTATATCGAAAACATATCAGTCTGGGCATTTAATAATTTAGAGACAATTCTAAACAATAGGAAAGAATTCGAAAAGTAATTAATATAAACTTCTCTGTCTGCTTTCTCTTAACTCAATCGACGTAGACATATCACAAATACAACTAATAAATCATAACAGAAGCACTTAAACTAAATCTATAAAGCAATTATATGTATTACACAACGTATATCCGCACAGTGATGTTGGCGCGGATTTAAATCCGTGTCGTACATTCCACACAGTGATTCCATAACAGTAGGAATGTATTACATACATCTAACACCATGCATATTCATATAGCATAGGGCGTATATATCCACAAAAAAACGACAATACAGCCTAGCCATATTGTCGTTCTATATCATATCAAGAGTCTTTTAAAAAAGAACTAATTCTTAATTAATTTATCTGACGTTTTGTTTAAAGTAAATCTGTGTAGCTCCTAATCCATACTTTTGATAATTCGCATCTTCAGCTACTATCTCCGCATATCTACTGAATAGAAACTCTAACTCAGCCTTTAATACACCCTCTCCTACACCATGTATAAATACAATACGAGGAATGCGATTGCGAATAGCGAACTCCACCTGTCCCCTAGCTGTATCTAGCTGTAGAGTCAGCATATCATGCTTCTCCATACGTCTATAGTCATTCGTAAGCTTCTCTATATGCAAATCTACTTCTAGGATAAACTCATCCTTACGCGAACGTTTTTCCTTCGTAAAGGAACGTTTTATAGGATCTACTTTTTCTTGTAGTGCTTCACTAACTGAACTTCTAGTACTAGCCGAGCGCATATCTACCTCGTCCTCTTTAGCTATTTTTAAAAGCTCATTCGGTTTATACGTTAATATAAAACCTTCTTTAGATTCTATAGTTACCTCATCTCCTATAATATTAATGACAACTCCTTCTTCGTTCTCATCTAATACTTGTACATAATCTCCTTTGCTAAGCATCTTTCTCTTCTTCTTTTGCTTGATTGATTAAATCTTTCTTTATTCCTGCATCGAACTCCCGTTCCGCAGGTCCTTGTTGACGAGTGTTACTAGGTGTCTTTTGCATCAATCTCGCCATGGAGAAAAAGAACAAGGCTACACCCACTACTTGCACCCATATTTTTGGTTGGTCCTTAGAACTTTCCATTAACGCCCATCCCATAAAGAACAGGGTTGCGATAGTTAATATGATCTTTGCTATTTTCATACTACGGTGCTAGTCGTTCTATTTTCCAATCTAAACCATCTTCTGTCAGCGTATATCGAATACGATCGTGAAGGCGATTAGCTCTTCCTTGCCAAAACTCAATAGATACAGGTTTTACTACAAATCCTCCCCAATTCTCAGGGCGTTTTACCTTATCTTCAGTTGCTTCTTTTTCTAATTTATTGATAGCTTCTTCTAGCACTTGATGATTAGGGATAACCTCACTCTGATTAGATACGATAGCACCTAATCGACTTCCTAAAGGACGGCTATCAAAATAATTATCAGATTGAGCTGCACTAGCCTTACTAGCGATACCTTTGATAATAATCTGACGCTCCGCAGAAGGCCAAAAGAATGATAAACACAAATGTGGATTAGCGATAATAGCCTTCCCTTTCTCAGAGTTATAATTTGTATAAAACACAAATCCCTCTTCGTCATAAGACTTTAAGAGTACCACTCTAGACTTCGGAAAGCCATCCAAACCTATTGTAGATACTGTCATTGCATTTACCTCATCTACTCCACCGAAATCCTCTATCTCATAAAACCATTTCTTGAATTGCATCATTGGGTTTTCGTCTACACTACTTTCCAACAATACACTCTTCTCATACGATTTTCTGTAATCACTTAAGTCACTCATATCTAAATCTATTATAAGTCAAACACTTTACCATCGTCAGCATTCAGTATTTTACCACTAAACACAGTCTCTGCTTCTTTCTTAAACAAGGTAATATCATTATATCTCGTAGAATAATGCCCAAGTATTAAAGTCTTTGCATTCGCTAGTTTTGCAATACTTGCCGCCTGCTTAGCAGTACAGTGTTTCGTTCGTTCTGTATAATGCTCTTCACTGTCTAAGAAAGTACTCTCATGGTATAATACATCTACATCTTTAATGATAGGTACTATGGCTTCAGAATAGTAAGTATCTGAACAGAATGCGTAGCTCTCCGTAGGTTCTGGATCATAAGTAATATCCTTATTATCCACTACAGTACCATCATCTAATGTGATATTACCACCACTTTTAATCTTCTGATAATAACATCTATCAATACCTAAATCTTCAATAGCTCCTATGCGCAACTTTCTATCACCAGGTTTAGTCTCAAAAAGATATCCATTAGTATACACACGGTGATCTAATGGTATGGTACGTACAATAACCTTATCATCTTCAAATACAACTCTACTCTCCTTACTAGTCTGTTCATGAAAGAACAACTTATATCCTGAATAAGAATTAGAAAGTCTCAACTGTAATAAAGTCACTTCCTTAATTCCCTTAGGTCCATAAATATGCAAATCAGAAGTTCTGTTTAACAACATATACGTTGAGATCAACCCTATCAATCCATAAAAGTGATCTCCGTGTAAATGAGAGATAAAAATATGATTGATACGTTGAAACTTCAACTTATGACGCCTTAATTGTACTTGAGTTCCTTCACCAGCGTCGATTAAAAACATCTGCCCTCCCATCTCTAAAACTTGAGATGTAGGGTTAGTTATCGTTCTTGGTGTTGCTGCATAACAGCCTAATATAGTAAGTTTCAATATTGTTTTGTTTTAATTTTTGAGCTTGTAATTTACAAAAACGACAAGCTAAGTCAAAATAAAAGGCTTAAATTACTTTAAGCCTTTTGTATATTTTTATCTAAAATCCTAAGTCTCTTTGGATTTCATCCATTTCTATCAAATCATGTGCTTCCTGTAAAGTCGGAGCAATAATCAAATCTCCATCAAACTCATTAAAGTCAATTGACTCTATAACGATAATAAAAGACTTATTAGCCTCCTCTATATGTCGTATAGCTAGAGATTCAAAACACTCTAAATCCTCTTCTAATACCTCATATTTAACCTTTGTTAAATCTAGTATTAAATTAGACTGTAGAAGGCTATGCTCATACTGCTCTTCTAGCTTTTTAAGAAACGTTACTATATCTCCCTCGTCACTCGTTATAATAAGTGTATGTCCTTTTTCTTTTACTTTCATTATATACGCCTTAATTTGATTAAGCGAATATAAAACGAATATAAATACTATCATATAGCAGAGCAAAAATATTATGGAAATACGCATCCGTCATCTATGCCCCCTGATGATTGGAACTATTACATACATCCAACACAATACATTTATACCCAGAAAGGAAATTATTTGATTTACATAATTCTCTTAAATCAAAACAATGAATAAATAGTATTTTTTACTCTTCTCAAAACGAACCATAAAATCCTGTAAAAAAATGGTTCGGCAATTACCGAACAACGCTACAAACCCAATGATAAAAAGGGATTCACAAGTTTTATGCGAGCTTTGTTCGGGAGTCCTTCGGAAGAGGTTCGGAAAAACAGGGCTTTTTCCGAACAAGCCCCGAACAAACACAACACAAAGCATGATAAACACTGGGGTTAAGATAACATAACCTCAAGCTAAATCTAAAACATATGGTATAAAATGCGAAAAATAAGCCTGTTTAAAAATGGTGTTTTTTAAGGCTTTACAAGGAAGTAATGTACTTTGATTTGTTTACTTTTCAAACAATAAGAATCAAGGTATACACCTGATATAAAAACAAGTACGATACAAATATACGCTTTTTTTAAAAACCCAAAATACACAATAGATGTATAAACGAAAAGTAATTATACAAAATAGCTCTGAATTAGTGATACAAGCATACAATAGTATGGTTTTAAAGCTAATGAAGGAACTATGAAGTAGAATGGCTCTGTAGTATTTGGTTAATGCGTATTTGGGGTTTAATATTTACTACTCAACAACCATTGGATCAATTCTTGATTATTCACGATCGTCCAAGAGTGTGGATGACGCAACTGAGTATTCATGCGATATCCTTTATTTGATGTAGTAATGAGCGTTGCCTGCTCATTTCCTAAACGTCTTAATTCATTGATAAAAGCAGAACTTTCTGTTGCATTCATACTAGTCAGATCCTCACCTCTCTCATGTATCCACCAGTTTACATCTGGTTCTGTATAGATTCTCAAGGGAAGTTGTCCGAACTTCTTCACTGCAGTCTGATTAGGATCCGTGAATGAATAGGGAGATGTACTATAAAAGGCTTCTAATGCAGTAGCAGGAGTACCTCCCATCACTTCTTCTATTTTACCTATCATATAGACACTCTCTTCACTAGCATTGTCTACACCTGACAGCCTTATCTCGCGCTGGCTAGAGTTATAAAAACGTTCAAAATCTAAGGGTGGATCAATCGCAAATACAGCATGTGGCTTCGTTATGGTCTCTTGTACGTACTTAATAGCCGTACTTCCTCCTATCGAAAACCCACCTATGAAAAAACGCTGATCCATAAGCTTGTGTTTACTTCTTACATCTTCTATGATTTGACCTAATGTACTCTGACTCGTCTTATCTACTCCAAACGAAAGTACTCCATCTTGAAGACATGGGATAATCACTAGCATACCACTCTTGGCAGCTAGTAGTGGTAGATCTGTTTCTAACAATACCTTCTCTGCACTCTCTCCAAAGCCTGGTATTAAGACTAAATACCCACTCCATGGCAAATGAGAAGGATAGATTATTGTATAATAGTTTTTGGTCTTGTCCTCTTTACCTAAAAAGACTTGTTCTACCTTCTGAGCTTGTATAAAAGTAGACAGAAGTAATAGAGTGATCGTTAGGATGTGGTTTCTCATGAAACGTATAGTGATCTTTAATCTGTGAAAGATACCTATAATAAATACTCTTATCAAAGAATGAACTATAAAAAAACACCTAATACAGCACAAAAAATATTGTGCTGTATTAGATGTTCTATAGATATAAAATAAGCCAACAAAATGGCTGGCTTGAATTATTTAATTTTTGAAGCTAATAGATAGGTTACAGCCATACGTACTGCTACTCCATTCTCTACCTGGTCTAAGATCACTGACTGCTGTGAATCAGCTACATCAGAAGTAATCTCTACTCCTCTGTTAATAGGCCCTGGGTGCATGACTACGATTTCTTTATCTAATGAATCTAAGATCTCTTTAGTCAACCCAAACTGTTGAGAATACTCTCTCGTATTAGGGAAATAGCTAAAGTCTAAACGCTCATTCTGAACGCGAAGCATATTCGCTACATCACACCATTCTAGAGCTTTTCTTAGATTAGACTCTACCTTCACTCCTAAACTCTCGATATACTTAGGGATTAATGTCTTAGGTCCACATACTCTAACCTCAGCCCCTTGCATCTGCAAAGCAAAGATATTAGACAATGCTACGCGTGAATGTAGAATATCTCCTACGATCACAACCTTCTTCCCTGCTACATCACCTAACTTTTCGCGGATAGAATAACTGTCTAATAACGCCTGTGTAGGGTGCTCATGTGCTCCATCTCCTGCATTAATGATACTTGCGTTTACGTTCTTAGATAAGAAGTGAGCAGCTCCTGCATCACTGTGACGCATCACTACCATATCTACCTTCATGGCTAAGATATTATTAACTGTATCGATTAGTGTTTCTCCTTTCTTCACTGAAGACTGAGCAGCAGAAAAACTAATCACATCTGCAGATAAACGTTTTTGTGCTAATTCGAAAGATAGTTTAGTACGAGTACTGTTTTCAAAGAAGATATTCGCTATGGTAATATCTCGTAGAGAAGGAACTTTCTTAATCGGACGATTAATTACTTCCTTAAAGTGATCAGCTGTTTCGAAAATTAAATCAATATCATGCTTATTGATATACTTAATTCCTAAAAGGTGATTTACGCTTAATTCTTTCATTGTACTTCTATGAGTAGATTTAGGTAGTTAGTTTTTTTCAGTTTCTTCTAGAAAGACTGCATCTTCCTGTTCATGTTCAGACCAATGTACACGGATAGTCTCCTCATCAAAGGCATCTACTTGTCTTCCTCTATAATCAGGCTGTATCGGTAAGTGACGACTAAAACGGCGATCTATTAATACCAATAGTTCTATCTCTGCTGGACGGCCAAAAGACTGTATAGCCGTCAATGCGGCACGTATACTACGTCCTGTATAAAGCACATCATCTATAAATACGACTTTCTTATCTTCTACTAAGAAGTCTATTTGTGTTTTATTCGCTTCAAGAGTTTTTTGATGTCTTCTAAAGTCATCTCTAAAGAAAGTAATGTCTAAAAAACCTAAAGGCACTTCAGATATACCATATTCAGTCTTAAGGATGCTTTTAATGCGTTCTGCTAAAAATTTACCACGTGGTTGAATACCAATAAGAAGGGTATTAGAAAAATCAAGATGTTTTTCTACTAATTGACAAGCCAAACGGTGTAGAATGATATCAATCTCTTTTGAAGTAAGTAATACTTTTGGATTCATATATAAAAGAGTTGTGTTTGGGGGGTAAATTTACAATTAAATATCGTTTGTCACCAATTTATTAAACATATATCTTCTAAAAAAATGTAGCTAATCAAAGTATGCTTTCTAAATCATATTAATATCTTTGGATAAAGATTAAAAATCCTATTGCTCATGATCAAGTCTAAATTCATAATATTCATTACCTTAACCCTATCTCTAGCTCTGCATGCTCAGAAGATAGAAGATCCTCTTCCTTTGACAAATAAACAAATACAAAAAGAACAGTGGGTCATACAGTACAAAGAAAAAAATCTAATCCTACAATGGACTGATGGTGCTCTAGAAATAGCATTAGCCAACAAACCGATTAATCAAGATCAAAAGAAAACAATCTACGCTAGAATTCCTGCTCAACAAATCAAAGATAACGCTACTGAATATGTCTTACTAACTGATAAAACAGAGTTCTTATCTACTCCTACAACAGTAAACTGGACACAAGACGACTTAGAGTTTTTTCGCGTTTTAGAATCTAGCGCTATCACTGTGAGTAGTACAACAGATGTTTTAGTACTTAAAAAAGGTACAAAGACTAAGTACAAGTTCTACAGTACTGATTTTGACCGTATGTGTAAGTTTGTCTCTAGATTTAACTGGGGACTTATTGCTTTAAATCGAGAGTCAGAGAATCTACCTAAGATGATTACTTCTTTTGATTTTGAAAACACAACCATGACAGGTACTATAGACAATATCCCTTTTGAGGTGAAGTTTGATTTATATTTTGATCAAGATACTTTTTATTTTAGAAGTTTCGAAATTCCTTATCATGCTAAAAATAGAGCAAGTCGTAAAGCAAAAGAAAGATATGGGCGCTACTTCACAGATAAAACGTATCGCTATAATATCGCTGAACAAACACTTAATTTCTATCAAGACGAAAAGTTAGTACTCATGTTTGGTTTTATGCCTAAAGAGTAAAACACAATCCCCATAATCTTTTAAAATACGCAAAAAAAGAAATACAACTCCTCATTATCTATATCACTTATTGATTTATATTAAGTTATCAATAATATATCTCTTATAAATTGTGTTATTAAATAGGAATTACTATCTTTTCGCAATCATTTACATATACTTCAAAACAAACTAAATACATATAAATCAATATATTATAAAAATTTAGTTAACAAAAAGAAGGTAAATGTATCATGTATATTTAGAATTATTTTAATATTTATTATGAAAAAATACGCTACTAGTTTATTTCTTTGTTTAACAAGCTTAGTAACTTTTGCACAACAAGGTTCTTTCGATTCTCAAGAAAGACATCCATTAGCACCAGATGGTATATGGAATGTTAGATGGGTATTACAAGACAATAGCAAACCAGGAACCCTAACTCCTACTGATAAACATATCATGCTTAGTCGCGAATATGGATCTACTATCACTGGATTTGCTGGGTGTAATGTGTTTGAAATTCCTGTGTCGAAAACTTCTGTTAACTCAAAAGGTACACATCTAACGACTCGTTTTGATTCTAAAACGAATAAAGAATGTGCTACAGATGTTAAATATGATGAGAACAAGTTCTTAAAGCGTATTTCTAATGGTACGATTACCTTCAATGAGAAAGAAGGTTTATTATACCTAATGACTAAAGATAGAATCGAGTACGTATTCGCTGATGAGAAATTAGATAAAGTAGCTAAAGATGTACGTCGTTATGACTGGAAACTAGTAGAGCTAGATGGTGGTGAAAAAAGACCTTATAGACAATGGATAACTTTTGATTTTCACAATTACTTAGTGAAAGGAAATAACGGATGTGCTTTATTCGAAGCTCCATTTGCTATCAATACAAAAACGAGTACAGTCACTTTATTTGAACTTCAATCAGATGCGACTAAATCATGTGGTAATAGTAGCAAAGATGAGTTCTTAAAATACTTTGACAACTCTACTTACCCATTCGAAATTACAGATCAGACTTTAAATATCTTACAAAACAATAAGGTGATTATGAAGTTTGACTTAGCAAAGAAAAACTCTTTATAAAACACAAGACTGTAACAGAATACAGTCATTAAAATATCTAAAACCTGTGAAATTATACTTCACAGGTTTTTTTATACAACTAACTATAAATCAACTATAACAGAATAAATAGTCAATATTATCAGCTTTCTAATGAGGGTTAAATAAAAATTAAGATAAGCTTATAAAGGCTTTACAATTGATAAATTCTTTACCTTAGTGGATTAATAACAATTTAGTTTTATGAAAGCTTTAATTTTTAATGGTTCTTTAGACGAAGAAGCATTCCGTACATCGCGACGCATTGCACAGTATTATGCAGATCAGTTCATAAATTCTAATATTGAAGTTCGACAGGTTCACTTATCAGATTTTCAAATTCCTATATTTCAAGCTAAATTAATGGATAATGTCCCAGCAGACGTTATGGCCTTTGCGGATGCTTTTAGAGAAGCAGATGTGATGATTTGGCTTACTCCACTCTACCATGGTAGTCTTACTGGAGTAATGAAGAATGCTATCGATTGGTTAGAAATAACAGCCAAAGACCATCCTGCTTATTTGACAAATAAAATAGTAGGATTTACATGTTGGTCAGCTGGTAACCAAGCTATGCAAGGTATACAAGCTCTAGACAATATCGCAAAAGCACTTAGAGCGTGGTCTTTGCCTTATTCTATACCGATTAGTAATTCTGACTTATATGAAGACAATGATATCTCAGAAGTCTACAAAAAGAAAATGTCAATGTTAACTGACCTTCTAATAGAGAGTCAAACGCGATAAAACAAAAAGCCTATTTGAATAATTCAAAATAGGCTTTTTTTATTACTATCAAGACAACAACTATTTTTTCTTGGTTGGTATTCGTATATCTCAGTGCTACTCAAGAAAAAGAGAGGCATTTCTACCTCTCATTCCCTATAAAACAATTTTTGAAAAACACCTTATTTGGATCTCACTAAATCCCTTTCTTAAATAACACTCACTTTTCGAACATAACACTTTAAAAACAATCCCTCTCTAACCCTAATTCAGTCTCTTCTTCACAAGCAATGTTTTTTTAAAAAAATTAAGCTTAGGAGGGAATGATCATTGTAAGAATCTTTTTGTCTATATAATATGATTACAACGTCAGAAAGATTCTTTGACACATACTTTAAATCGATTAGGCTAGAACTAACTTGGCTAGAGTTGATATTCTTTTTAACTATGAAAAATACTATTGCTTATAACTTTCAAAAGAACCATCTATAAAGCCTATCTAACCGATCATTTTTGCATCAATTATTATATTGTTATGTTTTTTGTACTGAGCAAATGTAGACATGTTTTTACACTATACAAACCCTTGTAAACACTGGCTTTTTAAGCCCATTCACCTATTGTAGATAATAGTAATAATAAGTTCACCTCCTATAAAATCCTTAAACTAACACTTGTCTCCCCTCGCCTACATCTCTTCACATTTAACAAGTAAAATAGTTAATACACTACTCATCTTATAACTAATCTACAAAAACACTAATGACTTATTCTATAATAAACAGTCTATACATTCTACTTCTAATTTTTCTTAAATCGCTAATGGTGATAAGAATGCAAATTTAATTTAACAATTAATTAACTTAAAACAATAACCTGCATTAGCTAAATACAACAAATAAATCAGCTAATAGATAAGAATAAAGTTCTTCACATTACTTTTTGATGATAAATAGAGAGCTCTATTAATAAAAAAAGGCAGTGAGTTCTCTCACTGCCTTTACTATTTTTATATTCATATATTATCTCTGAAGGATAATAAACTCTGATCTTCTATTCTGTGCGTCTTCCCATTCACTACATGGTTCACATTCCACTTTTAGCTCTTGTGAGCCATATCCTTGAGATTCTAACCTACTATTATCTATACCTTGTGATACAATATAGTCAAGTGTAGCCTTCGCTCTATCATTGGACAATTTCAAGTTATAAGCTGGATTCCCTTTACTGTCAGAGTGTGAGTTAATTTTAACTCTCATACTAGGGTAACGCTTCATCACTTTTACTAGCTTATCTAACTCTGTCTTACTGTTCTCTGTAATTTCGGTCTGATTAAATGCAAATTGGATATCTCCTAATTCGATTTTGTCCTTCCCTATTACGAGTTCTTCTAGAGGCCTTAAGAATACGTCTATCTCTTGTACTCCTTCTTCAGCATTGACTGTGATATCTATGATTTCATCTAAATAATCTGGATGAGATACCTTAATCTTATAAGTCTCGCTACACTTCACTTCTCCTCTAGCCATTCCACTTCTACTAGATACTCCGTGATCCTCTACTCTGCGTCTAATATTGATAAACTCTACTTTAGCATCAGCTACAGGTGTGTTAAAGCTCTTGTTCTTAAGCATGGTTCTAAACTCTACAAAACACAGTGGAAATGCCTTATATATATCTGTACGACCTATTCTATCAGAAGAGAATAATCCCATATTCTTATCAGGATAAAAACTGAAAGCAAAATCATTCTTAGCCGTGTTAATAGGCTCTCCAAGATTAGTAGGCGCATTAGATAGATTATTTAAATCTGATACATACACATCCACTCCTCCATATCCGCCCCATCGGTCAGAACTAAAGTATAACTTATTATCTGACGAAACGAAAGGATAGTCATTACGAGTTCCTGAATTAATCACTGCTCCTAAATTCTCTGGTGTACCGAACTCATCATCTTCTAATACAGCTACACGCCATATATCTAATTCTCCATAACTTCCTGGCATATTAGAGGCAAAGTATAAGAATTTGCCATCAGGTGATAACGAAGGACTCGTATACATAAAGCCTGCACGGGTAAAGCGCAGTGGCTTTACTTTCTTCCATTTCTTTTTCTTCTTTTTAGCATAGAATAGACTCATTAGATGATCTCTATGCTTAACGTTATCATTCTTTCTAAACTTCCTGTTTCTATAGGCTTCTGAAGCGAAATAAATACGTTGTCCATCAGCAGAGATTACACTAGGCCCATCATTAAACCTTCTGTTGACACGCCCTTTAATACGCGTTACTCCTTTTATAGGTTCATCTTTTCCTTTAAACTCAGCTGTATAAAGATCAAAGTTAGGTTTGCGTTGCCATTTATCTCTTACTTCAAATATCTTTCTAGGTATTTTCTTTTCGTGTTTTGTTCTATTTGAAACGAAGTACAACGTATCTCCAGGATTTAACCATGCTCCAAAATCGTCATATTCTAAATGATTAAGACCTGACTCCTGAAACATATAAGTAGGATATCTGTCAACTAAGGCCTTATGTGCATCTGGTTTGGCCAGAAAGTCTTTTGCTCTTGCATCTTGAGGCGCTCTACGAACGAATTGTTGCATCATATCTTTGGCTGCTTCATAACGTCCATTCTTCTCCATCACTTTAGCATACTTATAATAGATATCTGGCTTAAGTGTAGAGTCGTTTTGAGCGATTGCTTTACCATAATATCTCGATGCTTCAATATCTTGATTTAACCTATCATAACAATCTGCTAATTGCATATAAATATAATCAGCAGTACGACGTCCTAATATAAGTCTTTTATATTCGTCAGCCGCTTTTGCATACTCTGTATTCTTATAATATTTGTCTGCTCTTTTTAAGCTTGGTTTCTTTTTTGCTTGCACAGTTATACTTAAACTACACAGTAAAACCATCAATAAAATTCTCATACTATTCTGTTATATAGACCAATAGAGATAAATGTACTCTATTTTAACTATTTATTACTCAAAAATACTACTTTAATTACTTACTATACTAACGTATATTCTGTAAATTAGTTGTTCAGAATCAGATAAAAATCCCTTCAGTATGAATATTGAATTAAAAAAAGCATTCTTAGCTCTCTATGACACTTTTAAAAAGGAAGATGCTCAAAAAACAGATCGATTAGATAAATGGCGTAATATAGAACCTGAGTCTGCAGAGTTCCTTTCGCTATTAGTCAAAACAAAACAAGCAAAGAGAATACTTGAATTAGGTACTTCTAATGGGTTTTCAACAATATGGTTAGCTGAAGCTGTATCTCATCATCAAGGAGAAATCATCTCTATCGACATCGAAAGAGAACGAACAAATAAAGCATTTGAGAATCTAAAACAATTCAATTTGCAATCTTATGTAGAATTACTAACCTATGACGCAGGACAATATCTAGCGGATACTAATCTTGATTTTGATCTTATCTTACTAGATGCAGAGAGAAGTTATTATACAGGATATTGGAAAGATCTAGAACGTCTATTAGATCAGACTGAGTCTAGCTTATTGGTAGTCGATAATGTAATCTCTCATGAGGCAGAAGTAGAAGAGTTTATCAATGGAATAGATGAGAATAAGTTTAAGAAAGTCATCCTCCCTATCGGAGCAGGATTGTTATTAGTTTCTAAGCAGTAAACTTTGGCAACATAATAAAGGTAAAAAGGAAGAATTAGTATACTGTATTAATTCTTCCTTTTTTTTATTTTTTTAAATAGTTACTCAGATTAACATAACTGATAAAACATGAAATCAAATTACTACAACAATTTACTTAACAAATCAAATTATTGATTTGTTTTAACAAAACCTTAATATTATCTTTAAAATAAAAAACAATGAGTAAAATTATCTTAATTATAGCAACTATATTATATACAACTAGTATTATAGCACAAGAACAAAACTTATACCTTATAGAGTATAAAGAAATTAATAATAATTTTTTAAAGACTATATCTAATGATGGTGAACTACATGTTGACTTAAATAATAAAACAACTTTATATAACCAAAATAATTTTGTTTTCAATAATAAAAGTTATAGAGAGACTGGTATAAGTCAAGGTTCAGGTGGTGCAAATAAACGTCTGAAAAGCGCTTTGTTTTTAGATTTCAAAAAAGACTCTCTTTACACTTCTTCTAGCACACATAAAGAGTTGCTTATAACAGAAGCTATACCTGTAATTAAATGGGAATTATTAGATGAAACTAAAGAAATCGAAGGAGGAATAATACTAAACAAAGCTACATCGACCTTTAGAGGACGAGATTATATCGCTTGGTATTCTCTAGATTATCCTATGCCCTATGGTCCTTGGAAATTTTCTGGATTACCTGGATTAATTTTCGAAATCGAAGGTAAATCTCATAACAGTACTTATACATGGATACTTGTTACTATCAAAAAAGAAAATGATACAGAAAAAACTATTTTCGATTTAAATAAAAATACAATATCTCTACAAAAACATGCTGAAAAAGAACAAATTGAATCTACAGAAAAAGCAAATTTGATGAGTAAACGTTTACAGACAGAAACAGGACTTAAAATGGAAAGCGAGTCAACAACTTACTATAGAATTGGTCCTGAACTAATTTATGAATGGGAGATACAACCTTAAACTATACATTTATGAAAAAAAACATTTTTTTTACAGTATTATTTATTCTGTTTATTAGTAAGATAGAAGCTAGTAATTTTAAAACAGATTTTCTTTATTCAAGATCATTTAATTCCATAACAACCTTACCAATAAACGTTATAGAAAATGATTAAGTAGAAGGAGAAAATTGGTGCCGTCTATGCTATGCACAGTCAAATAATACAGGTACATCCGTTACTGTACATTGTTATAGAGCTCACAAACATGGGAGATCTTGTGAAGAACTGCAAAAGATACTTAACGATTACTTAACTAAAAAAGAACATTATCTTGATTAACTAAGATAAACTATATGAATACTCTATGAAAAATGTACAAACCTATTTATATTATATATTTCTATTTATCTATGGGTATTCATATAGTCAAACTATTTCTTCTAAAATAGTAGACGAAAACAACTCTCCTATAAGTAATGTCACAGCACTAATTACTAATCAAGAAAACAAAAATATTGCTTTTGCAATTACAGATAACCAAGGACTATTTTTAATCTCCCTTAAAGAAAAATGTACAAATTGTAAACTTACATTACGTTCTTTTGGACTCGAGAAAAAGTCATTTAAACTTCTTGATTCCCAAGAAAACATGGGAATACAAAAACTCCTTCAGCTTAAATATGAAGCAGAAGAACTTCAAGAACTATCTATAACAATAAAACAACCAATAACAATTAAAAAAGATACTATAGTCTATAATATAAAGGACTTTACTAAAGGTAACGAACGTGTACTAGAAGACTTATTAAAAAACTTACCTGGAATAGATGTAGCAAAAGATGGAACTGTAAAAGTAAGTGGTCAAGAAGTTGAAAAGATTATGGTAGATGGAACAGACTTCTTTGAAAAAGGATACAAAGTACTCACTAAAAACATTCCTATCAAACCACTATCTGAAGTAGAAATACTAAAAAATCATTCTAATAATAAACATCTTAAAGGTATTGAAGACAGTAATAAAATTGCTTTAAACATAACTTTGCAAGAAGAGTTTAAAAATATTTGGTTTGGAAATACAGAAGCCGGTTCAGGGTATGATGACAAAGTAAAACATCTCAGTAGAACTAACATTTTAAACTTTAACAAAAAAATAAAAACATATTACTTACTTTCTAGCAACAATATGAACTATAATATTTCTGGTGATTTAAATGCTATTGTATCTAGTAATCTTACCAATTTATTTGAATCGCCATATAGCCCTTCTTTACTAAGCTTCTCACATACCTCCCTTAGCATTGATAATAAACGATATCAATCAAGTAATAACAATCTCCTTAGTATTAATAACATATATACTCCTAATGAGAATTGGAATATTAAGTTAGCTGGTATACTCAGTACTAACTCATTTAAAACCCAAAGAGAATCAGTACAACACCTTTTTGATAGTTCTGATGTATATACTTTTAATGATAAATCAAGATCTAAGAACAAACAAGATCTAAACTTTTTGAGATTAGATATCAATCATGATTTTAATATTAATAATTCTATTCTTTATACCGTTAAAGGAAGTAATACCAATTTAACATCAAAAGGTTTTTACCAATATAATGATAAAAACAGTTCTTCTGAAGTAAGGGGAAAAACACCTAGAATAGAGCAAGATGTAGAGTACACTAATAAATTATCTAAAAACAAAGTACTAATCATAAATGGTAAAAATATTTATGACGAAACAACTCAATCTAGTTTATTAACTCCAAATTTATACTTAAATACTCCTAGTTCTCTGTTTAATCAAAATGTGTTTACTAAAGTTAATTTTACAGCACTAAAGATCAATTATATGAATAAATTTGAGAATGGCGATTTAGTAGAATTTTCTATTGGTAACACATATACTAGTACAGCTCTAAGAACTTACGTTGAAGGATATAGCCCTATTCAAAGTACACAAAAAGACAATAACAATCTTTCATTAAAAACTAATAAACTATACTTAAACAGTAAATATTCTAAAGAATTCGGAAACCTAAAAATAATTCCATTTATTGATTTTATCATTTTAAACAATAAACTAAAAAACACGACCACTACTTTAGATAATAAAGAAGCAATAATTGCTCCTAAAATTGAATTACAATGGATCCCAAATGATCAACATCGAATTAATGTTAACTATAGACAAAATTACACTAATGTCAAAATGGATCAATTATTAGAGAACTATGTTCAGTCTTCATTCAGAAATTTTGTAAAAGGAACAAGTAATTTAGAACCACTCACTAATAGTGCTTTAGGTATATATTATACACTTGGTAATTACTCGGATCGTGTATTTGCTAATGTTTTTTTTAATTATACACATTATAATGACTTTTACTCTAAGGACATTTCTTTATATGAAAACTATACCCTATCCAAAAGTATGATTATACAAAACAGTGATTCTTATCAACTAAACACAAACCTAAACTACTATCTAAAAAAACTAAAGAATAACATTAAAATTACTTTAGGAATTAGTCAATCAGAATTTTACAATTCTATCAATAGTACAGCATTGAGAAAAGTACAAGGTATCTCTATTAATTATGGAATAGAAGTAAGCTCTATATTTGATAACTTCTTTAATTATAAATTATCTACACTTTGGTATAACTCTACAGTTAAAACAGATAGAAAAGATAATTTTATAGATAATGAAACTAGTCTAAACCTTCATTTCACACTAAATGAAAGTTTAGTATTAGATATTAATGCTGATTCTTATTCTTTTGGTGATCTTGTCAACAATAGAAAGTTAAATGTTTTTTTTGACTCTAAATTAAATTACAGACCAATAGGTTCTAATTGGAACTTCTCTTATGAACTTAATAATATATTCAATCAAAAATATTATACAGCAACATCTATTACTGACTTTAATCACACTGTTACAAAAACAAATTTAGTTCCTAGACAATTCTTATTCTCAGTCAATTATTCCTTTTAGGAGTTCAAAATACTTCCTGAATCAAAAAAAGCGTGAATGATCTCATTCACGCTTTTTTACTTATACTACTAAAGTTGTAGCTATTGGTGGTCTGGTATGACTAATTTATCTTGTTTATACTCTCCTAATACCTTTAAGTATCGAGTAGCCTTAGTTACTTCTTCCATTGCCTTATAATACTTGTCATAATCTTCATTGACTAAGACAACACCTGCGTGGAATGAGTATTGAAACACACTTCCTGACAAAGGCACAGACTGTATCTTACTCAAGTTTAAATCGTGAGAAGCTAATATCTCTAATACTCTATTTAGACTTCCTTTTTGGTGATCTGTATAAAAATATAACGAAGCTTTATTAAACCCTTCTACTTTCTTAGGCTCTCTACTTAACAAGAAAAATCGTGTATAATTATCATACACGTCATGGATATTCTCTGCTAAGATCTCTAGATTATACATCTCTGCGGCTAATGTAGACCCGATAGACGCAACGCCTTTATACTGTTTCTCTTGAATATTTCTAGCGCATGTAGCCGTATCATCCATCGCTAGACGCTTCCAATCTGTATATTGATCTAAGAAGTTCTCGCATTGTAATAAGGCCATAGGGTGTGTACGCACCTCTGTGATATCCGCTAATGTCTGTCCTTTTAAGGCTAGTAAATTATGTCTAATAGGAAGAGCAATCTCTCCCCAAATATACAAGTCATTCTTAGTTAACAACGAGTAATTAGGTAATATAGATCCTGCAATAGAGTTCTCTATCGCCATCATGCCATAATCTACTTCTTTATTGACTAACTGTTTTACTAACGAATTAAAAGTAGGACTATCCACTATCTCTACTTCTTCTGAACCAAAGAACTTCTCTACCGCTTCATGGTGGAAAGATCCTTTGATTCCTTGAATGACTACTGATTTCATAAAATATATCTTTGGGCTTTAATAATTGCAATATTGGCAAACTATCAAAGTTAGTAGTTTATACTTATAATAAGCAGTTTTTACACTCCATATTTTAAGTTTTTATTACTTTTAGCCTATTAATCCCTATTGGATTTAAATTAATCACACCAATTACACTTTTATAACAGCTAATTACTAAATTAATGAGTATAACAATCAGACCTTATCAGAAAGAAGACAAGCAAATCTTACTCGATATCCTTCAGCTCAATGTCCCTACTTATTTTGCGCAAGAAGAAGTAGATGACCTAGCGTTATACCTAGATCAGTATCTAGACCTCTATTATGTAGCCTTAGACAATGACAAGATTATAGGCGCTGCAGGTATTAATAGAAACTTCGAAAAAGAGCTTGCTTCATTAAGTTGGGGCTTTTTACATCCTGATTATCATCGAAAAGGTACAGGTTCTCTACTCTTAAAACACAGATTAGACATCCTAAAGCCTGATCATAGAATCAAAACAATACAAGTGCGTACCTCTCAGGTGGTATACCGTTTTTTTGAAAAACACAATTTTGAAGTGATAGAAACACAAGAAGATTATTGGGCAAAAGGTTTAGACCTTTATGTGATGCGTTTAAAATACTAAAGAAAACAAATTAAGCGTTAAAACAAGTAGGGAATTAAAAACAGTTTTGTAATTTCACCTCAATAAAACTCACATCATTATGAAAAAGTTATTCGTTATGGCGGCTATCTTAGCCATTACACCCATTTTTGCAAACACACACCATACTAATATTAATACCAATAAAAGCATTATGACACAAACCCCAAAAGACAAAAAAACAATTTACCAATTTAAGGTTACTGACCTTTATGGAGAAGAGTTTGACTTTGCTTCCTTAAAAGGAAAGAAAATCATGATTGTAAATACTGCTTCTGAATGCGGTCTTACCCCTCAGTATAAACAACTTCAGAGTATGTATAACGAATTCGGAGGAGACAACTTCGTCATCGTTGGTTTCCCAGCGAATAACTTTGGATCTCAAGAACCAGGTAGCAATGAAGAAATCGCTACTTTCTGTGAGCAGAATTATGGTGTATCATTCCCAATGATGAATAAGATATCTGTAAAAGGAGATGATATTGCACCGATATATGAGTTCTTAACTAAAAAGTCTAAGAATGGATTAGAAGACAGTGAAGTACAGTGGAATTTCCAAAAGTACTTAATAGATGAAACAGGTCATTTAGTAAAAGTAATCAACCCTAGAACACTACCAGATGACCCAGAAATCAAAGCTTGGGTTAAGGCAAAATAAGTCACTTTACATATTTAACCTTAAATCCTCAGCTACCCATTTACTGCGAATTAATTCTACTTTACATAGCTTCAATTAGCTCTAAAACCACACTATAGTGTGCTTTAATCGTTAATCTTGCTATGCTTTGTACAATTTATTCTCGTTTAAATGTTTTCTGCGGATTTGAGGTTTAATACAATGGGTTTGTTCGTATCTTTGGGTTTTACTTTTAAATTATGAACTATCCACAAATAGAACTAGCGCAAAGTATTATTGAAATTTGTAAAGCAAAGAATATTCAACATATAATCATATCACCAGGATCACGCAATGCCCCATTAACAATAGGCTTTGCTAGTGATCCTTTTTTTACGTGTTACAGTCTCGCAGATGAGCGCTGTGCAGCCTTCTTCGGTATGGGAATTGCTCAACAGACAGCGTTTCCTATTGCCTTAGTCTGTACTTCAGGATCAGCTCTTCTTAACTATTATCCAGCTGTAGCCGAAGCCTTCTATAGTCAGATACCGATGGTTATTATCTCTGCAGATAGACCTACTTCTAAGATTGATATAGGAGATGGTCAGACCATCAGACAGCGCAATGTATATGAGAACCATATCGTGTACAATGCTAATCTAACAGAAGAAGCAAACAAAGAAAATGACATTCTAATCAACAATGCCATTAATACAGCGATAGCCCAAAAAGGCCCTGTACACATCAATGCTCCTTTTGAAGAGCCTTTATATAATACTGTAGAGGAACTTACAGTTGCCCCTACTATCATTAACCTAGAGACGCTACCTCTTCAATTCAAAGAGTTTGATCAATATATAGATAGTTATAGAGAAGCAACTAAGAAGTTGATTCTAGTAGGTGTCAATACTCCTGATGCACTAAGTCAAGAGATAATAGACTGGCTAGCGAATGACCCTTCTGTTATTATCATGACAGAGACTACCTCTAACTTGCACCACCCTCACTGCGTAGAACATATAGATCGCATCATTACGACATTCTCTGAAGAAGATTTCTTAGCTTTTCAGCCTGATCTTTTAATTACTTTTGGAGGAATGGTGATCAGTAAGAGAATCAAAGCATTCTTGCGTAAGTATAAACCTACTCAGCATTGGCATATTGATACCCTAAGACATTACGATACTTATAATGCACTTAACAAAGCAATATTAGATACACCTGAGAATTTCTTCCAAACCATTAAAGAAAACGTAGAACACTATACTACATCTAACTATTACACTTGGATGCAGAGCATTGTCATAGCTAGATTAGCTAAGCATGAGGCATATTTAAAGACGATCCCGTTTAGTGATCTAAGTGTGTTCGAAACCTTATTTGCTCAATTGCCAAAAGGAACCCAATTACAAATCAGCAATAGTTCTGCAATACGCTATGCTCAATTAATCAAAATAGACGCTTCTAATCCCGTTTTCTGCAACAGAGGTACCAGCGGAATAGATGGAAGTACTTCTACAGCTATTGGAGCTGCTGTAGCCACTCAGAAGCCTACCTTATTAATCACAGGAGATATCGGTTTTCTTTATGATAGTAATGGACTTTGGAATAACTATATTCCTAAAGACTTTAAAATACTATTGTTAAACAATGGAGGTGGAGGTATCTTCAGAATCTTACCAGGACATAAAGAAACACCTGTATTTAATACTTACTTTGAGACAAGTCATCATCACACAGCTGAGCACTTGGCGAAGATGTATAATTTTAAATATCGAACAGCGACTAATAAAGAGGAATTAGAGCAGCAATGTCAATTGTTTTTTGAAGATAATAACGGTCCTGCTATTCTAGAAGTATTCACTCCTACTGAGGTTAACAACACTGTATTGAGCAACTATTTTCGCAATATGTAATTTTAACAGCGATTAATGCTTGCGTATTGAAATTTTATGTATCTTGTACTCAATAAAAAAGAAAATTATGAGTAAAAGAGATGAATTAATTCAAAAGTACGCTGCTGATTTAAAAGATAAGTGTGGTGTAACAGCTAATATGGATTTATTAACTGCTGTAACTATCGGATGTGGACCATCTATTTATAACCAAGATTCTTCTACCGTTGCTGGTTCTTCAGAATCTGAGTTAGCTACAGTTAAAAACAACTTTTTAATTAAAAAGTTAGGTCTTAAAGATGGACCAGAGTTAGATAAAGGTATCCAAGCTGTTATGGACAAATACGGTCAATCAAATAGAAATAAATACAGAGCTGTAGTTTATTACTTATTGACTGTTCACTTCAAAAAAGAAAGTGTTTACAAGAAATAATATAACGTAAATATATTAATGTACTTTAAAAGGGATAGTCTAATGACTATTCCTTTTTTTATTTCTAGCACAAAAAAAATAGAGACTCATCTAATGACAAGTCTCTAATGGGGGTAATTCCAAAAACATTTACGCTTATACAAGTATATCAACCTTTAGGAGTAAACTTTAGAAAATACTATTTCCTTCTGTTATTTTTGGGCTTTCCATATCAGGTCTCTATAATTGCAATGTCTTTGGCGTTTTAAAAAAAAAATATAAAATTGGGTATGAAAAAACATTCTTGTTGTTTAGACTACTAAACAGTTTTTTTTGAGTACACTTTCTTTCCTTTATAGAAAGTAGCTTCTCTCTCTGGAGTACGGGCCACTGCCTCTGCAGAACAACTAGCCTTCACAAAAACAAGGTCTGCTGAATCTCCTACTTTTGGCCATTGGCGATCTCCTGCTTCATTCAGTGGTAGCACCTGATCCTTAGTCGCTATTTGTAATGCACGGCTCAGTCTTAACTCATCTGTCCACCCATAAAGTTCGGCACAGTGCTTTGCTTTTTCTAGCATATCACAGTTCCCAAATGGTTGCCAGTGATCTATAATACTATCTGTACCTGTCATCACACTTACCTTATGCTTATAGAATGTAGGTATAGGCATCATAGAGCGCCCTAATGGTACAGTAGAGATCACTCCTACTCCGTTAGTACTCATCTGTGTACATAACTCTTCTAATTCCTTAGTATCTGACTGCCCTAGAGCGAAGCCATGACTGATATAAGTGCGTCCTTGTAACGCTTTATTAGCTTCCACTTGTTTTAAAATATATCGGATAGCAGGAATACCTGTTTTAGCTCCCTCATGAAGATGGATATCTATTCCTTTGTCATAATCTAAAGCGATCTGAATCATGATATTTAAAGACTTCTCCATATTCCCATCTACCGTAGTTGGGTCAAGCCCTCCAATATAATCCACCCCTATCTGAGCCGATTCTCTTAACAGAGCCTCACTATCAGAATATAAAATACCATGCTGAGGAAAAGCAACTATTTCACTCCCCATCACCTCTTTTTTATTCTCTAGTGCTATTTTTAGATTCTCTAAGCTCTTCAGTCCGCTAGTCGGGTCTATATTAGTCTGACACCTTGCAAAATAAGTTCCTTGACTATTCATTAAGTCTATCGCCATCTCCGCTTTTTCTACTGACTTAACTAATAGATTAGGTAATATTCTTCTTTCCAGATCGATCATATCTTTAACAGATCGACCAGGTTTAGGATCACCATACCAACGTTCTCCATAGAACGTTTTATCAATATGAATATGCATATCTCTAAATCCAGGTAACATCAATAATCCATCCATATCAACACTGATAATACCTGATGTATCAGACATTCCTACTTTATCAATAGAAACAATAACTCCATTGGCAATGCGTATATCGAATAATGCTGTCTTAGTACGCCATACCTCTCCTCGATCATTATACTCAAAGCCAGTTTCTAATAATACATTGCGCAGAATGAACACATTTGCCTTAACAGAACTTCTTTCAGTACTTGCTTTCGCTGACGAGCCTACTGATGGAATAAATAATCCACCAGCCGCCGCCGCTGTTAATCCTAGAAATTGCTTTCTATTTATCATATTGTTGTTTCCTATTATTGTTATACACCTATCGAATATACAGTTTATTTAGCACCAGCAGCTTTTAACAACTTCACCATTCCTGTATAATTTCTCTTTTGAGCATGTTGTAATGGAGTTATTCCATCAGCATCGGGAATATTCACATTCACACCTCCCTTAATTAATTCTTCCACGATACTAGTATGTACAGCTCCGCCATTGCTAAGAACGATCGCTTCCATAAGCGCTGTCCAGCCTAGTCTATTAACATGATCGATAGGATAATTGGGATAGTTAACCAGTAATTTCACTACTTCTAAATGGCCTTTTTCTGCAGCAGGTATAAGCGCACTACCATTATAACGGTTAAACACACTAAAGTCTGCACCGTATTTTAACGCCTCTTGTACTATTTCTAACTTACCTTCTGCACCTGCATATAAAAAAGGGCTATTAAGTACCTTGTCTTGGGCATTGACATTTGCCCCTGCTTGCATTAAGACCTTTGCTATCGCATTTCGATTTTGGTATACAGCATACATCAGAGGAGTCTCTCCTTTCTCGTTGCGCTGTTCTATATCTACCTTACTCTCCAGAAGCTGCTTAACAGCATTGAGATTATTATTCTGAATTGCGGTAAATAATGATACTTCCTTCATATCTACTACTTCATTTGAATGAGTTGAACTTTCATCTGACGAGTTACAAGCCATAGCCGCACCTCCGATAAAGCCAATAAAAAGTAATATAGCTATTCTTCTTATCATTTTCATATCTCTTGGTTTTAATAGGTTGAGTTCGTTACTTATAACTACTAACACAAAGATAGAAGTACTGATATAAAGGAAGTTGTAATATTTTTATAGATTATTGGAATTTTTATAACTCGCTCTAAATTCACCAGGAGTAACTCCTAATTGCTTTTTAAAGAAATTATTAAAATAACTTGTATCATTAAAGGACAACGAAAAGGCGATTTCCTTAATCGAAATATTCGTTGTAGTCAATAATCTCTTTGCTTCTAACAATAACCTATTCTGAATTAAAGAACCAGCATTAGTTCCCAATACCTTTTTACATAAGATATTCAAGTAATTCGGAGTGATCTTTAATTGCTCAGCATAGAATGCTACACTACTTTGTTCTTTAAAATGTACTTCCAAAAGCTCCTCAAACTGTAAGATATTCTTATCTATACTATGAGGATTTACTCCTTCGTGGTAATCTAAATAGTCCTTGTGTATGTATTTTAGCAATAAATGAAACGACAATAGGGCTATCTCTCTATCGATAACCTTATCCTTAGCTAATCGCTCTTCTAGCTCCTCTAAATCTGCCTTATACTTCTCAAAACTCTCCTTCGTTAGCAACATCTGATTTGGTGCTCCTAATTGAAAATAAGCTAAAGGACTATAAGTCGTATTCAGAGACTGTAAGATAGTAGGTGAGAACATCAATTGAAATCCAATAGTATGATTCTCCAATAACCAATAGTGCACTTGTTGGGGTCTCAAGAAAAACACTTGGTAATCTACTACGTCTACTCTTTCAAAATCAATATCGTGATATCCTCCTCCTTTTTCAACGAAGAAGATAAAATAGAAATCATGCTTGTGTGGGGACAACAAATCATTTCTACCTTTCTCAATATGTTTGAACAAAGTTATATCCCAGGTATCTTCCCCTAAAATGGTGGAAGTGGATAATGTCTTAATTTTTGTATTTGTATTCACGTATTTTGTATGGTATATTAATTCAAATGACATTTATAGGCGCTAAAAATAACTCAAATCAAATTCATGTTAAACTATTTTTAGTTAAAACATCACAAAGTTCACACATTGAGAATTATTTGCACAATAAAACAACTGTAATTATTATCATTCCTTTATAAGAATATCATTTCAGCAATCTATCAACCTATAAAAAGCCAATATAAGCCTCCTTCTTCCTTTTATTCTAATCCTATAAATTAACATTTCAAATCTCCTGTATAAAAAGAAAAGCCCATCCTTTATAAGGATAGGCTTTAACTGTGATATTAATTTAGTAGATGAATTAATTATTCTAACTTAAGAATGGTAATTTCATATTTTTGGTTCCCTGCTCCTATCTCCCTCTCATAACCAATCAAATACAGCTAAAAACAGCTCTTTTTTAATCTATTACCGAGGCCAAAGAAAACAATTATATATTGAACTACCAAATTTTAAAGTACTTTTTGCTCTAAAACATCTACTTATTATTCTCTAAAACCAGCTTCCTTGCTACGAAATATCGCTAAGTGGGAGTTATTTTAAATATATCATGCTTTCTTCTAATTTTGCAGTTAATCTTTTACACATTGGTTTAAAGGTCATATAAGTTATTCCACCTGAAACCACTCCCCCTAACAAAGGAATAACCTTAGATACACTTTTTGCAAAAGTTTCTTTCGTCATTTTCACTCCAACCCATTTAGCAATCTGTTTTGCTAATTGATAAACGGCATATTTTGTTAGTGCTTTTTGTGGAACTCTTTTTACAAATTCCACTGAAAACCTTTTACTTAGTTCTACTATTGCTTTATTTGCTGCATTTGCTCCAAACATTACACCTATAAAAAGAATCAATACACTAACTAATTCTTCATTATCTGTATCTTCTAAACTAGGCCAACCATATAAATATGCTAATTTCTGTGCTACTATTATAATATGATAATAATATTGTGCTAAATCTAATGGAATTGTTGCAGCTAATGCTATCCCTCCAGGTAAACCAGCTAAGGCAGAACTTCCTGTAACTTTAACCAAATGACTTGAAATAACATCATTACTTAACTTTCTAATCAACTCAATATTAACATTCCTTTTTATAGTACCTTCTTCTATTATTAACTCCAATTCATATTCATTATAGTATTTGCTAAAAATTCCTTGTAAATATTGCTCTCTATTTATTTTCGCTCCTGGAAGAGATAATGATTTTTTTATTACCTCTGTCAAAATTGTATCTGCATTCATTATTTAATTCCGTTTTTGAACTTATATGCACTTAATACACCCGCAAGTGAAGTCATTGCTAGTCCTACAACACTAATATCATCTACCCAACCTATTACTGGAATAACATCAGGAATTGCATCTATAGGGCTAATAACATAAGCTATAGCTCCTCCTAGAATAGCTATTTCCTTTGCAGAAATCTTATATCTTCCACCTAATACATCTTTCATTAAACGTAACAACAATTTAAAATCAGCTATTCTAGATCCTAGATTCGAAGCTTTTTTATCTGCTTTATCTAAATCACCACTACTAATTCTTCTATTTTGATATTCTCCAAAAAGTTTCTCTGCTTTATTTTTTTGTTCTTGATTCATTATCCTTATTTTTAAATTAAACTTATCTCCTAATAACACAACCACTCCCCTTCAACTACCTCGGCTAAGTTGCCGAACTTTTGGATTTGTTGTTGGAGTTCGTAGTTGGGTTTTACTGTTATTTTTATTTTATATCTATGTTCTGTATCCTCTAAGACCGTTTGGCTATGGTGAAGTTTAAGGCTCTCGAGGTAAGGCTTTTGATCAGGTTCGAAGAGGATGACTATATCCTGGAGTTTCTGATTCTTATCCCCTAGATTTACACCTATTATTTGACTATATGCCTTCTTAGCCTCTGTTATTCTAGTCTTAAATTTCTTCTCTAAGCAATGAACCTCTTGGATGCGATCCATACCAAAGCTTCTAAACTCTTTCGTCTCCTCTACCTCAGTGATTAGATACCACCTGTTCTGATACTGTTTAAAGTACAAAGGATTGACTTTAGTCTCAGAAGGTTTATTCTTTCTATATCCTTGATGCTTGATCATAACAGACTCCTTCTTTAGCATTGCTTCTCTTAACCTATCCAGATGACTCTCATTTCGCACAGCTAGCCCCTCTTCGAAATCTAGATGGTCGACCATTCTTTTATCACCTTTGACATAAGACTGAAGAAGATCAGTTGTTCTGAAGTGGTAAATCATCTCCATCAGTTTCTCATAGTCTACTTTATCATGTATTTTTAGACTATACGAATCATCGCCTTTATCATAGATTACCTCAAAACCATAATCTATGTCCATCTTCTTGCGCAGACGGTTCCATGTCTCATAACTAATTGTTTTCTCTTCTGCCTTTCCTACAGCCTCTAGAATATCTTCTTTCTTACAATGCTTCTTGTGTTCAAACAGGTCTAACACATTGTATATTCTTACTAAGTCCTTCATTCTTTCACTTGTATTATTGTGAATTTGTCTTTTTTTTATTCTCCTATAACATTTAAATTATCCTTCTACTAATCAATATTTGGTTGTCAAAAACATATTAATTACCTCATGCCAATAATCCCAACTATAGCCTGCAGACGGATGAGTCATTCTTAGCATAGGGACAATCTTCTGATTAAATAATGTATAGCACCATACCTCGTGTTGGTCTTCCTCAGGCATTATCACTTCTTTTCCTTGAGTACCCGCATTAGGCAAATTATCATATAAGCGATTTCCCCACACGATTACATAATCAGGCTGTAGTTGTTCTAACACCTCAAATAAAGCACTCTCTGCTGCTCTAAACTCCTGAGCGGTTGGCGCTACTCTGGCACCCGAAATAGGAACTTGTACATAATTATAAAAGGCTAAAGAATTCCATACTTTCTCTTTTCCCTTATAATCCAAATCTGTTCCTGCTATCGCCTTCGCAAACTTGGTATACGTATTCTTATACCTCTCATGTGGACTGTTAGGATCAAATAAGTCCATGATAATCTCTTGTGTCAAGGTTGGCACAGCATCACCTTCATTTGCACAATAGTGACTTTCCCCTAACACTAATACTTTCTTTCCTTTTATCCCTTGTTGATATTCTGTTCCAATCCAAGGCAAAAACATTACTCTACTCATATTAATTTTTTTAAGTAATACTTCCATTGTATTACAGTGACAGTGCAAACATATCAGCGATGACTGTCAAAAAACACCAGCCCTATTTTTATTTTAAAAAATTTGAAATTCTCACCTATTGTTGGGAACTAATCCTCCACCATACACTCCTAATTCCTATTTCTTAATTACACCTCCACCACTTCTATAAAGGCAGGGCTACAACCGCCTCCTTTAGAGAAATCAATACCATAGACTCGTCTAAATGCCTCTTGTACCACCTTGCCATTGTCTAGCCAAGGATGTGCAAATGACACAAAATCAACACTCATCCCTTTTTCGAGGTAAACTTGCTCATTATTATACGTGCGTATCACCGTAGCTTTATATCTTGCCATAGCTCTAATTTTAAAACTAAGTTAATCCTAACACACTATGTATCATAACAATAAAGTGCCAAACATCACTTTTTTTGAGTGAGAAAATTCAAACATTCATTCACTCAAAAAAAGCTCATATTCACCCAATAAAAATATTTTATATCGAAAATCACCTTATGTAATTCTATCCTTATCTATCCCTTTCAATAGGTGAGTATTGTTCCTTATTAACTCCATTCAAATAAGTACTTGTTCTTCTATTTGATAGTTTTAGAAATTATCATAGCTTTGGAGATTAACCTTAAGACAAGTTCGCTATATGAGGTATGATACCTACTAACCTAGATATACTACATCATACAAGCTTCTACTACCTAACCATTATAAATGAAAAAAAACACTACAGCATCTTCAGTTGCTGCTGCCCTGACCTCTATGATGTGTGTACAAGGGGGAGCATCTGTAGCCAAGCAATTATTTCCTGTAGTTGGAGCTACCGGAACGACCGCTTTGAGAATAGGCATATCAGCTATATTCCTTAATATTATTAATCGTCCAAAGATTTCGAAGTTCTCTAAAAAAGAATGGTTGTACTGTGGGCTATTTGGAGGTTCTATCGCCTTGATGAATATGATCTTCTATCTCGCTATACAGCGCATTCCATTAGGACTAGGAGTAACGATAGAGTTTATAGGGCCTTTATTTCTAGCCCTATTCTTATCTCGAAAAGTATTAGATATCGTATGGGCTTTATTTGCTTGTGCAGGGATCTTATTGATCGTTCCGTGGCAGACTAACAATGTAGATATTATAGGACTAGGATTAGCCGCTACAGCAGGTGTATTTTGGGCGTGTTATATCGTGATGGGAAGTAAAGTCTCTAAAGAAATGAATACAAACCATGCAGTATCAGTAGGTCTTGTATTCGCTACGTTTATCGTAGTCCCTGTAGCCTTATTTATGGGAGGACTAGAGAAGTTGACCTGGGGTAGCTTAGGACTAGGTGTATTAGTCGCTATTTTATCTAGTGCCTTACCTTTCTCTTTAGATTTAGTCGCGCTAAAGAAGTTACCAGCGAAGACATTCAGTATCCTTACTAGTTTACAACCTGCCTTTGCAGCCATGTCAGGTCTTCTATTCTTAAAAGAACACCTCACCATGACACAGTGGATCTCTATAGCCTGTGTGATTACTGCTAGTGTAGGCTCTACTATATTTAGCACGAAGAAAGAAGCTTAGTTATTTATATATCCTAAAAAGGGTTATTCTCATGATTAGAATAACCCTTTTTTTATACAGAAGTATTTTTAAACAAATAGGTAAGCATTACTTTTTAATGGCACTGATTGCATACCTATCGGATACTTATCGCATAGTGGTCACATAATTAAGCTATAAAATAATGCGATCACTATACTATAATTCTACCATCAGATGCTGAACATTCGGCTCGGTTTTTGATATAAAACACTTATTATCAACCATTAAAACCAACAACATTATGGCTAGAATTAATTCCAAAAAACTCCTAGTAGGTATAATAGGACCTATTTATGGAAAAGAACACAGAGGCAAGCAGATATTGCAAACAAGGCCTAATCGTTCAAAACAAGACAAATCAAAAAACCACAATGCAAAATTAATGCGAAGTGTATCTCATAACTCTTCCTTTATTCGACAGGTAATCGAGATTCATTTAAACAAAAGACATGAGAGCTATATGCATTCTCGTTTTTTAGGGCAACTCATGAGTATCATGCACCAGGAGGATAAGATTGATTTTAAACAAAGGTCGATTTTTTCGGTCAATTGTAAAGCACTCGAAGGTTTTGAGTTCAATAGAAAAGCTCTGTTTAAAGACACTTTCCTCGAAAGAATTATTGTACAACACACAGACAAAGAAGTACTGCCAATACGGATACCTTCTTTTATCCCAAAAGAGCAAGTAGTCTTCCCAAAAGGTTGTACAGATGCACTCCTGCGCATTAGAGCCTTTGCGATACACCCTGACAACGACTTATCCAAAGAAGGACCACTTAGAGAGCTAAATATAGAGTTTTCAATACATGATCCTATTGTAAACGAAACTGACTGGTTGTGTAATTGTATTGATACGGATGAAAAATTTGAACTTTTAGTAGCAGATATCCAGTTCTTTTACCCTATCAATAATACTGCACAAAGGTTAACTTTATATAATACAAAAGAATATAACCCTAGTATGGTTATCTATGCTAAGTAGAGGTATTCGTACTTTGGTTTACTGATAAAGAAGATGATACCAAAATACACAGCAAATAAAAAGGGAGTCAATCAATTGACTCCCTTTTCTATTTAAAGTATTCTTACTTCTTCTCTATCGCAGCACGATAAATATCTTCGTATAGAGGTACTACTTTATCTATACTGAATTTCTTCGCTACTTCTCTTGCGCGTTCTTTAAAACCACATAGCGTATCTTGATCTTTTACGATCTTCAATGCATTCGCTACCATATCCTCTACATCCCCTACATCGCTCAGGTACCCTGATACTCCATGCTCATTCACCTCAGGAAGACCTCCCGTATTACTAGAGATAACTGGTACTCCCATCGCCATCGCTTCTAAAGCTGCTAGACCGAAGCTCTCTGTCTCTGATGGCAATAAGAATAAATCAGAATAAGACAAGATATGCTCTATCTCATTACTATTCCCAAAGAAGATAATCTTATCATAGATTCCCAATTCTAATGCTTGGCGCTCTGCGCGTTCTTTCTCAGGTCCATCTCCTACTAACATCAGTTTGGCAGGTCTTTCTTTTTGGATTCCATAAAAGATAGAGACTACATCTTCGATGCGTTTCACCTTTCTGAAGTTACTGATATGCGTTACGATCACCTCATCTTTACCCGCCATAGCACTACGCTTACACGGTGTGTCTTCACAGTCTAATTCTTTTACCTCTATAAAGTTAGGAATGACATGAATCTCCTTTTCAGTACCAAATAGGCAATGAGTAGATTCTTTTAAAGATTGAGATACAGAAGTCACATAATCAGAATTATTGATACTAAAGCTCACTGCAGTCTTATAGTTCGGGTGATTTCCTACTAAAGTAATATCTGTACCATGTAGTGTTGTAATCATTGGTAGATTAATCCCTTGTTCTTTCAACATCTGCTTCGCCATATATCCTGCATAAGCATGAGGAATAGCATAGTGTACATGCAGTACATCGATCTTGAATAGTTTCACCATATCCACTAATTTACTTGACAAGGCAAGTTCATAAGGCTGATAATGGAACAATGGATACTCAGGAACATTTACTTCGTGATAAAATATATTAGGATTTAGCAAGGCTAAACGCACTGGTTGGCTATAAGTAATAAAATGCACTTCGTGATTTCTTTTCGCTAATTCCAACCCTAATTCTGTGGCTACTACACCACTACCTCCAAAGGTTGGATAGCATACGATGGCTATTTTCATATAATTAATGCTTGTTTTTTAGAATGCTTAAAGATAATTCTATTATTAATAACATCTCTTGTTTTAACTTTCAACTTTGTGCTATGCCGTCTTTTTTAACACTACACCATTGTAACACACTGTTTTTATCTGTTTTATTTTAACAAAAACACTATTTTTGTTAAGCTATAAGACGCATAAAATAACGCTCATAAAAAGTAAAAAATGACAAAAGAAGAATACCAACAAAAATACAATGAAGAAGATGCAGTGGGATGGGACGCTATCTCTGATCACTTAGCAAAACAATATGGAGAACAAGAACCTCAGCATTTCGGCAATGCATTACCTTACTCTTTAGGTGGAGAAAACCCTCTAGATGGATTAAGTGTATATAATAGTGATCAGCAAACAGACCACTTCCATATCGTTACCTATGGATTCTCTGACTTGTATTATAATGACGAGGCTGTAGACAATGACTTTAGTGGATATGGTTTTGAATTGACGATGCGTCTAAAAAAACAAGGGGATGAAAACTTTCATTGGGCGATGAACCTTATGAACAACTTGGCTAAATATGTATTTAACTCAGGAAAATGGTTTGAAGAGTTTCACTTTATTCCTACTAATAGCCCTATTCGTTTGGATTACGATACAGATTTAGTAGCCATCGCTTTTGCATTAGACCCTGAATTAGGCTCTTTAGACACTCCTAATGGACGTATAGACTTCTTACAGATGGTCGGTATTACCCAGAAAGAGTATGATGCCTTACTAGAAAACCCTAAGACTTCTGAGACAGAGAAACTACTTGAACAATTGCGCCAAGACAATCCTTTGTTGATTACAGATCTTGATAGAAAGTAGTTTATGGTGGACAGTTTACGGTTCACAGTGAACCGTAAACTGCTGCGCGAAGTCGGGAGACTTCGCGCAAATACCTATATATTTTATCCTATTCAAAATACAATTAATTGACATGTTTTTCGGGACACGGATGATAATCAGTCTCTACATTGATTGTGTTATACGTTTATCCCAGCTGTTCGAAGTCTCCTGACTTCACGCAAATACCTATATACTTTATCCTATTCAAAACACAATTAATTGACATGTTTTGGGGGCACGGATGATAATCAGTCTCTACTGTATTCGCAATGATGATTTTTAATTTAAAATTCTTAATTAAATTACACCCAACGCTCTATTAAGTTATACCATATTGCTTGTTGATCTTTTAACGTAAACACTGCTGAGGACTCTCTCTCTGTTCTGATACCCTCTGTCTGTTGTATTTCGATATACTCTACGATGATATGGCTAAAAGTAGCATATCCTTTTAGCTCTTTTACCTCTACTTGTCTAGTCGGAAACTTACCGTATACAGTAGGTAGCCATTGTGTAAAAGCATCATAACTAACCGAGTTACCGTCTCCATTCGTCATCTTAAACGAAGGATCAAATGTATTCACGATAGCTTTATATAGCACTTCTTTATTAGATGCTGTACCATTAAACCAAGTCTGTATATTGATATGAAAGTCTATTACCTGTTGTTTTCCTAATTCTAAATTACTCATCTTATTTATTTTTGTTTATTGATTTGAGCATAAAAACCTATGCTGATTAATTGTACTAACCCTATTACTGCTATTGCTATCCCAAAGGCTTTAGGATAGTCTAAAGTACTACTTAAACTAAAGAATATAGTACCTATCACCGCTCCTCCTAATACACTTCCTACTTGTATCGTAGTACTCACGATACCTGATGCTTGTCCTACTTGATCTACTGCTATGGACTTAATACTCTCTTTCATCATCACAGGCATTAACAGCCCGTGTCCAAGTCCTGCTGATAAAAATAGGCAATGCATGAATGCATTCGGTGTACCGTATTGACTAAATAATATACCTAACCCTACGAAAGAAATTAATAATAACAATAGTCCTGATCTTATCCAAAAAGAAGCTTGTTTATCTACCTTCGCAAATAAGATAGGCCCTAAAAAGAAACCTATTCCATAAGGCAAAACAGCCATACCAGCTATTAATACATCCCACCCTAGATAAGACTGTAAATAGTAGGGATAGCAGATGAATAGCCCTGCTGTAAAATTATAAAACAAGATGATAGGCAGGTTATAAGCAAAGGATTTATTACCAAATAAGGAGATGGATAACAAGACAGGTTTTTGGCGCTGCTCTCTATATTGTTCATACTTCACAAAGCTAATAGCAAGTGCTATACTACCTCCTATAACAGCAAATATCCACCACGCCCAATCATAAGTTCTCCCATAAATCAATGGAGTGATAAAACAAAGTAACGCACTAATCACAAGGACTACACCTACGCAGTCTAACTTCTGTTTTTGTATTTTCTCCTTAGGCATAGTAGTATAAATACCGTATAGACATATAGCTACCACTGGTACATTAACCAAAAAGATAATCTCCCACGTTAGATTCCACAAATGAATATTTAATAGTACACCGCCTAATAACTGTCCTACTATAGCTGCTAAGCCAAATACAGAACCAAAAAGTCCTAAAGCCTTTGCTCGTTCTGATTCGTCAAAAAGGATGCGAATAGATGCTAATACTTGCGGAGCTAATAAAGAGGCTCCTATTCCTTGCAAAAAACGAGAGAAAATCAACATCTGTACAGAAGGAGAAAATGCACACGCCAAAGAGGAGATTAAGAATATCCACAACCCTGTCGTAAAGATAGTTCTCCTACCATATATATCGCCAAGCTTTCCACTACAGACTACCAGAGCAGCATACGTAAGTCCGTATATCGCAATGACCATCTGCAATTGATTTTCTGTTGCATGAAACGATTCTTTAATAGCAGGCAGTGCCATATTGACAATAAAATAATCTAAAGGGGATAGAAAAGCTCCTATAACTAAATAGCGTAGAATAGTCCACCTATTTTTATATTCATTCATATTGTTTATTTTTATTCCTTTGCAAAGGAAACACCCTAGATACAAATTATCTTGTACTTTAAAAGGTTTTTACAGTAAACAATATGACTTCTAAAAACACCTTCGATCCTATTCATATCACAGAACATCTACTGATAGATGATGTTTTTAGTATACAACCAAAAGCGCATCTCACTATCGTGTATATACAAAAGGGAAAAGGGATGAGTCGATATGAAGATCATAAAGTCCCTTTTAAAAAGGGAAAGTTGTTTATTATTCCTTTTGATACACCGTATTCTTTTGAAAGTAAAGATGGTCAAATCCTTGTGATAGAATGTCCTCAGAGCTTTATCACTCAGATTCGCACAGAGGCAGATCGCATAGAGACTTGTGATAATATCAATAAGCTGACCTATATCACACATAACTACCATACTAAAGCGGGATGTGTGTTTCAGTCTGAAGAAGATGCTGTATTTGCAGAACAGTTATTGCTCAGTATTCAACGAGAGCACAATAACCATACACAAGATTATTTAATCATAAGACAATGCATTTCTATCCTACTCAACCTTGTGGCTCGTAACCTTATTCTACACGATTATGAGCAAGTCAATGAGAATAGAAAGGCACAAGATATTATGAAAATAATCACTTATATTCAGCAACACATTGGGCATAAGGAGAAGTTGACTCTAGAGGCGTTAGCCAGTGAATTTAGTATTTCTAAAAACTATCTGGGTGAATATTTTAAGAAACAGACAGGGATATCACTACAAGACTATATATTAGATTACAAGCTAAAGTTAGTAGAAACTAGGCTTAAGTACAGCAATACCAGATTAAAGGAAATAGCCTTTGAACTAGGCTTTAACGATGAAAGTCATTTGTCTAAATTGTTTAAAAAATATAAACAAATGACTCCCTCGCAATATAAAAAAGAACACCAAAAAATATAATATACTTCTTACCAAACTAAATCAGTTAAATCGGTATTATAAATATCCAAAACGCTTACAGAAGAGTTGTGAAACTGTTCTTTTATCAAAGATTGATACTCTTCTATTTTAGAGTTCTCTCTTAACACTAATAAAGATTCGTTGTAACCAAAAGTATACACAGCTTCTTTTGTTTTATCACTATATTCTTTTTTTATTTCAATAGATTGACCATTTAATGTTGCATTAATGTTATAAACACTTAACTCCTGATCTTTTAAATAATCTCTCAAATCTTCAAAATTAGGAATATCTTCTATCCACTCTCCTGTATATTCTATCCCCAATACTTCACTTAGTTTATTCTCTTGTTCAGGGCGTAAAATGAAGTGAACTCTTAAAGCTTTTTTATCATTACTTAATTTACATAAACTATCATCCTTCAAATTGTTTAAACATCTCTCCAATAGATCATCGAAAGTAAAACCAGTTTCTTCTATTTCATCATCTACCCAATTATAAACTGTTCGATCATCTGTATCATCTGTACGTAACAACCAAAAGTCTTCACCTCCATTATCCCCTATCATCACATAGTTCTCTTCTACTTCACCTAAATACCCGTTCTGTTCTATCCATTCGTTCTTATTGATGAATAGCCCTTCTATAACATCTTGATAGATACCTATCGTTAACAAGAACTCTCTGTAGTAAGGTGGTAATGATTTTGAAATACTTGACTCCAAATCCATTACTTCTTCCTCTTTTAAGGCTTTATAAAACAAATAGTTATCAAAAGGTAATGTCTCTTTTAAAAATAGTTGATAATTAATAGTTTCCATATTATTTTGTTTAGCATGATGAGCAAAAATAACTAAAATTAGAAAACATGTTTACCCCTAAAAACAGCCATTTATCTTATAAAAAAGCTAAAGTTAGTTAGGAAACTTAAATTCATAGTTTAACCCACATTACGCATTAGCCAAATACTACAAAGCAATTCTACTTCATAGTTCTTTCATTAGCTCTAAAACCATACTATAGTATGCTTTTATCACTAATTCAGACCTATTTTGTTTAATTACTTTTCGTTTATATGTCTATTGCATAATCTGGGTTTAAAGGAAATAGCCTTTGAATTAGGCTTTAAAGATGATAGTCATTTGACTAAATTGTTTAAAAAGTATAAACAAATAACTCTCTCGCAGTATAGAGAAAATTTTAAGAATATCTATTTATCAAAATAATGACCCTTTGCAGAAACAATCATTACAATGACACTTAACTCATCAATTTTATAAATTATTCTATCTTTAGAATTAAGCCGTCTAGACCAAAAACCACTTAGTTCATGTTTTAATTTTTCAGGATTACCGATACCTACTTCAGGATTACTCTGTAACTCTTCAAAAATATTCTCGATTTTTGTTATATCACTCTTGTTACCAGATCTTTTGATTAACAATAGATGTTTTTGGGCTTCTTTACCAATAATTAACTTATATCTGCCCATAAATTCTTTACATCTTTTATCTCTAAGAAATCACCTTCTAAGATGTCTTTCTCTGCCCGTAAAACTTTTTGTACAAAATCAACATCATACTCTTCATCTTCTGTTTGATCAATAGGAATAATTAAAAATGCCTTTCCTTCTCCTCTATTGACAACTATTTTTTCATTAGAAGCTAATTCAATATATTTTTTAATATTCTTTCTAAATTCTGATACAGATATTGTTTTCATAATATGACAATTTACAACACAAAGATATTAAAAACCAAATACTTATACAATAAACAACGCTATATCTATCTCCTTTTCATATTTATCTTAAAAAAAACACTATAAAAAAGCTAAAGTTAGTTAGGAAACTTAAATTCAAAAATCAATAGATTAATTTCGCGCGTGAAACAATAATTTATAGCGGATGAATACAAAAATACAAAGACTAAATCCTAGCACTTTAGCAGCTCCAGTGGGAAGATATTCTCATGTGACTGTGGTTCCTAAAGGAGCTAATCTATATACATTCTCAGGACAAATAGGTACAGATGCGATGGGAAATATCCCTTCTACATTTAATGCGCAAGTACAAAACACGTTTATGAATATCATCCAAGTATTAGGTAGCCAAAAACTAACTGCTGATGATGTCATTAAAGTTAATATTTGGGCTACACAAGAGATAGACTGGGACTTCTTCTACGAAGTTTGGGATAACACTTTTGGTACAGATTATCCATCTATGACTGTTGGGTATATCACAGCACTAGGATTGCCAGAGATTCAATTAGAAATAGAAATATGGGCTGCAAAGTAGTCGTTTAGATTGATACATAATAAGTAATTCGCAAGAGTTGACTCAGTTGAGTCAACTCTTTTTTCTTCTAAACTTCCTAACACACTGAAAATAAATACTAAATAAAAGTAAATGCGCTATCTAAAATTACCAAATTTTGGTAATTTTGATAAAAATAGAAGTTATGGGACGTAATACATCAGTATCATTAGGAGACTACTTTGAAGATTTTGTTGAAGCTAAAATAAATGAAGGTCGTTATAAAAATGCTAGTGAGATCATTCGTGCTGGTCTACGTCTTCTTGAAAAAGAAGAAAATGAGATACAAGTATTAAGAAATGCTATACAAGAAGGAATTGATAGTGGAATCGCTGAAGACTTTGACCCTAACAACCATCTAAAAGCTTTAAAGGCTAACAAATAGAAATAATGGCAAAGTATATCTTGACTAACCTTACGGTTAAGGATCTCTCCGAAATTTGGTCATATACTTTTGAAGCATGGTCTGAGCATCAAGCTAATAAATATTATACTTTATTGATTGAAACTTGTCAGAAAATAACTAATAATCCAACTCTTGGAAAAAGTTACGACAGAATCAATACACATCTCTTAGGTTTTGCTATAGGTAAACATATTATATTCTATCAAATACTACAGAATAAAGATATTTTAGTCATTCGCTTCTTACGCGAACGAATGGACTTAAAAAACATTTTGAAAGAATAATATTTATTTAATTACATTCTCCAAGTCTACCTAACAAGAACTACCCTCCTATCAAAAACTAACTAAATCGCCTTTTACCTCTTCTTTTATTATGATTCTCGTAAACTTTATTAAAAAGAAATACAATGGCAAAATCAAAAAACGAAAATAAAACTTCATACATCCACCTATAAACTATTTTCTTACAGATACACTATTTCTTATTTCAATCCTTTTAAAACACTGTAATATAGACTTTTAAACCCTTATTCAAAATTAGTGATTTTTCAATTATTCCTTTCTCTTTAAACCCGGATTAAGCGATAGACATATAAACGAAAAGTAATTATACAAAATAGCTCTGAATTTAAGAAAAAAGCATACTGTAGTATGGTTTTAGAAGAAATGAAAGAGATATGAAGTAGAATTACTTTGCAGTATTTGGCTAATGCTTAATCTGGGTTAAACCTATAAGTCTGATAGGTAAAATTACAATAGGCATTTAGATAAAAAGAGCTATGAATTAGAATTATTTTGTAGTATTTATCTAATGTGGATATTGGGTTAAACTAACTATAAAAACCTACAAAATATTGTTTATACCTACTAATAATCAAATTATTATAAAATACTTCTCATTTAGGACAAACTTATACTTAGAATGATTATAAATAATTATATATTTGCGACACCCTAATTATATTTATTAAATCTAAATAATTGATTATTATGCAAACTGATAAGCCCAAGAAAACCAAGGGGATTTTCAAAAAGTATATGCTTAAACTCCACTTGTGGTTAGGACTACTGTCAGGTATAATTGTACTTATCGTATCACTTACAGGAACTGTTTTTGTCTTCAATGAGGATATCTCTACCTATCTTAAACAAGACATGATCTATCATGGCGAACAAGATATTGAAAATAAAAAACCGATTCCTATTCGTGAACTAAAAGAACTAGTTAATGCACAATTAGTTAACGAAGAAGTTCCAGCAGAGGAAGTAACAATCCCAATGGATCCTACTCGTTCTTATCAATTTGGATTATTTAAAGCCAATCCAGAAGGATGGAATTATTTCGATACTTATCTCATTTTTAAAACAGTCTATGTCAATCAGTATACAGGAGAAGTAATTGCTGTCGATGACCTATTGAAGAGTCCTTTCTTCTTCACTATGATTCTCCACCGCTCATTACTTCTTAGTAATGCAGTTGGAGGTACTATAGTAGGTGTATCTACTATAATCTTTGTGATTATGCTAATCACAGGGATTATACTATGGTGGCCTAAGAATAAGAATATGCGTAAACAACGCTTTTGGTTTAGATGGAAGAAAGTAAAAGGTTGGCGCCGTAAGAATTATGACGTTCACAATATCCTTGGATTTTACTCTTCTGCTCTAGCACTAATAGTGGCTATTACAGGAATTATGTACTCTTTCCGCGTCACGATGAGTTGGGTTTACTTCTTAATCAACGGGTTTTCTATGTATGCTCCAGACTTTAGTCATTATAAGACTACTGCTCCTGAGTCTATGGAAACTCCAACAACAGTAGATCGCATAGCTGCTACTGTAAAAGAGCACTACCCTAATGCTTTCTCTTTTGGTATTGACTTAGAAGATCATGAGAACGCTGATCATCATCACGACAATATGACTATTCGTGTTAAAGATCACGAGTTCAAATATAACGACTCACATACCATGATATTTGACGAACACTCTGGAGAGCTATTGTTCAATAGATCTCATGGAGAACGATTATTAGCAGAACGAGCTACTGGTGCTACTTATGATTTGCACGTAGGAGCTTTCTTTGGTATGCCTGGAAAAATAATTGCTTTTATCCTTAGCTTATTCTGTGCCTCTCTTCCTATTACAGGTTTTATTATCTATTGGGGAAGACGCAATAAAAAAAAGACTACTAAATAATTTTTAAAACAATGAAAAGACCATATATATGGCTGCTATCACTATGCAGCCTGGGTACCTATGCCCAAACCGAAGCACAATTAGACAGTATACTCAACGCATTTAATACTAACCTTGGGGAAGTATTAATCACTACTAAAGCTCCTGTATTCCAACAGAAAGCTGACAAAATGGTGTTTAGTGTAGAGAATAGTGCTTTATCAGATGGAAGTACAGTACTTGAAGTTCTTGGAAGAGCTCCAGGAGTGGTTGTATCTCAAGAAGGTGAATTATCTCTGAGAGGTAAAAAAGGGGTTAGTGTAATGCTAAATGGAAAACTGAGTTCTCTATCTGCAAAAGAACTAGCTAATCTCTTGAGATCAACCAACTCTTCTCAAGTCAAAAATATAGAGATTATTGCTAATCCATCTGCTAAGTATGATGCAGCTGGTAATGCAGGAATCATTAATATTGTATTAAAGAAATACAAAATGGAAGGGCTGAAAGGAAGCTCTTTTGTCAATGCAGGGCGAGGACGTAAAAACCGCCTTAATGCAGGATTCAATCTAGGTTATACTCATGAGAAACTAAGTCTATTTGGAGACTATAGCTATACTTTTAGAGGGGAAGAAGAACACAAACATTATCTTCAAGACTTCTACAACACTGCTAATCCTTCTGTAATAGACAGACATAGTGAACAACGCTTCACTAGTAATGAGCCTCTTACTTCTAATAACTTCAAATTCGGAGTGGATTACTCTCTTTCTTCTAAAACAACTGTGGGCTTCTTATTTGATGCTAAAATCGGGAGATATGAGGATTATTCTAAAGGGTATAATATGATCTATGCGCCTGTAGAAAAATTGAATTCGCATATTAATACTGACAACGGAAATAAAGAGCATTGGTATGATTATACATTTAACTTAACTGCTACTCATTTATTCAATGATAACGGTAGTAAAGTAGATGTAGATTTAGAATATGAAACTTCTAAGTTTAGATCTGAACAGTCTCAATTAGCTGAAGTTTTATTAAACAACTCAAATGCTCCATATAGAAATAGACGTGGATATATTCCATCACAGTTTAAGGTATTTAATGGTAAATTAGACTTTACCTTACCTTTAGATGATAAGCATGCTTTAGAGACAGGGTGGAAGTCAATTGTCAAATCAAATGACAATCCATCTGTTTATGAATTTCAAAATAACTCAGGATGGGAAGTAGATCCTGCTTCAACGAATCACTATAAATACAATGAACAGATACACGCTGCTTATGCTAACTACAAGCTTAGTTTAGAACATTGGAGTTTTCAGGTAGGACTGCGTTCAGAGTTTACACAAACTGAAATAGACCAAAAAACGACTAAAGAATACAGTAAAAACGATTATACTAAACTATTCCCTAGTGCCTCTATCAAATACGAAACAGATAATGCACATGGCTTCTATGCTTCGTATAGTAAACGTATTAATAGACCGAGTCACTTTGACTTAAACCCATTCCGTTTTTATGATGACCCTTTTAACTATTGGCAAGGGAATCCTAAGTTAAAACCTGAGATAACACATGCTTCTGAGGTAGGATACACATGGAGTAAATACCTGATTGCAAATGTGTACTTCAGCGTGACGAATGATGTGATGACCAATGTGTACAATTACCAAGCAGATACAGGTATCTTAGTAAGTACTCAAGAGAACTTAAACAAATCTTATCACTATGGTGCGAATGTAACAGGTACAGTAAGCCCTACAGAATGGTGGTCTATGAGTAATATGTTTAACTTGTTTAACAACAAATATGAAGGAAACTATCAAGGAACAGAAATCAATAGTTCACAAGTAGCTTTCACTTTTAACTCTCAAAACAACTTTACCATTGTTAAAGGATTAAAAGCTGATGTCAATGCACAGTACTTCTCTAAGTCAAACTTAGGTCTATACAAAAGAGATAGTTATTTTGACTTAACAATCGGTTTATCTAAAGCCCTATTAGAAGACAAAGCAACTATTAAACTAGCTGTAACAGATGTTCTAAACACGGTGAACTATAATGTAACGGGGGATAACTTCAATTCTAATATTCGCAAGAAATATGATCTGGATAGCCGAATAGCTACTTTATCATTTAACTATAAGTTTTAACTTAATTAATTTCTCATTACACTTCATTGATTTATACAACAAAAGCCAGTCAATCTCGACTGGCTTTTACTTATATAATAAATCTTATTCTCTTACCAATATCCTAGTGCTTTCCACCATAGTCCCCCTACTAGAATAAATATAATTAGGTTAACCACACTAGTTACAAAACCTACTTTCCACCATTCTCCTAATGTTGTATATCCTGTTCCGAAGATAATCGGGGCTGTACCTGTACCATAATGAGTCAATGACATCATTATAGATGATGAGAATCCTAGTACTAATGCCCATAACATCTCAGGTGCTCCAAGAGCTATACCTGCAGCAAAAAAGGCTGCAAACATCGCTGTAATATGCGCTGTAGTACTCGCAAAGAAATAGTGAGAGTATACATATACTAGAAGCAGTATAAGCGTAGCTGGTATCCACGACAATCCTAATCCTGCAATACCTTTTCCTACTGTTGTAGCTAACCATCCTACCAAACCTAGTTTACCTAAGAAACCTGCCATCATCACTAAAGCTGCAAACCATACTATCGTATCCCAAGCCCCTGTGTTTTTTAATATATCTTCCCAAGTTAATACTCCTGTGACAATAAGAATTCCCAATCCTAAGAAAGCCGCAGCTGTCGGTTGAACAGCAAAAGTATCTCCAAAGATCATTGCTGGAACTCCTGCCCATAACAATAACAAGATTGTAAACACTCCCATTGTGATATATTCAGGTAAAGAAATAGGTCCTAACTCATCTAATTGCTTTTTAGCAAATACTGGAGCATCAGGAGTTTTCTTTATCTCTGGTGGATAGATCATATAAATCACTAAAGGCATCACGATTAAAGCTACAAGGCCTGGTACTAAAGCTGCTAGTGCCCACATTCCCCATGTTATAGTGATTCCTGCAGTAGTACCTGCTAAAACCAAACTAACAATCAATGGATTAGGAGCTGTAGCCGTAATAAACATCGCTGAAGTAATAGGGTTTGCATTATAATTCACTAATGCCAAATAACGCCCTATCTTTTCGGCAGACCCTTTCTCTGGTTTAGAACCAAAGCTCACTGCTATAGAACGCATAATAGGGTGTATAATTCCTCCTCCCCTTGCGGTATTACTTGGTGTTACAGGAGCTAATATTGTTTCTGCAAAAGACAGTGCATACGCAATACCTAGTGTTCTTTTACCAAACAATGAAATAAGGAAATACCCTATCCTTGCACCTAAGCCTGTTTTCTTTAAACTTATAGAGATCATCACCGCCACTCCAATAAGCCAGATTAAATCATTTGAAAAACCACTTAAAGCATCTGCTAAAGCTGCTTTAGAATTCCCTGGATTAGTTACACCTGTTATGGCTACTAATGCTATCGCTACAATAGACACCGCTCCAATAGGTAGCGCCTTTCCAATAATAGCTGCGATAGTTCCAACGAATAATGCTAACAACTGCCACGCATTAGGACTAACGCCTTCTGGAACAGGGATAACAAACCAAATAATTAATGTGATAGCGACCGCGATTAACGCTGGTACGGGTTTGATAGGTTCTAATTTACTTGCCATACGAGTAATTGATTTCTGTAGTAAGCTATAATCCCCAAATGAGTAAATACAATCTTGGTATAAAAGGGATATTTTTCACTACTTTTATTTATAATCTAAAATCAACAAAAATGCCAAACACACATTTTTCACAATATTTTTTTAGTTTTTTTATAACAAATAAGCACACTTAACTGTTATAATAGTATGTTTGTTATTTCTATTTTTCACTATTAAAGATAACACTTTATTGTATAATATTTTTAGTTTTCAATCAATTTTTAACTACAAAAACCAAATTAACCACAACCTTAACACTATAAAATAATTAAAAAACTACAATCATTAACGTTTTTTAATATTATAATTCCGTTAATCCTTTATTAATAAAATCGTAAACTATGATATCCGTATATAAAATAAAGCCCTATTTTCAGAAATTGCTAATGCCTATTCTCCATGCATTACATCAAAAGAGAATAACGGCTAACCAGATTACTGTATTTGCTATTGTCTTCTCTTTTGTATTAGCATTGCTATTTTGGTATGCAGATAGTTACCATTTCTTCTTTTTGTGTTTGCCAATAGGTCTACTGATTCGCATGGCACTAAATGCACTAGATGGTATGATGGCTAGATTGTATAATCAGACTTCTAAGAAAGGCGAACTACTCAACGAGGTAGGTGATGTCCTGTCTGACTTTATCTTATTTATTCCCTTATTAAAGTTCCAACCGGAGAGTACCTATTTGATTGTTTTATTTATAGGCTTGAGTATTATCAATGAATTCGCAGGGCTAATGGGAAAAATATTAGGTGGAGAGAGAAGGTATGATGGCCCTATGGGTAAAAGCGATAGAGCATTAGTATTGGGGATATATGGATTACTCCTATTCTTAGGTGTTAATCTTAGCGGAGCATCTTTATATATATTTATCGTTATCAATTTACTATTACTATTAAGCACAATCACAAGATGCCGTAAAGCACTTAAAAACGCACAATAGATGACAAAGGAAGGAAAGTTTGCAGATGTACCCCTACGCGTTAGGACATGGTGTTATATCGTTGTAGTATTTGGCTTAGCACTACTACATCCCTTGAGTTTATTAATGTTCATTATGTTCCTAATCTACTGGGGACAACTAGAATTATTTACTTTCGCCATTCCTATTGGATCCCTAAAATTAGGAGTTGCTGTATTGACTACCTTGATTATCACTATTTGTTTATTACTATTAAGTATTGAAGAGAGTTTACTTACTATACTTGGCTTAAGCATGATCGTTTCTGCTGGTATATACCTAAAGTACAAAACGCATTCTTTCTTCTTAGCTGTCATGTCCTTTTACCTTCTATCTACTGCGATATTATTCTATATCGGATTAGCAAAAGAAGGTTATAAATATCTCATTCTATTAGTTGTCCCAATGGAGTTAAATGATGTAAGCCAATATATGGCTGGCAAGCTATTCGGCAAAACTAAGATAACACCTCATATCAGCCCAAATAAAACACTAGAAGGCGTTATAGGTGGTATTGTGATGACTACAGGTATATTTAACCTGATGTACTATTTACTATTCGGGGAAGCTATTACGCTAAAGACTATTCTATTGGCAATGGCATTAAGTATTTTAGGTTTTTTAGGAGACCTAACCTTCTCCTTAGTTAAACGAAAAGCAAATGTCAAAGACACAGGTACACTCCTTCCTGGACATGGAGGACTGCTAGACCGTGTAGATAGTTTATTATACACCACTCCCCTATTTTATATTGTCATGTTATGGATCAAATAAAACCTTATAATCGCGTAGCGGTGTTCTCTGGTGGCGGAAGTCGCTTTGTGATGTACTGTGGGATATATGTCGCGATGGTCGAACACAATATTCGTCCTGACTTAATTATCTCAACGTGTGGAGCAACTATCTCTACATCGATTATACGCACCTTTAATACACCCCAAGCTATTAAAGGATATCTAGCATCAGACGAATTTCTGACTGCTGCCATGAATACCTTTTTGACTAATCAGACGAGACTAGACCGCCTTCCGTACTACTGTATCAAGCACAGTAAGAAAAAAGAGAATGCTCTCTATCTATTAGATCTGTTTAGTAAGTATTTTGTTGATCAGCCTCAAAACCTAGATGAGAAGTTCCCTTCTCTACTAACTACACATACTGATGCACCTGAGGTCATTACCCTTGGTTCTGAGATATTGTATACACCTGATCGAGTGAACAAAAAGAGAAAAGGTGAGAAAGCCTTTAAGAAAATACTTATTCCTACTCCTAATGTTCCTCTTGATTCACTACACCAATATATTGATCAATATAAATTTGACACAAATAGTGCAGTCGAGAGAGATACAGAATTACTTCTAGAAGTAGAGTCCTTAAGAGCGATGCGAATTAGTACATCTGATATGTTCTATATGGCACCTGCTCAGTATAGAGGTAAACAGTATTTAGGAGGAGCGATAGACCTTATCCCTTTCGAATTAGCCACTACACTAGGTAGCGAAATATGGCTAGAACACAAAGCTCCTTATTCTGCTATGGAAGAAGGCTTAGTCAGAGCTGTATTTGGCTACAGTGGAAATGAACGACTTCAACAAGCAGCAGCTATCAAAGCCAATAGGTTAGACACCAGTGATATGAGACAAAAACTCTCTGGAGGCTACCTAAGCCGTAAGATTAATTGGAGAAAGTTTGCTTTAGAAATACAATTACCCATCTCTAAAGAAGACTGTAAAGAACAGATATTTAGACAATTTGACTATGGATATCAAGTAGTCCTTAATGCATTAAAACAATGAGATCGGTCTTTATCACAGGAGGTACATCAGGTATAGGATGGGCATTAGCTCAGCGCTATTTACAAGAGGGTTACCGCGTAGGTATCGGCAGTCGTAATCCTCATAAAGAAGGACATAACTTCGCTGTACATACTAACCTAACTGTCTATACAGTAGATGCAACAGACTTACCTCAACTACGAGATGTGATAAACACATTTAGTCAAACTAAGCTTGATATACTGATAGCAGGAGCAGGTAATTATACGGATAGTGCCTTAGAGCATATTTCATGGGAAGATACCAATGCCATGATAGACAATAATATCAAAGCCACCCTAAATGCATTAGAAGTAGCGAGAGGCTGTATGCAGAACAATGGAGGAACTATCGTCTGTATCGCTTCGATATCTACCTTTTTAGACTATAATGAAGCAACAATCTACACAAGGTGTAAGCAAGCAGTAGTAGCACTTACCAAAGCGTATCAACGCGCCTATAGAGATAAAGGGATTAAAGTCATCAGTGTACACCCTGGTTATGTCGCTACACCTAGACTACTAGAACTCAATAGTGATGATCTTTCTAAAAAACAATATGTTATCACCCCTACAGAAGCAGCTGATATCATTTATACTGATATTACACAAGGCAAAGAACTGATAGTCTTTCCAAAAAAGATGTATCGACTAATTCGCTGTTTACAGCTATTCCCTAAAGGAATATTACAATGTATTATGCACAAAAAAGCAAAATGGCAAAAGAAGAAATAACTCCTACTTTTAAACAACGAACCAAAACAATGCTTCTCTGTTATGCTGTCTTCATTATTTTATATATGATGGCACAGTATTACTCTGTATATAGAGCATTGGATTGGTCTGTCACCTTAGCGATAGATCACTATATCCCGTTTATAGAATGGATGATCATTCCCTATAGTACTAGTGGGCTGTTCTTCTTACTCGTTTTTTATTGGGTAGATTCTATTTATCAATTGAGATTACTGACTAAGCGTATGTTAGCAGTCACTATAGTCGCTTTTATTGGGTTTATTGCATTCCCTATTCAGTTTACAGTAGAGAGGCCTTTGCATACAGTGGCTTTGTTTACCCCCCTTTTTGACTTTATCACGACATGGGATACACATTATAATCAAGCTCCATCACTACATGTAGCCTATGCAGTTGTGTTTATGACTGTTGTAGAACACACTAGAAGATTTAAGGTATTTACCAAAGTCTTCTTACATATCTGGCTTGTCTTAGTAGCGCTCTCTACACTATTTGTCTATCAGCATCACACCATTGATTTGATCACAGCCATTCTAGTTTGTTTAGGCACTTTTATCTTTCTACCCAACAAAGAGAAAGCCCTGTACCTCAATATTAAAAAAGGATTGATATACTTTGTTTTAGCGACTATACTATTGGGTATTGTTTGTTATTCACTTGAGCACTATACCTCTATTTTATTGCTTTGGATAGCGACTAACCTTATCTATATAGGCACAGCTTATATTCAAAACAATATCTATTTTATCAAAGATAAACAAGGACAGATTAGCTTGTGGAAATACCTTGCTCTACTGCCTTATATCACAACTTATTATATTCTGAGAAGACTGAACAAAGTCTATTACCCTGTAGAAGTCAAAGAGATGATCCCTCAGCTCTATATCGGGTCTTTACTTTCTTCTAAAGAAGCTTCAGCTCATTTTGATTCAAGTGAAGTGATAACGTATGACCTATCTGCTGAAATGAAAGAGAACAGCTATTTATTACACCATTCTGCCTATCACTTTTATCCGCTTTTAGATATAGGACAGGCTAATCAAGAATATATTCAGCGTATTGTAACAAATATTATTAACGCTTATCAAAATAAAAAAAACAATACTGTAATCTATATACACTGTGCTATGGGACTGTCTAGAAGCATGACTATAGCCGCCTTAGTTTACGCTTATTACACAGATTGTACACAAAAAGATGCACAGACATATATACAATCTATTAATCAAAACGCTATCTTTAAATTATAAATTGCTATAAAAAACACTAATATATGATAGAAGGAACATTCACTAGCTTTGATAATGCAGCTATATTTTATCGAGCTTGGAATTACAAAGAAGGACAAAAAACAATGATTGTCCTACATCGTGGACATGAGCATTCTGCTCGTTTAGCGGAGTTTGCACAGAGTGCTCCATTTGCTAATTATAACGTATTTAGTTTTGACTTTAGAGGGCATGGATATACAGAACAGGAAGTATCTCCTAACTTCATGGACTATGTGCGAGACCTAGATGCCTTCGCTCATTACCTACACCAGACCTATCAGGTACACTATCACGACACTTTCGTAGTAGCCAATAGTATCGCTGGGGTAATCGCTAGTGCATGGGTACATGACTATGCTGTACCTATCGCAGGTATGGCTCTACTAGCTCCTGCATTCTCTATTAAATTATACGTTCCTTTGGCTAAAGAAATGATAGCCCTTGGTACTAAGTTTAAGCCAGATATGATTGTGACAAGTTATGTAAAGTCTAAGGTATTAACCCATGAAAAAGATCAACAAGTAGCTTACGATAGTGACCCGTTAATCACGAAGTTTATCAATGGGCGCATGCTTGTAGACTTATTAGATGCGGGAAAACGCATTGTAGATGATGCAGCTGCCATCACTGTACCTACTATTGTCTTCTCAGCCGGGAAAGACTATGTAGTAAAGAACAAATGGCAACAACGCTTCTTTCACAATCTAAGTAGTGACTTAAGAGAGTTTAAAACACTAAAAGAAAGCTTCCATGGTATCTTATTTGAAAAAGGAAGAGAACAAGTGTATAAAGACATCGCTAAGTTTATGGAGAAGAGTTTTACTGCTCCTAAAGTAAAAATCAACCTCAAAGCGGATAAGTTTACCACTGATGAGTACTACCAAATGTTATTTGGTCTATTGCCATCTGTCGAATTGCTATCTTATAAAATCCAGAAGAAACTATTAGGCGTAATAGGTCCTCTATCAGAAGGAATGCGATTAGGACTGTTATATGGTTTTGACTCTGGTATCTCTCTAGACTATGTGTATAAAAACACACCTCAAGGAAAGCTAGGCTTCGGTAAAATAATGGATAAGAACTACCTCAACGCTATCGGATGGGCAGGTATCCGCCAACGAAAAGTTCATCTATTACAACAAATAGACAAACAAATAGCCCTGTTACAAGAACAAGGACAACCTATCAAGATACTAGACGTAGCAGGAGGTACTGGTAATTACTTATTTGACATTAAGGCAAAATACCCTGATGCAGAAATAGTAGTTAATGACTTTAAACGTTCGAATATTGAAGTAGGTGAAGCTTATATCAAACAGCACAATCTAACTGGTATTCGCTTTACGAACTATGATTGTTTTGATCTAAACACCTATCCTCTATTCAACTTTGAACCGAATATTACTATCATTTCAGGTATTTTTGAATTATTTGATGATAACGATATGATCTGTAATACAATCAAAGGAATAAGTAGTATAGCGACTAACAACAGCGTGATTGTTTACACAGGACAGCCTTGGCACCCACAATTAAAAACAATTGCCTTTGTACTAAAGAGTCACAGAGATACAGACTGGGTGATGCGTAGACGATCTCAGTATGAACTTGATAAACTATTCGCATATAACAGCGTGTTTAAACAGAATATGTTAATCGATAACTATGGTATATTCACAGTATCCGTAGGTAAGATTGTCAAGTCATAAATAACAAAAAGCCCTCATCATCATTGAGGGCTTTTGTTATTACCACTCAGATTGCTCCGAGTAGCCTAACGTATTTTAATCAACTCTTTTGTGATATCGTTTTTTTGTGATGCCGTGAAGGTGTGAAATCGTTACGCTGATGGCGCGGATTTTTAATCCGTGACGTGTATTCTCCTGACTTTCCTATTTCCTGTGACACGCATAATAATGCGTCTCTACATTATATGGCGGATGTGCCTCGCTGATGGCGCGGATTTTTAATCCGTGACGTATTCCCTGTGACACGCATAATAATGCGTCTCTACATTATGTGACGGATGTACAAAACCCTCGCTGCGCAAAGTCTCCCGACTTTGAGCGATTCTTACACAGCTTAAATCGTTACGCTGATGGCGCGGATTTTTAATCCGTGACGTATTCCCTGTGACACAGGACAGAACGTTAAGAAAATGTCTAGTAGACATTTTTAGTGAATGAGACAGGAGGCGTGCGGGCTAAATGCGTCTCTACATTATGTGACGGATGTACAAAACTCTTAATTAATTACTTAAACTTCTCTAGATAGTCTAGTGTATTTACTAATTCGTACTTAGGACTGCGCTCTAACCACATATTAAAGAATGCTGTATGAGATGCACCCATTAAGATAAATACTCTATCATTCTCAGTTAATGGTATCTGATTTAGGTTAGAATACATAATTAAGTTACGGTGATAGTACTTTGCAGCTTCATCTGCTCCTTCAGACTTGCCTGGTGAAGACACATGAGTCAGCATATCAGCATTCAGATTGATATAAGCATCTAATGATTTCTTTGTATTCGTATTATATAACATCTTTTGCACATTAGAACCTTCATCACTAGCTCTTAATTGTCTTAAAACAACGTTTATATAATCCTCATATAACGCTTTGTCATTATACTCAGGGATATTTTTATTTACCATATAGTTATATCCTTTACTATAATCTATACCGTATAATTTCTTCACTCCTGCTAATCTTCCTAATTCAAATCCCAATAAATGAACTTCATTAGGGTCAACTATTTTTATATTAGGATCTTTTATATACGATTGGTATAATTCATTTAAAACGTCCATAGTATTTGCCTTTTGCTCTAATACAATTACCGTAGGTTTAAACTCTGCTATGGCTCTTGCCACTTCGTGTACCATCGCTTTATTCTTAGCGTCATTCTCATCAAATTCAGTCTTATTTGAATCTGATGTAAATCCCATATGAAAAGTTCCCATATTCAATACAGGAATACGTTTCTCTAATTTTAGGTCCTCATTTATTTGAGCATTTACTATTTGTCCTCCTAATAAGCACATCGCTAATAAACTGAATAATTTAGTTTTCATAATTGTTTGTTTTTTTGTGGTTCTGTTTTTTTGTGATTCGTAACGTATATTCTCCCCGACTTCCCTATTTTCAGTTTCCTTAAACTTCTTTTAAATATTCTTTTGATTACAGGACAAAGATGAAATAGTAGGCGCTTTCTCTTTTTACTTTTTCGACCAACACTCTATTTTATCCGATGAACACTCTTTATTTAAAAACTAAGTTTTTATAGATTTACAAAAACATTATATATGCAACCTATAGAAGTGCTATCTAGAAAAAAAGAAATACAATTACACCTAATTTTATGGCTTATTATCATTTATACTAGATATGTACATGTTGATTATAAAGCTCCTTATTTCTTTAGTTTTACAGACTTCTCCTTATTTAATAATACATTTATAATCATATTCGCAACCATCTTTTACTTTCATTATTTGTTTATAATGCCGCGTATTATACAGAAATTTAGTTGGAAGAGAGTATTCTTAGGTTGGGCTATATCATTTGTGTTTTTTGTTGTTATAAGAGCTTTTATAGAACAACTACTTACTGTCTGGATATGGGGTATACAGAATTACTTCGTAGGTACACCTACATGGTACTATATTTTTGACAATATCTACTTCAGCCTAGCTCCTATCTTTATTGCTTCAGTTACTTACATTATTATCCACTTAGTACGCAGTCTACAATTAAATCAGATCATAAAACAAGAAAAGAATGAAGTAGAATTGCGTTTTTTAAAATCACAGATAAATCCTCATTTCGTCTTTAATACACTAAATAATATCTATTCTTTAGTCTATCAGAAGTCTGAACAGGCGCTTCCTGCTATAGATAAACTAAGTCAACTCATGCGATACATGACTTATGAAACGGATACAGATCACATAGAACTTCAAAAAGAAATCAACTATATACAAGATTTTATTGACCTAGAGAAGATGCGTATCGCAGGGCAGACGAATATAATCGTGTATATCGATATAGAAAACCCTAGTCTACTCATTCCTCCATTATTGCTATTGCCTTTTATCGAAAATGGTTTTAAACATGGAATATTGACAGATCAAGAACATCCTTTTACAATTACGATTAAACAGCACAATAACCTACTTGAAATACATACTCAGAACAAGACTAACAATTATAACAAGGATAAAACTAGTGGAATAGGTCTAGCCAATATCCATAAACGCTTAGATTTACAATTTCCGAATAAACATACCTTGAATATTACAGAAGAAGAGAATATCTTTACTTGCCAACTATCCATTGAATTATGAGTACTATCCGATGCTATATACTAGATGATGAGCCCTTAGCGGTAGCCTTACTAAGCGATTATGTACAGAAGTCTCCTCAGCTAGAGCTAGTCGGGAGTTCTACTTCTGCATTAACAGCTTTAACTGAATTACAACAGTTAGACGTAGACTTGTGCTTCATCGATATACAAATGCCTGAACTAACAGGGTTGCAAATCATGAATCTACTGGGTAGAAAGACCTACTTCATCATCACCTCAGCCTATAACCAATACGCATTAGAAGGGTATGAGCACAATGTAATCGATTATCTATTAAAACCGATTACCTATGAGAGATTCTTTAAAAGTATACAGAAGGCATCTCCCATTATACAACAGAATAATATAGTGACAACTCCTCCAAAAATAGATCAAGAGAATCACTTATTTATCAAAACAGATGGTAAACATATCAAAGTACTCTTTAATGATTTAAAATACATAGAAGGGTTAAAAGATTATTTGGCATTACATCTCGTGAACGAACGTCTTATCACACTATGTACTTTAAAGGAGATGGAAGATAAGCTACCTAGTCACCTATTTATCCGTGTACATAAATCCTTTATTATCAACAAACAACACTTAGATACTATAGAGCGCAATAGACTATATATAGATAAGGCCATCATCCCTATAGGAGAGACTTATAAAAAAACGGTATTAGGTCAACTCTTAAAAGAATAAGTTCTCTTCTATTATTTAAATCTAATCGATTAATTATTACTCTGATATATAGTTTAAGTACTCCTATTACCTTATTTACAATGTTGGACTTATCTAGTCAGCTGTAAGTAGATTTTACTCTTGTTGTACTCTCAATTCTATTTGCCTTGACATATTTCAATACTAAGTCTTCTATAAGTCTATCATGACTCCGTTATTTCTATCTATTTAACGGACTCACTACGGACTCATAACGGACTCACTACGGACTCAAGGCGACTAAAACTTGTCTCGTCCTACTATAACTGTACAGCTATAGTTAATAATCCTACTTAATACTGTACAGATTTTTATTAATCCTTTTATTACTGTACAGGTTGTTGTTTTTGTTTATTAGTCTTGTAATAATTCTTCCATCTCTTAGTTAGAATACCTGTCTTTAAATGAGCTTGATTTGGAGTTAACCTATCACAACTATCATGAGGTCTAATTTGGTTATAAGCTTCTATACTATTCTTAATTTTATCAATCGTTTTTTGATAACCTAAACTTGAATAGTTTAAATCAAATTCACCCTTAATTATACCATTTACACGCTCAGCTATTGCATTATCTCTTGGTTCACCACCTTGTGTTGTACTAATAGATATGTTGTTTTCTATCAGTATTTTAGTATAAACACTACTGCAGTATTGACATCCTCGATCTGAATGATGAATAAGTTTCTCTGTATAAATCCTGTTCTTTAATGCCATTTTCAAGGCTTGTAAGCATCCATTAGTAGTTAAATCTAAACTAAAACTATAGCCCATTATTTTATGAGAATAAGCATCTGTGATTAAACTTAAATAGCCCCAAGTGTCTCATACTGTAATAGCTGTACAACGATATAAGAACGAAAAATCTTAAAAGGAATAAAAAAAGAGACTAGTGAAAGTCTCTTTTTAGTACAATTACGTTAAACTTAAACCTCTACCGATTGGTTTGTACACAAATGTAGTTCTAATTCTCTATTTACACTTTCAGTAATCAAAGAGCTAGATACAAATACTGACGATATTCAATTAATGACAGCTTATACAGTCAATACCCCTAATTCTCCTCCTCGAACAGTTATTACTTGATGATTAGTTAACAATACTAAAGGCAATTTATCTTTATACTCTTGGTATACTTGTTCTGCTACTGCTGTAAAAGGTTCACATCCATAATGCACTAAAGGATATTGATCTATCATTCCCATCGCCTTGTATTCTGTCAGCTTAGGGGCAAATGATTTGTCATCCATTGCTTCTATATATTGAATATCAGGACACATCACGACACTACCTGCAGAAGTTCCTATGTATAACTTTCCATTAGACACTTGTTCTTTAATCAACTGATCAGCACCTGTTTCTTTTAATATTTGTAACAAATAGAAAGAATTACCTCCTGAAACAAAGATATAATCATTGGTAGTGATTTTTTCTTTAATTACGTTATTGCTTGCTGTACTTAACTCTAATACATCTACGATGATCCCTAAACTTTCGAAAGCTCTTTTGTCATTCTCTACATGACCAACATATTCTTCTACTATACTCGCAGTAGGTATAAAGGTTACCTTTTTTCCTTTCACCTCTTCAATTGCAAAGTCACTAAATAGGCTAACAACATCACAGAATGAGGAACTTAAAAACATCTTTATCACAATACAAATTCTTAAAATTGATAAGACTAATTTACAATTCTTACCCATACACTTTTGCGATTAATTATAGCTATTTTAGAGTATAGATCACTTCTATTCAAAATATGACAAACCAAAATATCCTTATTAAATGCCAAAAAAAAGAAGCTACATCACTGTAGCTTCTTTCTTTAATATCAACTAATACTTGATAAAGAGAAGTAATCTAATTAATTACGTTTCCCTTCAGCATTCCATGTTTTACCTTCTTGTTCAAATTTGATAGAAACAGTTTTTGCATTGATACGAATATAGTTACTTTCTGTAGCACCTACATTTTGTATTGTACCGTTTTCTTTACTTTCAAACTTCACTCCTCTAATACTTGGAATTTTATCCGAAAAAGTAACATATACTTCTTCATTTGATTTTTTTAGTACTTCTAAGCTTCCCTTATCGTTATTGATTTTTTTATCTCCTTCTACAAAGCTAACTTTTCCTAAATACTGACCTGCAAACATATCATTACCTGTAGGATCATCTGAACTACTGCTACATGATACTGCACCTACTGCTAAAAATAGTGCTAATGCAATAATTTTACTTGTTTTACGAATTGAATCTTTCATAGTGTTTATTTTTTTATGCCCGAAAGGAACAAAAAAACAAACAACTCACAAACAGCTTTTTCTTATACTATTCAAATATTTAACACATAAAACACTCAATACAAATACTATTAACAATAAAGGCACAAACTACATTATATAACAACAATATTTAAATTCGTACTATTTATTGTTGTTTTTATACAAAAAATGGTTCTTATGTTACTATTCATTAAATTGTAAAAATATTTTATCCCCCTATATGCTCTTCGTATGAAGGAGACAATTGATAAAAAAACATCAATTCTTATATCTAAACATTAGAATTCTAAAGTCAATTGATTACCTGCATTATAATCTTTATTCTCTAGTTCTAATAAGAATTTCTTTCTCCAAATCCCTCCTCTATAGCCTGTCAGGCTACCATCAGTACCTATTATTCGATGGCATGGGATGATAATAGCTATTCTATTCATTCCATTCGCATTCGCTACAGCTCTGATACTCTTAGGAATCTGTAGATATTCCGATTGTTCTTTATAAGACTTTGTTTCTCCATAAGGGATATGAAGAAGCCCATGCCACACCTGTTGTTGGAATGCTGTTCCTATTAGATCTAAAGCAACACTAAAAGTAATCAGTTCTCCTTCAAAGTACTTCTTCAACTCCTCTTTCAACAGGGTAATATGTCTGTTCTCTCCAGGTACAATCACGGCATTCTTCTCTTTACTAAGATGATCATACTCCTTCTGTATTCCCTCTATATCAGCAAACTCTAATAAACAAATTCCCTTATCTGTAGCACAGACCACGATAGTACCGATAGGAGTTTCTAGTTGTTGTAAATCTATAATACATTGTTCTGTACTTTGTCTCATAACGAATAAGGCTTATTTTTCAGTCTACTAATTTAAACTTAGAATGCCCATCAACCAAATACTACAAAACAATTCTACTCCTGAAATCTTTCATTCATTCTAAAGTTATACCTAAATCACTAAGTACTATCTGTCTTATACAACTACTCTTGACAACAACTCTATTCTAAAATAAAATAGGTTCCGAGAAACAATCGGAACCTATTCAATGCTGACTTACTAATCAAGTCATTTATAAAGAAATCTACTAGCCAACTAAATGAGTAAATAGTGCTTCATTATCATTTAAATACTGATAATTAAAATTATGTTTCTCTAATTGTTTAATCAGATGATCATAATCGAGTCTGTTGGCTAATTCTATCCCTACTACCGCAGGGCCTCTTTCTCTATTATTCTTTTTGGAAAACTGAAAATAAGTGATATCATCATCTTCCCCGAGTACTTCATTCACAAACTCCTTTAATGCTCCTGGGCGTTGTGGAAAGTTAACGATGAAATAATGCTTTAGCCCTTCATATAAGAGTGAGCGTTCTTTTATCTCTTCTGTACGAGTAATATCGTTATTACTTCCACTTACTACACAGACCACCTTTTTACCCACCAATTTATCTTTATACAAATCAAGAGCAGCTATACTCAAGGCTCCAGCTGGTTCTACCACTAGTGCTTCTTCATTATAAAGCTTGAGAATAGTAGTACATACCTTTCCTTCGGCTACTGTTATTACATCGTGTAAACTCTCTTTACAGATAGCAAAGTTTAAATCTCCAACTCGCTTAACAGCAGCCCCATCTACAAAAGTGTCTACTGTATTTAATGCCGTATTCACATTCTCTTGGATAGAAGTCTGCATAGATGCTGCTCCTGCTGGTTCTACTCCTACTATATGAGTATGTGGGCTTAAATGTTTAAATACAGTACTGACTCCTGCTGCTAAACCTCCTCCTCCAATAGGGACAAACACATAATCAATAGGTTCTTTCATAGCCTGTAATACTTCTAATGCTACAGTACCCTGTCCTGCGATTACCTCTTCATCATCAAAAGGATGAATAAACACAGCTTTATTCTCTTTACAATACAAGCTTGCTTCTGCATAACACGCGTCAAATGTATCTCCTCTTAAAACGATATCCACTTTATCTTTACCAAAGAGTTTAACCTGATTAATCTTCTGTTTAGGAGTAGTAATCGGCATAAATATCGTTGCGTGAATATCTAAATGATGACAAGCAAAAGCAACTCCTTGCGCGTGATTTCCCGCACTAGCGCATACCACACCTCCAAACTGCTCATCTGGAGTAAGTGTAGTAACCTTATTATATGCCCCTCTCAGTTTATAAGAGCGTACAGGTTGCAAATCTTCTCTTTTTAAATAGATATCTGCCTGATATACTGTACTTAGGTTTAGGTTTTTTATTAAAGGAGTCTGGGTGACGACTCGTGCAATATTTTGTTGTGCTTGATATACTTTTGTCAATAAGTTCATGATTGGGATGGTCTTAGTTTTCTTACCTCAGCGCCTGTTTGCCAAAGTTCGCTCTCTCTTAATTCTTTTAACTCTTCTTCTAACTTAGCTCTATAGTCTTTCTCACTATTTGCCTTAATCACAATCTCTGCCTCTCTTCCTGAAGCTACACTCTCATATAATTCTTTAAATACAGGAGTAGTAGCATCTCTAAACTTATCTTTCCAATCTAGTGCTCCTCGCTGTGCTGTAGTAGAACAATTAGCATACATCCAGTCCATTCCTCGATCTGCTACTAAAGGCATTAAACTCTGTGTCAACTCTTCTACTGTCTCATTAAATGCTTCGCTAGGTGTATGTCCTTTTGCTCTTAGTACATTATATTGCGCTTCAAAAATACCTGCAATAGCTCCCATTAACACTCCTCGTTCTCCTGTCAAATCACTATAAGCTTCTCGCTCAAATGTTGTTTCAAACAAATAACCTGAACCAATAGCAATACCTACGGCTAAAGCTCTCTCCTGAGCTCTACCTGTAGCATCTTGGAAAATAGCATAGCTCGAGTTTAATCCACATCCTTCTAAAAACAATGTACGTAAAGATGTACCTGACCCTTTCGGTGCTACTAAAAAAACATCTACTCCTGCTGGTGGAATAATATTCGTTTTCTGATGAAAAGCTACTCCAAAGCCATGAGAAAAATACAATGCTTTACCTGCTGATAGATTACCTTTAACTGCCTCCCATGTATGGATTTGTCCTGCATCTGATAGTAGGTTCATGATAATCGTACCACGTTGGCAAGCTTCTTCAATATCAAATAGCGTTTCTCCTTCTACCCATCCATCAGCTACTGCCTTGTCCCAACTAGTAGAATCCTTGCGTTGCCCTACGATCACATTGATCTTATTATCTCTTAGATTCTGTGCCTGTCCTGGTCCTTGTACTCCATAACCAATAACAGCCAACACTTCATTCTTTAATACTTCTCTTGCTTTATCTAATGTAAATTCTTCTCTAGTCACTACATTCTCTAGTGTACCTCCAAAATTAATTTGTCCCATTTTTTATATTTTTTTGTGATTTTGTTTTTTTTGTATTTGTATTGTCACGGATTGCAAATCCGCGCCATCAAACTTTGTTTTTTTGTGATATTGGTTAAAAACTTAATTCTTAATTCCCCGAAGGGTAAACATTCTTAATTTCTAATTAAAGGAAGCTCTTCATACTTCATTGGCTTCGTAATCGCTACTCTACCAGAGCGAGTAAACTCTAGTACTCCATAATTAGACAACTGAGTAAAAAGGTTCTCTATTTCTTCTATATACCCTGTCTTCTCTATGGCTATAAAATCTTTATCTACTGATAATATTCTAGCTTGACTCTCTCTAATAATTTGTTCTACTTGGGTATTAGACAATAAATTTGTCTTTACTTTATAAAGTGCTAACTCTTGGTAAATAATATCGCTATTCTTATGTGCAAATACCTTAAACACCTCTACTAATCGCTCTAACTGACCAATCAATTTATCGACTTGCTCTTGTGTACTTTTAAATACTACGGTGTATTTAAAAACCTGTTTTACCTCAGATTCTGATACTGTAAGACTATCTAGATTAATATGTCTACGCGTAAAAACATTGGTTATTCTCGTCAGCATCCCAATACTATTTTCAGTAAAAACTGACAATGTGAATTCCTCTTTCATAATCCTTGCCTTTTAATTTAATAATACATCAGAAACACTTGCTCCTGTTGGAATCATTGGATATACATTTTCTTCCTTCTCTACTACTATTTCTAATAGATAAGCTCCAGGATGAGCAAGCATTTTTTCTAATGCCTCTCTCAGATCTTGACGCTGTTCTACACGGTTAGCTTCTATAGTATACGATTGTGCAATACCTACGAAATTAGGGTTGTTCATCTCTGTAAAACTATACCTCTTCTCAAAGAACATCTGCTGCCACTGTCTTACCATACCTAAAAAGCTGTTGTTTAGAATAATCATCTTCACCCCTATATTACTTTGCATAATTGTACCTAGTTCTTGAATATTCATCTGAAAACCCGCATCCCCTGCTATCGCAACTACCGTTTGTTCAGGATTGCCTAGTTTAGCACCTACTGCAGCAGGAAGCGCAAACCCCATTGTTCCCAATCCTCCAGAAGTGATATTCGTCTTAGGAGAATTATACTCATAATGACGGGCTGTTATCATCTGATGTTGTCCTACATCCGTTACAATGACAACTTCCCCTTTAGTCAATTCTGTCAATAACTTAACAGCATCCTCCATCATGATCTTGTCTGCATTGACTTGCTGTTTGTGAACTTTCAACTGTTCTACTTCATATTCTTTGCCTTGTTTAAACTCAGAAAGCCAATCCTTATGAGTACGTTGCTCTACTAGTTCAATCAAAGTATTTAGTGCTTTTTTAGCATCACTTCGTATGCCGATATCTGCCTTAATAATCTTATTTAACTCTGCTGCATCTATATCAATATGAATAACCTTAGCTTGCTTTGCATATCGAGATACATCCCCAGTTACCCTATCATCAAAGCGCATTCCTATAGCGATTAATACATCGCACTCATTTGTCTTTATATTCGCTGCATAATCACCATGCATTCCAAGCATTCCACAGAAATGACTATGATTACTAGGCAATGCTCCTAAACCTAAAAGCGTGGAAGCAGTGGGTATATCTGTCTTTTCTACAAAGGCTTTTAACTCTTGTTCTGCATGACTTAATAATACTCCCTGTCCTACTAACAAATAAGGTTTTTTTGCCTTATTAATTAAATCAGCTGCTTGGTGAAAGCGTTCTAAATCAACTGAAGGTTCTGGAACATAACTTCTCACCTCAGAACATGGTTTATATTCAAAAGCAGTCATTCCAAACTGAGCATCCTTTGTGATATCAATCACGACAGGTCCAGGTCTTCCAGACTTCGCTAAATAAAATGCTTTGGCAATAGTAGGTGCTATCTCTGAAGCCTTAGTCACTTGATAGTTCCACTTGGTAATCGGCATCGAAATACCTATTACATCTGTTTCCTGAAAAGCATCTGTTCCTAATAATTGAGATGTTACCTGTCCTATAATGCACACCACAGGTGTTGAATCAATATAGGCATCTGCTAATCCTGTAATCAAATTAGTTGCCCCTGGTCCTGAGGTAGCAAAGACTACTCCTACTTTTCCAGAAGCTCGTGCAAATCCTTGTGCAGCGTGTATTGCCCCTTGTTCATGACGTACTAAGATGTGTTCTAATTCATCCATCTTGTCATAAAGAGCGTCATAGATTGGCATTATGGCTCCACCTGGGTACCCGAATATTGTCTCTACTCCTTCACACAACAAAGAAGAGATTACTGCTTGTGCTCCTGTTAATTTTTCTTGTTGCATATTTTGTGTTTTTATGTATTCGTTTTTTTGTGATGTTGTTTTTTTTGTGATGACGTGATATCGTGATGTTGTGATGGCGCGGATTTTTAATCCGTGACGTGTATTCTCCTGACTTTACTATTTTCTGTTTCCCATTCCCTGTGACACAGGACAGAACGTTAAGAAAATGTCTAGTAGACATTTTTAGTGAATGAGACAGGAGGCGTGCGGGCTAAATGCGTCTCTACATGACCTACAGAATGAAATAATAATAAATGCCCTAGCCAAACATTCCTAATTCCTAATTTTAAATTCTTAATTCCCCGAAGGGCGCTCAATTCCATCAGTAATACATCCCTCTGATGCATCTGCCACACAGTTTGAGTATTTGTACAACACTCCTTTTTTAAACTTTAGTGCTGGCTTTTGCCACTTTTCTCTACGGGCTTCTAATACCTTCTGATCTACTAATAGTTCAAGCTTTCTATTCTCTACATCAATACTGATGATATCTCCATTCTCTACTAATGCAATTGTACCTCCATCATACGCTTCAGGAGTAATATGCCCTACTACGAAACCATGTGTACCTCCTGAAAAACGACCATCTGTGATAAGAGCAACACTCTTGCCCAATCCTGCTCCCATAATTGCAGAGGTAGGTTTAAGCATCTCTGGCATTCCTGGACCTCCCTTAGGCCCACAGTATCGGATAACGATTACTTCTCCTGGCTGCACTTCTTGAGCTGATACACTTGCGATAACTGCATACTCATCATCGAATACTCTTGCTTTACCCTTAAAGAACGTTCCTTCCTTCCCACTGATCTTGGCTACACTTCCTTTCTCTGCTAGATTGCCATAGAGAAACTGTAAGTGTCCACTTTCCTTAATCGGATTGGCTACATCGACGATGATATCTTGATCTGCTGTAAGGTCTTTTGCTAGACTTAGATTTTCTCTTACTGTCTTGCCTGTTACTGTAAGACAATCTCCATGTAATAATCCTTGCTCTAACAGGTGTTTCATAATAGCAGGTACCCCTCCTATTTTGTGCAAATCTTCCATGAGATACTTTCCACTAGGTTTAAGATCTGCTAAGACAGGTACTCTATCACTAATCTCTTGAAAGTCCTTTAGGGTAATCTCAATGTCTACAGCATGTGCCATCGCAATTAAGTGAAGTACAGCATTGGTAGACCCTCCTAATGTAATCACCATCGTCATCGCATTCTCAAATGCTTCTCTAGTCATAATATCTGATGGTTTGATATCTTTCTCTAATAGGTTTCTCAAAGCTTGTCCTACTTCTAAGCACTCCTGTTTCTTCTCCGCACTTAAAGCAGGATAAGAAGAACTATGAGGTAAACTCATCCCAAGAGCTTCTATCGCAGATGCCATAGTATTGGCTGTGTACATCCCTCCACAGGCTCCTGCACCAGGACAAGCATTCTTAATCACCCCTTTGTAATCTTCTTCTGAAATAGAGTTGCTAAACTTCTTGCCTAAGGCCTCAAAAGCAGAGACGATATTTAGTGATTCTCCCTTGTATTTTCCAGAGTGTATAGTACCACCATATACCATAATAGCTGGTCTATTTAGTCGCCCCATCGCGATAATCGCACCAGGCATATTCTTATCACAACCTGGGATAGCAATGACAGAATCATACCACTGGGCATTAACTACAGTCTCAATAGAGTCTGCTATAATATCTCGAGATACAAGAGAATACTTCATACCCTCTGTACCATTCGAAATACCATCACTCACACCGATAGTGTTGAAGATTAGCCCTACTTGACCACTCTGTTTGACGCCTTGCTTTACATACTTTGCCAGATCGTTTAGGTGCATATTACAAGTATTACCTTCATAGCCCATACTCACTACTCCTACCTGTGCCTTATCTAAATCTTCTTCACTCAGTCCGATTCCATAGAGCATAGCCTGTGCTGCTGGCTGTGTTTGATCTTGTGTGATTACTCTACTGTACTTGTTCAATACATTCATAACTGTATTTTTTGGTTGGTTATATATCCTTGATAGCGAAACGACTAGAGAAGTTTAATTGCAAAATACTTTAAATAAAAAAAGCCTCCCGATAACGGGAGGCTTCAAATATTCTTTATCTCTAGATAGAAAAAATCAGCATAGCGACTCCCGTGCAAATGTGTTTACCACAATCACAATAATTAGAACCACTAGAATGCTTACTAAATTTTTCATCTTTTTGTTTCTGATCTATGGGTCAAAGATATAAATTGATTTAACACAACCAAACAATAAAAACCATTTATCACAACATTTTAATCAACAAAAAGATTGTTTTTCAGAATAAAAAACAAACAAATTCAGTATAAAATATAAAAATAACATTACACTCAACATCACCACTAAAATAACTTAACAAATACCTGTAATTACGCTGTCAAAAACAGTCTTTAAAACATGGTCAAACCTTGCTATAACTAGCTTGACATAAAAAGGCATATTTTGAATAAAAAAAGATATATTTCACTCTATTTTCATCTAAAAACACCCCTAAAAGACTCTATTATGTTCAAAAATCGAATAATTGAAGTCATCTCATTTTTTACTAAAAAAAACTTCATAAAAGTTTTAATTAATACTATTTTTAGCCCTATAAATACAAAAAAAACAAAAAGGACACCTGTGAAAGTGTCCTTTTTCTTCTTATTCTGTTAGATTATTCTATTTCTAAGTTATTTCTTCATCGCTTCTGCTTTTAAATCTAAAGGCATTTTTTCGATAGCATAGCGCAATGTCGTTCTAGACATTACTACCTTATACTGCATAATGAATTCATATACTTCAGCCTGATGTGACTTACTAGCCTCTTTTAGCATCCAACCTGTTCCTTTCTGTACTAGGTCATCCTCATCTTTCATTAACAAGATTGCTAATTCAAATACTTTCTCTAAGTACAATCCTTTCCTAGCAGGCACTACTAGACTTACAGCTGCACCTCTGCGCATCCAACGATTAGGTGAAGTCGCCCATAAGGTCAACTGTTCTATCTCTAAAGGATATTTTATGAATAAAGGCCCAATAGTAGAACAGCAGAGCGTATCACAATCTGCCCAGCTTTGAACATACTTATTCAACCACAGACCAAAGTACTTCATATCTGTAGCTTCGTAGTGACGGTGTAATCGCTTTGTTATTATACAAGCGATATAAGCCTCTTCAAAATAAAGTGATTTCCACAATTCTTGACATAGTGAGTATATTTCTTCTTTAGGTTTTGTTTTAAGGTCATTAAATAGTTCTTTTCCTATCTTATTTAAGATCTCTTTGGACACACCATACTCTTTAGGCTGTTCATCTCCTTTAAAGAAACGAGAAGAGACCACTATGTTTTGTGGGTCTACATAGTCTTGTAGTGTTTGACGTATATCAGATAATAACTCTTTCATTACAGATTATTTATAAACGAAAGATATTCTATTTTCAAAAACTAATCTTGATTTACACTGCGAAATATTAGCACAAAAAAAGCCCACTTATTTAGTGGGCTAATATATTATCTAAAGATCATACAGTTGGACACAGCATGTGCATATAATTTGTCTTCTGCATCTAGTAATTCACATTCTAAGTAAGCCGTAGTACGCCCCTTATGGATAATCTTCGTTTTCGTAGTTAAAGGAGGAGTATCCGCAGTTATTCTTCTCAAGAAATTCACTTTTAAATCTAATGAGGTAAAGCTTTCTCCAATCTCTAAGGTACTCAATAAAGAACATCCTATTGCCGAATCTAATACCGTACTAATGATACCTCCATGTACACTTCCTATTGGATTATAATGGAACTCTTCTCCTTTTAGTTCGAATATGACCTGTCCTTTTTCTACAGAAACTACTCTAGAAGATATTGTTTCTTGTATAGGAGCCATCGGTAAATTCCCTTCTAATACCTGCATTAAAAACTCATATCCATTTAACTTCTTTGCCTCTTCTAAAGTTTTATTAGGGTCTTCCCAAGAGAAAGTACGCGTTCTATTGATGCTCATAATTTTAGTTTTTAGATTAGTTCAGAGCTAAAAGTACTAAATCCTAAAAACAGAAACACTATTTTCCCTTTGAAATAGCCATTTTAAAAGCTAAAAATAACAATACGCTCCCCATAAACCACTTCTGTACTTTTACCCATAGAGGTTGTCTCTGAAAGAAAGAAGCCATCTTAGCTGCAAATAAAACGATTAAGAAGTTATTGATAAAACTAACTAGTAGTTGAGTGGTTCCTAATGTTAAACTCTGTAACAATACAGATCCATAAGCTGGCTTAATAAACTGGGGAAACAAAGAGAGATAAAATACCGCTACCTTAGGATTCAAGACATTCGTTAAAAAACCTATTGAGAACAACTTACTTGGAGAATCTACTTTAACGCTTTGTTCTACATCAAATATATTCTTTGCATTAGGTTTTAACGCTTGAAACGCCAAATACACTAAGTACAGTGCACCTGTCCACTTCAGTATAGCATAGGCATAAGGTATGGTAAATAATATAGCCGTCAATCCAAAAGAAACTAATATAATATGAAACAGAAAACCGCAGATCACTCCCATCAGAGAGATAAACCCAGCTCTTTTGCCTTGTGATAATGTTCTCGTAATAAGATATAACATATTTGGCCCAGGAGTAATAGCCAAGACTACTGCCGCTATCGCAAACAGCATTAAATCGTGTAATGGAATCATAAATAATAGTTGGTTAAGTTAAGTCAAATGTAATTTTTTTCTCTTGATAGATAAGTTTTCAAATTACTTTTTTCTCTTTTATTTCAACGTGTATTTACAACTCCCCCTTTTCCTTTCAACTATTCCTGTTCTGTATTAACAGTCTTTAGATTTTGCAATTGTCTAGCTAATAAACCTATCTGTTTAATCTTGCCTTCTAATTGTACATCCCAAGGCAAGCCAAAACACAATCGCATGGAGTTGTTATACTGATTTTGCAAAGTGAACATCCGTCCAGGAGCTATACTTATTCCTTTCTTCATCGCCAAATCATATAACGCGATAGTATCAATCTCTTCACTAAACTCTATCCATAAAGACAACCCACCCTGTGGTTGGCTAATCTTAATATTCTTAGGAAAACTCTGCTGAATAACTCTAGCATAGTTCTGATAATTCTGATATAGCTTCCTTCTTAATTTTCGCAAGTGCTTATCGTATTTCCCTGACCTTAAGAAATTAGCCACAGCTTCTTGTTCTAAGGAAGAAGAAGAGATAGATTGTATCAGTTTGATATTTTGCACTTTATCTTTATACTTGCCAGGGGCTACCCATCCTACTCTAAACCCAGGGGCTAGTGTTTTAGAGATAGAACTACACCAAAGCACATTTCCTGTCTTATCGAATGTCTTACAGCAAGTAGGTCGATGGCCTTCAAAACATAAATCCCCATATACATCATCTTCTATCAAAGGAATATCGTGCTGTGCCAATAGCTCTACTACCTCTTTCTTGTTCTCATCAGGCATACAGCTCCCTACAGGAGTATTGTAGTTTGAGATTAAAATACAAATATCTATTTCTGAGACCACCTCTCTTAGCGCTTCTACTTTTATTCCTGTATTAGGATTAGTCGGTAATTCAAACACCTTTAACCCCAATCCTAAAGCTAATTGTAGAATACCAGGATAACAAGGACTTTCTATCGCAACAGTATCTCCAGGTTTACTCAATGCTGTTAGACAAAGAGCTACTGCATTCATCCCTCCATTTGTGGTGATCAAATCTTCTTCGTGAAGATTAGCGCCCCAACCCGAAGATCGCAAAGCAATCATTCTCCTCAGATTGGCGTTACCTTCTAATCGTTCGTATTGTACCCCACCAGTAGGCAAGTCTCTAGTGGCTTGTACTATTTCTTTCTTTAATTTAGCAATAGGCAACATATCTCCATACGCCACGGTATAAGATAGTAATAAGAGGTCTTCTCTACCTATATTAGCATATACTTTTTGAAGAATATCATTAGGTTCACAGTGATTAGCTAATAAAATGGGATTACTCTCCTCAGGAAGAGGTAAGTTCTTATAACTTAGTTTACTTACAAAATAACCACTCTGAGGTTTTGAATAAATCAAAGACAGGGATTCTAACTCTAAGAAAACACGTCTTGCCGTATTCATACTAATCTCATATTCTGCGCATAACCCACGCAAGGAAGGTAACTTCTCTCCTTCTCTAATATTTCCACTTCTAATCTGAGAAGCTATATTCTCTGCAATCTCACTATACAAAAAGGTTTTGCTCATATTCATCTACTAACTGTGCCCATGCAAATATACAAAACTGATACTGTGTGAATCCTAAACATAGAGGTAATTTTGTCCCAAATAAAACAGAATAATGGAACAATCAAGCATTTTAAATGCAACAACGAAATCATCTAACGGATGGTTAAATGGATTTATTGGAGTACTTCTATTCGCAGGTTCAATGCCTGCTACTAAGATGGCGGTTAAAGATCTAGACCCTATCTTCGCCACTGCAGCAAGAGCAGTTATCGCAGCTTTATTAGCGCTAGCTTGCGTAATAGCTCTTCGCGAAAAACGCCCTACCAAAGAACAGATGTGGCCTTTAATTAAAGTTGCCATTGGAGGAGTTATTGGTTTCCCTCTATTGACAGCGATGGCATTAGAGTACATCACCTCAGCACATTCATTGGTATTTATGGGAATGTTGCCCCTTTCTACAGCTATATTCGCTGTATTCATTGGTAAAGAGAAACCTAAACCTGTCTTCTGGTTATTCTCTCTAATAGGGAGTGCCTTAGTGATTGGATTTGCATTCTCACAAGGAGTAAGTTCTAACCCTATCGGGGATGTCCTAATGATCTTAGCGATCATCTTATGCGGACAGAGCTATGCAGAAGGAGCTAAACTATCTAAAACACTAGGAGGATATCAAGTAATCTCTTGGGCGTGTATTATCTCACTACCTCTTACAGTGCCGATTATGATTTATACGGTACCTACAGACTTAGTCCTAGTAAGTGGAGAATCTTGGTTTGGACTATTCTATATTTCTGTTGTGAGTATGTTCTTAGCGTATATCTTTTGGTATAAAGGATTAGCACAAGGAGGAATCGCAACAGTAGGTCAAATCCAATTATTACAACCGCTATTAGGGATGATATTAGCGGCAACAGTATTAAACGAAAAAGTAAGCCCTACGATGCTATACGTCACTTTCGGAGTGATTCTTTGTGTAGCTGCAAGTAAGAAGTTTGCTAAATAGATATTTTTTTCTCTTCAATTATTACCCTTTTACTAACGAAAAACGCACTTATATAGTGCGTTTTTTTTTTTTGTTGGTGGTGTTTATTAAAATAGTTCCAAAAAAGATTGATAGGAAACATAATGTTTATTGTAACTTTCTATATGAATTAGAATATCTTTTAAACTACCTTCATGTTTATAATTATCCTTATTTATTTCTATTAACTTAAAGTTCCATCTTGTATTGTCTAAATCAAAATAAAAACCTTTATTTTTAGATTTCATTATTGCTAATTTATATATTTTATCATTACTCTTAGAATAGTATACCTTTTCACACTTCTTTAATATAAGCATATCTTTTACTAAATCAGCATATTCACATTGGTTCTTATTTTTAGAATTCAACCTCTCAATTATATTATATATATCATTTAAAAAAATAAACTCATTATAATATTTTTCAAGATTTTTAAAAATTTCAATATTATTTAATTTAAATAAATCCTCTTTAGGATATACATATTTTTCGCGTAAACAACCAGTAAATAAAGCCTTCTCAAAAGAACTAAACTTATTATTGCCTAATTGAATATTTGTTAATAAACTTTTTGTTTTTTGTAAAAAAACTTCTGCTCCTTCTTCTCTATTCAATATATCTATTCTGTGTAAAAGAGCTAATTCTATTAATGCTCTTTGCGTTAAATCTATTTTCATTTAATTATTATTTTTCTACTATACTACTATCTACAATCCAACCAGCATCTTTATATTTTTCAATATCATTTTTGATATTATCATATTGAACTGCAAAGCAAAGTAAATGTGTAGGTCTAGAAAAACCAACATACATCATTTTTAAAGTTTGATCAATTCGTTTCCTATTTTGAATTTTATACTCATTTTTTTGAAAAAAAAGAGGTGTTTTACATCCTTTCTTAGTTAATTTAAAAGACTCAGTATTATGAAATTCAGTTTCAATATACATAGTTGCACAATGAGTTTGTCCCTTTACCTTATGAATTGAAGATAATTTTATATCAATACTATTAATTTCTTTATTCTTTGAGGCATTAATTTTATTATTACTTATATTTCCAGTATATTTAAAAAAAGGATCATTATCATCTACCACAAAGTTTTTTAAATTTTGAGACAAATAATCAGTTATAAAAGATAAATAGTCATTAAAAACATACTCAATATTATTATGCTTAATCAAATTAATACACCAATCATATAATACTTCTTTAAATGCTTTATAATGATCTAACCCATCATTTTTTGGTTCTTTAAGAAACTGAATAAATGTTTCTTTTGTATAATATTTTTTTTGTAGTGTATTTTCAAACACTCTATACAACCTTAAAACTCTAATAATACCATTTAATAATGATTCCTGTACTTCTCTAAAGGTTAAACTATCCGAATCAAAGAAGCATAAATATTTTTCTAAAGAATTAAAGTGTTCTTTTTTTTGTGTTTTCTCTTTTAAAAATTCAGGAAATAACTTCTTCAAATGAAGAGCATTGCTTTTATCTTTTACTTCCGTAGTCCAAGCAATAATATGATACCCATTGAATTTATTTTGACTTGAAGAATATAAGTTATACTTCGTTATAAGTTCTTTAAACTTATTCTTCAATTTTAGACCATCGTTTTCATTATTATAAACGATTAAATATGGTGGTACTTCATTATGAGTTGCTATCCCCTCTACTTTATATCCTTTATCTCGTTTCAATACAAAACCATCTACTAATCTTCCTAATATAGGGGTCAAACGATAAGAATTATTTAAAGTCTTTACTTTAATTCTACTTCCATTTGATTCTTGATTCCATACACTCTCTTCCTCTAATCCTCTATTACTCGAATATATTGCTTGATTTTTATCACCTATACGTTGAATAATTGATTCTGAACTTTTTGTTCGAAAAATCATTTCAATCAAATCTACTTGTTCTTGATTTAAATCTTGCATTTCATCAATAAAAACATACTTAAACCGCTTTTGAATTATATTTATTATTTGAGGGTATTTACTTAGATAAGTAAAAGAAAAAAAGAAACAATCGTTATAGTTCAAATATCCTTCGGAGAATAAACTAATTTTTGTACTAACAATAAAATTTCTTATCTTTTTAATTTCCTCTTCTACTTTATCTTCTTTTATCCAAGTTTTAGGAGGTACTTCTATATTAAATAACTTACCATTATTTATAACATCACATTCTTTATCAGACTCCTTATTATACTTAAGATATGACTCATACAATTTAGAAGGATCTTTGTGTAAAATATAATTTATAGACTTTGATCGAGAATATTTAAGTCTACTTTTAAATAATTCATTATACATTTCATTATCAATAACGCTAACCTTTTTTTTATTTTTACTAATATAGTAAGGAATTGTTAAAAACTTATTTGCGAATGATTGAACAGTACCAATAAAATTTGGATACACAAATAGTTGAGGACAATGAATTTTTAGTTGTCGTTCTATTTCTTCAATAGCACTATTTGTATGCGCTAAAACAAGAATACCGGCATTATTTTTTAGTGGTAATTGCTGAGCTAAACAATACAATTTAGCCAATAAAGCTGTAGTCTTACCACTACCAGGAACAGCAAGTAAATCAAACGTACTGAAATCGGATATAAAGTCTAAACGCTCCAAATCAAATTTAGCATCATTAATAAAAATTTGCTCAGATTTATAAATATCCTCATTATTTATCTTCATACTCACATACATGTTTTATTGCTTCAACTAAATAAAAAGCTGTGTCATTATTAGAAATAATCAACGAACCGCCTAATTCCTCTAACTTTGCTCTCAATTGATAAGCTATTTCTGTTTTATTTATAGAGTTACTCAATAGAATTCTACTTAATGCTTTTTCCCAGTTTTCATTATTATCATCACATATGTTAAAAATATCGTGATGAACCTCTTTTAAAATAGTCTTATATATACCTTCAAGTGCTTTTGATTTCAACAAACACCACTCTAAGGTCCATTGTTTAGAAATAAAAATTTTCACTTCTGAAGAAGTAGATATTTTTATTCCTTCTTTTCTTTTCTCAATCTCTTTAGAATAATCAATATTTTGTTTTATGTAGTTATATTCCTTTCTTTTTTCCTTGCTTTCTTTTTTAACAATTATTTCTTCTCTCTCATATTCCCTTTTATCTAAATCAGTAATAATCGAAATAGGAACCTGTATACACTCTCCCTTACTTCTTTGAAATATCTTCGCAAAATGTAGATACGCTGTAGAAGCAACATTTATAATTGATATTTCTTTATGTGTTAAATCATAACCTAGTTTTTTTGCCAAAGCTGGTAAAATAATTTCTTCAGACCATCCCTCTACAATAATATTCCCTTTAGAAAAAAAGAGATTACTCTTAGTTACATCCAGAAAACGCTCTAAATGTTTATAATTCACTTTATCTAATTTTGTTTGACCTACACTTAATGGATAAACTAAATTATTCTTACAAAGAATAATATCCTCTAAATTAGCTTGAGAAGTGATATTGGGGCTATGAGTACTGAGAATAAATTGAATATTGCTTTCTTGTTTTAAACGATTTATAATTTTTAATTGTGCTTGAGGATGCAAATGAGCCTCTAGTTCTTCAATCATACAAAGTCTTAACCCATTCCAATTAGTTTTCTCTAAATGTATCAACTCCGCTGCCATAAATAAACGATTCATTGTTCCTAAACCTAAATTCGATTGGTTTAAGACTCCTAATGATAACTTTTCTAAAATATTAGTTATAGTACTCCCTCCCAAATTAAAATCAGTACTAATATCATCATTGATAAAAGCTTGTATATATTTATCAATAGCATTTTTAATAATAGAATAATCTCTTTCCTCTCCTTTTTTATTAAATTTACCATTTATCTCTGCACGTGCATTTTCAAATATTTCTTCAAAATCATGTCTCTCTGAAAGTACATTCTTTCTTTCAAATAACTTATGTGCTCTCAAAATTTGGGATAACCGAGAATTTTTTTTCGCTGTTAATTCACTGCTAGCATCACGTAGAGCTTTTAAATATGTACATTTAAGAAACTCACGTGCCTCATAAGTTAAAGCATGACCTATACCGTCCATTCCTGCCTTAACATCTGAAGGAATTATACGACCATCTCTCAATTCAGCTTGATAAATCAGAACAAGTTTAGGCTCTCCTTTATCATTCCATCCACACCATTCTATAAAATTACTAGCTTCTTCAGGCTTGATATCTTCAAATTCAATTTCAATTCTAACTTTACAAGCTATATTATTTGCTAAACAATAAAAATCTTCTTCCTCTATTTTAATCCATTCGTATGCATGAGTTTTTAACACTAATTTTATTGCATCAATTATAGCACTCTTTCCTGAGTCATTTTCTCCAATTAAGATATTCATTCCTTCTTTAAATGGTACTTCCAATACAGGAGCATTAAAATCAATAGTATTAATTGATGATGCATTACCATATTTCCTAAAGTTCCATAGTCTTAATTTAGATATATACATTTTTTATAGTGTTTTGGTGATATTAAAACATACGAAATAATTATCCTTCCATAAGAATAATCTCTCCTATAAAGTTACCGAAGAGTATTCTCCTTTCCTAGACAAAGAATGACATACTATGAACATTAACACTTTATACACCCAAAAAAAGCCTAACTACTCTCGTAATTAGGCTTTTGTCTTATTTCTTTGGTTTATACTCCTTCATATCTAAATCGTAGAAGGTATTTTTCTCATTTAAGATATAAATATAGACCTTATCTCTGTTTTGCTTCACTTGATCTACTGATACAATTTCTGTCTTTTCAATTTTGTCAATTTCCTCTAACGAACTGAAATACAAGTTTACGAAGTTATTGTCCTTTGAAGGAATGATTACCCACTCCATAGTTAGAAAGTCAAACACTCCTTTGCTTCCATCAAGACTAACGATGCCATACGCCAATTCATTTACCTGATCTATTATCTTCATACTAGACTGGCTCATTATTTTACCAGATAGCAAACCTCTTATTTGATATTTTCCATCTCCCTTACTTGTCTCAATCCATAAATCATTCTGTGAACTATACATTGGTAACCATTCTGGATATTTAGTCAACTGAGTAAAACCATCAATACTTTCTCCATTCTGATTGATAATTGTAAAGTAGTACTGATTTTCACCAACCAACTGCTTCTCTACAGCATAAAACTGATTATGATAACTAAAAATAGTAATGAGCGAAGTTTGTTTCGATTGACTATCAAAATACTTTGGATTGATTCCTATTAATTCACCTTTATCATCTACTTTAAATCCCTTCACATGCTCATCTACTAAAAGAGTATCCTCTGACTTGACATAAAGGCCTACTTCAGGTTCGAAAAAACTTATCCCTCCAAACTCACTTGTATCATAATTATTATTACTTCCCTTAATCTCTCCTTTACAACTTATACTTTGTTTACTAAAATGCATGTGAAAAGTATTGAAATTAGGGTTAAAAAATTCCAAATTACTCATAAATGGCTTCGTCAATTTCTTTTGAGAAACTCTATTCATATAGCCCCATTTTTTTTCTTTAGGTGAGTAATAGGGTATTAGATCCTTAGAAGAGTGGTCTTTCACCTTACTAATAAACTCCTTATCTACAGCTATCTGACATGGATCCTTCTGTGCTAAAACCACACTGAAGGACATTAACAACAGTAAAACAATACTTTTCTTTATCATAATAAATTCTTTTTCAGCTCTAAAGATAAGCAAAAAGCCTAACTACTCTCGTAATTAGGCTTATATATTAAATTTTATATCTTTAAAAAGAACTATGATTTACTAGGTGTCGGATGTATAATCATCCCTACGATTGCGTGGTATACGGTATGGATATACGTTGTGTGAGACGCGAGATATTGCGCCTCTACCTTATATAGACTGTGGTTACTAGGTGGCGGGTGTATATGATCATCTCTACGATTGCGTGATATACATGCCAAATGCCATAGGCAATACTGTTAACTGTCAACTAACAACTGTTAACCATTAAATGCCGTAGGCAATACACTCCTAATTCTTAATTCTTAATTGATTACTGCATGCTCTCGACACACATAATCGCACATTTCTCACCATCGATGGCAGCAGATACAATACCCCCTGCATACCCTGCTCCTTCTCCACATGGATAAAGTCCTTTGATCTGAGGATGCTCTAAGGTATCATCCTCACGAGGGATACGCACTGGAGAGGATGTTCTACTCTCTGGAGCATGTAATATAGCCTCATTTGTGAAGTACCCTTTCATCGACTTACCGAACTCTTTGAATCCCTGTCTCATGATTTGCGTCAAAAAGCCTGGGAACACCTGTCCTAACTCTATAGAAGTCGTACCAGGTAGATAAGACGTCTTAGGGATAGACTCTGATACTTTAGACTGTGAGAAGTCCACCATACGCTGTGCTGGTACACGCTGAGTCTCCCCTGCTAGTAAGAAAGCTTTTTGCTCTATTGCTTTTTGGAACTCCATACCTGCTAAGGCTCCGAACTTCTCAAATGGCTTAAAGTCTTCTAATCGCAACTCTACTACGATACCCGAATTGGCTGTTGCTTGATCGCGTTTAGACGGTGACCATCCATTGGTTACTACTTCTCCAGGCGCTGTAGCACAGGGTGCGATTACTCCACCTGGGCACATACAGAATGAATACATCCCACGACCATTGACCTGCTTCACGATAGAATAAGGTGCTGGAGGAAGAAACTCTCCTCTGTAATCACATGAGTACTGTATCTTATCTATCAGCGTCTGTGGGTGCTCTGCACGTACTCCTAGGGCAAAAGGCTTTGCTTCTATCAAGACTTTCTTACGATCTAGTAATTCATAGATATCGCGAGCAGAGTGTCCTGTAGCTAAGATTATTTTCTTTGCTTCGATTAGGTCCCCATTGTGTAGTTTAACTCCTTCTATTTCATTTCCTTTGATCACAAAGTCTACTACTCTTTTCTCAAATAACACTTCTCCACCAAACTCCTCAATCTTAGCACGCATATCCTGCATAATCTTCGGAAGTTTATTCGTTCCGATATGTGGATGCGCTTCTACTAAGATATCTTGTGATGCTCCGAAGGCTACTAATAACTCTAGTATACGATTGACATCACCACGCTTTTTAGAACGTGTATATAACTTACCATCTGAGTAAGTACCCGCTCCTCCTTCTCCGAAACAGTAGTTCGAATCCGGATCAACGATATGATCGATATTTATTGCTTTCAAATCACGACGACGACCTCGCACATCTTTTCCTCTTTCGACTACAATAGGTTTTACCCCTAGCTCGATTAGTTGTAATGCTGCAAAATAACCCGCAGGTCCTGCTCCTACCACGATAACACGTGGAGCATCCTTTACATTTTTATACTCTGGAAAATCAATATGTCTGTGCACGACATCCTCATCGGCAAAAAAAACAGCAACCTTTAAATTAATCTTTACGGTGCGTTGTCTCGCATCGATAGATCTCTTTAAGATCGTGATATGCTTAATGTCCTTTGGAGAACACTTCACATGGTTTGCAACGTACTGCGTCAATAAATCCGCTGTACCTGCAACTTCAGGAAGAACTTGTAACTGTAATTCTTGTGGCATTTTTTTATAAAGCAAATAAAAATTAAAGGCGCAAAAATAAACTAAAATCACTTAGCTTTTTTTACTATTTTATAGTCATTCAGTATTTTTTTGACATCCCGTACACAAAATACAGAAAACAACACTAAAAAACTAATTATTAGTTATTTACTACATTAAGCCCATACTATTTATTCTGATTATAAAGTAATATCTTCTTATCTCTACTCCATTAAAACAAAAAAGCCTGTGATACAATATCACAAGCTTTCACATAAAAGGAACTAAGGAAAAGCGAACTTGGGGTAAGCTTATCAAATGAGTCTACTATCTGTCCTTAACCCTTCTAATCTATAGAATACAATTGCTATTTCTTCTTAAAACAAAGCCTCTATTTGCTTCTCTGCTTCCCATAGATCACAGTATTTACCTTGTTTTATCATTAAGGCTTCATGTGTTCCCTCCTCTACTATCTGACCTTTTTCTAAGACACATATCTTATCCGCGCCTCTGACTGTAGATAACCTATGTGCAATGATAATCACAATCTTCTCTTTCACTAACTCATCGATAGCACGCTGTACGGCAAGTTCGCTTAAAGAGTCTAGAGAAGACGTTGGTTCATCTAGAATGACTATCGGGCTGTTCTTAAGCAGTGCTCTCGCAATAGAGATACGCTGACGTTCTCCACCTGATAAGGTATTTCCCATATCTCCTATAGGTGTGTCATACCCTTTAGGCAATTGACTGATAAAGTCATGACATTGAGCACGCTTAGCCGCGTCTATTATTTCTTCTTGAGTAGCAATAGGTTTCGCCATACGGATATTGTTACCTATGGTATCATCAAATAAATAAACCTCTTGGAATACCACAGAAATCATACTCAACAAATCGTTTTGACTCAAATTAGCAATATCAACTCCTCCTATACTAATGCTCCCCTTCTGACAATCTGCATAGCGCATAATCATTCTTGCCAGCGTAGTCTTACCCGAACCTGAAGGCCCTACTAAAGCTACAATAGACTTCGGTGCAATAGATAAGTTGATATTAGACAAAGTCTTTTCTTGAGCATCTTCATAATAGAAGTCTACTTCTTTAAACTCTATACCATAAGAAGTTGGTTTGGCTTGAGGTGTCTTTACTTCTAAGACAGGAGCAGTTAACATCGCTGTGATTTGCTTATATCCTGCTTCCATCAGACTAAATATCATGGTCATTGGTACAAAGCTAGAGATCAACTCTGAGAAGCGAATCACAATAATCATTAAGGCTGTCATGACCATCATATTGCTATCTGCTTTTAGCACAAACAATATTCCCAATCCCAAGGATACTAACATCCCTACTTCTAAAGCAGAAGTAATAATCAGGTTAGGAGTACTCCCTTTGCCATGCCCGAAGATTTGTACTTCTCTTACTTTATCAATGCTTTTGTTTAAACGAGCTACGATACGTTCTATACCATTACTTGCTTTAAGCACAGGCAACCCTTGGATAAACTCTATAGACTCTGCATTTAGCTCAGAGTGTACTTCATTTAGATAATACATTCCACGGTCATAAGCTGGTTTTCTCCAGCGATACAACGGGATGATCACAGGGAATAAAATCAAGATAACTATCGCAATCTTCCAGTCAAAGAAGAAAGTCATCAGCCCTACTGATATAGGTGTAATCACTCCATACATCATCAAACTTGACACTGTAATGGTGTAAGAAATCACCTCATCTACATTATTACTAATCACGGCACTCCACTTTCCAGAGCGTTTATTAGATAAAAATTCTAAAGGCATCTCTCTCAGTTTCTCCCCTTGTCTCTTGCGAAGGTCATACTGCGCCTGAGAAGAAAAGCCTCCATAGTCATAGTCTTGCCCTACCCATCTACAGATAGCACTAATCACGACAAAGCCTAATGCTATCCAAATGTAAAACCATACTTGCTCAGGCTTTCCCTTCCCTATATTCATAAAAATAGGGTAAAAGCAAGTATAAGCTGCTCCTTGAAAAACAGAAGACAACAATATCAATATTAAACTCATTCGCAGTCGTCCACCCATCGGACCTGCTGCTTTAATCAGGTTAGATAATATACCGATAAAAGAACTGCTCTTATTTGTTTGTACTTTACTCATCTCTATTATTTATCTGATTTAATATGCCAATTTCTCGCTTGTGTATAAGATTGCCACATCGCTTGATATATTCCTTGATTAGCTGCTAATTGTTCATGTGTTCCTATCTCGCTAATACTTCCCTTATCCATCACAATGATCTGATCCGCATTCTTGATTGTCTCTAATCTATGAGCGATCATAATGACTGTTTTGTCCTTCATCAGATTGCGGAAAGCACGCATCAGTAATAGTTCGTTTTCTGTATCTGAGAATGAAGTTACCTCATCCAAGATAAGAATAGGTTTATTTCTCAAGATCGCTCTAGCAATCGCTAGACGTTGCTTCTGTCCACCTGAGAAGTTATTTCCTCTTTCTTTTACTAAGGTCTCATACCCATCAGGAAGTTGCATTATAAAATCGTGTATTTGGGCAGCCTTAGCCGCTTCCATTACTTTTTCTAAGGTAGCTTCCTCTGCGCCCATTCTGATATTGTTAGCAATCGTATCAGAGAAAATAAAATTGTCTTGAAACACAAATGATATCGTATCTAATAATACCTCAGGTTTTAATTGGCGGATATCTGTTCCACCCAATTTTATCTCTCCATCACTAACATCCCAAAAACGAGGTAACAAACGAGCTACAGTAGACTTTCCTGCTCCTGATGCTCCTGTAATAGCAGTAAAAGTACCTGGCTTCACCGTAAAGCTGATATTATTTAATGCCTTGTCCTCTCTACCAGGGTAAGTAAAAGACACCTTGTCAAACTCAATGGTTGTATCGTTTACCGTAGTTTGTTCTCCTGTAGAAGTTAAAGGTTCTACTTCTAGTAATTCTTCTATACGCTTTGCGCTGATTGCCGCTCTAGAGATCACATTAGTCAAACTTCGGTAAGGCAAAATAGACTCTATCATTCCTGTCCCCAATAATAAAGAGGCTACAAAAGACACAAAACTCAAAGACCCCTCTTGGAACCAATACGTTCCTAGTACAAGTAATATAATAAATGTAGGTAGCGGGTTTAAAATAAACATCGACAACTTAGCATTCAATCCGTTTTCCTTAAACCACAAAGTGATAATAGATAAATAACGTTGTAAGGCATTCTCATAACGCACAAATGATTTCTCTCCTCCATCGAATACACGTACTACCGGCATTGCCTGTACATACTCTATCACAGCTACATTAATATCTTCTTTTGCTTTATTAAATTGATGTGTTACTTCTGTCTTATTCTTCATCGCTAATGCTAAAAACCCAAGCCCTACGATAAGAATAGCTAGACAAACTAGTGCTACTCTATAATCAAACCAAAATAATGCAAACAAAGTAACTACTGGAAAGGCATACGTACGCACAAATAAAGGGGTACTATCTGCCGCAAATCCATGTAATAAACGAACATCTTCATTTAAGATTTTAGTCAATGCTCCTGAACCTGTCTCAGTCAAGAACCCTAATGGTAACTTCGCCAAATGGTGACTGATATTCTTACGCAAAATAGCTTCTAAATCAAAAGCTGCGTAATGGGATACGTCAAATGACTTTAGACGTAATACATAACTAACTACTACACATAAGATCATCGCTCCGAATAGATACAACAATTGTGTTGTATTTCCGTGATACAGTGCATTAATTAGGTAACTTAATATTATTAAATTGGCTATTGTCAATAAAGTAGAACCAACAGAAAGAGCCATTGCAAAGTTTAGCTTCTTCTTGACTGGTTTTACGATACGCCATAGCACATTATCTGTTGCCATATTATTGTTTTTGTTGTTATTTTGTTGTTTTGTTGTTTTGTGAAATCGTGAAACTGTGAAATCGTTTTTTGTTCTGTTCTCGTTGCAAAGTCTCCCTACTTTGAGCTACCATGCCATCTGTTCCCTGTTCCCCGTTTCCCGTTTCCCGTTCCCTGTTTCCTGTTCCCTGTTTCCCATTTCCCTGTTTCCCGTTTCCTGTTCCCCGTTTCCTGTTCCCCGTTTCCTGTTCCCCGTTTCCTGTTTCCTGTTTCCCATTTCCCGTTTCCTGTTTCCCATTTCCCTGTTTCCCGTTTCCTGTTTCCCATTTCCCTGTTTCCCGTTTCCTGTTCCCCGTTTCCTGTTTCCTGTTTCCCATTTCCCGTTTCCTGTTCCCCGTTTCCCTGTTTCCCGTTTCCTGTTCCCCGTTTCCTGTTTCCTGTTTCCCATTTCCCGTTTCCTGTTCCCCGTTTCCCGTTCCCTAAAAAACTATAAAAAAGGAATAGTAGAGAAGAAAACTCCTCTACTATTGCATCCAAACTCTATGGAGAGTTCTAAATAATTAAACTATCTTATTTAACTAATTTCACTAAGCCCCATACTTGACCACCTTTACCGATGTTAAACGCAGGTTTAGCTACATTATCAGATCCTAATACATAGTATCCGTTGTAATCTTTGTTATTCACTACTCTGAAGTACACTTTACCATCTATTGTAGTAATCGCTTGAGCATCTTGGAATGCATAAGTAGATTGAGGTATACCAGTTACTGCTTTTGGTCCTGCAGCAATATTCTCTTTATCAAAAGCATAGTATGTAAAATTAGGGTTTGGCAAAATATCTGTGTATGAGAATGCTTTATCACTCCATGCTGTATATAGCTTACCATCTTTTACCCCTACTGAACCAACTGTAGTATTCTTTACATAATCATCAATCTTAATGATCCAATCTTTATCTATTTCTGTTGCTCCTTTTTTAATTCTAACAATAGCAGAACCATTAGTCGCTCCATTTACTCCGAACCCATGAGAACACATATATAGCGCTCCATCATCTCCCATAGTCCACATTTGATTCGCGTTACCACCATATCCTACATAGCTGATACGGTTATCTTGAATCGTTTTTTCATATTTACCAGTAGCGATGTCGATCACTGCTAGTTTGATATATCCTGGAGCAGGGTCTTTCATCTGACTACCTTGTCCATCTTTAGAACCTGTGATGATATCTACATATAATTTTCCATCTTTAGACGCGATAAAGCGAGATCCCACAGCTTGGTATTCTGCTTTTTTATCTTCTACAATAGAAAGGTCTATTTCTCCTGTACGCTGCATCGTAGAAGGATTGAATACTTGTATCTTTAACAATCCTCTTCCTATATCGGCATAGTATCCAGTCGTTTTATCATGTACATAAAAGTTAGAAGACATTCCTGTGATTCTACCTGTCTCTGATAAAGAACCATCTGCGTTAATAGAATATCTCAAGATACCGTCATCTGGAGAAGACACACGTCCTAGTTGAAGACGTTGGAATACCCATTCTCCATACGCTTTCATTCCATTCCCTTTTATCTGTAATGACCCTTTATGGATATTGTCTAAATCCCCTTCAGGCATTTTATCATAGTTAGATAAGTATCCTACGAATGGCTGTACTCCTAATGTAGCTGTTAATAGTGCATAAGATGTCTTCGTTGGCTCAACTGGTTTAGTTGGCTCTGAACTTGAATTATCATCTGATGAACATGATGCAAAAGCAAATAACCCTGCCATAGCTAATGCTCCTATCGTTTTAGTACTAAAAATGCTTTTTTTCATTTTAATAGATTTATTGTGTTTTAATGATAAGTTTCTGTATTTCTAAATTGTTCCTCTCCTAAAGAGACATATTCACTTTAAAATGAAGACTAAACCCTTCATTTTGTATTTTATAATTGTCAAATATTTCACTGTTAAACAAGTTCTTAGCTTCTAAACCGAAAGACAGTTTAGGTGAATAACTCCACACCACTCCTGTAGAATGTAAATTCTGATCAGGGATCACATAAGCTTCTGCATTAACTTGTGCTTTTCCCCATAATCCTAAGAAACCACTAGGTTCAAATTCTTTAGGAATAAAGTCTAGGTAATAAGCCTTTACAAAACTGTAGTTGTAATAGAACGAGAACTTGTCTCCTGCCTTGAATACATTGTCATGTGAAGTACGCAAACCAAGATTAGCGAAGAAATAAGGTGTATTTCTCAGACGAGAACCCTCATACGTCTTATCTTCTTTATCATATAATCTAAAGTCTTGATACGTCACGTTACCAGACAGTCTCAACCACTTTAATGGAGAATATGCTGCATCTACCTCTACTCCAACTCCTTTTATCTTTTCTATGTTCTCGTAACTACCAAAAATACCCGTGTTTAACAGCATGATCATATCATGCGTTCTTCTGTAGAACACATTGACCTCTGTCATGAAATTGGTTTGATTATTATAGTTAAATCCTAGATTATAGTTCCAACTCTTTTCTGGTTTTAAAGCAAAATTGGTTCGCGTGAATGTTCCATCCCCGAAGAACTCTTCTTGCTCTGGTAGACGCACGGCTACTTCTCCTGAGAATCTAGCATACATACGATCGTTAATCTGATATTTTAACGACTCTGATACACCCCAGTTCCCTTTTGTTTTAGATCTTTTTTGCTCCATCGAAGTGTCTCCATGCGCACTCTCATACCCTTCTGTACGCAAGTAGTAATACTTCGCCGATAAGTCATTCGTCAGACGATCATCTAAGGCATATAATCTCCAGTTTAGCCCTGTAATCCATTTTTGGAATACTACAGAACGCTGTAACATATCTATCTTAGAGAAAGGAAATTTCTCTCCATAAGGGTCAGAACCACGACGAGTAGAGGTATTGTAAACAGAGTTTAACTCTATAAACCCATTGTCTAATCGGTAAGATAGATTAGTACGAGATACGAAGTTATAATAACGTAACTTTTTGATACTCCCACTAGTAGTCGCTTCTCCATTCTTACTAGGTACTGGAGTGAACTTCCCTCTCCAGTCGTAAAACCCTTTAATCGTATCTGTATAACTAGAATGCAGTGTATTATAGACAAGGAATTGATCTAACTTCAAGTCTTTATCTAAAAAAGCCTTGCGATAGCGAAGTGTTGGCACTACAGAATTCATATTACTCGTCACTCCTCCGAATGGATAGTTCATCGTCATCCCGTAATTGTGCTGTTTATTAATGTAAAAGCTACTTACAGTCAAACGCAACTCATCTGCCCAAGTCTTGTTCTTCACTCCCACAAATCCTTCTACAAATCCATTAGAGAAACGGTTGTGAAACAGTTTGTGTTTTTCTCTACTTACCTGTGCCGTTTCTGGATCAGTGTAAGGTACATTGACCTTATAATTGTTATCAGAGTAATTAATAAAAGCATTTACTCCTCCAAATAAGCCTGTCTTTTTATCTTGAAAATAAGCGTTTACGGTACCTCTGTGGGTGTTATAAGAACCTATCTGATAAGATACATCTACAGATTGATTACTTTCAGGTTCTTTCGTTACGATATTAACTGCTCCTCCTAGTGCATCTGCCCCTAAGGCTACAGGTACCACCCCTTTATAGATCTCAATGCGATCAATCATCGTAGGCGGTACAATAGAATAACTAAAGGCATTCCCTAAATAATCCATCGGAACCCCATCCTTAAAATACTTTATCGCCTTTCCTTCAAAACCGTTCAACATCAAATTAGTAGCATTACCTAATCCCCCTGTTTGTCTCACTCGTACACCTACTGTTCTATTCATCAGCTCGATCACACTAGATGGCTGTTGTTTCATCGCTTTTACATCAAGTACAGTAGCACGTATAGGTTGACGACTTTCTTTTTCGGCTTTAGTCTCTCTCTGAATAATCACTTCATTTAACCCTGTATTTTGTAAAGTATCTTGTTGTGCAAAAACAGATTTAGAATTAAATGATAAAACAGCGATTAAGGATAAAGTAAGGTATGGTATTTTCATCTTGATCTCTCTTATAGAATAGCTCTGTGGAAGACTATCTCTCTTATTGATAGGGCAAAAGTAGGCATCCCTTTGCCTGGGTACTGACGCTAAAAGGAATATAAAAGACGCAAGAAGGAGTATTATTTAGATTCATTAAAAAGGAAGTCAGTACTTCATTTACTTTAGAACTCAGCATTAGAATTCGTTGACTTATACCCCTGATACCCTGTGTATAGCTATGATGATATACTGATCGTAGTTTGATCCCATAGTGATCGTATAAAAAGCGGGCAAAAATATGCGAGCAGTATGCCATCACTATGCGATAACTATGCGACCACTGCTATTTTTGAAGAATAAAAAAGAGAATTAACTAACCTCAATTAGAACTTCACACAGACATTTACTCCCTCATAATACCTCTTCCTAATGTAGAACTTCCTTCTTAATGGATATGCAGATCAAGTGGGATATACGCTCTTATCTGTGGGTTTTCTAGTTTTTGAGTAATAGCCTTCTATTTGAGTTACAGTTCTAGCCTATTAAAAAACTTTATTCTACTCCTAAAAACACCACTGTGAATCATTTTAATTTAATTATCTTGCTTATTCGTCTTAAAAACACCTATATGGCTTCACCATTACAAACAGAGATCCTTCAATTAGCTAAACAAGATGACCGCATTAGAGCTGTTATTCTCAATGGCTCAAGAGCTAACCCGATGGTTACTCCTGATCAATACCAAGACTATGATATCATCTATATGGTGACTGACATAGAAGGTATCAAGAAAGAGGATATTGTCTACAAAACCTTTGGACAACCTGCCATACAACAATTACCAGATGATATGCACTTAGGTAACGAAGAGGGCACTCCTTCTATTTCGTATGCTTATTTAATGATTTATGAAGACGGTAGTAGGTTAGACCTTACCCTATTCCCAGTAGATCAATTAGAGCAATATAAAAAAGACAGTCTTTCTATCGTATGGCTAGATAAAGATGGAATATTTAAAGACATACCTAAGTCTTCTGATATCGACTATCATGTACAACGCCCAACTCAACGAGAGTTTACAGAAGTATGTAATGAGTTTTGGTGGTGTTCTACTAATGTTGCTAAGGGACTGGCTAGAGAAGAAAGAGTATATGCAAAAGATATGATGGAGTCTGTCGTCCGTCCTATGTTCTTACAGTTACTAGCTTGGAAAATAGGGAGTGAACACCATTTTAGCGTTTCTATAGGCAAATCAGGTAAATTCATTAAAAACTACTTAAACGATGAAGACTATAATCAAGTATTGAGAACCTATAGCAATGCTAATATCCAAAATACATGGGAAGCCTTTCACACCATGACTACTTTCTTTCAAGAACTACAACTAGAACTAGGTAAACGACTTGCCTTAAACGTAAATGTAAAAGAGGCTACGAATGCCTTACAATACATCAATAAAATCTATCAAGATTAATAAATGAATAATCACAAATAGAGATGTATAAAAAAAGCGACTAACCCTTATCAGTTAGTCGCTTATAAATTATTATTAAACCCAAAATACCGCAAAACCATTCTACTTCATAGCTCCTTCATTAGCTCTAAAACCATACTATTATATGCCTGTGTCACTAATTCAGATCTATATTATATAAACTCTTTTCGTTTATAAGTCTATTGCGTATTTTAGTTAGAAGATTAGTTCTTCGTTCTATTGGTTACCAATTGTTTTAGTACAGCCCACTGTCTCAAGGTTGTTTTTGCTTCCTGAGCAGGATACCCTAATACCGTCTTACCTGCTTCTACATCTCCAGTCACTCCTGATCCAGCTCCTACTACAGCACCCTGCCCGATAGTAACGTGATCTTTAATAGAAGCACTACCACCAATTACTACAAAGTCCTTTAGTGTAACTGAACCTGCTAAACCACTATTACCAGCCATGATACAGAATTTTCCTAGCTCACAATTATGTCCTATCTGAACAAGATTGTCAATCTTACAACCATCTCCAATAATGGTAGCACTAAACTTTCCTCTATCTACACATGAGTTGGCTCCTATTTCAACATAATTACCAATAACTACATTACCGATCTGAGGTATCTTCACTAACCCTAACTCAGGAGAAGGACAGAAACCAAAGCCATCAGCACCAATCACTGCGTTAGGATGTAAAATACAATTATGTCCGATATGACTGCGCTCACGCACAATAACACCAGACCACAATATTGTATTATCACCAATCGTACTGTCATCTAATACAGTGACATTAGGATACATCTTTACATTTTTTCCAATTACTACATTCTCGCCGATTACACAACCAGCTGCTATTCTAGCTCCTTCACCTATCACTGCTGTACTATCTATCGTAGCATTAGGGTGAATATCTTCTTTAAAAACAGGCATCTTAGGCGCAAATAGAGTAAGTAACTTCGCTAATGCTAAATCAACATTATCTACTTTAATAAACGCTCTATCTATACCTGGTAGAATAGAAATATCTTTATTTACAATAGCAATAGGGGCTTTTGACTCTCCCCATAAGCGTTCGTACTTTTTATTACCTATAAATGAGACTTGACATTCTTTGGCTTTTTCCAACTGCTCCGCTGTACTAATCTGTTTTAATGTACTTCCTACAACAACGCCATTTAAAACATCGTTCAATTCGGTTAAAGAGTATAATTTCATAATTGCAAAATAAAGTTTTTTAGTTTTATTTAATTAAAACGAATAAAACTAAAAAAAATTACAACGCTAATTTAAATTATTTGTTTTTTTTAATACATAACCACTTTTATTTTCAAAAAAACAAAATCACTATAAATACAAAAACGAAAAATCACCTTATTTTTTCAATAATTGTTTACTCAACTCTCCTACTCTTTTTAGTTTAGCTTCTACATCCTCTGACCAAGGTAGGCCTATGCACAGTCGGATACAGTTCTCGAATTGTTCTTGTACTGTAAACATTCTACCAGGGGCTATACTAATGCCCTCTGCAATAGCTAAGTCGTATAAATCCATCGCCTCAATAGAAGGATCCAACTCAATCCATAGTGATAATCCACCTTGAGGACGATTAACCTTAGTACCCAATGGAAAACTAGTAATAATGGTATTCAAATATTTCTGATAATTGCTATAGATGTCTTTTCTAAGCTTTCGCAGGTGCTTATCATAATTACCTGAGCGCATAAAACTAGCTACAGCTTCTTGCATTAAAGGAGGTGTAGAGATTAAATGCACTAACTTTTGATGCATGATCTTATTCTTATATTTACCAGGTGAAACCCACCCTACACGATATCCAGGAGTCAAGGTCTTAGATACAGAACTACACCAGATCACATTACCTGTCTTATCAAAAGCTTTACAACATTTAGGGCGCTGATTACCAAAATACATATCTCCATAGACATCATCCTCTATCAATGGGATATTGTGTCTCTCTAAGAGTTCTACTATTTCCTTCTTGTTCTCATCTGGCATACAACTACCTAATGGGGTATTATAATTAGAGATCAATAGACACATATCAATATGCTCTACTGCATCTCTAAGAGACTGCACATCAATACCAGAAACTGGATCTGTGGGTAACTCAATCACCTTAAATCCTAAATCAATAGCTAGCTGAAAGATACCTGGGTAGCAAGGGCTTTCTATTGCAATGGTATCTCCAGGTTTGCCCAATGCTAATAAACACAGCGAAATAGCGCTCATACTTCCATTAGTCGTAATAATATCTTCTTCTTTTAGACTACCTCCCCAAGTGATAGAACGCTGTGCGATCATTCTCCTCAAATTTAGATTGCCCTGTACAGAATCATATTCTATCCCTCCATCTACTAATGATCTAGAGGCTGCTATAATCTCTTTCTTCATTTTGGCCAAAGGCAAAAACTCATCATATAATGTACTATACGAGAACAAAGTCAGCTTTCTATTTCCCATATTAGAATATACCTTGCGAATAATCTCCTTAGGCTCCTTATTATTTGCTAAAAAGATAGGGTTACTCGGCTGAGGCAAAGGAATATCTGTATAGGATAGATTACTTACAAAATAGCCTGACTGAG